>VFZL01000003.1 GCA_016871175.1 Acidimicrobiia bacterium | reverse complement strand
ACGAGACGGCGCAGATGGCCGGCGAGGTGGCGGTGGAGGGCGCGGTGCCGCTGCGCTACAACGGCTACAAGGTGCCGCTGATGCGGAACCTGGTCATGCGCGCGCTCCGCGGCACCACGGCGGCGACTACGACGTAGTCATCGGTCATTGGTCGTTAGTCAAAGGTCCCCGGTCCCCGGTCGCATAAGGCCGGGGACCGGGGCGACCTCAGCCAGTCCAGTGAGTAACGACCTTCGGCCAATGATTCAGATCGCTTCTCTATTCCTCCTGGCCCTCCTGTTCGTTGGTTGTCGAGAAGACCGACTCCGGTCAGGCTCGCAGACCCTCTCTGATCCTCCCAAAAGTTATCCGAGCAACGGCGCCAGCACGGCACCTCCCAAAGACCCCGAAACGGCTGGGCGGGGCGAGCCGAAGCCCAAGCCGAAGTCGGAGACCGTTTGGGAGCGTCTCGGCTCGTGGTCGGGGAAGCAGAGCATCCAGACCGAGTCGTTTACGGGGTTGACCGGTGCGCTGCGTGTGAAGTGGGAGGCGAAAGGCCCGGCCGACGGGACGTTCCAGCTGACCATTCACAGCTCGATCTCAGGGCGGCCGCTCCAGGTGGCCGTCGATCAGAAGGGGCCTGGAGCGGACACGGCGTACGTCAACGAGGATCCGCGCGTGTTCTTCGCGGTGATTGAAGCGAAGAACATGGAGTGGTCCTTCACCGTCGACGAGGCGATGGGGACGAAGGCTGTTCAATAAGGCCTGGCAGACCGGGTTGGCCCCGACCACCATCAGAACCGCGACGAGGCAGCTTGCCGATGAAATACCGATTGTTAGGCGACACCGGTGTGTTCGTTTCGGAATTGTGCCTGGGCGCGATGACGTTTGGCGGTCGCGGCCAGATGTGGGAAGTGATCGGTGGCCTCGATCAGGCGGCCGTCGACGCGATCGTGCATCGATCGCTCGACGCGGGCATCAACTTCATCGACACCGCCAACGTGTACTCGGCTGGCGAGTCTGAAACGATGGTTGGCAAGGCGCTTCACGGTCGTCGCCACAGTGTCGTGCTCGCCACGAAGGCCCGAGGGCGCATGGCGTCCGGGCCAAACGACGTTGGGCTGTCGCGCCTGCACATTCTGCAAGCCATCGAAGACAGCCTTCGCCGACTCGGTACCGATTACATCGACCTCTATCAGATCCATCGCCATGACCAGTTGACGAACGTCGAGGATACGCTCCGCGCGCTGGACGACCTCGTGCGGTCCGGCAAGGTGCGCTACATCGGGTGCTCGAATCTGTCGGCGTGGCAGATGATGAAGGCGATCGGGATCTCCCGGGCGGAAGGGCTCGAGCGGTTCCGCTGCACGCAGTCGTACTACTCGCTGGCCGGACGAGAGCTCGAGCGCGAGATCGTTCCGCTGCTCAAGGATCAGCAGCTCGGCCTGCTCGTCTGGAGTCCGCTGGCTGGTGGATTCCTTTCCGGCAAGTTTACGCGCGAGGGCGTCGATCCGAGCGGACGACGGGCCAACTTCGACTTCCCGCCCATCGACAAGAACAAGGCCTATGACATCGTCAACGTGATGCGACCGATCGCCCAGGTGCACAACGCGACCGTGCCACAAATCGCGCTGGCGTGGTTGCTCGCCCAACCGGTGACGACGAGCGTGATCATTGGTGCGCGCAGGCAGGAGCAGCTCGAGGACAACCTCAAGTCGATTGACGTCGTGCTGTCCACAGACGATCTCGAGGCGCTGGACGCAGTGAGCCGCCTACCGCTCGAGTATCCGGAATTCATGCATGTCCTGCCGCCCGACCGCATGCCCGGCCAGGAGCGTCGCTTCGAGCGAGTGCGATCGCACTAGGCCGGGCCCCGGGTGGGCCTGGTCGGGCTCTTGTGCAAGGGCGGGGTTGGGGAGGAAAGCGGCCAGTCCCGACAACACGGTGACGATCGGCAGGAACGCACTGACCGTCGTTGTATAATCAGAGGCTCTGCCTGGGCGTTTTCATCACATGCGGAAGTGGCGGAACGGCAGACGCGCTAGCCTCAGGAGCTAGTTGGGGCAACCCAGTGGAGGTTCAAATCCTCTCTTCCGCACCATCGACGACACCCGTCACCACGGGTGCTAACCGCCCATTTCCCCTCCCGCATCACTCGTGGTACGCAGGCCGGCCAGACGCTCGTGTTCGACGCCTCCGGACCTTCTAAGGCGGTGCTGGCGCAGGCTGATCGAACCGCCGCGCGCACTCGAGCAGGTCGGCCGCCTCGACCGGCTTAGGGAGCGTCGTCGCGGCTAGAAGCTCGCGCCCATCCTCCTCCACCGTGAACATGGCGGACACGATGACGAACGGAATGCCCCGAAGGCGAGCGGAGCCGAGCTGGAATCGACGAAAGGCCCATCCGCTCATCACGGGCATGTCGAGGTCGGAAAAGATGACGGAGGGCAAGTCGCCCTCGAGCATGGCGAGGGCCTCCCGGCCGTTCGCGGCGGTCTGCACGGCATGCCCACCGTAGCGCAGCACCGCCGCCATGACGTCGCGCGTGGCATCGTCATCTTCAATGAGGAGAATCACCCGTGCACCTCAATGGCTCGTACTAGGTCATCGGTTGGGGACGGGCTCGCCTTCACATCACGGGCCCCATAGCGCAGACCTGCACGCCGTTCCCTTGAACGACGTTCCGGCTGACGCCCGAGCCGGATCTGCGCGAGGCGCTTGACGCGGTCGCGTTCGAGACCGCGCTCGGACGGCGTCGGTGTCCTGGTTCCAGGCGCTGTTGCGTATCTCCTGACAGGAACACGTCAGCCGTCGACGCGGAAGTTCCGCGAGCCGGCGCGCTGGCAAACCCAGGAGGTCGGAATGGCGTTCTTTCAGGATTTCGCGGATGCGGTGGAGAGCTACATCAGGGACAGCGTGTCCCTCGACATTGTCGATGTCGACGTGCCCGGGCAGGTGCTCAACGTCAATGACGTAGCCACGTTCAAGGCGAGGGTCCAGAACAACGGCAACCTCAAGATGACCGACGTCAAGCTGGAGATCGAGGGCTTGAATGGCGCGCTGGTGGGAGAGTCCGACACGGGACCATGGGAGCCGTCCCTGACCGTCGACTGCCCGAATGTCCCCAAGGGGGCTGCCAAGGACACCGTCACCCTCTACTTCAAGGCGCCCGGCGTCGCGAAGCCAGCGTTCACGACGATTGTGAACGTCCACGTCAAGAGCTACAACGGGAGTCTGGATCCGCTGCTCATCACGCAGACCAGAGAGGAACCAGGCAAATTCGGCCACTACCTCAGCGCGGTCGTTCTTTCGTAGGTCATCGTCCCCCAACGTATCGTTCGAGGGCCATCTGGAATGGGTGGCCCTCGGTTCGCTCGGCGTGGGCGGCGCCGACCGTGACCTTGCCGGGCTGTCCCGCCGAAGCGGTCGAAACTGTGTCATATTGCTGCCGTCATGGTTGGAGCCAAGCCTGTTCTCCTTTCGGTGATGGTCGGCGCGTGTCTCGTGTTGCTCACGGTGACGATGAGGGCACAGCCACGCACGCTTGACATCTACTGGGTCGACGTCGAGGGTGGCGCCGCCACGCTCGTGATCTCACCGTCTGGCGAGTCGTTGCTCTACGATGCCGGCTGGGAGGTGGACGGCCGCGATGCCAGGCGGATCGCGGCGGTCGTGCAGATGGCCGGTCTGAAGCGTATCGATCGCTTCGTGATGAGCCATTACCACGCCGATCACGTGGGTGGCCTGCAGGCGCTGGCGAAGCTCGTCCCGATCGAGCGCTGCTTCGACCGCGGCGACTTCGTCGAGCCCGTCAATAAACAATGGTACGACCGCTACATGAGCGTCTGCGGGTCCAAGCGCACGGTCGTCCAGGCTGGCGACACCATTCCGATGAACGACGTGCAGATCGACGTCATCGCATCCGGCGGGAAGCTCATCGACAAACCGCTCAGCGGCGGCGGTCCGAATTCCTTGTGCGCGACCGCCGAGAACAGGCCAGCGGAAGGTCCCGAGAACCAGTACATGGTGGGTGCGTTGTTCACGTACGGGAAGTTCCGGTTCGTCGACCTCGCCGATCTCGATTGGGAACGCGAGATGGCGCTGGCGTGTCCGGTGCACAAGATCGGGCGAGTCACGATCTGGCAGGCTGGACGCCATGGTGCCCTCGACGGTGCCGGCGCCCCAGGGCTGCTCTACGCGCTCGCGCCGCAGGTGGTCATCATCAACAACGGCCCTCGCAAGGGTCTGGGCGGACCGTCGCCTGGGGTACAGAAGCCGGCCACGCAACACTATGGGCGCATCGCGAAGTCGCCCGGTATCGAGGGCATCTGGCAGGGACACCTCTCGCTCATGGAACGCGATCCCATCGCGAATACGGCCCCGGACATGATTGCGAATCTGGAGGAGACCGCCACCTGCCAAGGCCACTGGATTCGCGCGTCCGTCCGATCGGACGGCACCTTCACCGTAACCAACGGTCGCAACGGATTCTCGAAGACCTACATGGCGCGGTAGTCTTCGTCCCGAGGCCTCCGCCACGAATCCCTGGACGAGGACTCCAGTCGCGCCAGGGCGCTCTCACCGCAGCGGCCGGAAGAACTCGCGGATCTCGCGCGCGAGAAGCGCTGGTTGCTCGAGCGCGGCGAAGTGACCGCCGCGCTCCATCCGCGTCCAGCGGCGGATGTCGCTGAACATCGGCTCCGCGAGCGATCGTGGCGGCGTCAAGATCTCCTTGGGAAACTCCGCGTAGCCCATGGGAACGCGAATGCTCGCATTGTCGGGAATCGGCCAAGGGCCGTGTCGCCTGGCGTAGTACGGCCAGAACGACGCGCCCACGGCTCCTGTGATCCAATACAACATGATGTTCGTCAACAGCACGTCGCGACCGAAATAGGAGTCGAGATCGCCTTGGTGGTCGGACCAGGCGTGAAATTTCTCGAGGATCCACGCGGCGAGCCCGGCCGGTGAGTCGTTCAAGCCGAAGGCGAGCGTCTGGGGCTTCGTACCCTGGATCCACTGATAGCCGGTTTCCTCGGCGAGGAAGTGATTGAGCTGATCCAGGTAGCGCCGCGTGTCGCTGTCCGGTGGCTCGCTCTTGGCTTTCTCCAGCACGGCGGGATCGCGTCGGACCGGCAGCAGGTTGAGATGCAGGCCGGTGACGGATTCCGGATGCTGAAAGGCCAGGACCGATGTGACGAACGCGCCCCAGTCCCCGCCCTGTGTGCCAAAGCGGCGGTAACCCAGCACGTCAGCCATCAAGGTCGAGAACATCGTCGCGATTCTTTCCACCGGATAGCGCTGACCGGGGTCGTGGGAGAAGGCGTAACCGGGGAGCGACGGCGCGACCACACTGAAGGCATCATCGGCGTCGCCGCCCGACCGTGCGGGGTCCGTCAGCAGCGGGATGAGTCTGTTGAACTCCCACACCGAGCCGGGCCAGCCGTGGACGAGTAGCAACGGGAACGGATTGGGACCGCTGCCCGGCTCGTGAACGAAATGGACAGTGGCGCCGCCGATGTCCGTGGTGAACTGGCGCAGTGCGTTGACGGCGGTCTCGTGTCGGCGCCAGTCGTATTCGTCACGCCAGTACGTCGCGAACTGCTTGACGTACCGGAGGTCCGTGCCATAGCTCCAGCCCGCGTCGACGGGCTCATCGGGCCAGCGCGTGCGTGCAAGGCGGTGACGAAGATCATCCAGCACAGCTTGCTCGACGTGCAGTGAGAAAGGGCGAGTCTCCGACGGCATAGTCCTCTCGCGACCTCCGTGAGACCGGCAGTGTGACATAGTACGGACCGTCGCCTCCGAACACTGGCTGGGAGACCGTTTGACATGACTCACGCTGCCATCGGCTCAGAAGAGCTTCGCGAGGAGGACCGCCAGTACCGGGGATCGCGATTCCGCGATGTCGTGAATGCGCTCTTCGAGAACCCCTACCAACGCGTGTGGGGACGACCGGGAGAGCCGCCGCTGCCCGACGAGCCCGTCACGATCGAGACCGTGTTCGGCGACAAGTCGGTCGCCGGTCCTTCGCGCTTCCAGCGCGCCAGCGAACGGAGCCTCGACTCGTCGGCCGATTTGCGCTGGGGCGTCGACCGCAAGGGCTTCACGCGCTTCCTCCATCCGCATGGCGTGTGCCTGACCGGGCGCTGGGAAATCACGACAAACAACCCCTACACCGGTTACTTCGCCCCGGGTAGTCGAGCCCTTCTCATCGGCTGCTATTCGAGCGGGGCAAACGGGCACCGCCGCGGTCTCGTCCGCTCGATGTCCCTCGTCGGAAAACTGTTTCCGACGAGGGATCCGGATCATGAGGCGCAGCTACGGACCGCGAACTTCATCACGCAAGAGGACATCGGTGGCGTCCGCACCGCGTCAATCAACGAGGCCGTGCTTCGGAACGCGCCTGACGTCACGGTGTTTCGTCGCGGTCCCGCTGGTGCCCTCCGGGTGCACGTGGCGAAGACCTTCCGACGAGCAGATGCCGAGCCGGCCATCCGGCAGCTGTATCCGATCGCAGAGCTCGGGAAACCCGCCGGTCAGGCCACGCGCGCACCCGACTTCATGCGGCTGCTCGTCGACACGATCCAGCCGGTCATCCCAGGGGAGGATCTCGATGTGCGCGACGAAGTGATGGCGCACATCTTCGATCCTGGCGATCCCACCCCCATGCGGACGCTCGCCTTCACCATCGACGTGACAGACGAGGGGCGCATATCAGGCACCCCGCTTCGGCTGCGTCGGACGTTCAATAACTGGACGCGAATCGGCCGGATAGTGTTCGACAACGCGGTCATTTCATACAACGGCGATGCGGTGATTCACTTCGCGCATCCCACGTGGCGGAAAGACCGCAACGACCCAGCTACAGCGACCCGCGTGGACGGCCAGAAGGTGTCCTAGCGAGTGGGACAGTCGCCCGGCACCACACGGTAGCCTTCGACGTCGATGAGCGCGGGCGGCGCGCCTCCCACACCAACAGTGACGCCACCGCCGCCCAAAGGCGCGACGGGTGGGCCGCCGCCGACCCGTACGCCGCCAACGCCGATGCCGCCTGGTTGAGGCTGCCCGCGGCGCATCAGGCCGGTGACCTCGATGCGCGCTCCTTCGTGTCCCTTGATCTCGACCATCAGCTTCTTCGGGCCGTTCATCCGGAAGGCCGTGCCCTCAGGGACCGCGGAGCCGCCCGGTTGATCCTCGGATGGCCGGCCCGCCATGAACATCCGCCCCCTTGAGCAGCCTGGGATCGACACGCGGATGGAATTCTTGGGGACGGGCCTCGGTTCCTGTGCCGCGAGCGGCGCGACGATGAGTGCGGCGATGCCGACGGCCGTCAAAGTCCTTCGCATACCTCGATTGTGGGCCTTTCCACCGGCGGAATCCAGCTCGACATCCCCCAAATTGATCTCCACCGCCTCGGTGCGCTCGACCCCACGATGCTGCACGAAGGACCAGGAGCCCATCAGACCCGAACCCGACCGCGGTCACCCGCGGCGCCATCGGCTGGAGCGGCATCGGGGTAGGCGCGACATGGCCACCCCAAGCACAGAGGCGCAGGAAAGAGAAGTTCTAGTTCTCATTGAAGATTTGAACGATTGACGACGCGGCTGGAGCCCCCGAAGAGCCTCTCGATCCGCGTGCTCGTTTGCGTGAAACCGTGTAGAGGTCTGACCTCTGTGCCACGCCCTTTTCGCCGATACCGTAAACGAGGTCCGGAGACATGTCCCGACGATTCGGCGGCGTCGCGGGTTTGGCTGCGATCGCGACCCTGGGACTCGTGTCGCCAGGATTGTCATGGCGGGACGCGATGCCTTCGATCACGCCTCGCGCGCAGGCGGCGAGCGCACGACCCGGAGGCCGCGCGTCGTGTCGGATCAACCGGCTGAGGTGGACCTGCGATGACCGGAAAGGTGTGTCGGCAAGGCACCGCCCGCGGTATCGCCTGTCTCGTTTTTTCCTGGGTCCGTCGTCCCGGGTCGCTCGCAGAGTCTCGCGCGCGTGACGAGCCAGTCGGTCGGCGTGCCGACCGAGTCGACGGTGGTCGCAGCCGTGCAGCTGCGAGGGCTCGCGGAGCCGGTGCGTGGACGATGACGGGCCCACACGCGTCCAAGGCCGTCCCTCCCTGGCGCTCGCGTCTCGAAACGCGGCTGGCGTTGACCATGGCCGCCCTGTTGACTGCGGGTCTCGCCTTGGTCTTCGTCGTCACCACGACCGTCGTCTCGTCACAATCCCGTGATCGGGCCGCCCTGGAGCTCGATGTCGCGCGGAGCTCGTTCCATGCGCAACTGGAAGAACGCGCCCGCTCGGCGATGAGAGCGGCCGAGCTGATCACGCAGCTCCCGGTCTTCCGCGCGCACTTGACGGACTCGCGGCTGGCGGAAGATCGCGCCACCGTCTAGGCGATGGCGGTCAGGTATCGCGACGAGCTCCAAGCACAGTTTGTCGTCGTGGCCCGACGGGATGGGTGGGTGGCTCACCCGGGCTGGAAGGGCGATGCGGCGCCCGAAGGGAGCCGACTTCAGGTGGCGGTCGATGGCGCTCTCGCGGGGACCTCCGCTGGCAGAATTGTGGAGCACGACGGCGGCTTCTATCTGACCGTATCGGTCCCCGCACGGTTCGCGGAGGAGGTGCTGGGGTCGCTGACGCTCGGGTATCGGTTGACCAATGAGCTGGCCCAACAGCTTGCTCGTCTGGCGCAGTGTGAGGCCGTACTGGTGTTCGAGGAGCGCGTGCTGGCCACCAGTCTGGGCGACCGCGCGACGACACTCGACACCAAGGCACTGGTCGCGCTGGCACGCGCGGCGCCGGCCGACGTACTCGCGCAGCTGCAGCCGATCGCTGGCCGCGACTATGTCGCCGGGTCGTATCCGATTGGCACACCGACACTAGGCGGCGAGGCAGGCCGCCTCGTGTTGCTCTCCGATTGGCAGCCGACGCAACGCTTCATCGACAGCCTCCATCGGCGCTTCGCGATGACCGGCCTGGTGGTCTTGGGGGTCTCGCTGGTGGTGGGTGCCTTGTCCAGCCGCCGCGTCAGCCGTCCGCTGCGTGACATCGCTGCGGCCGCCACGGAGATTTCGGCGGGGAACCTCGAGATGCGGTTGCCGGAGCGCGGGCCGGCGGAGTCGGCGGCGGTGGCGCGTGCGTTCAACGAGATGAGTGCCAGCTTGCGCGCGGCGCAGCATCGCTTGATTCACGATGCGACCCATGATCCGCTCACGCATCTGCCGAATCGCGCGCTGTTCATGGAGCGTCTGGAGCTGGCGATGGTCCGTCGCGCTCGGTATCCGCATCATACGTTTGCTGTGTTGTTCGTCGACCTCGACCGATTCAAGCACGTCAACGACAGCCTTGGACACCGTGCCGGCGACACCATGTTGCTGCTCTTTGCGCACCGCTTGGCGGCGGTCGTCCGACGCGACGACGCCGTGATGCGCGTGTCGCCTTGCGAGTCGCTGGACCTTCGCGCCGAGAGCCTCCTCGCACGGTTCGGTGGCGACGAGTTCGTAGTCCTGCTGGACGATCTTCGCGATCCGATCGACGCCGTGCGTGTCGCCGAGCGGATTCAGAGGCTCTCGACACAACCAATCCGCGTCGAACGCGAAGACGTCTTTGCGATGCCGAGCATCGGGGTCGCTGTCTGCACCGCCGCCCATCGGTTCGCCGAGGACATCCTGCGCGACGCCGACTTGGCGATGTACACGGCCAAGCAGCGCGGTGGGAACTGCTTCGCCGTGGCCGACGTGGAAATGCACGCGAACGCCGTGCATCGCCTGCGACTCGAGACCGAGCTGCGGAAGGCGATCGAACGACGCGAGTTCCGCGTCCGCTATCAGCCGATTGTGTCCCTCTCGAACCGCGAAGTGGTCGGCTTCGAAGCGTTGGTGCGCTGGCAGCACCCTGATCGCGGCCTGCTCTCGCCGGTCGACTTCCTGGCCGTGGCGGACGAAGTGGGCTTGGCCCCTCAGATCGACGAGTGGGTCCTGCGTGAGGCATGCGGCCAGGGCCGTGAGTGGATGGCCGCGACTCCGAAGATGTCCCTGGCGACGCTCAGCGTCAATCTATCGTCGAATTCGTTTGCGCAGCCGACGCTCGTGTCCCGGATCGCGGAGATCCTCGCCGCCACGGGATTCCCCTCGGACCGGCTGCGCATCGAGATCACCGAAGGTACGGCCATCAAAGACCCCGGGCGTGCATGGGCGGTCTTGACCGAACTGCGCGCGCTGGGCGTTCGGGTGAGCATCGACGACTTCGGGACCGGTTACTCGTCGCTGAGCTATCTGCAGATGTTCCCGGTCGACGTGCTCAAGATCGATCGATCGTTCGTGGCCCGCCTGGGGCCCGACGCGAACCAGGGCGAGGTCGTGCACTTGATCATCAGCCTGGCGAAGACACTGGGCCTCGATGTGGTGGCCGAAGGCACCGAGACCGAAGAGCAGGTGCAGTACCTCACGCAGCTCGGGTGTGGCTACGGACAGGGTTACTTCTTTGCGGCACCGCTCGAGGCGGCCGAGATCGCGCGTGGGCCTTACCTGGCAGCGCCTGCCAAGATCGACGCGCCCGGAGAGGACCGAGGTCTCTCCGCCCCGTCCACGCCCGACGACGCGCCCCAATCGTCGGCCGCCTAGCCCCCGATCGCCCAGCGCACGCCGCCCTGCACATGTCGCTGGAAGTCGGCATCGCGCCACAGTTCGTCGCGATGTCCCAGGGCCGTGTAGAACACGCGTCCGCGTCCGTGCTGCCGTGTCCACGCGAGCGGCAGGTCCGCTGGCTCGCCGGCACCTGGGAGACCGTCCATTGGATGGCGATCCAGGGTCAGGATCGGCATGACGGACGAGCGATTGTTGCGGACGAATCGATAGATCTCGTCGAACACGCGATAGCGTGGGCCGAGATGGGCGACGGCGGGGTGCTGTGTCGCTTCCACGACTGCTTCGACCGTTGTCTGATCGCCGTGGGTGAGGAACTCGTTGCCGAGCATGTCGAGGTACGCCGGGCGGCCGTGATAGGTACCGGAGGCGCTGTGGATCCCGATGAGCCCGCGGCCCTCGGCAATCCAGTCCATGAACGCCTGCAAGTCCGGCACACCGATGTCGCCGGTCGTGTTGACGAAGGCGATCGCTGCCACATCACGCAGCGCGGCCGGCGTCATGAGTTGACGCACGTCTTCGGCCGTTCGCGCATGTGAGACCGTGAACACACCAGACGCTCGACCCAGGTCCGGCAGCACGCGCTCGGCAACGTCGATCGAGCTGTGCCGGAACCCAGCGGTGTGCGTCACCATCAGCACCCGGGTTGTCGACGGAGACGGAGTGCCGGTCGACGGTGCGGCAGGCCCACCGCATCCCTCGGCGCAGAGGGCGCTCGCGGCGAGAACGAACAGCGTGGTCCGATACCGCTGGACGCTGCGCATCCTCCGCACTCTATCAGGGCAGACCACACGTGTGAGGCGCGCACGAGAAGGGAGCGGCGCCCGCTTGCCAATCATCGTCATGACCGCGCACGCCGCGGCGGGCGATCGGCCAGCGTCGGGATGCTGGCGGTCCCGCCGGGTTGAGGTATGCTCGTTACCGTGGCTTCAGCCTCACTGTTCTTATCATGCGCCTGAGACGCCCACACGCTGGCCGTGTACTGGCGACGTGTTGTGCCTTCCTCATTGCGCTGGTCAGCGGCGTCCCGGTGACGACAGCCCAAACGACGGCGACGTTGAACGGGTCGTTTCTCGACACGTCGGGGCGCGTCCTCCCAGGCGTGCACGTCACGCTCCGCCAGCCTGCCACCGGCCTGGTCCGGTCGACTGTCACCGACGGGAGTGGGCGTTTTGTGTTCGCCGTGCTTCCCGCCGGCGTCTACGAGATGCGGGCCGAGCTCTCCGGATTCCGTTCAGTCTCCCGCAGCGACATCACGATTACGGTCGGCGAGGCGGTGTCCCTCCCGGCGATGACGCTCGAGGTCGGCGGGGTCTCGGAGGTAGTCAACGTGACCGTCCCAGTCGCGGCGGTGAACACCCAGACCTCCGAGTTGAGCTACCTCGTGGGCGAGCAGGCGGTGGCCACCTTGCCCCTCAATGGTCGCAACTACACGGACCTCGCGCTCCTGCAGCCGGGCGTGCTGGCGTACCCCTCGCGCGACGGCGGATCGGTCGTGGCCCACGGCTTGGGCATGAGCGTCAACGGTCAGGACTACCGGTCCAACGTGTATCTGCTCGACGGCACGCTGCTCAACGACTTCACCAATGGTCCCGCGGGCAGCGCTGCCGGCACGGCGCTGGGCGTGGAGTCCATCCAGGAGTTCCGCGTCGAGTCGAACGCGTACAGCGCAGAGTTCGGGCGCAACTTCGGCGGACAGATCAACGTGCTCACGAAGTCCGGGAACAACACCGTGCGCGGGAGCGCGTACGAGTTCCATCGAAACGACGCGCTCGACGCGCCGAATTACTTCGACGTGACCGGCCAGCCCAACTTCACACGCAATCAGTTCGGCGGCGCCGTTGGCGGCCCCATCGTCCGGGACCGGCTCTTCTACTTCATCGGATACGAGGCTCTCCGCGAGAACCTGGGGAAGACGATCTCGAGCTTCGTGCCGGACGACAACGCGCGGCTCGGAATCCTGCCGGACGGCCCGGCGACGATCAATGACGCGGTCCGTCCGTTCTTGAACGCGATTCCCCGCGCGAACGGCCCGGCAATCGGCTCTGGTCTGGCGACGCACACGTTCAACTTCGACCGGACGGTCGCTCAGAACTTCTTCCAGGGTCGGGTGGACCGCCAGTTCGGCGCGTCGCAGTTCTTCGCCCGTTATACCTTCGACGACGTGGTGCAGTTGTTGCCGACGGACTACCCGCAGTTCCCGCGTTCGTTCATCTCGACCAATCAATTCGCCACGCTCGAGTACCGCGGTGTGCTCTCCTCGAGCACGTTTCAGACGGCACGATTCGGCTACAGTCGCACGCGAATCGGGCAGAACGTCGAGGCCAATCTGGCCCAGCCGCTGCCGCCCTTCGTAGAGGGGCGGGCGCTGGTGGGTGACATCGATATCGGCGGGATGCAGCGGTTCGGGCCGCAGAGCTCGGCGAACCTCCGGCTGGCGCAGAACGTCTACAGTGGTCAGTACGACCTGACGCACACACGCGGCAGTCACTTGCTCAAAGCAGGCGTGACGGTCGAGCGATATCGGGACTTCATGACCAACCCGACCTTCAGCCTCGGCATCTACACATTCGCAAACGTGCGGGCGTTCTTGGAGAACCGGGCCACGCGCTTCGTGGGCCTCGGACCCTCAGGCGATATCAATCGCGATTGGCCGTGGACCTACGTCGCCGCGTATGCGCAGGACTCGTACCAGGTCACAGCGCGGGTGTCTCTGAATGCCGGTCTGCGCTACGAAGGGACGACGATGCCGCAGGACACCGGTGGTCGAGACTCGTCGCTCTTGAGGCTGAGCGATCCCGCGGCCACCGTGGGACGGCTCTACCAGAATCCGTCGACGTTCAACTTATCGCCGCGTCTTGGCGGTGCGTGGGACGTCTTCGGCGACGGCACGACATCGGTTCGGGGCGGCTACGGCCTCTACTTCAACACGAACAACCAGCAGAACCTCATTGTTACCGTGACGAATCCGCCATCCACGCCACGCTTTGTCATCCCGACCCCGAGCTTCCCGGTGCCGCCGTTCGACCGAGGTATCGGCAACACGATCCGCCCGGTGCAGTGGGAGCTCGAGGTTCCCCGCCTGCATATGTGGAACGGCAGCGTCCAGCGCTCGTTGCCGGCAAGCCTGATCGCGACCGTAGGCTACGCCGGTTCGCGCGGGAAACACTTGTTCCGCAACATGGACGTCAACGTCCCGACGCCCACCGAAGTCAACGGACGGCTATTCTTCGCGCCCGGTCTGCCGCGACCCAATCGAAACTTTGGCACGATCGAGTTGAAGAGCAGCGACGGCGAGAGCTGGTACAACGCCATGATTGTCGAGCTGCGGCGCAACTGGCGCAACGGCCTGTCGGTCCAGTCTTCGTACACCCTGTCGAAGATCGACGACACGACTCAGGCGTCTACGTTCTTTTCCGACGCGACCAACGGCACGACGGTCGCGTTTCCCGAGTTCGATCGGAGCTACAACAAGGGGCCGGCCGACTGGGACGCGCGGCACAACTGGGTCGCGAACCTGATCTGGGATGTCCCGTTTGCTCGCCGGACCAGCGGCGTGACGAAAACGCTGCTCGACGGCTGGCAAGTGACCGGCATCAGCACGATGCGGAGCGGCCAGCCGCTGACGGTGTTCGTGCAGAACAACTGGTCGCGCTCGCAGTGGTCACCCTCGATCGCGCCGTCTTCGGGGCTCGACCGGCCGGACCTCGCGCCGGGTCGGACGCCGGAGAGCGCCGTGATCGGCCGTCCGGACCAGTGGTTCGATCCGTCCGCGTTCGTGTTGCAGCCGCAGGGCACGATGGGGACGAGCGGCCGAGGCGCGTTCCGGGGCCCGAACATGCGAACCGTCGACCTGGCGGCGATCAAGCGTGTGTCGGTCGGTCGTGGCGTTCGACTCGACCTGCGGATCGAGGTCTTCAATATCTTCAATCGCGCGAACTTCGGGAACCCGACGCTCATTGCATTCGCCGGCGCGGCCGCCAATGAGGCCCCGCTGGCAAGCTTCGGCCGTATCCGATCGACCGTGACCTCGGCGCGCCAGATGCAGCTGGGCGCCAGGCTGTCGTTCTAGCCAGACGATTCGCGTGGTGGCGTCACGGTCAGCCGTGATCTGTCGCCGGTGCCCACTGCTGAGCGCTGACCGCCCGATGGTCGATAGCGGCGCTCGCGCAGGTGCACTTCAGTCTAAGTTACGATTTGATTCTTGCGAGGTGTCCTATGAGTGTTGCGATCCGCGGTGCCATCGTGGTGGTGTGGGCGAGCGTCATGGTGGCGTCCATCCACGCGCAGCGCGGCGCGGCCGACTGGACGCAGTGGCGAGGGCCGAGCCGGCAGGGCGTCGCCTCGGGGTTCACCGTGCCGTCGGTCTGGCCCGAAACCCTGGTGCGGAAGTGGCGGGTTGAAGTCGGCACCGGCTACGCGAGTCCGATCATCGTCGGCGATCGCGTCTACGTGTTCTCCCGTCGTGGTGAGAACGAGGGGATGAGCGCACACGACGTGGCGACAGGCAGGGAGCTGTGGCGCGCGGGGTACGACGCCCCGTTCAAGATGCACAGCGCGGCCGTGTCGCACAATCAGGGTCCGAAGTCGACGCCCGTCTTCGTCAACGGTCGCCTCTTGTCGATCGGGATGACCGGAGTCGTCACGGCCTGGGACGCGCAGACTGGGAAACAGGTGTGGCAGAAGCCGGCGGGCGACCTCGTTCCGCTCTACACGACCCATTCGTTCTCGCCGATGGTGGACGGCAACAACGTGCTCTTTCACGTCGGAGGGCACGATCGCGGTGCCTTGACCGCGTACGACATCAACACCGGCACGATCCGCTGGAGCTGGCCGGGCGATGGACCAGGCTACGGCTCGCCGATCCTGACGACCATCGGCGGCACACGTCAGATCATCGTCGTCACACAGAACAAGATTGTCGGCGTCGATCCAGGTGCCGGGACACTGCTCTGGGAACGCCCGTTCCCGAGCAAGATCGCCATCAACTCGGGGACGCCCGTGTTGGTCGGCGACACGATCGTCGTTGGCGGCAGTGACGGCCCGACGGCGGCGTTCACACCGGCCAAGAGCGGCGCGTCGTGGACGACCAACACGGTGTGGGAGAACGCGGAGATTCCAACGAAGCACACGAACATGGTCCTGAACGGGGAGACGATTTTCGGCATGACCTCGCGCAACAGCGGTCAGTACTTCGCGGTGAATGCCAAGAGTGGGCAAATGCTCTGGACGTCGCCAGGCCGCCAGGCGACCGCCGGTGCGATCGCCCGCGCCGGTGACTACTACATCAGCCTCGAGAACGACGGCGAGCTGATCGTCGTACGGAACAACCCGAAGGAGTTCGAGGTCGTGAAGCGCTACAAGGTGGCCGACGGCGATACGTGGGCCGAGCCCGTTCTGTCCGGCAATCGGATCTTCACGAAGGACCTCAACCACCTCACGATGTGGACGCTGAACTGATGGCGCGCGCAGCGGGCGTTCTGGTGGTACTCGCGGCGGCCGCACCAGCCTGGGCGCAGCAAGAGGATCCGCTGCGCGTCGACCTTGCGCCGGTTGTCGTCACCGCGCCGAAAGAGCCGGTGGACAAGCAGAAGGTTCCGGCCAGCATCACGGCCGTTCCCAAGGCCACGCTCGACGCCGCCGCGATCACCGTGCTCAGCGATGCGGTGTCTCTGGCCCCGAACACGTTCTTCTCGGAGTTCCAGGCTCGGAAACTGAGCTTCCCGACTTTTCGGGGCGTCAGCTCCGGACCGGGCAATCCCGCGATCACGACCTATGTCGACGGCGTGCCGATGATTCACACGAACGCGACGAGTCTCGAGCTGATCGGGGTCGAGCAAGTCGAGTTCGTGCGCGGAGGCCAGAGTGCGCTGTACGGCCGCAACGCACTCGGCGGCATCGTGAATGTCGTCAGCGCACGACCCTCGCTGACGAAATGGGGCGGCAGCGTGGAGATGCCGGTGGGGAACTACGGTGCGTGGGGCACGCAGGCGTCGATTTCCGGTCCCGTGTCCCCGCGCGTCGGCATCAGCTTCTCCGGCGGCCGCAGCGTCCGCGAGGGCTTCACGCGCGACGTCGGCCGAGGGGTGGACATCGACAATCGCGGGAACTCGTTCGGCAAGGGGCAGCTCCTCTGGACGCCGAACGAGCGATGGGAAGCCCGCGTGATCGTCAGCGGAGAGCGCGCTCGAGACGGCGACTATGCCCTGGTCGACGTCGGCAGTCTCAGGGCGCAGCCGTTTCGGACGTCGCGTGACTTTCAGGGACGCACGGCGCGGGATGTCGTCTCCGGGACTGTGCTGGTCAAGCGCGAGGGCGCAAAGCTCAGCTTGTCCGCGACAACGGGCGTCGTCCGCTGGAACACGACGGACGCGACCGATCTGGACTACTCGCCGTTGCCCTTGCTGACCCGTCGCAACGCCGAGGACGCGACGCAGTTCACCCAGGAGGTACGTCTCGCCTCAGCGCCGAACGCGAACATCACCCTCTCCGGATCGACCCGCCTGCGCTGGCAAAGTGGTGTGTTCTTCTTCACCCAAGCGTATGCACAGGACGCCGTCAATACCCTCGCGCCCTTCGTGCTCTCCCCGCTGGTGCCGCTCTCCGTTCAACAACACTCGCCTGTCGCCTCGCTCGACGACGCGGGGGTTGGTGTGTACGGGCAGGGAACGTTGACATTCCGCGATCGGCTGGAGCTGGCCATCGGTGGGCGAGTGGACCACGAACAGAAAGACGCCTCGATCCAGACGTTCCTGACACCGCCCCTCTTCCCCGGCAGCACCGTCCAGGCCGATCGCTCGTTTTCCAACGTGTCGCCGCAGGTGTCGGTGTCGTATCAGATACGGCCCGACCGGATGCTGTACGCGTCGGTCGCGAGTGGGTACAAGGCCGGCGGGTTCAACGCCGCATCGCCGGTTGGGAGCGAAGCCTTCGACGAGGAGCAATCCTGGCAGGTTGAGGGGGGCGTCAAGACCCGATGGCTCGGTGGACGGGTGCTCGCCAACGCGGCGGTTTTCCAGATCGATTGGACCGACATGCAGCTGAACGCGCCGAACCCTCAGGTGCCGGCGCAGTTCTTCGTCGCCAATGTCGGCGGCGCGCACAGCGCGGGCGTCGAGGTCGAACTGACTGCCCTGGCGGCACCTGGTGTCGAGCTGTTCGGCGTCACGGGGTTCACGCGCGGTCGGTTCAAGGATGACAGCTACTCCAGCGGCCTTCCGGTCGGTGGCAACGTGCTCCCCAGCACGCCTGGGTATACGACCACCCTCGGGGGGCAAGTTCGACGACCGCTCCCGAGCGGGTTCGACCTTCGCGCGCGCGCTGAGGTCGCCCTCGTCGGCGCGCTGAAGTACAACGATTTGAATAGTGCGGGGCAGGATGCCTACGCGTTGACGAACCTGCGTGCCGGCGTCAAGAAGGAGCTGGGGAGGGGCGCGCTTTCGGTCGACGCCTGGATTCGCAACGCATTCGACACCCGGTACATCCCCGTGGCGTTCAGCTATCCGGGCCTCGCGCCGTCCGGCTTTCTCGGCGAGATGGGCCGGCCGCGGACGTTCGGGATTACGTTGGGCGCTCAGTTCTGAGGCGTAATCCGCGCCAGGTGGCTTCAGAGGCCACGCCCGGCTGGAAGGACCGTCGAGGGCGCGAACCCTCGCCTGAACCCCCGCGTGAGGGCCCGCCGGTTTCAGGGGAAGGTTCGTGCGTAGCGGAGGCAGTCCTGCGGTTCGGTGGTGCCAAGATTGGGAAACGGCGCGTGTCGCGGTAGCCGCGCTTCGAGCGTGAAGGCGGACTTCTCGAGAACGCGAATCGATCCAGGATTCGCGGGATGGCAGAGCGCGTAGAGTCGATGGACGCCGACCTCCCGCGCCACCCCCACCATCACGGCTAGCGCCTCTGTCGCGTACCCGAGGCCCCACGCGTCCCGTGCGAGCACATAGCCGGTCGCCGCGACCGTGGGCGCTTCAAAGGCAAGGCCGGTGCTGCCCAGCACGCGACCATCGGCGCGCGACGCGATCAGATACGGACCCACCGGCCACGTCGCCCACTCTGCGTCGGAGAAGGCCAGGAAGGCGAATGTGTCCGCGATGGAACGATGCCGCGGCCAGCCCAAGTACTCGGTGACGATGGCATCGCTCGCGTAGCGCTTGAATATGGCTTCGGCGTCGGCCGCAGTCGGCTGGCGAAGCAGCAGGCGGGATGTCTCGATCCGCTCGATCGCTCGAAGGCTCATACGACATGGGCGCGTTCACCGCGCCGGCGCTAGGACTTGTGACGTTCCACTCGTGACGTGCGACTCACACGCAGCTCTCGTTTCCCACGTAGCGCAGCAGCCACTCCCTCAGGGGGGTCACGTCGGCGCGAATGCGGTTCACCCGGGCGACCGTCGCGGTGGTGGAGAGATCGGCCGGCTTCAGTGTGCGGCCCGCGTGGATATCTTTCATGCGTAGGAGCTCGAGTCGAGGATGATCCGCGTGGAATCCACGCGGTGCCGACGCCAGCGACTCGTGGCTCGTGACCGTGTATCCTTTCCGTCTGAGCGCCGCCACCAGAGTGACGAGGGCCCGTCCCGACGCTTCGCGATTCACGGCCTCGCGCAGCTTGCGGAGGGTGGGCGGGTCAGGCAAGTAGATCCCGGTGCCGACATACAGCCCGTCGGCCGAGAGGAACATGACGCAACCCGCGATCCGCGTAGAAATGTGCGTGTGATAGGGCGACTTGTCCTTCGAGAATCGAATGTCACGAGAGATCCGTGAGATGCGTTCGGACCCGAAGGGTGGGTCGAGCGCGGCAGTCAGGGCCTTCAGCGGGGCCTGACACGTCTCCTCGAACATCGCCTTGCGGGCCTGCAACCACTCCCGATTGTTGTGCGCCGCGAGGTCCTTGAAGAAGGCGAACGTCGCCCGAGAGAACCCGGTGAAGCGGTGAGAGCTGGATAGCTCCCTCGCCGGTGATCCGGCTGAGGGGTGTCTGGGCGCTGCAGCACTGGGCATGATCGCCAGCTTCCTCTTCCGGTTCACGGCTTCGCTCTAACGGCGTACTTCAGGAGCAGATTGTCGTTTCGGACGAAGAGATGCCCATTGCTGACCACTAGATGGGCCCACGAGGGGGGACCGAGATCCTGGATCGAGAAGCGGCCGTGCTCTTTGTAGCCGCTTGGTGTCGCCTCCACGAGACCGACGACATGGTCCTCGGACACGACGTAGAGCCGTCCATCCGCTGCGGTGATTGCTCCTTTGCCGACCGAGCGGTTGCGCCACATCATCTTGCCGGTGGCGAACTCGAGGCAGGTGAGGATGGCGTTGTTGTAACCGTACAGGTAGCCGTCCAGCAGGAGCACGCCGCCGTGATGGTTCTGCATCTCACGCGTGAAGTAGATCTCCTGCGCCCGAACCTCGCCGTTCTCGGCGCGCAGGCCGAGCAGCGCACCACCCGTGCCGTAGTCGGACGAGAAGAAGACCTTGTTGTCGAAGAACACCGGCGTGGCGACGTTGGCGGTGTTGTTCGCGACCTGGCGGTGTTTGAACATCAACTTCCCGTCGGACGCCCGCACGCCGACGGCAGCCTCGGCGGTGTAGGTCATGTAGATCCGCACGCCTTGTACGTCGGCCGCGATCGGCGACGAGTACGCGGCTTCGTCGCTCAGGTCCTTGCTGGTCCACAGCGTCGCCCCGGTCATCTTGTCGAGCGCGACCATGCCGGCTCCGCGACCGCCAGGCGTGACGATGAGCCGATTCCCGTCGACGAGCGGCGACTCGCTGATCAGCCACGGGAGGTTCTGGCCCCTGAACTCGCGCAGGATGTTCTTCTTCCACACTTCGGTGCCGTCCGGTCTCAGGCAATACAGATCACCGTTCTCGGACAACACGTACACCCGGTCACCATCGACCGTGGGCGTGCCCCTGGGGCCGGACCCGCGGTCGCTCTCAGCGCCGGGTCCCAGCGCCTTGGACCAGACGCCCCGACCATCTGCCAGGTCGATCGCCGAGATGATGCTCTGGCCCTTGCGCAGGCCCTGGACGAAGACGCGGCCTCCAGACACGGCCACCGACCCGTATCCCTCGCCGAGATCGCGCGCGGTCCACACGAGCGGCGGTCCGCCGGCCGGCCACTGGCGTAGGAGTCCCGTCTCGGTGGACACGCCGGTGCGGGCCGGTCCGCGCCACTGCGGCCAGTCGTCGCCCGCGCCCGCGCTCACGACGTGGCTCAACAACACAGCCGTCACGCCGAGGATCGTCCATCGGACGGGTCGTACGCCGCCGCCTCGCCTGCTTGTCATAGTGAGGCTAGAATACCCTCGGAGCGCGTTCCTGTGGCCAACCGCGTCGAGTTGGCCGCGAGGTTCGCGTCGATCAACCGCTCGAACGGACGGGGTCGGCGCCTGGGCGCGGTCGATTCGAAGGGCTGTCCATGGTGAAAAGCTTCATTGTACCGACGTTCGTGGTCGTGGCCATTGGCGTCACGCTGTCTGCTCAGGGGCCGCGACATGTGCCGGTCGGCGACTGGCCCGAGATGCGAGGTCCCAACCGCGATGGGAAGTCGCGGGAGACCGGCCTCATCGAGAAGTGGACGGTCAACGGCGAAAACTTCGTGTGGCGCGCGCCGTACGGCGGCCGTTCGGCGCCCGTCGTGATGGGGAATCGCCTGTACGTCCAGAACCCGTCAAGCCGCGGGCCGGACCTCCAAGAGCGTGTGATGGCGCTCGACACGGACACCGGCAAGGTCATCTGGGAATACAAGTTCAACCTGTTCCAGAGCGACGTGCCGTCGCATCGCATCGCCTGGGCGTCCCCGGCCATCGACCCCGAGACGGGGAACGTCTATGCGCTGAGCGGTGGTGCCCAGGTCATCGCGCTCAGCAAGGACGGGAAGCTGCTGTGGGAGCGCTCGTTTGGTGAGGAGTTCGCCGCGTTCACTACTCACGGCGGCCGGACGATGTCGCCGCTGGTGGATGGCAACCTCGTGATCGTCGCCGCGGCCGTGTCGAACTGGGGTACGTCCGGGAACCGTGCGCATCGAATCATGGCGCTCGACAAGCGCACGGGCGATGTCGTGTACGTTGCGAATCCCGGTGGCCGTCCCTATGACACGGCGTACGCCGCCCCGCTCATCGCGACGATCAACGGCATGCGGCTGCTGATCGCGGGTCTTGGTGACGGAGCCGTGCACGCCATCAAACCCCAGACGGGCGAGAAGGTGTGGAGCTACGTCGCATCCAAGCGCGCGATCAACACGGGCGTGGTCGTGAACAACAACTCCGTGCTTGTCTCTCACGGTGACGAGAACCTCGATGGCAACGAGATGGGTCTGCTCGCGTCGATCGACGGGTCGCAGACCGGTGACATCAAGATGCCGCAGTGGGCCGTGAAGGGCATCGAATTCTCGTTCTCCTCGCCGCTGCTGGAGGGCGGTCGACTGTATCAAATCGACGGCGGGTCGACGCTCCACGCTTACGAAGTCGAAAAGGGCACGTTGCTCTGGGAGCTGGCCCTGGGCACGGCGCAAAAGGCGCCGCCCGTGATGGCCGACGGCAAGATCTTCGTCGGCACCGACGGCGGCAAGTTCTTCATCGTCCGCCCGCGACTCGACAAGGGTGAAGTCCTGAGCGCCGTGGCGCTGCCGGTCAGCACGAACAGCTGCTGCGGATCCGAGGGCACGCCGGAGCAGATCCTGGCAGGCGCTGCGATCTCCCGCGGGCGCATCTTCTTCGTCTCGAGCGACGCGATCTACGCGATTGGGTCGCGGAAGCCGACCTCGCCCAGCGGGTACGCCGTGGACGAGCCTGCAGTGACCGGCGAGGGCCCACCGGCGCACGTCCAGGTGGTCCCGACCGAGCTCGTCGTCGAGCCCGGACAGACGATCAAGATGTCGGCTCGCCTGTTCGATGCCAAGGGCCGGTTCCTGCGTGAAGAACCGGCGCAGTGGTCGCTGGAAGGATTGAAAGGGACCGTCGACAACGGCTCGTTCAAAGTTGCCGCGGATCCGGCCGAGCAGGCAGGTCTCGTCAAGGCTACCGTCGGATCGCTGACTGGACAGTCGCGCGTGCGCGTCGTGCGTCCGATGCCCTGGAAAGAGACGTTCGACTCCTACGCGGACGGTGCGTCGCCTCCGGGCTGGGTCAACATGACGGCCGGTAAGATGACCGTGACGACGCTGGATGGGCAGAAAGTGCTGCAGAAAGCGCCAGACGACACGCTGTTCAAGCGCATCCGGGCGTTCATCGGACCGACGAGCTGGTCGAACTATACCTTCGAAGCCGATGTGCGGGCGTCGACGCGTCGCCGGCAGCAAGGGGACGTGGGCATCACGGCGCAGCGCTACTCGCTCGTCCTGTACGGCAACTCGCAGCGGCTGAAGATCGAGCCGTGGGAGCCGGAGACGCAGCGAACGGTGACGGTGCCGTTCGCGTGGAAGCCCGACGCGTGGTATCACTTGAAGCTACGGGTCGAGAACCTGCCCAACGGGCAGGTGCGGGCCCAGGGGAAGGCGTGGCCGACGGGCGAACCCGAGCCGGCGGCCTGGACGATCGAAAAGGTCGACCCGATCGGGAATCGTCAAGGGGCTCCTGGGTTCTTCATCGACGCCCAGTTCGGGGCCTATGTCGACAACGTCTCGCTGACGAAGAACCAGTAGGAGTCGAGGATCATGAAGCGTGCACTCACTGCGGCGGCGTGGCTCGTTGCCGCCGCCACCACCGCACACATGGGGGCCTCAGAGCCCGCAGGAACCGGCGACTGGCCCATGTGGGGCGGCACGGCGGACCGAAACATGGTTTCCAACATGAAGGGACTGCCGGCGGAGTGGGACGTCCAGTCCAAGAAGAACGTGAAGTGGGTGGCCGACCTCGGGTCGCAGAGCTACGGCAACCCGGTCGTCGCGAACGGCACGGTGCTCGTCGGGACGAACAACGAGTTGGTCCGCGACAAGAACCAGGCTGGCGACCGCGGCGTGCTGATGGCGTTCCGTGAGTCGGACGGTCAGTTCCTCTGGCAGCATGCGCACGCGAAGCTGGAATCGGGTCGAGCGAATGACTGGCCGTTCCAAGGTGTCGCCTCATCTCCGCTGGTCGAGAACAAGAAGGTCTACTACGTCAGCAACCGCGGCGTCGTATTCTGCGTCGACATCGAAGGGTTTCGCGACAACGAGAACGACGGGCCGGTGACCAACGAGAAGCTCACCGGGCAGAACGATGCGGACGTGATCTGGGCCTTCGACATGATGGAGGAGGTCGGCTCCTATCCGCACAACATGTCGAACTCATCCCCGGTTGTGTACGGCGACCTGCTCTTCGTCTCGACGTCGAACGGACAGGACGAGAGCCACGTCAACGTGCCGTCACCGAAGGCGCCAGCCATCATCGCATTGAACAAGAACACCGGGAAGCTCGTATGGGAGGACAACTCGGTGGAGGAGCGCATCCTCCACGGGCAGTGGTCGACACCAGCGGTCGGTCGGATCGGCGGTGTGGTGCAGGTCGTGTCGGCGCAGGGCGATGGCTGGGTCCGCGGCTACGAGGCCGAGAGCGGGAAGAAGCTGTGGGAGTTCGACACCAACCCGAAGGATTCGGTCTGGCCGCGCACGCGAAACGAGATCATCGGGACGCCGGTCGTCTACGAGGACAAGGTGTACATCGCGAACGGCCAGGATCCGGAACATGGTGAGGGCGTTGGGCACTTCTACGCGATCGATGCGACCAAGCGGGGTGACATCACGAAGTCCGGCGTCGTGTTCCACTTCGACAAGATCCGACGGTCCGTCTCGACCGCTGCGATCGCCGACGGCTTGATCTACATCGCGGACTTCAGCGGCTTCCTCCACTGCATCGACGCGAAGACCGGGCAGGAGTACTGGGTGCACGACGTGTTGGCGGCCGTCTGGGGCTCGCCCATGGTGATCGACGGACGCGTCTACCTCGGCGACGAGGACGGCGACGTTGTCGTCCTCCAGGCAGGCAAACAGATGAAGGTGTTGCACGAGATGAACATGGGGAGCGCGATCTATGCGACCCCGGTCCCGGCGAACGGGACGTTGTATCTGAACAACCGGACGAAGTTGTTCGCGCTTGCGATGAAATGACCATGAGGCTGCTGCACAGGTCGCCGCTCTTCCTCGTTGTGCTGGGAGTGACCGGTGTCATCGGTGCGGTCGGGGCCCTCGGTTCAAGTCGGCTGACGGCCCAGGCGTCGGCGCCTGCCGGCGATACGTCCGCATCACCGGCGGGCGAATGGCGCAGCTTCCGAGGCAGCTATCAACAGACCGGCCGATCGCTCAGCACGCCTCCGGATTCGCTCAAGCTCCTCTGGTCGTATCAAGCGGGGGAGACCGTCGAATCGACGCCCGCGATCGCGGGAGGTGTCGTCTACGTCAGCAGCGGTGACGGAGAGCTCATCGCGCTCGATCTGTCGTCCGGTGTGGTCAGATGGAAATACAAGGCAGCGAACAACAACCTCTTCGGTGAATCGTCGCCTGCGGTTGCTGATGGCGTCGTCTATGTCGGCGATCTCGGGGGCATCCTGCATGCGGTCAATGCGGCCGACGGCAAGGGCCTGTGGACCTTCAAGACCACGTCCGAGATCAAGTCCTCGCCGACGGTGACCGACGGCATCGTGCTCTTCGGCTCGTACGACGGCCACCTGTATGCCGTCGACGCGAAGAAGGGCACGCAACGCTGGAAGGTGCTGACGAACGGCCAGGTTCACGCCACGCCGGCCGTGCATGGTGGCCTGACGTTCGTCGCCGGCTGTGACGCGATCTTTCGGGCGATTCGCATCGCTGACGGCAAGGAGATGTACTCGATCGAGTCGGGTGCCTACACCGGGGCATCTCCCGTCGTGACGGGCGACCGTGCGTACTTCGGCACGTTCGAGAACGAGGTGCTTGCGCTCGACCTGAAGGCGCGAGCAATCATCTGGCGCTACTCGGATCCGGAGCGGAAGTTTCCTTACTACTCGTCGGCAGCGCTCGCAGACGGCAAGGTCATCCTGGGCGGGCGCGACAAGATGATCCGTGCGCTGGACGCGACGAGCGGAAAGCCACTCTGGACCTTCGCCACTCGCGCACGCGTCGACTCGTCGCCCGTTGTCGCCGGCGACAGGGTCTACATCGGCTCAGGTGACAACCGCTTCTACGTGATCGACGTCACCACCGGCAAGAAGATTTGGGAGTTCACCACCGGCGGTGCACTCACCGGATCACCCGCCGTCGCTGCCGGGCGGATTGTGATCGGCGCACAGGACGGCATGGTGTACGCCTTCGGCTAGGCGAGAGCGAAGCGCTCGTCCGGAGCGGACGATGGCCGACGCCATCTCGCCGTGGGACATTCCGACCGCTACTGTGTTCTTCCTCGCCTCCCCGCGTACGTGAACTCCAGCAGCGATCCTAGGTGGGCCAGGTTTGTCGTGATCTCACCGGATGCGGTCAGCGTCCGACCCTCCAAGTCCGTCACGACGTAGATCCTCTGGCCATCGGGCGCGATGGCGAGGTCGCGATAGCGATCCTGTGCCTTGAAGTACGTCAGAGGTAGCTCCTTGCTGGCATGCAGTGGCATGCGGAAGATGACGCCGCTGATCATGCCGGCTACGAGAATCGACGGATTCCAACCAGGAATGGCCCGTGAGGTGTACACGTCGAGTCCGGCGAGCGCGGCGGTCGCGTTGCCAATCGTCCGCTGACTGTAGGTGCTCGGCACCGTGAAGAACGTCTTGAGCGGTGGCGTGAAGTCGCGCAGTTTCACGTCCGACTCCTTCGCCCGCGGCACCGTGTCGGGAACGTCTCGGCTGTACTTGAGGCTGGCACACGGCGTCGGCGACGAGGCCGACCAGTTCGCATACGTGTAGTAGCGATTGTCACGATATCCTGCAATCAGGGGCCAGCCGTAGTTGCGGCCGGCCTCGATGCGATTCACTTCATCGTCGGTGTCTTGTCCGTGCTCAGACGCGTAGAGCCGATTGTCCGGTCCGAACGCCATCCCCTGTGGATTGCGATGGCCGTAGCTGAACACGTGGCTTCGAACTCCCGCGAGGACCGGGTTGTCGTCCGGGATCGACCCATCGAGATTCAGCCGCAGGATCTTGCCTTCGTAGCCTTGCCAGTTTCGAGCGTTGATGTCTGCCGCCGTCGGCAGCTCCTGTGACCGGATGGGGACGCAGTAATAGGCTAAGAAGTTCGACCCGTGATCGCCGCGGCTCGCGTAGAGCTTGCCGTCTGGCCCGAAAACGATCCGACTCGCACCGTGGTCCGGCCCGTGCGGAATGTCGGCGAGTAGATCGACAGGCTCCGTGAGGAGCTGTGACGCCGGATCGTACGTGTAGCGCCGGATCTTCGCCCGCTGGAGCGCCTCAGGACCTGCGTCCGCATCGTAGGTGTACATGACGTACACATGGTTGGTGCCTCGGAGTAGCTGCGGGTGCAGCGCCATACCGAGCAGGCCGTCCTGCGCCAACTTCTGGTAGACCTCGTCGATTGTGACGGCGACATGCCGTGTGCCATCGGTCGGATTGACGCGGACCACGCGTTTGCCGATGCGTTCGGTCAGCCAGAGGAAACCATCAGGTCCCCACGCCACGTCCCATGGATCTTCGAATCCGCTGGCGACGACGCGCGACGTGAAGGCTTCGGGTGGCTCGGACCACACGGCGCGAGGATTCACGGCCGGGCCAGGCGCGACCTGCGCCGCCACGAGCGAACCCAGGAGCAGCGTGATGGTGGCACAGGCCCCTCGGTTCAGGCGCGAAAGGGCCACGTTACGGGGTGGCATCGATCGGTGCTTCATGAGCGGTCACTTTCAGGCCCCGCACGTCATGCGGCGGTCCAAGCTGTGGCCGATTTGCGTGACGATGCGCCAGCGGCCATCCGATTTAGCGAAGACATAGGTTGACGCCAGCTCGCTGAGGACGCTGCCGTCTGTACGGTATCGCGTGAACTGTCCGCTCACGATGGCCGCTGAATCGTTGAGAGCACAGACTGTCGCATTCTTCACTTGCGACCGGCCGTATTTTTGCGAGACCAGACTGTTCAGGTTCGTCTCGTAGCGGTGCTTGACGTCCGCAGCGGTCAGCGACGTCGTGACGGCTGTTCCGCCAATCAACGTGGAGGGCGCGAGGACGTTTTGTTCGGCGATGAGGTCAGCGCGCTTGGCCGAGAAGTTCGCGACGTAGTCCTCCAATGCCTTCCGGACTTCGGCGCTCACGCGATCCTGTGCGCTCACCGTGCCGACGTGTGTTCCGATCCAGTGACCAAGGGTCAGCAGGAGGAGGGCGGTGACGAACCACTGGAGGCTGTTCTTCATGATGGAAGCATGCTAGCAGAGTGTCGCTTTGCGTTATGCTCCGTTCGTAGGCCGGGTGGCTCGAAAGACGCACATCGGCGCATACGTCTGGGACCGCTGAGGAGGGGTTGTGGCACCGTCTGAGACCGGAAAACGGACGCTCTGGGCCGTGACGACCCCGCTGGTGGCGGCGGTCTTTGCCTGCGCGGTGGAGCTGCTAGGCCAAGATCGATCGACCTTCAACTGGACGTCCCACAATCTGGATCTCCGCAACAGCCGCTACGCGCCACTGGACGAGATCAACACGTCGAACGTCGCGTCGCTGGCCGTGAAGTGGACGTTCACGGCCCCGGCGGCTGACAACATCGGGCGCGGAACGCCTCTGGCCGTCGATGGCTCGCTGTACTTCAATTCGGGCTCGAAACTGTTCGCTGTCGACGCCGAGACGGGGAAACAGTTGTGGCTGACGGAGGTCGATCCGCCGTTTCCGGCGAACGGTCGAGGACCGATGTACGCGGACGGGCGGATCTACGCGTACGGACAGACCGCGATGTACGCCGTCGACGCCAAGACGGGTCGCGTCGTGGAGACATTCGGTAACAAGGGTCGCCTGCTCGTGGCCGATGCCGCGCTGAACGCGAAATACAAGAACAAGGACGCACGCGGCTACATCATCGCGGCGCCGCCCGCTTTCTACGACGGCACGCTCTACGTCGGGCTCGCGGTCTCCGAAGCGCACATTCCCGGCGGACTCGTCGTGGCGCTCGATGGCCGGACCGGGACCGTCAAGTGGGTGTTCAACACCGTGCCGCAGAGTCCCGAAGACGACGGGTGGGAGATCGCCAAGGACACGTGGCGAGGAGGACAGCGTGTCGGTGGTGGCATGTGGACGCAGCCGGCGGTCGATCCGGAGCTCGGTCTTCTCTACATCAACGCGGGGAATCCGTCTCCTGACTACGACGGGTCGGCTCGTAAGGGCGAGAACCTCTTCACCAACTCGATTGTGGCTCTCCGCCTGCAGACCGGCAAGCTCGCGTGGTACTACCAGACCATTCACCACGAGGTGTGGGACTTCGATCTCGTGAGCGGTCCGATTCTCTTCGATGTGAGCGTCGGCGGTCGGCTCATCAAGGGTGTCGCGTCGGCGGGGAAGAACTGCTATCTGTATGCCTGGCACCGCGACACGGGGCAGCCGATCAATCCGATGGTCGAGATGGCCGTGCCGACGAAGACTGACGTGCCGGGCGAGGAAATCTGGCCGACCCAGCCCTTCCCCCATACCGCGAAGGGCGTGCCGATGCTCCCGTTCTGCCAGACGTTTCCGATCATCAAGGATCCGGAGCTTGCGACGCGTGCGCGGCCGATCTACACGCCGTACTCGGTCAAGGAGAAGTACATCCTCTCGCACGGCGGGTCGAGCTTCGGATCGCCGTCGTTCAGTCCGTTGACGAACCTGCTCTATGTCACGGCGAAGAACGCCGCGATTTCGTTTACCGTGCGACCGGTTGGGGACACGCTGCGGCAGGGTACTGGGCAGAACGTCGGACACGACAACGTGATCGCTGAAGGTCCATTCCGTGGCGATGCCGTGGGTGTGCCGAACACCGAGACCGTGTCGGCCTACCATCCGGGCGCCGGTGAGCTCGTGTGGCAGGCCGAGTTTCCGACCACCTCGAGTATCGGCAGCGCGGGGAACTTCGTGACCGCAGGGCATCTCGTCTTTCAGGGAAGCGAGTCGGGGATGTTCTACGCGTTTGACGCGCGAACGGGGCGTGAGCTCTTTGCCTACAAGGCGCCCCGCAGCATCCGCACCAGCCCGCTGACCTTCAAGGCCAACGGCAAACAGTACGTCACGGTCGTCGCGACCAACGCGGTCGTGACGCTCGGTCTGCCGTAGACCAGCATCGAGGCGCCGCGCGCAGCGCCGCTCCGAGCGGGTGCTCTAGGACCCCAACGCTTCCAGCACCTCGCGGACCCGCGTCCCGCTGGTCGAGTGTCCGGGCTCCCGTGCGGTGGCTCGCGCGTCCACGCGGCTTCCACCTTCCGCAGCGCTGACCCGAACCACCACATCATCCACCGTGCCGAAGAGCCGTGTGGCTACGCTGGCTTCAATGCGTCCGTCACCTCCATCGGCCGACACGAGCGTCCATCCGAAGCGTCGAATCGCTGCCAGTGCTCGCGCGAAGGCCTCATCGCGGCTGACGGACAGCATGAGCGGCTGGATGTCGGGGTACGCCGTGCGTTGTTGTGCGGCGAGTTGTTCCCCTGGATAAGTCAGATCGACGGCCGACGCCGGATCTCGACGGCGAAGCTCAGCGACCGTGACATATTCGGGCGGACGCTGCGTGTCCGTCGTGACGTCGTGTAGGCGAGGCGGTGGCGTTCGCATTGGCAACCGCCCACCGGCGAGAAACGCAAGCCCACCAACGGCCATCGCGACGAGCGCCCGCCCGATGCCTCGCCGTGCCTCGCGACGATGGGTGAAGGTCATGAGGAGGCCCAGCAGCGCCACGACGGCTGCGGCGCCGGCGAGATTGCCGCCCCACACGAACACGCGGTCGGCTGCGAGGGGAAGCGAAAGCAGGCCAAGTCGATAACCGACCGGCGCCGCAAGGAGGACGACCACGCCAGCCAAGGCGATGACGCCGCCGACTCGAATCCCGAACCCGATCGGTTCCCGATAGCCGTAGCCGTACGACGAGCGGCGTGATGGCCTACGCATCGGCGTCATCGTACCACTGGAGCGTCGGCCAGCCTGCGAGACCGGTGCGCTTGGTCATCGACCGTGCGATGATCGCGCGATGAGCCAGATTTCGCTGCTCCTCGCGTCCGTGGCGACCGGTGTCTTCTTCTCGGCCTGGCCCCTGCGCATGAACCAGTCGGGTCTCCCGGGCACCGCAGCGATGTTGGTGTACGCCTCCGTGTCGATCGTGGCTGCCTTCGTCGCGATGACCGTCTCGCCTGGATCCTGGGCCGCGCTTCGCGGACGGCCGCTGCTGGTGGGCGTGCAGGCAGGTCTGCTCAACGCGGCCGGCGTGTTGCTCTTCACCTTCATGCTCGCCCGCGCGACACGTCTCGAAGCCCCTCGGCTCCTACTCATCGTCGTGATCACGCAGACGGCGCTGAGCGGCCTCTGGGCGGCGTATCAGGTTGGCAGCGCGGAGCCCCGTCTGGTTGCCGGCCTGGTGACCGCCCTCCTCACGGTCTGGCTTCTGCGCTAGTCGTGGAGCGGCCAGGTCCTCACTGGGCCGCGCACGTACCGGTCGGATACGTCCAGCGTGATCCACCGCGATCGAGGAACTGCTCCTCCGAGATGCGACCGCCACGTCGCCTCAGCCAGCGCTCGACCAGCGTGCGGACGATGGGTGCCGTGGCGGGGACCGGGAAGGGCCGTGGCGCGACAGCGGCGAAGACGACGCCACCGGCAAGCATGTCACTCGTCACGACCTGCACGCGTGTCTCGCCGTCGATCGCCTCGCCTGACGATCGCGTGATCCGCACGCGCAACTCCGGACCCTCGCAGTTACCCCGGACTCGGACACCGGAGACGGCAAGGGCACCCGGACGCTGCCGTCGGATCTCCTCGGCGAACACGCGCTCGAGCTCGGTGCCCGTCATCGTGAGTTGTACCAGACGGTTATCGAACGGAAACACGTCGTACAGCCGCCCGAACGTCAACGGACCGGCCGGCAGGTCGGCCCGGAGGCCGGCGAAGCCGTTGTTGTTCACCGACAGATCGGCGCCAGACACCGATTCGCGCATGGCGTCGGCGAAGAGATTACCCAGGGGTGCGCCGGAATCGACGCCACGGCGCACGAGCGTGTCGACGGTCACCGGCAACGGCTCGGCCTGCATCTGGCGGACCCGATCGAGTGCCGGTGCCATGGCGCGGACGATGTCCGGATCGACCGCCACCGGACGTCCTTCGTACATGCGCTGTGTGCCAGGGTCGTCTGGCGAGGCGGCGCAGTCCCAGCGGACGCAGAGATCTTGCGGTGGAAAGAGCCGCACCCCCTGCACGCGTTTGGTCTGACGATCGACCGTGAGATCCATGCGGCCGAATGCGCGACCGCCCCACCAGGACTCGATCACGGGCACGCCCTCGAAGACATGCGCGAGCACCGCGTGGGTGTGTCCCGCGACGACCGCGTCGAGCGTCCCCCGACGAAGGTCGCGCAGCAGACGAAAGACCTCTGATCCGCCGTCGCACGACGACAAGTCCGTGTCGTCTGCGAGTTGTGAGCAGCTCCCGCCGGCGTGAATGGTGAGGAGCACGAGGTCGGCGTCGCGTTGCCGAAGTCGATTTGCCTCCGCTTGAATCGTCTCAGCCAGCGGTGCCAGCGCCAGTCCGTGCACGTTCGCCGCCAATGTCGCGCGCAGACCGTCGATGGTCATCGCGCCGATGATGCCAATGCGCAGCCCGGCGACGGTGATCAGCGTCGAGGGCGCCACGTTCGGCCAGTCGACCATCTGGCCGGTGGCTGCGTCGAGCAGGTTCGCGGCGAGCATGGGAAAGCGCGCGCGCGCGGCCATGGCCTTGAGCGCGCCCCGCGGATCGGGTGCGTCGGCCGGATCCAACGTGTCGAGCGGGCCGAAATCGAATTCGTGGTTACCGATGGCGGTCGCGGCGTATCCGAGCGCGTTGTACGCGTCGATCACGAGTCCACCCTCGCTCAGGTTTGACTCGATGCCGCCTTGAAACGTGTCACCGGCATCCAAGACGATGACCCCGCCGTCGGGCTCTGTGCGCACCGCGCGCAGGTTTCGCAGGTAGCCGCCGAGCCAGGCGACGCCTCCGCGGCCGTTGGCCGGCAGGACGAAACCATGCACGTCGTTCGTGCCCACGATCGAGAGCGTGATGGTGCGCGCCGGTTCAACGCCGATCGTCCGAGCCGCGGAGAGCGACAGCGCTCCAGCGACAAAGACAACGCTGACCATCACCGCAGCGATGCGCGGGGCGCCGGTTTTGGGGGCCACGACAGTCGAGGATAGGATGACCGTTGCGACGGCCGCAAGGGATTCCCCAATCGCAGAGCGGTCGGTCATGAGAACATAGCATGCCCGACCAGTTTCTTAATTTCGAGGAGAGCAATGTCCGAGTTGCAGGCGTTGTCGACTGTCGATCTACGAGCGTTCCGTACCCAGGCCCAAGAGCGATACGACGCGTTTCGCGGCCGGAGATTGACCTTGAACCTGGGGCGGGGCAAGCCGGCCCCTGAGCAGCTGGACGTATCGAATGGCCTGTTGACCATCCTCGGGACGTCCGACTTTCTGGCTGCCGATGGGACGGATTGCAGGAACTACGGTGGGCTGCAGGGCCTCCCCGAAGCGCGGGCGCTGCTGGGAGAGATGCTGGGCGCGCACGCGGATCGCGTGATTGTCGCCGGCAATTCGTCACTCGAGCTCATGCACGATACCGTGGAGTGGGCTGCCCTGCGCGGCGTGCCCGGAGGCCCGGCGCCATGGTCCGCGGCGAACCCTCCCGCGTTCCTCTGTCCGGTACCGGGCTACGACCGCCATTTCACGATTTGCGAGGGCTTCGGGATCAAGATGATCACGGTGCCGCTGACCGGCCGCGGTCCGGACATGGATGTCGTCGAGCGCCTCGTCGCGAGCGACGCATCCATCAAGGGCATCTGGTGCGTGCCGAAATACAGCAACCCTACGGGTGAGGTCTACTCGCGTGAGACCGCTGAGCGCCTCGCCAAGATGCCGGCTGCGGCACCCGATTTCCGGATCTTCTGGGACAACGCGTACGGGGTGCATCACCTGACGGCGACGCGTCATGAAATCTCGGACATCCTCGCACTGTGCGAAGCGCACGGCCACCCGGATCGTGTGTTCATGTTCGGGTCCACGTCGAAGATGACCTTCGCTGGCGGGGGTGTAGCCATGGTGGCCTCGTCCTCGGTCAATCTGAAGTGGTTGCTCCAACAGATGGAGCGCAGGACGATCGGGGCGGACAAGCTGAATCAGCTCAGGCATGTCCGGTACTTGCGGGACGGGACCGGCATCCGCTCGCTGATGGAGCAGCACGCGGCGATCCTCCGTCCGAAATTTCAGGAAGTGCAGGCCGTCTTCGAGCGTCTCCTCGGCGGCACTGGCGTGGCGAGCTGGACGAAGCCGGAGGGCGGCTACTTCATCAGCTTCGACGTCCTCGATGGTTGCGCGCGCCGTGTGATCGAGCTTGGGAAACAGGCGGGCATCACCGTCGTTCCACCAGGCGCCACGTTCCCGTACGGCAAGGACCCCAACGACCGTAACATCCGAATTGCGCCGTCGTTTCCGTCGCTCGAGGAGGTGTCGAAGGCCGCCGAGGGCCTGGCGCTCGCCACGCTGTTGGCTGCCAGCGAGGCGCTCCTCGCACGACGCGGCGAAACGGTCGGCGTGTCCGCCCAGTAGACGAGTTCGCTGTGGGGCGGTTCCATGGGTCGCAGGCCGTCGTCGGTCGACGGCCCTTCCACTCGCTGCGTCCCTTCGCCACGGGGCAGAACGTTACCCCGGCGAGCCCGATGCCGTCGACACGGTGACCCGGGGCGCCACCTCCTCGAGTTGTCACCGAGAGGCTGCGCCGTGAGTGCCGTCTGGTCGTCCTGCTGAGTCGGCGGGTTGGCCGCTAGCTGTTCGGCCCGCTCCGCGGCGCTCAGCTGGCTGGCGACAGACTCGCGTGCCCTGATGTGGCCGACCACGCGAACCGAGTCCTCCGCCCCCGGCACCAGACGGAGGTCTCTCGAACCCATGGTGACTGCAGGGTCGCCGGGCCACGAACCTCGAGAGTGCGGTCGAACGACCCGTTGGGCGCCGTGCCCAGCCACAGCCGAGTCTTGCGCCGGGATGGCCAAAGTAGCGTAAAGTGAACGGCCGGGTTTGTCGCTGGGAGGTGTGTGTGAAACGTCTTACCCTCGCCCTGTGTTTGCTGGCCGCGACCTCGCAGCCGCTGGCTGCACAGTCCGTTCCCGAGCTGCCATTCGAGTCAGTGCCGGATCCATTTGTGATGCCGAACGACGTCCACTTTGGCGAGATTGGCGGCGTCGCCGTCAACTCGAAGGGGCACATCTTCGTCTTCTCGAGGGGTAACTCCACTGGTCCGTCCTACATGGCGACGGCGGCTCAGCTTCTCGAGTTCGACCAGAACGGCAAGTTCGTACGTGAGATCGGGAAGAACTTGTACGCCTGGTCGTACGCGCACGCGGTCCGCGTCGACAAGGACGACAACATCTGGGTGGTCGACAAGGGCTCGGACATGATCGTGCGGTTCAACCCTCAGGGCCGTGTGGCGTGGGTCTTCGGTCGGAAGGGCGAGGCTTCGCACTTCATGGTGCCACCCGATTACGCGAGCACGTTGACCGGCTTACTCTCGCGCGCTGGTGTGGCCGTGACCACGCCGCAGAACAACAACCCACGGAACCCGCTGCCCGTGCACCGGGACAACCAGTTCAACCAGCCCACCGATGTCGCCTGGGACTCGAAGGGTAACTCCTACTTCACGGATGGCTATATCAACTCGCGCGTTGGCAAGGCGAACGCACGAGGCGAGTGGGTCGCGAGCTGGGGGTCGCTTGGCAAGGGGCCCGGGCAGTTCGACACGCCCCACGGCATCGCGGTGTCGCCCAAGGATGAGATCTTCGTGGCCGATCGCGGCAATCGACGAATCCAGGTGTTCGATCCGGATGGGAAGTACCTTCGCGAGTTGGTGATTGACGTGCCGGTGGATGTGAAGCGTGGCAAGGTCACCTATGGCACGCCGACGCCGGACCTGAAAACCGGCTCGCAGGCCCCCGGCGCGCCAGACGCCCTCTGCATGACGCCGGGTCCCAACCCGGTGCTCTTCGTCGGCGATCTCTATCCGAGCCGGATCTACAAGGTCGCGCTCGACGGTAAGGTTCTGGGTGTGTACGGCGGCCCCGGCCGCAATCTCGGCGAGTTCGGGTGGATTCATGCCATCGCCTGCCCGTCGGAGAACGAGATCTACGTCGGCGAACTGATCAACTGGCGCGTGCAGAAGCTCGTCACCAAGGGCGCCGGCCGTCGCCCGTCTTCGCGACAGTAGAGGCCGAACGGCGTCGGAAAGGGAGAGCCCAGAGCCGAGGCCAGCGACAGGAAGGGAGGCTAGGAAAAGAGACGCTCACAAGCGAGGCGCTCAGCTCTCCGCTCTCTTCCCGGTCCCCCTGCTCCGCGTGTATAGTGACCGCCATGTTGTCGCGACGTGCCATGCTCCTGACCCCGCTCGCGTTGGCTGTCGTGCGCGAGGCCGCAGCCGCGGGCAAGATGACGCTTGGTCTGCACCAGAACACCTCTCCGGGCGCCGGCTACCGGAGGTCACTCGAGGGGTGGGCGAAAGCCGGCATCAAGTACGTCGAGCTCACGTCGAACCTCGTCGACGACTTTTTGAAGACCGAGTCGCTCGCGGTGGCCAAGCGTGTCTTGACCGACAACGGACTCACGCCGGTGTCGGCTGCGTCCGGAGCCGGCGGGATCTACGAGCCGAACCCGAAGCGCGCCGAGGCGCTTGACGGCCTGAAGAAGCGCTGTGAGATGTTCGCGACCCTCGGGCTGAACCGGATCTATCAGCCCACGGCGACGGCGCCCAACGCGAAGTTCACCGCCGACGATTACAAGGCGGCTGCAGTGAACATGCGCGAGGTCGCCGAGATCTCCAGTCAGTACAAACTGCTGTTCATGGTGGAGGCGTTGCGGAACTCCGCCTTCATCTCGACGATCTCGTCTCTCGCGAAGATCATTCGTGAGGCGAATCATCCGAACATCAAACCGCTGTTCGACTTCTATCACTTCTGGTCAGGCATGAGTAAGTTCGAAGATCTGGAGGCGATGCGGCCCGGCGAGATCGGGCACGTGCACTTCCAGGACGTGCCGGACATGCCCCGAGAGCTCCTCGACTCCACCACGCGCGCGGTGCCTGGCGATGGCATCGCGCCGGTCGAGAAGATACTGCGCAAGTTGGCGGAGAAGAACTATTCGGGAACGCTCTCGGTCGAGCTCTTCCTCCCTCGCTTCCAGCAAGGCGATCCGTTCGAGGCCGCAACAGAGATCCGCAAGAAGTCGGAGCCCGTGATGCGCAAGGCCGGTGTGCTGTAGCGAGTCGCCCACCTAATCGTCTATTTCGGCCCGCAACGGATTGACTCGCGTCACTCGTCGTCTCGCGTTCGGCAGCGGCGGGTAACAGGGCGGAGTCGACTGCCAGACGGCGACCGTGTCGTGCTGATCGGGCCCATACCCCACTTCGTCTGGCGCATATGAAAGCGCCTCGGTCATCCACCGCGAGAATCGTGGCGACGCATCGAGCACGTCTGCGTCGACAGGGTTCACATAGACGAAGAACAATTGCCGCGACGTGCCGGTGAGTTGTCGCTCCAGGTGACCGACAAACGCTGAAAGCGTTTCGCGTCCAAAGGCATGGTAGTAGAAGAGCACCACGCGCTCCTGCTCGAGTTGATACTCGGCGGCGTTACCGACGACCACTGCGATGGCCGTGCGACCTGGGAACCGTTTCGCCAGCGTCGACGCGTTCCGCCGAGCAACCTGCACAAGTTCCTGGGACAGCTCGATGCCGGTAATGCTCACATAGGGGAGCTCCGATGCGACCAGTAACGGGCGCCCCTTCCCGCAGCCGATGTCGACGAACGCGAAACGATCCGGTTCCGGCAGGCGGGCCAGCACGCGACGAACGATGCTCGGTTGCGAGCCGATGTACGCCTGCATCTGACGTCGGAGCGATGGATCGACGTCCAAGTCTTCGGGAGCCACTTGACCGCTGGTGTCGGTGCCGAACTCGCGGTCGAACGGGTGCGTCAGGATCTGATACGTCCGATAGCGTGCCCCCAGGAACGGGATCAGGCTGAGCACTCGAGCCTTGATCGTGCGTGGCAAGCGGCGGCGGAGCGCCGCGGCGATCGGTCTAAACATGCGAGGGGATTGTATCGACGACGCCCTGTCGCGAGGCGCCCACCGTGAGGTCACGCGCCGCGCCAAGTCGCGTCAGATACTCCGCGCGTGGAATCTCGATGGCGCCCAGGGACGCCAGGTGTGGCGTACACCATTGAACGTCGAGCAACGTCATGCCACTCGACCGCATCAACTCGACCAGCGCGACCAGGGCCACCTTCGACGCGTCGCGCTGAATGGAGAACATCGACTCGCCGGCGAACAAGCCGCCGATCTTCACGCCGTAGAGGCCTCCTGCCAACTGACCGTTCCCATCGAACACCTCGACGCTGTGCGCCCAACCCATTTCGTGGAGGCGCGTATGCGCGTCGATGAAGGCGGGCGTGATCCACCCGTGCGCTCGAGCGGGATTGCCACAGCCGCGCATGACCGCAGTGAAGCATGTGTCCACCCGTACGGTGAAGCGCTTCCGGCTTTTCCTCAGCGATCGCGTCACGCGGAGACGATCGAGCGGCAGGATGCCGCGGGGATTCGGCGACCACCACCCCAGAAGCGGCTCGGGTCCGTCGAGGTGCATCGGAAACAGCCCCAGGCGATACGCGTCCACCAGGGTCGAGGGCGCGAGGTCTCCTCCGGCGGCCACGAGGCCATCGTCCGGCCAGCTCTCCAGCGGTCGAAAGGCCCACCGGCTCGGCGGGACGGGCACGGGCGTCGTCGACCAGGCGATCACGGGCGAGCACTGTACCACGCGGGCCGGTGACTCGCCCCTTCGGATGGTACGCCACCAGCAAGGGCGGTGCCGCCTGGTTACGCGGATCCTGCTTGACGTCGTCTGAATGTGCTGGCTTAATCCGCCAACGGCGGCGGGGACGGCGCGGCCGCGAGGGAGCGGAGCAGGGGTGGCCCGGCGAGTGACTGAGCCGGGGCTTGGGGCGGAGCCCGATTACAGGCAATGAAAGCGTTCTACTCGGACACCTTCGTGTTGCCGCTGCCGGAAACGCATCGGTTTCCAATGCGGAAATACAGCCGGTTGCGTGAACAGTTGCTCGACGAAGGCATTCTGGCCGCGACCGATCTCGCCGTCGCACCGGCCGCTGCGTGGGAGGACCTCACGTTGGTCCACACGCCCGCATACGTCGAGGCGGTGGCCACCGGTCAGTTGCCGCCCGAGATGCAGAGATGGATTGGCTTTCCCTGGTCGGAGGCCATGGTCGAACGCTCGAGACGGTCGGTCGGCGCGACGATCGCCGCAGCCCGGACCGCGCTCCACGACGGTATCTCAGCCAACCTTGCCGGTGGGACCCACCACGCCTTTCGAGACCGGGGAGAGGGCTTCTGCGTGTTCAACGACGTGGCGGTCGCTGCGTCCGTGTTGCTTCGAGACGCTCTTATCCGCCGAGCGGTCGTCGTCGACTGCGACGTGCATCAAGGGAACGGGACGGCCGCCATCTTCGCCGATGACCCGCGCGTGTTCACGCTCTCGTTCCACGGCGCGAACAACTTCCCGTTCCACAAGGAGGTGAGCGACCTTGACATCACGTTCGAGGATGGGGCATCGGACGATGAGTATCTCGAGGCATTGGCTGGCCATGTGCCAGCTGTGCTGGACCAGGAGATGCCCGGCCTCGTATTCTACTTGGCCGGCGCCGACCCGTACGAGGGCGACCGCCTCGGACGACTGAGGTTGACCATTGATGGCCTGCGCCGGCGTGACCGCCTCGTCTTCGACGCCTGCCGGCGTCGGGACATTCCGGTCGCGATCTCCATGAGTGGCGGCTACGCCCCAGACGTCGAGGCCATCGTTCGGATCCACGTCAACACAATTCGCGAAGCTATCGGTCGCCTGTCCGTCGCCAGGGACCATCCCAAGTCCCAAGTCACCTCTCCGCCTTGCTGAAGGCGCACCCGGTGACGATCGTGACCCAAGAAATGAATCGCTCGTACTGCGAGGAGGTGTGGAGCCGGCCCTGGACGCTTTGCCCCGATCGCTTGAGCAAGGAGCCTCGACAGCCGATGTGGACACGATGACGGAAGAGAAGGTCTAGCTTCCACCCGCTTTGCGCGGCATGCGAGTCTTCGGAGCAAAGCCTTTCGACGTCGTCGCTTTCCACGGCTGATGCGTCTGGTGCTTGGGTGGCCGTGGCGGCGCTGTCTTCGCGGTCGGCTCGCCCGCCGTGGTCTCGGCCGCCACGCTGGCTTCGGCGGCCCTCGCGGCGGCCCGTGCGGCCGCCGCTTCCGCCTCGTCTTTTGCGAGGCAGCATTGCTTGTATTTCCGTCCCGAACCGCAATAACACCGCTCGTTGCGTCCGGGTCGTGTTGAGCGTGCCGGTTGTGTCCCTGTTGGTGCAGCCATGTGTAGAGTGTAGGCGCTTCCTGGACGACTTGCCACCGACCTACCCAGCCTGCAGTCCGTCTTGTGGTTGACGCCGAACGAGCTTTGCTGACTCGTCCTCGATCGAGCCGCTGCCGGAGATGACCGCCGCACGGTTGACATTCGTCTCCGCGCCTTCTCCCGCACGTCAGCCTTCTGAGTACCCGTAGTCGCCCGAGATGCCGTCGTCAGTCTGTTCGCCGAGTGACTACCTGATCTGTAAGTTCGGCTAAGCCTCAGCGATCACTTCACTTGAGCCGTCACGCGAGTTGGTAGGGTCTTTTCAAGAGCGCTGAGCGGACGCCGGCCGATTCGCACCGATGGATGGTGGCATTCGCGCCGGCTGGCCGAAGAGGACTCTCGTGAACAAGCTGCTCAACACCCTGTGGGCTCTGTCGCTCACGACGACCATCGCGTGTTCAGGTCAGTCGATCACCGGGCCCAGTGCCGGCGCAGGCCAACCGGCTCAGTCATTGTCAACGTCCGCCACACCGGCGGTTGGCAACGCAGACAACTCGGGGCCGTCTGGTGATACGACCCCCACGCCCACACCGGCGCCCGGGAGCGGGCTAGCGTCGAGCCCACAGTATTCGATCCAAGGCCAGACTGACTGCGTACCGGCCGGCAGCGACGTGATGCGATGGGTGTTGAACATGATTGATGCGGGGCCGTCGCCGCTGCGTTTCGTGGCGCTGTCGCATCACTCAGGCGCGCTGGGCTGCGGCCACACGGTCGAGAACCCGCGGGCTCGTGTGGACATCGTTGGGGCGCTGAACTACGCGAAGCACGCAGCGGGGCAGACGACCTTCGCGTTCGAGCCGCGGAACTACAACTGCGGACGCGTGTAGGTGGACGTGTCGATCTTCGACGCGCAGGGGCGGGAAACGTTGATCGTGGGTATGGTGGTCGATTACAAGACGGCGTGCGCCCCGCCCCCGCCCCCGCCGCCTTCGTCTCCGCTGCAGTGCACCCCCAGCGGACAGACGGCCGCGCTCAATCAGGCGGTGAACCTGAGTGCCACGGGCGGCACTGGCGTCTACGAGTGGAGCAGCGTGGGCACGCCAAGCCGTGCAACAGGTCGGACGTATTCGACCGCGTTCGCGACGCATGGCAGTCATTCGGTGGTGGTGACAAGCGGTAACGCGACGGCGACATGCATCGTGGAGGTGATGGCCCCGCCGCCACCGCCGCCGGTTGTGAAGGAAGTGTTCTGCTCGCCCGCCACGCAGTCCGTCCGTGTCAATGAGATCGCCCGGCTTACGGCGACCGCTGGCAACGGCGGCTTCGACTGGAGCGGTGGCGGCTCGCCCGCCACGGGAACCTCCGCGACCTTCGAGACGGCCTTCGCGGCTGTCGGCACATATCCGGTGACAGTGACGAGTGGCGCGGCGATCGCCACCTGCCAGCTGACCGTCACCAGCCTCCCGACGCCTCCGCCACCGCTCGTCTGCACCACGCCGTCACAATCGGTGCTGGTGAATCAGCCGGTGACGTTCACTGCGACCGTCGGCACGGGAACCTACGCCTGGAGCGTCGGTGGCACCCCCGCGAACGCTAGCGGCGCCTCGTTCACGACTGCCTTCGGCATCGATGGCACCCGTGCCGTCACCGTGGAAAGCGGCAACGCGAGCGCAACGTGTTCGATTCGCGTGAACCCTCCGCCTCCACCGCCGCCGCCGCTGGTGTGTGCGCCCGGAGAGGCGAGGGTGAAGCTCAACAAGCCGATTACACTTACCGCGACTGGCGGCACCGGTCAGTATGCATGGTCCGTCGAGGAGCAAGGCGGGACCCCGTCAGAAGGCACGGGGCCGTCATTCACGACGCGGTTCACATACCTTGGGGTTGGACACTTCGGCGTCTTCGTCACGAGTGGCGAGCAGACCGCCAAGTGCAAGGTGTACGTGGTGGAGTAGCCATCGGATCGCGAGGCGGTAGGTTCAAAAGAGCGCGGCACACTCGTGTCGCGCTCTTCCTTTAGCACGCGAGCGCTCGCTCCCCGGTCGATCCTCGCAGCGACTGTCGCTCGACGGACCGTTGGGCGTCAGGCAACCAGGTGTCGTCTTCTGACTAGGGCCGACGCTGCAGCGTCGGCGAGGGGCAGGATGTCACAAAGTCTGTCGGTCGGACCACGTACCCGGGCTGTAAGCGAACGTTGATGACGTGCGCGACGAGGTACTCCGCGGGTTCGAGGCAGTTCAGGCCGCAGGCGCCCTGGGGCCGACCGATCCGGTTGCGCTCAACCTTGCCACCGGTCACCCCGTCCGCCGCCAGATTGACCACCGCACCCTCGACACGATTGTCGTGGATCCACAGGTCCCTCGCATAGCCGTTCTCGCACTCGAACTACGGGTGGCAGCCGACGACAATGCCGAAGCCCAGGCAAGCGGGCGCCGACGTGATCTCATTGTCGCTGAACTCGCCTCCCGACCGCGTCGGAGCGCCGGCTACGAGGCCGGCGAAGGCGTAACGGTCGAAATGCGTGATCCGATTCCGGTACACCGCGCATCCGGGTCCACCGTTGACCCCGAGATCCACGTCGGTGTTGTCCCAGAACGTGTTGTCCCGGATGGTCGCTCCCGTGCAGTTGAACACGTTGAGGCCATCCGCCCAGAGGCCGTGAATACCATCCGCGTCCTCGGGCTGTCGTCCGTTGTCGTAGAACCAGCTGCCGGCGATCTCGAATTCCCGGGATCCGCCGACCGTCATCCCGGAGCCGCACACCGCGCGCTTCGACTCGACGTAGCGGATCCGTAATCCGGTCCCGTTCGACAACTCCACGTTGCGATAGTTGCGTGCCGCAGTGCATGGCTTGTTGCGCACCTCGCGTTCTTCGCGGTTCCCGTCGAAGATGATGAAGGAGATCTCATAGTCGACGGTGGTTGCCCGCAGGATCGGCACGTTGAGCGAGGGGGCGGCTATGATCACCGCCTTCATGGGTGACCGCGCGCTCGTGAGCAGGACGCCGGCACGGCGGAGATCGATGGTATCGGCCACGATGTATCCGACGTAGTCCGGACGATCCTGGGCCTCGAGCACGATGCGATCGAAGTTCGCGAGGCAGCGTTCGATGGCGAACTGATCGGGCTCGCGGTCATAGGGGTCGGCCTCTGGACACGTTGTCAACGACTGCGCGTGGACGCTCCGACCCAACGCCACCAGCACCAGACTCGCCAACCACGACACAGTGAGCACACGCCGGACGCGGTGCCACGCTGGCACGACGACGAACGTCATTGCGACAACTCCCACATGATTCTAGCCGTTTGCGGAGCCTATTCCCCACGACCATCGACCTTCCATGCGACAATCGCCACGCGAGGCGACTATGCGCAAGATGTGGCTCTTCGGCGTGGCGGGGGCGTGCGCCATTGGTGTGGTGAGGGGCGTGGCCCAGACCGGCGGCGCGGTGTCGATTCCGCAGCCAACGTTTCACCACATCCACCTCAATTCGGTCAATCCCGATCGATCGATTGCGTGGTACACGAACTACTGGCCGACGGGTCGCAGGACCACGTTGGCGGACATGCCCGCCTTCGTGGACGAGAAAGGCTTCTACCTGCTGTACACCAAGGTCGCGCGGCAGGCGCCGGGCGGATTCGATCGCAAAGCGCAGCGGTCGGTGCCGCAGAGCGCCTTTTGGACATTTGGTTCGACCTTCGGCGGTCCTGATACCAGCGCGTTTCTCGCGCGCGTCAGCAAGCTGGACCCCAAAGCCTTCGAGCTCGTGACCTTGTACGGCGGTCCTGAGGGGAAACAGACCGCGACACATGCGCTGGCGCTGCCGCTCGGCGATCAGCTCGCGACGGCGACGACCATCAAGGAACAGCAGGCCCAGCGCGAGAAGCTAGGCAAGCCCGCCCCGACGAGCGGCCTCGACTTCGGCTACGTGGTCGATCCTGACGGGATGCTCGTCGAAGTGACGGCGGGCAAGGCGGACGGATTCCGCGAGCACACCCACTTTTGGGGCGAGAACCCACTCTGTTCGGCGAACTGGCATGTGGAGCACTTGGGTGCGACGTTCCCGGCAACGCAGAACACGTTCAGCACCGCCTTCACGTTCGCCAACGGGCGCTGGAACCCGTGTGCCGTCCCGACCGGCGAGATCACGTTCCCGACCTACATGAGCGTCGGTCAGCTCCGCATCCCGGCGGGGAACGCCCGAATCGCCGACGCCAGCTGGCTCTGGTATCCGCGCCAGTGCCGGAACGGGCGCTGCGGCGCCGGCAACGATCAGCCGTTGGCCAAGTCACGCGGGCAAGTGGTCGACCACATTGGCCTGTCGTATCCCAACCTCGATCCCGTGCTGGCGCATCTCAGGGCGGCGAAGATTCCGATCCTCGAGGGACCTTACAAATTCGGTGACACGCGTGCCGTGCTGATCGAGGATCTCGACGGCTTGGCCTTTGAATTGATTGAGCGGAGGAAATAAGGCGTCGCCGTCACAGGCGCTTCACGTCGGCTCCCACAGGCACTTCCAGGGCGCGCGTGACCGCGGGGAGCAGCTCGTTGCTCGGGTGCTCGACGCCGACCAGGATCTGGCCGTCCGCGACGGCCGGATCGTAGAGCCTCGTGCGGCGGCCCAGTCGTGCAGTGACGGCGAGCGTGACCACCGTCGCCAGAATCGCGCCGAGCATCGTCAACTCGAACATGATGATGAGATTCGGCCACCACGCGAACACCGGCAGTCCGCCAACGTTCATCGGCCATGACGTTTCCGCCACCCAGAGCAGGGCCGACGCGCTGGCCAGACCGATCAGCCCTCCAAGGCACGCGATCCACCACATCCGGCTCTGTGCGTCGCGACGGAAGAACGCGAACCATTCCATCGGATACGCGGTGAGGACCGTGATGTCCTCCGGTGCAACGCCGGCGGCCTGCAAGCCATTCCACCGCTCGCTGAGCGGCGGGCCCGTCTGGATAGAGCCCGTACACGGCGCTCACGAGTGCCCCGCCTCGCCGGAGGCGCCGGCTTTGAGCTCCCAGATCGAAATGATAGGCACGAGCTTCGCGAAGATCACGTACAGCAGCGTCATCGCGGCAAACGTCGAACCGGCCACGACGAACTCGATGGGGCGCGGTTCGTAGGAACCGTGGCTGTATGGCAGGTACTTGTGGCCGAGCGACGGGACGATGATGAGGAATCGTTCCAGCCACATGCCCATTACCACGCCGAGCGAGGCGATCACGCAGCCGCCAATCGTGCGGAACCTGCGAATACCCAACAGGATCAAGGGTAGGACGAAGTTGCCCGTGACCATCGTCCAGTAGAGCGGCGCGAACGACTCTCGTTGGGTTCGCCAGAACACGGCCATCTCCGACGGCTGGTTGCCGTAGTAGGTGACGAGCCGCTCGTTGAACACGAAATAGCCCCAGAGCAGCGCCATCAGCAGCAGGAGCTTGCCGAGATTGTCGAAGTGGATCGGCAGCAGGTATGCCTGAAGATGGAGGAAGCGCCGAATCGCCTCCATCGCGATGATGAGCCCCGCGATGCCACTGAAGATGGCTCCCGCCACGAAGTACGGGCCGAAGATCGTCGACTGCCACATCGGGACGGGTGCCATCGAGAAGTCGAACGACACGATCGTGTGGACCGAGACCGCTACCGGAATGATCGCCACCGCCATGATGGACATCGCTGTCTCGAGCCGGTGCCACTGTTTCGGGCTGCCTCGCCAGCCCAGAGCCAACAGCCCGTACACGCGGCGACGAAAGCCCGTAGACCGGTCGCGTACGGTCGCGAAGTCGGGGATCATCGGCAAGAAGAGGAAGAGCACGCTGCCCGCGAGATAGGTGTTGATCGCGAAGAAGTCCCAGACGAGCGGGGATCGAAAGTTGGGCCAAAGGAATCGATCGTTCGGGTACGGCGCCAGCCAGAACGCCAACCACAAACGTCCGAGGTGGATGATCGGGAACATCGCGCCAATCATCAAGGCGAAGGCCGTGATGGCCTCTGCGCACCGCGTCACCGGCCTCCGCCAGCCGGCGTCGACGAGCCGCAGAATAGCCGAGATCAGCGTTCCGGCGTGGCTGATGCCGATCCAGAACACGAAGCTCGTGACGTAGGAGCCCCAGAACACCGGCCACGTGATCCCGGTCACACCGAAGCCGTTGTAGGCCTGGGTCGCCCACGCCGACAGACCGAACACGACAATCGTCCCGAACACCGCGACGAGCAGAAAGAACCGCCAGGTCGTGTGAAACAGCGGACGAAGGAGATCGTGCGTGACCTGCTGATGCGCGGCGCTCATACGGTTTGCCGACTCAGATAGGTCACGTTTGGCTGCGTGCCGAGATCCTCGAGCAGTCTGGTCCCGCGCGCGGACCTGGCGAGCCGAGAGACTCGGCTCTCTGGATCGTTGAGGTCACCGAAGACGAGCGCGTTCGCCGGACACGCTTGCGCGCACGCGGTCGTCACGTCGCCGTCCTCGATCGGCCGATCCTCGGCCTTCGCGGCACTGGTCGCCGCCTTGATCCGCTGGACGCAGAACGTGCACTTCTCCATCACGCCGACTTCACGCAGCGAGACGTCCGGGTTGAGCTGCAGGTGAAGCGGCTTGTCCCAGCTCGGGTTGAAGAAGTCGAAGAAGCGCGCGTTGTACGGACACGCGTTCGCGCAGTACCGCGTGCCGATGCAGCGGTTGTAGACCTGCGCGTTCAGGCCGTTCTCGGTGTGGTGGCTCGCATACGTCGGGCATACTGGCTCGCACGGAGCCTGGTCGCACTGTTGACACATGACCGGGCGGAACTTCACCCGCACGTCCGGGAACGTGCCCTCCCAGTAACGCTCCACGCGGATCCAGTGTTTCGCGCGTCCACGCGCCGCCTGATCAGGCCCGACGGTTGAGATGTTGTTCTCGGCGTGGCATGCGGTCACGCACGCCCCGCACCCCGTGCACGTATCAAGGTCGGCGGCCATTCCCCATTTCGGCATGCTGACAGCCCTCCTTATCGATGCGGCGGATAATCGGACGCCCCGTGCGCACGCTGGCCGCCGGCGAACAGCACGAGCCGTCCATCCGGCCCGCTCACGTGCTCGATCTTCACGCGCGTGGCCGCCCATGCGAGCGCCCCGGTCGTCTCTTCCGTCACGGCGGCCAGGATGGTGAACGGATTCGCTCCGCGCCCACTCGCGTAGCGCGTGTATGTCGTGTGGCCTTGACCCGCTGGCATGGCGACCAGCGTGGGGGCGATGCCGAGAGAGAGGATCGCGGCTGCTTCGACCCAGCCGTGTGCCGACGTCACGCGGACAACATCTCCGTCTCGGATCCCGAGGCCTTGAGCCGTGTCCGGATTGAGCTCCACCCAGGCGCTCCACATCGCCGACGTCAGCGGGTCGGGCAGTTCCTGCAGCCACGGCAGGTGCGCCAACGACCCGTCGAGGAACACCGGCGACACGGCGGGAAGGAAGTAGAGCGGAAACGCCGTGCTGTCGCCGTCGAACTGCGGTGTGGTGAACCTTTCGAGCTGCCTCGGCGACGGCACAGCCGCACCACGGGCGGAGCCGGCTCGGCTGCCTCCTGACGTCTCGTCGGACAGCGATGAAGCGCGGCGCAGCGTCGGGGGCAAGTCCCCCCACCAGCCGCCTCGCATCTGTACCTCGCTCCAGCCGTCGCCGTCCTTCTCGGTCGGGGGCAAGGTACCGATGGACGCCATCAGGAACTCCTCGTGCGTCTGCCACGGCCACTCCAGCGGCGGCTGCAGCTTCGCACTCACCTCGCGGAGGACGTCCACGGTCGACTTCGTGTTGTGCAGCGGACGCATCGCCGGCGCCGCCACGCTGATCACCCCGGTTGACGCGCCGGACTCAGGCATCGCATCAGTCCACGATTCAAGGAACGAATGGTCCGGAAGAATCAGGTCTGCGAGCGCACTGGTCTCGTCGAGGAACGCCCCGACGCTGACGATGGTCGGGACTCGGAGGAGCGACGCGCGCAGGCGCCACGCTGGGGGCGCGCTGAAGACCGGATTGGCCCCGTCGACGATCAGGAGCTCGGGGGTCGAAGCGGCGTCCGCCAGCCTCTCGGCGACAAACGCGTGCATCGGCAGTATGTCCGCCGGGGCCTGCCCAATCGCATCGAGCTTGGCCATGGCAGCCACATTCGCCTGCGGCGTGAAGAAGAGGCCACTGGGTTGTTCCACGGCCCCGATGAGCGCGTTGAGCGCGTTCACCGCCAGCGCCGTGAACAATCCGTTGGTGTGCGCCAGCGGCGGACCGCTGACGATCACGACGGACGGACGGTTGTCGATGAGCTCGGTGGCGAGCCGTTCGATCCGTTTCGCACTGACACCCGTTAACCCCGAGACGGCCTCTGGATTGAAGGAAGGCAACCCGTCGGCACATTCCTCGATCTGCGCACCGGCACGACCTGCCACGCCCGCCCGTGCCGCGCCACGGGCCATGATGACGTGGGCGAGTCCAAGAGCCAGTGCGCCTTCCGTCCCGGGATTGGCTGGGAGCCACTCGTCCGCATTGGCTCCCGTCTGGGTCATACGCGACTCGACCTGCACGAACGCGCCACGGATGCCCCGGCGCCCTTGCCGCATCGCCCCGTATCCAAGGCTGTGCGCCACTGGTGAGTTCCACGTGCCGAGGAAGTCCGCGCCGCAGCTGATCACATAGCGCGCCTGCACGAGGTCTAAGGTCGGGAGCTGATGGCGTCCGAAGCTTTGGGCGTTTGCGCGGCGGAGCACCTCATCACCGAACACATCGAATGCGATCGGTCCGCTGCCGCCGAGGCGTCTCACAAACGCGAGGACGAGCGCGTCCCGATGGCCGGCACCCGCGCGACCGAACCAGGCGAGGCGCCCGGGCCGTGCCGTGGCGCGGACGGCATCGAGCCGCTTCGCGAGGTCTGCCAGCGCCTCTTCCCAGTCGATTGCCTCGTAGCGGCCGGTGCCGCGCTCCCCAGCCCGCTTCAGCGGCTGAGTGATTCGATCGGGGTGGTAGGTCACTTGGATGCCGGCTTGTCCGCGTGCGCAGAGACGCCCGTGATTGACCGGATGTTCGGCGTGGCCCTCGAGCTTCTTGGCCGCGAGGGTCCGCTTGACGCCTTTCTGTCCGTCGCGGAGCACATCGGCGTCCGCGTCCATCAATCGGACCGTCAGGCCGCAGCCGGCACCGCACAGCGTGCACACCCCTGGTGTCCAGACCGAGAGACCCGGCACGACGTCTTCATCGGGCACGAACCGGATGAGCGATTCGCTGGGAACGCTACACGCGCCCACCGCTGTCGTCGCGCCTGACACCGCAGTCAGCCTGATGAATGTTCGGCGGTCCATCAGTAGTGGCCGGTCTGGCACTCCAGGGAGGCCTGCTTCTCTATATGACAGTTCACGCAAAACCCCATCGTCATCGTGACGTTGCGCTGGGCGACTGTTTGCTCGGCGATGGGAACATGGCACGTCGTGCACTCGACCTTTGCGCGGAGATGGGGAGCGTGGTTGAACCTGACGTGTGAGGCAGCGGGGTAGTCGAAGACTCACTGCCAGGCGAGATCGTGCCCTTTCTCCGCCATGGATGTGATGAGCTGAATGCGCGGGCGATCGGTCGCGATCGCGTTGTGACAGAGCAAGCATGTTCGTACGCTGGGGAGTCCGGCCACCGCTTGAGTGGTGGCACCCTCATGGCAGTACTCGGTGCACCCAATCTTGCGGCTGACGTGGATGTCGTGCGGGAACTCGAGCGGTTGGACCGGTTCGGGCCGGCGGACGAAGAAGTCGTTGACGGCTGCGGCCATCGAAGGCCGCGCCGTTGTGTACAGATCTGCGGTCTACCCGGGTAGCAGCGGGACTTCCGGCTTGGGTGGGAGGTGATCCTAGTACAGCCGGCAACCGCTCGCGAACGCGAAGACGACAAGCAGCGAGATGACCACTGTTCGGGTCTTGGCTCGCGAGACGCCCACCGTGCGCACCGTCGCTCCTTGGATTCGATGATCGAACGCGCTACCGCGGCCCGATCGTCCGGAGGAACATGACGATCTGCCACATCTCAGTCGAGCTGAGCGCGCTCTTGGCGCCCTTCATCTTCGAGTCCCCGCCCAGGCCATTCGCAATGATGGTGTAAATCTCTCCGTCGCTCGAGCCGTGATCCCACCGGTCATCCGTCAGATCCGCTGGCGAGGGGTCCTTCTGCGCGAGCGGGCCGTCACCCTTGCCCTCGGGCCCGTGACAGTGTCGGCACGCCTTGTTGAAGGCCTGCTTTCCCTTGGCAATCGCGTCGGGTGTCGGTGTGACCGGATTCTTGAGCGTGGCCGCGCCCGGTTTGGCTTGCGCCTGGAGAGTGGTAGCCGTGCCGCTGACCAGTAGCACCATCCCGAGCAGAGCCGTTGCTGCACCACGCATCGCGTCCTCTCCTTTGCTCACTCTTTGCGTGTTCGCGCCGTTTGATGGCGCGTGCCGATCGTAACCCGATGAACCGACGAGGTTGCAAGCACAGCGCCAGAGTGGGTCATGTGCGACTGGCACAGCCGGGCTTCGACGATCGCGCGCGCAGCTTGAGTTTCGCGCAACTTCGGCACACGACGCGATTCGCCTCCGGTAGACCGAGTGTCGCAGTCCGAAAGCGCGTTCGCATTTTGAAAACGTGACTCTCACCGGCTCTGCTCCAGACATTTCGGGTCTTGCGTCCTTCGGTAACTCCGCCGTACGAGCTCGTCGGCGCCGTTGTTGCACCGTTTTCAGCAAGGAGAGACTGGATTAAGAGCCTCCGGATCCAGGGCCGCCTTGGAGACGATCCGCTGTTCAGTAGGGAGATACGATGAAAGGGTTCGCGCTCTCGCTCCTGGTTCTGACGCTGCAACAGCCTCCGGCACCCGCTCCGCCCACATCGTCCACCCAGCCTCGTCGCCAGGCCGCCACCCCAGCGCGGGTGACGCTTGAGGTGCACGTCGCGACCGAGTCGGGCGAGCCGCTCTCTGGGATCCTCGTGACGGCCCAAGGCCCGACCTTCCGCTCTGGGCGGTCCGACAACACCGGGCGCGTGACGGTGACTGGCCTCCCAGTGGGCACCTATCGTCTTCGTGCGGAAGGCGAGCGGGTCATCACGCTCGAGAAAGAAGTGACTCTCAAGCCTGGAGCGCCCGCGACGGCCGACTTCGCTCTGGCCGTGGCCCCACCTCCACCGGAGCCGACTCCGCCACCTCCGCCGCCCCCGCCGCCGCCACCGGCGCCGTCGCTTGCCGATCTACCGGCCGGGGATCCGCGGACGGCGTTTCTTCCGGATCTCGCGGAGAAGTCGCTTGGCGGCCGCGATCGCGTGCGAAAAGTGCCGTTAGGGTGCTCGGGCGTGAATCGCTCCGAGCTCCTGATCGTTCGCGAAACCACCGGCCCGTTCTCGCGTCTGGACGTCGATCAATCGTTCTATTTGATTGCTGGCGAGGGCACATTGATACTGGCTGGGAGGGAACAGCCGATGATTCCCGGATGGTTCGGGCTCGTGCCGCGAGGGAGCAGCTACTCGCTGACGCGCAAGGGACGTAATCCAGCCGTCTTGTTGGCCGTGACCGCCGGCGTGCCGTGCAACGCCGCCTCGACGACCCCGTAGCCGACCAGGGCTGTTGGCGTTTCGGCCCGCCGAGCCGCTAGGACGAGGGCGGCGCCATGCCCAAATGGGTGCCCGCGAAGGCCAGGATCGCCGCTCGCTCGGCGATCAGTTTGTCCGTCGGCCGATAGCCGTGTGACCCCTGAACTTCGACCCGAATCAGCACGGGCTTCTCGCATCCCTGCGCGGGCTGCAGCGTCGCCACGAACTTGAACGAGTGACTTGGGACCACTCGATCATCGTGATCGGCAGTCGTGACCAGCGTTGCCGGATAACATGTACCGGGCTTGATGTTGTGGAGCGGCGAGTACTTGATGAGGAAGGCGAACTGTTGCGGGTCCGACGAGGACCCGTACTCGGTCACCCAGAGACGTCCGCCCGTGAAGCGATCGTAGCGAAGCATGTCCATCACGCCGACCTGGGGGAGCGCGACCGCAAAGAGGTCTGGCCGTTGCTCCATGACGGCGCCGACGAGCAACCCACCGTTGGATCCGCCGATGATCCCGAGCCTCGGTGGGGATGTGTACTTCTCCCGAACGAGGTGTTCGGCGACGGCGATGAAATCGTCGAAGACGTTCTGCTTCTTGTCGAGTTTTCCTGCGTCGTGCCAAGCCTCCCCATATTCGGCGCCACCGCGCATGCTGACAGTGACCCACACGCCACCGAGCTCCAGCCACGCCGGCACGTCCGGTCGGTACGACGGCACGGTGCTGATCGAGAACCCGCCGTACCCATACATCAGCGTCGGATTGCCGCCGTCGCGCGCGAGCCCGTTCTTCGCCGTGAGAAAGAACGGCACGCGTGTGCCGTCCTTCGAGGTCGCGAACATGCCTTGGGTTTCGAAGCGTGAGAGATCCACGGGGACCGTGGGCGCGTCGAACGGCACGCTCTGCTTCGACACGGGGTTGAACGCGTAGACGGTCAGGGGGGACAGCGGTCCCGTGAACCCGAACCAGATGTCGTCCCCGTGCTCACGCCCCGACAGGCCGTCGACCGATCCAGCGCCCGGTAGAGGCACTTCTCCTCGCGGTAAGCCGTCGAGCCCAAACAGCAAGAGCCGGCTCTGCACGTCGACGAGGTACTGCGCCACGATGTGCCCTGCGATGACGGCCACGCGTTCGAGCGCTTCCTTGCGCTCGGGAACCACAGTCTTCCACCGTGCCGGCGGCGAACTCTTGACGTCGATCGCGATCACCTGACGATTCGGAGCACCCTTGTCGCTCCTGAGGAACAGCAGCGAACCACGATTGCCGATCGGCCAATACTCGCCGTCGTCGGACTCGACAATCGGTTGAACCGGTGCGTCGAGCGTGGGACGCATCGGATGCTGGAGATCGGCAGCGTACAGGCGGTTGCGGTTACCGGCGCCCTCGTACATGACTATGAGCAGGTACCGGCCGTCCTCGGTGACGACGCCGTTGATGATCCACGCGGGAAGGTCCTTGCGCTCGTAGATCAGCACGTCAGCGGATTGCGGTGTCCCGACGATGTGGTAGTAGAGCGCCTGACCGGACAGCGCAGCCTCGAGCGTCTTGTTGGCTGGCGGCTCGGGGTAGCGAGAGTAGAAGAACCCCTGGGAGTCAGCTGTCCAGGCGATCTCCGAGAATCGCATCCACCGCACCTCGTCCGGAAGATCTCGCCCTGTCGCAAGGTCGCGCACTTTGATCGTCTGCCAGTCGGCCCCTCCCTCTGAAAGGCCGTACGCGAGGAGTTTCGCGTTGGGCGACGGCCTCCACTGAGCGAGCGACACCGCGCCAGTCTCGGAGATGGCGTTCGGATCGAGGACCAGATGCGGTTCGCTCTCGCGTGCGGCGCGGACGTACAGCGGAGCTTGACGTTGGAGCCCCGCGTTCTTCGTGTAGAACAGCTGTCCGGCTTCGATATGAGGCAGTCCGACGCGCGGGTAGTTCCACAGCTCGGTCAACCGCGCTTTGAGCGCTCCGCGAAGGGGCAGCGCCGCGAGGTACGGTTCAGTGACCGCATTCTGCGCCGCGACCCAGTCGGCGGTCTGCCTGCTGTCCAGGTTCTCCATCCAACGATAGGGATCCGGAACTCTCGTCCCGTGATACTCATCGACGGCGTCGCTCTTGGCGGCAATCGGATAGGCCAGCTTTGACATGTCCTTCGTCGTTGGGGTGTTGGTGGGTGAACAGGCTCCCAGGGCCAGAGCGAGCGACGCCCAGAGCAGTCGTTGGCGCATGTGGCTCCCCTCGTAGCTCAGATTTATCACAGCGTCCGGCTCTTCTGTGCGTCGAGAGGTGCTTCGACCCCTGCCAGGCCCGCTCGTGCCTCGTGCCGGTGGATGGCGCGAGTACACTTTGAGACGTGGCACACAGGCTTCGGGACAGCCAGCAGTTGTGGGATTGGCACGCGGCTGAGAATCCGCTGTGGGCGATTCTGTCCGATCCTGCGAAGCCCGATCGCCGCTGGAACCTCTCACGTTTTCTGCAGACCGGCGTGCGCGAGATCGAGGCGCTGCGGTACGACCTCGCCGCACGACAGATCGAACTGGGCCGCGCGTCGGCGCTCGACTTCGGCTGCGGCGTCGGGCGTTTGACGCAGGCGCTTGCCCCGCACTTCGCGCAGGTCGTCGGCGTCGATATCTCGCCGAAGATGATCGACATCGCGTCCTAGCTCAACCGCTTCCCGGACCGCGTCCGCTACGTGGCAAACCTCAGCCCGGCGCTTTCGCCGCTCGGCGATGAACGTTTCGATTTCATCCTCTCGCGCCTCACGCTGCAGCACATCGAGCCTGACCTGAGCGTGCAGTACATCGCGGCGCTGTGCCGGCGTCTCGCGCCTGGGGGCGTGCTCGTCTTTCAGCTCTCCTCGCACCCGCGACCGGCCGACACACCCCAGGCACCGACCGTGAGGGCAATGCCCGACCAGGCGTACCGAGCCACCATCGCCTTTCAGAGTATTCGAGATGGCACGTTGACGCCTGGAGGGCGCATCACGCTTGACTTGCAGATCGCGAACCTGAGCGCCTTGGCGTGGTCTCAACACGAGTTCGGCCGGATGACAGTGGGAAACCACTGGCTCGACGCGGCGAGCGGTCGGATGCTCGTCCGCGACGATGGCCGCACGGGGATTCCGGATCGCGTACGGCCGGGCGAGGTGTGTCTCGTGCCGCTCAGTGTGACGCTCCCGAGCCAGGCTGGCACCTACCTTTGCGAGCTCGATCTCTCCCACGAAGGGCTGCTGTGGTTCGAGGACAAGGGGAGCGTGACCACGCGTGTCGCCGTCACCGTGAGCCGCGACACGGTCGTTGTGGCTTCACCGAGCGACGGCCCGTCAGCGACGCTTTCGTCGAGCGTCGACGGGCCGCTCGCCGACGGCGAGCCCTGGGTGCCTTCTCCCCTGGGAGATCGCCCGGAGCCGTTTCCAATGTACGGCGTGCCAAGGGAGACGGTGCTGCAGGTGATCGCACGGTGCGGCCTCGACCTCATCGAGGTGCAGGACGATCACAGCTGCGGTGACGACTGGGTGAGCCACCAGTACTACGCGCGACACACTCGGGGCGACCAGCGTTCGTCCGTGAGGTCGTGAAAGACAGCCGCGTTCGGGCGAGTTGTCGACCGCGACAGGGACCGCGCCCGCCGCCGAGATCGACACCCGCCCCTTGCGGGCGGGACCTACTTGACCGAGTACTTCGTGAACGCGCCTCCGGATTGGCTCAACGAGTTCGGCCCTTCAGCTGCGTAGATGTTGCCCTCGGCATCCACCGCCACGCCTTCGCCCGCCGTGCCCTGATACACACGGTCCTCCCGATCGAAGGGTTGGACGAAACCGGTGATGCGATCCTCATCGAGCGGACCGATCCGGACGCCGTTGCGCCAGTTCGGGTGATTGTACGGACCCGACTCGGAGTCGATGGCGTAGACCGTGTCGTTCTTGATGAAGAAACCGCTGATGCGCCCGTACATATAGCGCGACTCGAGATAGTTCCCGTCCTTGTCGAAGATCTCGAGCCGATGGTTGCCTCGGTCGGCCACCCACAAGCGCCCCCTCGAGTCGAACATCAGCGCATGCGGCGTGCGGAACTCGCCATGGCGCACGCCAATCTTGCCCCACGACTTGATGAACTTACCGTCGGGCGAGAACTTGCTGATGCGCGACGTGGCGCCGCGCTTCAATCCCTCGGCCACCTGGGCTGCCGTCGTCATGCCCTGCGCGTCATGGCCGTCGGATACGTAGATGCTCCCGTCAGGGCCTACGGCGACGTCGTTGGGTTGGTTGAACTGGCCGTCGGCGTTGCCCGGCTTACCGGCGATCCCGAGGCTCAGGAGCTTTTCGCCCTTCGGGCTGAACTTGTGAACCTGGTGCCCCTTCGTGCCGGCTTCGTTGCCGGCGAAGTCGGCGATCCACACATTGCCTTGTCGGTCCACGTGGATGCCGTGCGGGGTCACCATGAGGCCCTTGCCGAAATTTGCCAGCACGGCGCCCGTTCGACGGTCGAACTTGAACACCGGATCGACCGGGTTGCTATCGCATGTGATGGGGGCGCCCGGGCCGAAGTTACCTGCGCCGCAACGCTCATAGCCCCAGATGTGGCCGTCATTCGGATCGACGTCGAGGCCGGCCGACGATCCCCATTTGCGTCCCGCGGGGAGCTGGCCCCAATTCTTGGTCACAACCGGGGTAGGGTTGGGGAGGCCTTCACCCGAGATGGGATTGGCCACGGTGGCACGCTTGACGGAAGCGCCACCTTGGGCATGGACCGGGGTTGCCGCTTCCCACGTCGTCGAAACAATGAACGCCCCGCACGTACCGAGGGCGAACAGCGGAACTAGTAGCACTCGCATGACAACTCCTTGGCTGCGCCAGCCTCTGCCTGGGTTCGGTCGGTCTCGAGGCACAGCCTCGCTAGTAGAGGCGAGGAGTGGGCGCTGCGGCAAGAGATTTCTTCCGCCTAGCTGAACTCTTCGGCCTTAGGCGTCGTGCCCGGGTCAGAGCGCCGGTTTCGCGGAGCGCTCGACGACGATTGTGACGAAGCAGCCTAGACGCATGGCCGCCGCCGGTGACGAGGTCTCGATCAGTTGGACCGCCCTCCACAGACGCTGCCCGATGAACGACTGCTCGGAGACGTGCTGATCGAACCACACGCTCGGAATCGTATGGCACTGCATCGTGACTCGGCCCCAGCGGGCGAGTTGGTGATGGATCCAAGACAACGGCATCGGGAGAAACGGGAGCGGCGGTCTCGTGCGGAGGCGATTGAGCACCGTGCCGAGAACCGGCGTCATCGCCGCGGCTCGACGGAAGAGTCTCGCCGGGAAGGCGATCGGAAAAGGATTGGCCAACGCCAAGACTGCACGCCCGCCGGGTCGCACGACCCGCATCACCTCTGAGAAGGCCGCAGACTGTCCCTCTGGGGTGTCGATGTGATAGATGGCGTGCGCGGAGTAGGCGGCGTCGTATTCGCCGTCACCGAACGGCAGCCGCGTCATGTCGGCCTCGACTGTCTCGAACGGCACACCCGTGGCCTGCAGCGCGGCCGCCGCTTCGGCCAGACCGGTCGAAGAGAAGTCGACAGCGGTGTAGCGGCGGCACAAGTCGGCGAGGAAGGTCGCCGGCGTGCCCCCGCACCCACACTCGACGAGGTTCATCCCCGGCCCTCCAATCGCCTCGCTGATGAGCTGCCTTCGTCGCCGCGCGAGGCTCACGAGAATGGAACCTGGATCCCTGCTCGTGAACGTCGCGGTATCGACGAGGATGCCTTCCCGCCGTAACCACCCGACCGAATCGTAGAACTCTCTGGTGGCTGGCGTTCCCTTGAACAACCTGAGGTGACTCATGCGCGAGGTGGCAGACAGACTACCACGTCCTCACACGTGCATGTACGCCGTCCACCAAGAGCAACTCAGAGTGACGTCGGCAGATGACATGCCGGGCGCGGATGCGCGCTGACGGCCTGATGAGTCGACGGGTGGAGTCCGTCCCGGCAGCGGCTTGCCACTGACCCGGTACGCCCCATTTGCATGATGGAGCTTCCTGGAGACAACAGGCCATGACTCCCGTCCAAGCGATGCCCGACTGGCTCGAGCCCATGGCGGCGACGCTCACGCAGGAGCGTTTTGCGGGCAACGACTGGCTCTTCGAGCGCAAGTTCGATGGCATCCGGCTGATCGCGCACAAACGCGGCGTCGACGTCCAGCTCTTCTCGCGCAACCGGCTTCCGCAGCACATGCCGGCGGTCGCCGCGGCCGTCGGTCGCCTCCCGGTGAACGATGCAATCCTCGATGGTGAAGTGACGTGGGATGGTCAGAGCGACTATCACGTGTTCGACATCATGTGGATGAACGGGCGCGACGTGACCATGTTGCCCTTGGAAGAACGCCATGCGCTCCTGCGGTCGCTGCCATTTGAAGACCCGATGCGGCGCGTCGAGCGCGTCGAGGATTCAGAGCCGTGGGAGCGCGCCAGACGCGAGCGATGGGAGGGCGTGATTGCGAAGCGGTGCGGCTCGCCGTATGAGCACAAGCGCTCGAAGCACTGGCTGAAGATGAAGATCGAAGCCTCGCAAGAGCTCGTGGTCGGCGGCTTCACCGAGCCGAAGGGCGCGCGTGTCGGCCTGGGCGCATTGCTCGTGGGGTATTACGACGGCAGCGACTTCGTCTTTGCCGGCAAGATCGGCACGGGCTTCGACGCCGCGCTCCTTCTCGATCTGCGACGGCGGCTCGACGCGCTTGCTGTCGACACGCCGCCGTTCACGAAGGCGACAGGCCTGCCGCGGCGCGGACACTGGGTTCGCCCCGTCATCGTCGTGCAGGTGGGCTTCGTCGAGTGGACCGTGCACGGCAAGCTCCGGCATCCCAGGCTGCTTGCCGTCCGAACCGACAAGCAGCCGCGAGATGTCCTCCGGGAGCGGCTGTGATCACGCATCCCGAGAAGGTGCTCTTTCCCGAGGATGGCATCACGAAAGGCGATCTCGCGGAGTACTACGAGGCAATCGCGACGGTCATGTTGCCTCACCTCCGCGGCCGGCCCCTGACCCTGGAGCGGTACCCTTCGGGCATCGGAAAGAAGGGCTTCTGGCAGAAGGACGTGTCGAGGGGCTGCCCCGACTGGCTGGAGCGCGTCGACGTCCCGAAGAAGGACGGCGTCGTCCACCATCCTGTCGTCACCGACCTACGGTCGCTGCTCTAGACCGCCAACCAGAACACCATCACGCATCACGTCTGGACCTCGCGCGTGTCGAGTCTCAGGTACTCCGACATCTGTGTCTTCGATCTCGATCCCTCGACCGATGACGTGAACGCGGTTCGCGCCGCAGCGCTCGGACTTCGCGATCTGCTGGAAGAACTGACACTGCCGTCGTGGGTCAAGACCACCGGCTCCAAGGGCTTTCACATCGTTGTCCCGCTCGATGGGGAGACGTCGATGGGGCAGGCGGCGCGTTTCACTGACGCGGTCGGACGCGTATTCATCAGCCTCGCACCGGATGCTCTCACGCAAGAGTTCAGCAAGGTCGATCGGCCTGGGCGCATCTATGTGGACACCGGACGGAACGGCTATCACTCGACGTACGCCGCCGCCTATACCGTCCGAGCCAAGCGGGGCGCGCCCGTATCGGCACCCTGCACGTGGACCGAAATAGAGCGCGGCGACGTTGGGCCGGGCACCTTCACGATACGAAACCTGCTCGAGCGCGTCGCGAGCGTCGGCGACGTGTGGGCGGATATGCCACGCCAGGGGAGGTCCTTGAAGCAGCCGATGGAGAAGCTCGCCACGATGAAGAGGGACTGACTCTCGCCGTCCGCCTGCGGCGCGGGCGCCGGCGATGCGGCGAAGCCCATGGACAGCAGAGTTCCGCGGCCGTACAATGGCAGTGAGCGTTTCGCACGCTCGTCGCGCGTCGGTTTCACCTCGAGGGGGCGATACGGTTTCGACGGGGGTAAAGACTCGCGGGATGCATGCCGAGCACCATTAACTCGTTAATCTGATGGAACATCCGTTAACTGCGGATACTCAGTACGCTCTCGCGGCCTAATCGGCCATGAGCGTCTGCCCTGACCTCGCCTGGTGGTCGGGGGTCAGACGTCATTAAGCAGGCTGGTGATCGGATGGAGGCTCGGCATCCGATCGTGAGAAGTTCCCGGGTCTGGCGCCTGGCGGTTTTTCGCCGCTTCCTCACGCCAGGGGCGAGACTTCAGAAGCGGATACGCATGTAGAGTCCTTCGAGGACGTGCCTTCGGACGCGGGTTCGACTCCCGCCGCCTCCACCAATCCCTCCATCACATACTGACTCAATAGACTGATATCGCAGAGTCAGCCTCCGTCTCCCCAATACCTCCATGGCTGAGGACGATTCCAGGAAGCTGCCGGTGTGTCCAGTGGAATGAGACCCTGAGACGCTGAGACGATCGGTGATACGATTGACTCGTGCCTCAGGAACTCATGACCGTTGAAGAGGCCGGCCGGGCGCTCGGCGTCTCCCGTTCCACCGTCTGGCGGCTGATTCAACGCGGCGAAATCCCCAGCGTGCGGCGGGCGGGTCGTCGATTGGTGCCGGCCGACGCCGCGCGCAGGCGCCTACGTCGTAGCCCTGCCGCGTCCGCGATTCCGCCGCTGACCGAGGATCACCCCATCTTCCGGCTCGTTGGCGCGGGCCGAGGCGGCGGGAACCTTCCCGGCGCCCGCGACAAACACGCCATCCTCGACGAATGACACGGGGCGTGTTGTGGGACTCGAGCGCGATCCTCGCGCTCGTCGATGCTCACGACGCCGATCACGTCCGCGCGGTCGAGATCGCCCGCCAGATCGCCGTCGAACGGCGCCCCTGCTTCATCACGAACTACATCGAAGCCGAAACGCACGCGTTGCTCCTCCGTAAGCTTGGCCGGACCGTGGCACGGCAGTGGCTGCTCGCCGGTCAGTTGCCGGTGGTGACGGTGCTACCCGCCGAGGAGCAACGAGCGAAGGACATTTTGGCGCGTCATGTCGACAAGGACTGGACCTTGTGCGACGCGATTTCCTTTGCAGTGCTCGACGCCCGGCGCATGTCGCGCGCGTTCACCTTCGACCATCACTTCCGCCAGTTCGGGCGGATCCAGGTGCTGGGCTTGGAGTAGTCGAAGACGGAACAGCGACCCGTAGCCCAAGCCGCCAGATCTACGCTGCGCGACGTACCGGGAGTATCACCTCAACCGTGCGCCAGGGATCTCCTCGTCGGAATCGGCAACTCAAGCTCGAAGCTGCAGCGTCAACGACTCGGCCGAGGTGCTCGTCCAATTCGGCGTGCGGATAAGGCCCTTCGCACAGGCCTCTGCCAGTACGCCAAGCACGGATGAAGAGAAGGCCTCTCCGCCCCACAGATGGGCGATCTGCACCGCAATGTCCGGTGCCGCGCTCATGACCTGATCGAGAAACGTCACAATGTGATCGGGCGTGTAGTCCGGTCCGCTCCGCAGATGAACGACGATCGGCAAGCGATGTCGATTCGCCGCGGAGAAGACGGTGCGGATCCGGTCGACGTGCGCCGTGTTCTGCAGATCAACGCCCGACATCGCGAAGCTGAATTTCAGCCCGCGAAAGGCGCGTTTGCTGGCGCAGCGTTCCAGTTCGCGCAGGGCGTGATCGGCCACCGGATTGAAACTGCAGAAGGCCACCAGCCGGTCCGGATCGCGTGTCGTTTTGGCGGCTGTCCAATCGTTCTCCGCGACCACCGACGCATACGGGCGTGGGACGTACAGCGCGGATCCGTCTGCCCAGAACGACTCGGAGAGCACCACGGCGCGTGCGATGCCCGCGGCATCGAGATGACGCACGAGGTTGTCGCCGGTCGTGACTGGTCCGGTAGCACCCGCGACCGGAAAGCGTGGCACCTCGCTGCTGATCCGCCATCGGCCGGCCGTGTCTCGTTTCGCCATCAGGCTGAAGTACCCGAGGTACTGTGACGCCGCAGCCGACGCCACCGACGATGAGGACGGACATGACGCTCGTGAACAACACGTCGGACCCAGTCACGGAAAGCCTCGACCTGTGGGTGTTTTCCTTGCCGCGAACCGCGGAACCGCACCTGCTCACCTCGTCACCATCATGCCGGAGGACGGTCCGTCGATCGAGCGCGGCGCGACACGCCGCAGACGACCTGCCACGATCGGTAGGCCTCGCGGACGGCATCTCAATGACGCCGACGGCTGGGCTTCTGGCGCGAGGTGGGCACTTTCGACGGCTTGAGCAAACAATAGATCTACGTCTAAATACGGCCGGAGGATGGACGATGAGACCGACGACCAAGCTGATCGCGGCTGTGCTCTGCCTTCTGCTGGCACTCGTGCCGATGTCCGCGCAGATACCATCCGGTGTTGCCGGCCGCTGGCGCGCCGTTGTGGTGACGCCCGGGGGCGGGACCCAGGACATCTTCTTGAGACTCGAGACCCAGGGTGACGCGGTGACGGGCGCGTTCAACGGTCTGGCGGTGGCCGGCCGCGTCGAAGGCCATGCGGTGACCCTGAACGTCTCGCTTCCCGGCCGTCCGGGTCCAGACGGCATCCTGACCGGCCAGATGTCGGGCGACGAAATCCTCTTCCGCGCGGCGAATTTCGGGCCGCCGCCCTTTCAGTTCGTGGCCCGGCGTGACCTGCGCCTCACGAGCGCGGGCCGCGTCTCGGACCGGGCCACCGTGGAAGCGATCCTCACACGTTTCCGCGTACCAGGCGTCAGCATCGCGGTGATCAAGGCTTTCACGATCGTCCTCGCCGAAGCCTACGGCGTCGCCGATGTGGAGACCGGGGCACCCGTGACAAGGGACACCATGTTTCAGGCCGCGTCGATCAGCAAACCGGTGGCGGCCATGGTGTCGCTGAAGGCCGCGCAGGATCGCCGGTTCGGTCTCGACCAAGACGTCAACACCATCCTTAAGACCTGGAAACTGCCGGCCCTGCCGGGCCGCGGCTCTGCGCTCAACGTCACGCCGCGGACGCTGATGAGCCACACCGCTGGTACCGGTGATGCCTTCGGCTTTCCGGGCTACGACCCAGGCGCGACGCTGCCGACGGTGCCGCAGATCCTGGACGGTCAGACGCCGTCGACTCTGCGGGCCGTCCGCCTGGAGCGGCCGCCGATGACGGGCTACGAATACTCTGGGGGTGGCGTGATGATCCAGCAGCTGGCGCTCACGGATGCCACCGGCAGGCCGTTCGCGCCGCTGGCCCGCGAGACGGTGCTGGTCCCGCTCGGGATGACGAACAGCACGTTCGATCAGCCGCTGTCGCCCCGACAGGCGGCGCGCGCCGCCCGCGCGCATGACCGAACAGGCGCCCGCAGTGCAGCGCCGTTTCACGTGTATCCCGAGCAGGCCGCGGCGGGACTGTGGACGACCGCCACCGATCTCGCGAGGTTCGCGATCGAGGTCCAGCTCGCCATCCAGGGACGATCCGAACGGGTGCTGGCCCCGGCGATGGCACGCGAGATGGTGACGCCGGTCGGCGTCGGTCCCTACGCCGTCGGCTAACAGGGCGAGGGTTGGTACTTCGTGCATGGCGGCAGCAACTGGGGCTTCCAGTGTCACCTCGTGGCGCACCGCGCCAGGGGCTACGGCGCGGTGATCATGACCAACGGCGACAATGGCGGGGCCGTGCTGAACGAGCTGCTTGGGATGATCCAACGCGAGTATCAGTGGGACGCGCTCGACGAGCCGATTCCTCGTGGCTATGGCCCGAGTTGATCAACTCGACCTTGCGGCATCGACCAGTGCCGCATCCCCTCCCGCCGAGCGGTCAGGTGTCGTAGCAGCAGCGAGTCCGTTTCGAGCGGTTTTGAGCAGACCGGCTCTCCTAGCTCTGACTTACGACGGGCTCAGTCAGCCCGAACGCGCCCGAGCGTCGTACGAGGCGACCGTCGCTGTCGGCATGCGTCACGTCGAGAGGCATTCCGACGACCAGGCGCTGGACACGCTTGAGCAGGCGCTCGACCGGGCGGTGACTAACCTGGCCTGGATCATCAACGAGCCCGACTGGAGCCAGCTGAGGAGCCTCCCTCGATTCCAGGCGTTGCTCAATCGCCTCCGTTGACGGCCGATCGACGCGAGTCCTGATCTTCGATTCGGGATAGGACGTGCGTCAGCGGCCAGCCACAAGGGGCTGCCCGGCTCGATAGAGCTTGAGGCGTTCGGCAATCTGTTGAGCGAGGTCTGGCGTTGACTGTGCCGCGAGGCGAGAGGCGAGCTCGGCCGTCGCGGTCGCCTCTTGGAACCGCCCCGCCGCAGCGTATGCCGCAGCGAGCACGTCGAGCACCTGGGCATCGTGGCGACCGGTCAGGTCGGCCGCTCGCGTGGCCAGCTGGATCGCATCGTCGGGGTTGCGGATGCCTCCAGCGTCCGTCGCTTGCAGCCAGGCGAGGGACCCCAGAGCGGGAGTCCAGTCAGGGCGGATTCGGAGTGCCTCGCGAAACTGCTCCGCGGCCGCGGCTGGCTGTGCCGCGGCCAGCAGAGCGTGCCCCAGGTTATAACGGGCTTCCAAGTACTCCGGGTTCAGCGTCGTGGCACTCCGCAGCGATTCGACCGCCCCTTGAGCCTGCCCCACCTGCATCAGCGCCAGACCGAGATTGTTGTGCGCCTCCGCGTTCTTCGGCGCGAGCTCGAGCGCACGCCGAAGCACCGTCAGCGACTCCTGTGGCCGTCCGGTCCGCATCAACATGTAACCCAACTTGTTGTGAGCTTCGAATCGAGACGGGTCGCGCGCGACGAGATCGCGGTAGTGCCCCATGGCCTCGTCGAGGCGTCCATCGGCCAGCAGGGCATCAGCGCGCGCCAACGTGGTCGCGTTCGTGGTCACCAGATACGACACCACGAACACCGTGGCCCAAAGCGCCGTGTACGCGACATTTCGAGCGCCAGGCGACAACGCGGCGGCGACGGCCCCCGGATCGAACCGCTTCAGGGCCTCGGACCGCACCGCCCGGTCGATTGCCAGCACCATGAGATTCAGAATCGGCACCGGCAGCAGCTTGTCGTAGAAGGTCGGCACGCCGAGACGCTCGAGCACGACGTAGAGTCCCACGACGCTGGTGCCGTACAGCATGCCGAACACGATTCGACCCAGCTCGGTCCGGGGAGACGTCGACGGATCGGTGAAGAGCAGGTGCATGCCGAGGAACACGGCAATCGGAATCGTTGGCGACTCGAAGACGTGCATCCCGGTCGCGAGGAAGTGAAGCCACATCAGCAGGTACGTCGTCACCACCGCCGAGACCGTCATCCGCGCAACCCCGAACAACAACTGCCCCGGCAGACTGGCCAGGAAGATCAACAGATACAGATGCGGCGGGTACAGCTGTGTGCTGGCAATCTCCTGGCCCCACGTCAGGTTGGTGGTGCCGGTCAGGATCAGCCCGATCGAGAACACGCTGAGTGGAAACGAGGAAGGATTGAAGATGTGGACACGGCGTCCATCTTTCTCCCAGCGAATGAACTCGCGCGCGAAGAAGCCGAGCGTCACCATCAGGAACTGCAGGTAGAACCAATCCGGCTTGAACCAAAGAAAGAGGTTCGTGCTGAAGATGATTGGAAACGGTCCGAACCCGAGCGTGTAGCTCTCACGCCTGGACCAACTGAACAGGGCATCGATTCCGTAGGCGAACGCGAGCTGGGCGGCGATCAGCGGAGCCGCGTCGGGCACGCCCTCCCAGTAGCTCCCCCAGTACCAGTAGATCGTCAGGTGCGCGCACGCCTGAACGTAGTGCTGCTTCCGCAGACTCACTTCGATCGAGAAGATCCGTTGACGCCGTGTGGCGTCGACGAACAACCCCAGACTGCCGATCAATAGAGCACCGGCCGCTCCCAGGCAGCCCCAGCGAGCCGCATCGGCATCGGGGAAACGCGGCAGCAGCGTCGCCGCGGCGACCAGCACCGCGGAGGCGAGCGGCAGCGCGAGGGCCCATGCTGCCGTCACCCCGATCCGGCGGACCGGGACCTCGACCGCGACTGGCTTCCTGGACCGGCGCTGTTTCGCCGAAATCGCGCTCGCCTGCGATGGCATTGATGAGGGCGCTCCCGAGGCCAGCAATTATACCGGACGCGCAATATCCAAACCGTTCCGCGGTTTCTTCGCGCTGACCAGCATTCACGAGTCAGACCCGATGGTCGGGTGGCCCGAACGCTTGACGTGGCCTTCTCGAACGAGGATAGTCAGCACGTCGCAGGAGGTTGACCATGCTCCGCTACACACTCGCGTGGACTGCAGTCCTGATTTTGTTGGCCGCCGGTGGCTCGTGGTCGCGGGGCTTGTTCGGACAGACGACACCCGCTGGGGCGGTTACACCCTGGGGCGAGCCCGACTTGCAGGGCGTGTGGACCGACCCGTTCGACGTCAACTTGCAGCGGGCTTCGGAGTTGGGCAACCGCGAGCTGTTCACCGACGAAGAAGTGGCGGAATTGGATCGCCGACGCCTCGGCGCTGAAGTACGCCCTCGCGCGGAGCGCGGAACCGTGGCGGATGTGGCCGGCGCCTACGACGGGGTGTTCGTCTCGGTGCGGCCAACGGGCCGGTTTACCTCGCTCATCGTCGACCCGCCTGACGGCCGCCTTCCGCCGCTCAAGCCGGAAGTGCAGCAGCGGCGGACGGCTATGCGCGCGTACGCGATGGCGCTCAAGCAGCACACGGACACGTGTAAAGAGAAGCGGGGCGACTGCACCGACGGCACCTACGGTCCTCCGTCTCCCAAATTGAACAAGCGACCGCCGTCCTACTCGATGATCAACTTGAACCGCGCCGACGGTCCGGAGGATCGCAACCTGGGTGAACGCTGCATGGGCGCTCAACTGCCCGCCTTCGACGGCTTCTGGCGCATCGTCCAATCGCCGGGCGTCATCTCCATCTACTACGACATCGGTCAGGGACAGGGCTTCCACCGCACGATTCAGGTGACCGACCGGCCGCACCTCGCCCCACATGTACGCGAGCCCTTTGGGGATTCGCGTGGGCGCTGGGAAGGCCACACGTTGGTGGTTGATGTGACGAACTTCGAGCCCTACATGGAGTTCCAGAATTCTCGCGAGAGCCTGCACCTGGTCGAGCGATGGACGCGTCGCGACGACAAGACGCTCGACTACCGAGTCACCGTCGAAGACAAGACGACGTGGACGGCCCCGTGGATGGCTCGGCAAGAGCTGATACGGCAGGATAGCAAACTGAACCGCGTCTATTACGAGCCACGGTGCCACGAGGGCAACCAGGGCATGGTCGGGCTCCTTGCAGGTGCGCGTGCGGCCGAGCGCGCATTCGCCGCACGTCGCGGGCCGCATCCTGCGTCGCTCGATATCTCCTCGAACTCCGAATCACTCGGGACGGGAATCAACGATCCGCGATAGAAGGTCACATGCGAAGTGGATTCATCGGAGGCGCGCTGGTTGGGGCGTTGGTCGCTGCCGCCGCGGCCATGTTCGTGATGCCCGAACGGTCCAGCGACCAAGGCACGCCAGTGGCGCGCATGCCGCGAATCGGGGATCGGCCGAACTTCAGCGGGATCTGGCAGACCAACAACGAGGCGCATTGGGATCTCCAGGCGCACGAAGCGCGGGCCGGCGCGGTGATGCAGCCGGGCGTGTATCCGTACGAGTTTGCGCAAGTGCCCGCTGCACCGTCGCTCCCGTTTGGCGCGGCGGGAGGTGTGCCAGGGTCGCTGGGTGTGGTGGACGGTGACGGCCAGATTCCCTACACGCCGGAGGCGCTCGCACGGAAGCGCGAGAACGCCGCGTACTGGCTGGATTGGGATCCAGAGCTGAAATGCCAGCTGCCGGGTGTACCGCGGGCGATGTACATGCCCTATCCCTATCAGATCGTGCAGAGCAGCAACGAAATCCACATGTTCTTCGCGTTCTCGAACGCCGCGCGCGTGATCCACTTCGACACTGTGGAGCCACCGCCGGTGCCGCAGTGGATGGGCCATTCGGTCGGCAAGTGGGAGGGGGACACACTGGTGATCGAGGTGACGGATCTCACCGCCGAACCGTGGTTCGATCGGGCGGGCAACTTCCACAGCGACGCGATGAAGGTCACCGAGCGCTATGCCCTCACGTCGCCGGATCTGATCAACTACGAGGCGACGATCGAAGACCCGAAGGTGTTCACCAGACCCTGGAAGATCTCGATGCCGATCTACCGTCGCGTTGAGCCCAACATGCAGGTCTTGCACTATCGCTGCACGCCCTTCGTCGAGGAGTACCTGTTCGGCCATCTGCGCAAGAATCCGCTGGTGACCCGATGGGAGGGCGAGACGATGACCGTGGAGATCAAGCCGAAACAGCCGTCCCCGGACGTGAGTCGTGAACGCATCACCGGCCGACCGATAACTCTGGCGCAGTAGCCGTGAGGTCGAGTCTCGCGCCCTAGCGCAGTTCGTCGGGTCGCCAAGGGGCTTGGTTCGGCTTGCCCCACTCGCAGAGGCGAAGCCGTTCAGCCTCCGCCCGGTGCCAAGGTCCTACCCGATCTCAGTGCCCTCAGCCCTGACGAGTTGGTTCAAACGCGACACGAGAACGTCGGCTTTGCCGATGTCACTGGTCTTCGAGGCGCGATGAAGTCGTCGACGAACCTGACGGCTGTGGTCGCATTGAGCGTGCTAGAGCAGAGGGTGGACCGCAATCGGGGAGTCTCGACTAGCCTCGACGAAGCGGCCGATCGGTCTTGAAGTACTTCTTGTACGCCGCGATCCAGTCGATCGCGATGTCGCGTTGCGCGGTCTCGAGGTCGATCTGACCAGCGCAGACGAGCCGCGGCAGCAGGATCTCCAGTTCGTCCTTCACTGACGCGTTCCACACGGGCGAGTGGTACGGCTCGGGCCACAGATTGCGCGGATCTGGAGATCCGCCGAGCGCTGGCGTAATGAGGAAGTCGAGCTCGTACTCGTGGTCGGGCGCCGCCTCCATCCCGTACGCGCGTAGGACCGCCGCGCGCACCGAGGTGGGAATCGGCTCCGGCTCCCGCATTTGCAGACGGCAGAGCTCGTCGACCGGGACCGCGACCGTCGCGCCCGGAGTGAGCGTGCGGATCGGCAGCGCACGAGCGAGCCGGACTGGTGCCGCCACTTCTGGCACGCGTGGCGCGTCGGAGCGCGCGGTCCACGTCGTCCCGACGGTCAGGCCGACGGCCACGATGAGCCCACCGAGCGCGGCACCGACCGCGAGATGAAGGGGCCTGGGCCGACCGGCCGGCCAGCCCGTGGGGTACGCCGCGAGGCGGGCCTGGAGCTGGGCGCGCGCGCGCACACGTCGCGCGTTCGAGATCCAGTCGTCCTGCGCGTCGAAGGCCTGCAGTCGACGGTCGGCGTCTACGAGCGCCTGCAGACGGCGCTGGCACCGGGCGCACGTCGCCACGTGCAAAGCGATCGCCGCATCCGTCCGCGAGGTGCCGGGCTCGACACCGAATCGCAGGAGCTCCGCGTCCTGAACATGGCGCCTGCGGTCGAGTGAGAGAGGAGCGTTGAACATCTGCGTCACCGTTGATCGGCTCGCCCGAATCGGTCCAGCGCGCGCGCCATCGACTTCGCGACCGTTCCGAGCGACACGTTCAGAAGCGCCGCAATCGCACGATACGTGTGGCCTTCCGCACGGAGGAGCACACACCGGCGATCGCGCTCCGGCAAGGCCCGGAGAACTCCTTGCCAGCGGAGGCGCTGCTCTGCTTCCGCCAGTTGTGTTTCAGGATCGGCGGTTGAATCGATCGGGTCGGATCCGGACGTCGCCGACGTGCCCTGAAACCACCAGCGGCGCCGGTGTGCCCGCCGATGCTTCAGACCGAGGTTGTACGCCACTTTGAAGAGCCAGCCGGGCAGATTGTGACTGGACTGCCCGCGCTGCAGGTGCTGAAACAGCGCCACGAACACGTCCTGGACGACGTCTTCGGCCGCGTCCGGGCCGAGGCCGAGCGAGATGAGGTACCGTTGGAGCGGGCGCTGATAGTCATCGAACAGAGCCAGGACCTGGGCCTCGGCGTGGCACGACCCCTCGGCCGGCACATCGAGTGGGGCTGGCAACACGAACGGCGTCACGAACGGTTCCCGAGCGGACATGCGTCCGCGCATTCTATACGCGAGCGCCCGCCGGCTGACCCACGAGGCGCCGCCGAAAAAAGAGCGTGAACGGCGCGTCGGCCGCGGGGATGTACGCCTGCGAGCCAGCGTGCGGCCGAGGGGCACCGAGGCAATGGCGCACAGGAGACAGCTTGGTGTTGGATTCGATCCGTTGGAGAGGGATGGTCTGTGCCGGCGTGCTGCTGGTGTGGGTCGGCCACGCAACCGCGCAGCCGCCGCAGACCCCGCCGCCTCAGGGAACGCCCACCTTCGAAGAAGAGGTCGACGTCGTGGGTACCACGCCGATCCCAGGACTGACGGTCACGGCGGAGCAGCTCCCCGCGCCGATTCAGACCGCCTCCGATCGCGACCTTGATGCCAGCGGCGCGTTGAACCTCGCGGACTTCCTCAATCGCCGCGCCACCGCGGTTCATATCAACGACATCCAGGGAAACCCGTATCAGGCAGACGTCAACTACCGCGGCTACACCGCCTCACCGCTGTTGGGGACTCCGCAGGGCCTGTCGGTGTACATGGACGGCGTCCGCATGAATCAGCCGTTCGGCGAGGTGGTCAGTTGGGATCTCATTTCGCGAGCGGCGATCGCCTCCTCGGCGGTGATGCCCGGATCGAACCCGCTTTTCGGGCTCAACACGCTCGGCGGTTCGTTGGTGCTCCAGACCAAGGACGGCTTGAGCCACAAAGGGACGTCGGTCCAGGCCCTCTACGGGCAGTTCGTACGGCGGGCTGTCGAGTTCGAGCACGGGGCCTCGCGTGGCGACGGGTCGCTGCATTGGTACGCCACCGGAAATCTGTTCGCCGAGGACGGCTGGCGCGAGGCATCCCCGTCAGACGTGAGGCAACTGTTCGGCAAGATCGGCTGGCAGCACGCGCGCACCACGCTGACCGTGTCAGCGGCCCACGCGGACAACGCGCTGAATGGGAATGGGCTTCAAGAGGAGCGATTGCTCGAGCGCGATTACCGCAGCGTCTACACGAAGCCTGATGAGACCGACAACCGATCGACATGGGTCAATGCGATCTTTCGTCGCGCGTGGTCCGATCGCCTCGGCTTCACCGGCAGCGGCTACGTCCGGCACATCCGGACGCACACGTTCAACGGCGACTCCAACGAAGGCTCGCTCGATCAGTCGGTGTATCAGCCGAGCGCTGCGGAACGTGCTGCGCTCATCGCTGCCGGGTACACCACTGTGCCGGTGAGTGGTGCGAGCGCCGCGACCATGCCGTTTCCATTCCTGCGCTGTATTGGCAACATCCTCCTCCAAGATGAGCCCGGAGAGCAGTGCAACGGGTTGATCAACCGTGGGCAGGCGCATCAGAACACGGCCGGTCTCACGGGGCAGGCCAACTGGGAGCAGACGGGGCGGACCGCAAAGCACCAGGTCGTGTTCGGCGCCGCGATCGACCGGAGCCGCATGGACTTCCTGCAGTCCTCCGAGCTCGGCTACCTGTTGCCGGATCGAAGCATCCAGGGCACGGGCGTCTTCGCCGACGGCGAGAACGCCGGGGACGTCGACGGCGAGCCCTTCGATTCGCGTGTCAGGCTCGACGGCGTGCAGCGGACGTGGAGCGTTTATGCCCTCGATACGCTCACGCTGAACGATGTGTGGCACCTCACCGTGTCGGGTCGTTTCAATCGGACGCGGCTCGAAAACCGCGATCGGATCCGCCCGGGTGGGGAAGCGGGATCGCTCGATGGGGATCACGTGTTCTCGCGATTCAATCCTGCGGCCGGCGTGACCTACAACGTTCGGCCCTCGATCGATCTCTACGCGGGCTACAGCGAAGGCAGTCGCGCGGCGACATCGATCGAGCTGGGCTGCGCAGACCCTGAGCAGCCATGCAAGCTGCCGAACGCGATGGCCGGTGATCCGCCACTCGAGCAGGTCGTGACGCGGACTGTCGAGGCCGGTGTCCGCGGGCGCTGGCACCGGCGCACGCAGTGGAACGCGGGGTTCTTCCAAGCAGAGAATCGGAACGACATCCTGTTCGTCGCGTCCGAGGCAACCGGTTTCGGCTACTTCAAGAACTTCGGGCGCACGCGTCGGCTCGGTCTCGAGCTCGGCGTGCAGAGCCGCGTGGGTGATGTGGCCTTCGGCGCGGGTTACAACTGGCTCTCGGCGACGTTTCAGAGCCATGAAGTCGTCAACGGGTCGGGTAACAGCAGCAACGAGAACGCCGAAGCCGGTCGGGCAGGCCTCGAGAGCACGATCGAGGTGGGACCCGGTGACCGGATTCCGTTGATGCCCAGCCACACCCTCAAGGTCTTCGCGGATTGGCAGCCGACGCCGGCGCTCTCGATCGACTTCAACGTGATCGGCGCGTCGAGCTCGTTCGCACGCGGCAACGAGAACGGTGAGCACGAGCCCGATGGGCTCTTCTACCTCGGTCCCGGCTCGGCCGACGGCTATGTGGTGAGCAACCTGTCGGTGCGCTACCGATTCACGCCGTGGATGCAGCTGTTCGTCCAGGTCAACAACCTGCTCGGCGCCGAGTACGCATCGGCCGCGCAGCTCGGGTCGGTGGCGTTCACCCCTGCAGGTACGTTCGTCGCCCGTCAGTTCCCCGCGGTCGGTGGCGAGTTCCCCGTCCAGCAGGGCACTTTCTTGGCCCCTGGCGCTCCCAGAACCGTGATCGTCGGCACACGGGTGAGCTTCTAGCGTTGCGCACCGCGCATTTCCGAGCCGCCGATTCCGCGCGATCAGGATCTGCACACTTCCGCGCGCCCTATCGACGACTATTACTTGGGTTGTCCGCACGCATGCTACGCAAGCTACTGTACCGTTTGCACTTGTACCACTTGCGTCCTTGACTTGTCCTCCGAGTGGCCCGCATAATATCAGAAGGTCCGGGGGTGGGGGGAGTGGCGAAGCGCCTGCGCCCTGCCCGTCACACCGATCACAGCCGATAGAGCTAGACGGGGGAGCGGATGGGGCTGAGCGGTGCGGCGTGGCTGAACGCCAACGCCCGAGCCGACCGTCACCGACCGCAGGAACGATGAGCCTCGACGAATCGCTGCGCGCCACGCTGGAGACTCTTCGCCGCTCGATCGAGGATGTGCTGGCCCGTGAGGTCAAGACGGTCGAGCAGCGGTTGAGTAGCGCGTTGGTCTACGAGCGCTGCGTCATTCTCGAGCAAGCTGAACAGACGGCGCGTGCGGCAGCGGACCTCCGCGTGGCCACTGCGGCGAGCGCCACCGCCGTAGGCCACGAGCGTTCACGACAGGACGCGTACGACGAAGGATTCGACGCTGGACGCGCGGACGGCTGGGAGACTGGACGCCAACACGGCGCCCTCGAAGGACAGCAAGCCGCGACAGCGGAAGCCGCAGCTCGCGGGCTGGCGAGGAGTGAGCGCCTGGTGGAGGCCATCCGATACCTCGAAACGGGTCGCACCGTCCCGGACGTGCTCGAAATCCTGCTTGAGTACGCGACGCGAGAGGCCGCCCGTGCCGCCATCCTGATCGTGCACGGCCATGAGCTGCAGGGTTGGAAGTTCGTTGGCTTTGGCGCGCGGACCGACAAACTCACCGAGTTCCGCGAAGCCATCCTCGGCGCCGGCGTTGTCGAAGAGGCTGTTCGCAGCGGCACTGCGGCGTCGACGCACGGGCCCGTGCGGATTCCCGCACCAGCTTTTGCGGAGGAGCCGCTCGGTCGGCGAGCGATCGGCGTGCCGATCGTCATTCAAGGTCGCGTCGTCGCCGTGCTGTATGCGGACCAGGGCCCGGAGGCACGACCAGCGGATCAGCCATGCGAAGGGATCGCGTGGCCTGCCGCGCTCGAGGTGATGACGCGTCACGCGTCGCGCTGCCTCGAGGCGAGCGGCGTCTTGCGGCAGGCACCGACGTCCACACCCACCACGCTATCCGCGCCGACTGCTGCCGGAGCTGTAGGATGACACGCCTGGCCCGGCCCCTCGCGTTCTTCGCGTTCCTGTTGGCGGCACACGCGGCGATCGCCCAGCAGGCTGCCGTGTCGGGCGAGCGATCGAGCGGCGGCGGTACCGCTCACATGGATTCGACGCCTGCGTCCCCGTCCGTTGGTCTCTCCGGGACCGCGGCTGTCCTGATGTTGGCGCCGACTGAGCACCCGCGGCTGTCGGTTGACGCACGGCACCTGTGGCTGGCGCCCGATCGAGCACGCACGGTCCGTCCGCCGGCGGCCCTCGTGAACGGGATCACTCTGTTCCAGACGGGCAAGGACGCGCAGGCCCTGGCCACGCTTTCACAAGCCTCCGTGCAGGATGGCGTGCTGGGGCACTACGCGCTCTACTATGCGGCGCGCGCCCAACAGCGAATGGGCAAGACCGCCGATGCGCTGAGGGCCTTCCGGTTGCTCCAGCAACGGCAGCTGGTGGGTTACCTGCACGAGGCGAGCGCGCTCGGCGAAGCCGAGACGCTCGAGGCGGCCGGCGACCCTGGTGCGGCCGCAGCCGTGTACGAGCGTGTGAGCAAGGAGCGGCCGCTCGCGCTCGATGATGTGCTGCTGCGTCTCGGACGCACCGCAGAGGCCGTGGGGCAGAAGGAGCGCGCGGTCGAGGCATACCTTCGCGTGTACTACGAGTTTCCGTTGAGCGAGCACGCCCCGGCCGCGCGTGCCCGCTTGGACACGTTCCCCAGCTTCGGACGCATCATGCCGGGGACGGAACGCTTCCGCCTCGAGTTGGGTCGCGCGCAGCGGCTGTACGCTTCCAAGCAGTACCCCGCCGCGAAGTCGGCGTACGAGGCGCTCAGTGTGGCTGCGACGGGTGACGACAAAGATCTCGTCGACCTTCGCCTGGCCGCGTTGGACTTCTACTTGAAGCGCTATCGGACTGCCCGAGAGGGCGCGACCCGACTGTTGAAGAGGGGCGCTCGACAGGCGGAGGCCCTGTACTTCGAGGCCCTGGCTAGTCGCGCGCTTGGTGACAGTGCCACGTATCTGCGGAACGTCCGCTCGATCGTGGACAAGCATGCGAATTCGCCGTGGGCCCAAGAGTCCCTCAGCCACCTGGCGACGCAGTACATCCGCCAGGATGACGAGACGGCCGCCGACACGGTGTTTCGCGAGATGATTCAGCGATACCCGCGCGGCACGTTCACCGAACGCGCCGTGTGGAAGGTCGGCTGGCGATCATATCGACAGGGCCGTTACGCGGAGACCGCACAGCTCTTCGACCATGCCGCGGTGGACTTCCCGCGCTCGGACTATCGGCCGGCGTGGCTCTTCTGGTCGGGACGCGCTCATCGCGCGAACCAGCAGCCGGATCTCGCCGACGCGCGGTTCACGCTGGCATCGCTGGATTACCTGAACTCGTACTACGGTCGTCTGGCGGTCGCGCAGCTCAACGGGCGCGTGCCGCCCCCGCGTGTCATCCGAGAGGTCCCGGGTCCGGCGGTCCCGCCGCCACCGAACACGGACATCGTGCGCGCCTTGCTGCAGGTCGAGCTCTATCAGGACGCCCTCAACGAGCTCAAGTTCATCCAGCGCGTGTGGGGTGACTCGGCGGCCGTGCAGGCCACGACGGCGTGGATCTACCGCCAGCAAGGGCTGGTCGCCACCGGCCGCGAGCAGTTCGCGCTGCTCCGCGGATCGATCTCGACGATGCGACGCGCCTATCCGCAGTTCATGGCGGCTGGCGGTGAGTACTTGCCGCCGGAAGTGCTGTCGCACATCTTCCCGATCTCCTACTGGGATCTGATTCAGAAGTACTCCGCTGCCGGGGGGCTCGATCCGTACTTGGTGGCGGCGCTCGTCGCCCAGGAGTCCACGTTCGTACCCGACGTCCGGTCATCAGCCAACGCCGTGGGCTTGATGCAGCTCATTCCGCCCACCGCGCGCATCTACGCGCGAAAGGTCGGGTTGGCGTACTCGGCCAAGCTGATGACCGATCCGGAGTCGAACATTCGCATGGGGACGACGTATCTCACCGAGCTCATGCGACAGTTCGGTCGCGTGCACCTGGCGCTGGCGGGTTACAACGCCGGCGAGGGCGCAGTGCGCAGGTGGCTGGCCCAGCGGCCAGGCGTGCCGACCGACGAGTTCATCGACGATATCCCGTATCCCGAGACACAGAACTACGTGAAGCGTATTCTCGGGACGGCGGATGACTACCGTCGCCTCTATGGAGGCGTGTCGGTGCCGCCGCTGCAGTTGTCCGGATCTGGCGATGGCGCCACGCCGGCCACGCCGGTGTTCGTCGCCGATTCGCCATCCGGACGCTTGGTCGACGAGCGCGCCGCCGGTGCCCTCACCGCTGCCACGTCTATACGGCCGCCGGTCAAGAAACGCAGCCGGTCCCATGTCGGCGCCACCGCGAGGCCCGCGCCTAAGGTGCGCGCGAAGCCTTCGGCGCTCTCCCGGCGAGTCCGCACGAGCACCGCCGTGAGAACGACGACCTCCACGCTGAGGACTCGCACGCGAAGGGTGCGGGCCACGCCCTCGACGCAGGCCCTCGCCGCTCGTCGGCACTCGCGCGGATAGGTCCCGTCCGCATGCCCAAGCTGACCGGCTCGAAGAAGGCGACCCAATTCACCGAGTCGGTCATTCGGGAGATGACGCGGCTGAACCAGCAGCACGGCGGCGTCAATCTGTCCCAGGGGTTTCCCGATTTCCCCGCACCCGATGTCGTCAAGGAAGCGGCCATCGCCGCCATTAGCGCCGATGTGAACCAGTACGCCGTCACGTGGGGCACACGCCGCCTGCGGGAAGCGATTGCCGCGCAGTTCGAGCGTCGCTTCGGCGTGCGGATCTCGGCTGACGAACAGGTCACCGTGTGCTGCGGTGCGACGGAAGCGATGATGGCCACGATGATGGCGATCATCGACCCAGGAGACGAGGTCATCATCTTCGAGCCCTTTTATGAGAACTATGGGCCCGACGCGATCCTCTCAGGTGCGACGCCGCGGTACGTAACGCTGCACGAGCCCGACCCGTCCCTCGGCAGGCCCGAGTGGACGTTCGACGCCGACGAGCTGGACGCGGCGTTCAACGAGCGGACAAAGGCCATCATCCTGAATACCCCGAACAATCCGACGGGAAAGGTGTTCACGCGAGGCGAGCTCGAAACGATCGCGCGACTGTGCTCCAAGTGGGACGTGGTCGCGATCTCAGACGAGATCTACGAGCACATCGTGTACGACGGCTGGCGCCACGTGCCGATCGCCGCGCTCGACGGCATGGCCGAGCGCACGGTGACGATCAACAGCCTGTCGAAAACCTACAGCGTGACCGGTTGGCGGGTTGGTTGGGCAATCTCGCCGCCGACGTTGGCCGGGGCCATTCGGAAGGTGCACGACTTTCTCACAGTCGGCGCGGCCGCGCCCCTGCAGGAAGCGGGCGTTGTCGCCTTACAGGTGCCCGACTCCTACTACGCGCAGCTCGCGGACAGCTACACGCGGCGGCGAGACACGCTCCTCGGTATCCTGAGGCGACACTCCTTCACCTGTTACGTTCCGCGCGGCGCGTACTACATCATGACCGATATCGGTGGCTTTGGATTCCCCGACGATGTCGAGTTCGCGCGATACCTGGTGCGCGACGTGGGCGTGGCCGCAGTGCCCGGGAGCAGCTTCTATCGTCATCCCACCGCGGGCCGAACGAAACTGCGGTTTACCTTCTGCAAGAAGGACGAAACGCTGGCCGAGGCCGACCGGCGGCTCGCCAAGCTCACTGCGCCCGTTCGTTGAACAGCCTGCGTGGCGCGAGATCAGTATCGCGCGACGAAGCCGAAGTAGATGCCCTTCAATGTGAACGCGCCGGAGTCATCGTTGATGAACGCCTCGACGTCGAACGAACGGTAGCCGAACTGGGCACCGACGTGTCGGTTGACGTTCAACGTCCCGTAGATGTCGAGGTCGGCATAGTGGCCGTTGAAGTCGTACTGTTCGTTCCTCGGAATCTTGATCCCCGAGAGCTCGCCTGTTACTGAAACGGCCGGGCTCAAGTAGATACGCGCGATGCCGCCGATCGAGGGGATTGGGGCCTGAAGCTTCGTGAACTCCTCCAGCAACGGGCTCCTCAGCCGAGCCGTGACGTCCGTTTGCTTGAGATCCAAGACGAAGCCACCGAAGCCTCGGCTCATCGAGACGAAGTCGTACTCGTAGGAGAAGCGATACGCCTTCCACTCGAGCTCCGACCTGACGGGCACGCCGAGGTCGTAACGCTGGCCGTTGAACACCAGGGTCCGGCGGAGCGTTGAGGATTGCTCGTAGGTGATCGGGACGTACTGGAAGCGCAGCTTGTGCTTGCGCGCGGGGTGGAGCGTCGCGCGAAATTCCTTGAAGCGGGTCTGCGCGAGCCCGAGATCGGACTTGAAGTCGATCTTCGTGCCGAGGATGCCAAGCGATTCGCTGGTAATGGACATCTCCGGCCCCGGGTTCCACAGGCCGCCCTGTGCTTCGATGATGTACCGCTCCGCGAGCGGCGCGTCAGCCAGCGGGCGTGGCCGGAACTGTGCCAGGGCGGGGGTGGCGCTCACCACCAGGACCAGCCAGATCCCGTACAGACGAAAACCGTGTGTGTGCATGAGGGTCAGGCGCTCCGATTGCTTATCGGCAGGTGCGGCCGGTAGGGTAAGGGGATAGTACCAGGCCGTGGTGCGGAGTCCAAGTCGATGACGCGTGCGCGCGGCGCGCCGGTTTCTCACGGGCGCGCCGCGATACGGCTGAGGCTACCGCTCGACAATCCACGCCAGGCTTCGGCGAGTTCCAGCGCTAGGCTTCGGCGAGCTCCAGCGCCGGAGACTTGCCGGACAGCACCTTGATCCACCGACGGATAGCGGACGCGAAGATCACGATCGCGCACACCATCATGATGGCCGTCGCGATCGAGTCCACGTAGCCCTGAATCCGCAGGGCTGGATCCGCTCTGAGCGTCAGCGGCCAGAAGTTGTCGCGGATGCTCATGTACCCAGCCGTCAACGTTGTCGTCGCCAGGAAGACGAGCGGGGTCAACGTGACCCACGCATACTTCTGGCGGCCGAGGTTGATGATGATCGTCGTCCCGACGGCGAGGGCCACCGACGCGAGAAGCTGATTCGCTACACCGAACAGCGGCCAGATGGTGGTGATGCTTCCGGTCCAGATGAAGTAGCCCCACCCGAGCACCATCAGACCCGTGGAGATGAGCGCGCTCGGCATCCAGTTGGTGTCGCCCCACTGCTTCCACACGCGACCGCCCGCTTCCTGCAGCAGGAACCGGCCCACGCGCGTGCCGGAGTCGATCGTGGTCAGGATGAACAACGCTTCGAACATGATCGCGAAGTGGTACCAGTAGGACAGCAGCGCCTTCATGCCGGGGATGTTCGCGAAAATCTGCGCCATGCCCAGCGCCAGTGACACCGCGCCGCCCGAGCGGCCGATGACGTTCTCGCCGACCTCACGCCCAAGCTGTTCGACGTTCACCATGGGGATGTTCAGGGCGGCGAACACCGTGGGGTCCGCGACGTTGATGGCGAAGTAGTCGCCGGGGTGGAGCGATGCGGCCGCGATGAGCGCCATCACGCCGACGAGGCCTTCGAAGAGCATCCCCAGGTACCCGACGGGGCGGATGTCGGTCTCGACGTCCACCATCTTCGGCGTCGTGCCGGACGAGATGAGGGCGTGGAAGCCCGACACCGCGCCGCACGCGATGGTGACGAAGACGAAGGGGAAGAGCGGACCCGCGATGACGGGGCCCCCACCTCCGATGAATTGAGAGAATGCCGGCGCCTCCAGCGTCGGATTCGCCACCGCGACACCGACGACCAGCAGCAGGATGGTGCCGATCTTCATGTAGGTGCTGAGGTATCCACGCGGCGTGAGCAGCATCCACATGGGGATGACGGAGGCGACGAACGCGTAGACGGCCAGCGCCGCGGTGATCTGGTGCTTCGTCAGGATGAACCACGGCGCGATCGAGGACTCGGCGACGTTCTTGCCGAACACCACGGCGAGGAGCATCAAGACGACGCCAATCACCGTCGCTTCTTTCACCTGGCCCTTGCGCCACACGAACATGTGGAAGCCCATGAAGAAGGCGATCGGGATGGTCATCGAGATCGTGAACATGCCCCACGCGCTCTCCGCAAGCGCGTTGACGACCACGATCCCGAGGCCCGCGAGCGCGACGATGAGAATGAAGAGGACGGCGATGACCGCGGTAATGCCCGCGACGGACCCGATCTCGGATCGCGCGATTTCGGCGAGAGACCGTCCGCCGCGTCGTGTCGAGGCCCAGAGCGTGACCGAGTCGTGCACCGCCCCAGCCAACACGACGCCGGCCAGCAGCCACAGGAACCCGGGTGCCCAGCCGAATTGCGCGGCGAGCACGGGACCGATGAGCGGACCCGAGCCGGCGATGGCCGCGAAGTGGTGACCGAAGAGCACCCACCGGCTGGTGGGATAGTAGTTCGATCCGTCGTATTTCGTATGCGCCGGCGTCTTGCGCGTGTCGTCCAGCACCATCACCTTCGCGGCGATGAACGCGCTGTAGTAGCGATAGGCGATGGCCATGACGCAGAGCGTCGGAATCACGAGATAGAGGGCATGCATAGGGCGGCATTCTATCAGTCGCGGTGGCTCCGGTGAAGCCTGCGCGAAGGTCTGGTCGGCTTGAACGGTATACTCGTGTGGTGACGGCGTTTCAGCGGCTCCTGGTCTTCGTCCGGCCCTACCGCCGCGCCTTTCTCGTCGGGTTGTTCTGCATTCTTGTGACGCAAAGCGTCGCCTTGACGGCGCCCGTCGTCCTGCAGCGCACCATCGACGACCTCGCCGCGGGCGTGTCAGGCGCCAAGCTGACGTTCTACGGCGCGCTGCTGCTTGCCATCGGCGTCATCCGGGGATGCTTCCAGTTCTTGATGCGCAGGGTGATCATCGGTGTGTCGCGCGACATCGAGTACGACATGCGCAACGCGTTCTTCGCCCACCTGCAGACGCTGCCGCTCTCCTACTTCCAGGCCAATCGGACCGGCGATCTCATGTCGCGCGCGACCAACGATCTGAACGCCGTCCGCATGATGATCGGCCCGTCCGTGATGTACGCGGCGAATACGCTCTTCGTGTTCGTCGTCGCGATCGCTTTGATGCTCGCCCTCGATCCGTGGCTGACATTGTGGTCGCTGCTGCCGCTCCCGCTCGTCTCGATCTCGGTGAAGGTCTTCGGCAGCGCCATCCATCGCCGATTCGAGAGGATTCAGGCGCAACTCTCCGAGTTGAGCGCCGTGGCGCAGGAGGCGCTGGGTGGCGTGCGGGTGGTCCGCGCCTACGGACAGGAGGTCTCGGAGCTCGATCGTTTCCGCCGTGCGAATCAGGAATACGTGAATCGCAGCCGACATCTCATCGTGCTCCAGGGATTCTTCTTTCCGAGCATGGGCCTCTTCCTCGGGCTCGGCGCGATGGTCGTCCTGTGGCTGGGAAGCCGGGCCGTCGTGTCGGGGCGGATCACCCTCGGCGAGTTCGTCGCGTTCAATGCGTACCTGACGATGCTCAGCTGGCCCATGATTGCGTTCGGCTGGGTCACCAACATGCTTCAGCGAGGGATGGCCAGTTGGAAGCGGATGGTGGACGTCCTCGATGTCCCGCCCGCGATTCACGACGCACCGGAGGCCGCCATCTACGCATCGAGCGAACTCCGCGGCGACATCGAGTTCCGAGACCTGACGTTCGCATTCGGATCCAGGGCCCCCGTCCTTCGGCATGTGTCCGCGACCATTCCGGCCGGAACGACCACGGCTCTGGTCGGTGTGACCGGCTCGGGCAAATCGACGCTCGTCAACCTGCTGGCGCGCGTACAGGATCCGCCAGTCGGTACCGTCTTCGTAGACGGCATCGACGTCCGCGCTCTGCCGCTGTCCGTGCTCCGGGCTGCGATCGGGTGCGTCCCGCAGGAACCGTTCCTCTTCTCCGACACGATCGCCGACAACGTGGCGTTCGGCCTCGACGGCCGACTCGGCCAGGGAGGCCGGGAGGGCCGCTTGCCGCGTGTGCTCGATGCCGCCGCGATCGCACGGCTCGACAAGGACGTCGCCGACTTCCCGCAGGGCTACGACACGCACGTGGGCGAGCGTGGGCTGACGCTGTCTGGCGGCCAGAAGCAGCGGACCGCGATCGCGCGCGCCATCGCCATCGACCCCCGCATCCTGATCTTGGACGACGCGTTATCGGCGGTGGACACGCACACCGAAGAGGAGATCCTCACGCGCCTGCGAGACGTGATGCGCCAGCGTACGTCCATCATCGTGTCGCATCGCATCTCGACCGTCCGTGGCGCCGACCAAATCCTGGTGTTGGACGAGGGCCGCATCATCGAACGCGGGACCCATGATGAGTTGCTCGGCCTCGATGGCCTCTACGCCGACCTCTATCGCAAGCAGCTGCTCGAGGAGGAGCTCGCCGCGAGCTGAGGATGATCCCATGAACCCGCGACCCGTGATGCTGTGAGCGACGACGAGATCCTCGGTAAGGCGTACGACGCGCGACTAATGCGCCGTCTGCTGACCCACTTGCGGCCTTACTGGCGGCAAGTGGCGGTTGCGCTCGCGGCCATCCTCGTCGGATCGGGAGCCGCGTTGGCCCAGCCGTATCTTGTCAAGCTCGCGATCGACGACCATGTCGCGACCCGGCGCCTCGAGGGGCTCGACCAGCTCGCGCTGGTGTACGTCGCCGTACTCGTGGTCGCGTTTGCCGCCGAGTACGTCCAGACGTGGACGCTCCAACTGACCGGTCAGCGGATCATGTTCGATCTGCGGATGGCGGTGTACGGCCATCTGCAGCGACTCGATCTCCGCTACTACGATCGGAATCCCGTCGGGCGGCTCATGACCCGCGTGACGTCGGACGTCGATGTCCTCAACGACCTCTTCACCTCCGGCGTGGTCACCATCGTTGGCGATGCGCTGACGCTCGCTGGGATCATGGCGGTGATGGTCTGGATGGACTGGCGGTTGGCGATAGTGGCGTTCTCCGTCCTCCCACTCATCGTGCTCGTGACGCAGTGGTTTCGCCGAAACGTCCGCGAGTCGTACCGTGTCGTCCGGGGCTGGATCGCGAAGATCAATGCGTTCCTCCAAGAGAACATCACGGGGATGTCGACGGTGCAGCTGTTCCGCCGAGAGGCGCTCAACTTTGCCAGGTTCGATGACATCGACCGCAAGTACCGCGACGCGAACATCGAGTCGATCTTCTACTACGCTGTGTTCTACCCGGCCATCGAAGTGACCAGCGCGCTCGCCACGGCGCTCATCATTTGGTACGGCGGCTTCAGCGTGATGCGCGACACGCTCACGTTCGGTGCGCTCGTCGCCTTCCTTCAGTACTCGCAACGGTTCTTCCGGCCGATCAGCGACATGTCCGAGAAGTTCAACGTGCTGCAGTCTGCGATGGCCTCATCGGAGCGGATGTTCGGCCTGCTCGACGAGCCGGTTGCCATTCAGTCGCCCCGGAGCCCCAGGGTGCGTCCACCGACCGGCCTCGGTCATATCGCGTTCGAGCATGTGTGGTTCGCGTACCGACCGCCCACGCCCGGCACGCCGGACGAGGGGGTGGAATGGGTGTTGAGGGACGTCAGTTTCGACGTGCGTCCGGGTCAGCGCATCGGGATCGTCGGCGCGACGGGCTCCGGCAAGACGACGATCATCAATCTCCTGCTCCGGTTCTACGACGTCCAGAAGGGCCGCATCACCATCGATGGGGTCGATCTCCGAGAGCTCGACCTGCAGGAGGTCCGGTCGCTGTTCAGTCTGGTGCTCCAGGACGTTCATCTCTTCTCGGGCACCATCGCGGACAATATGCGACTCGGAGAACAGGCGATCGATGACGAGCGCGTCCGCCGTGCGGCGGAAGCGGTGTACGCGCACGCGTTCATCGAGTCGATGGGGCAGGGGTACGGATCGGCCGTTGCCGAACGAGGCTCCACCTTGTCGGTCGGACAGAAACAGCTGCTGTCGTTTGCACGCGCCCTGGCGTTCGATCGCCGCATCCTCGTGCTCGACGAGGCGACTTCCAGCGTGGACACCGACACAGAGGTGCTCATCCAGGATGCGCTCGAAGTCCTGATGCAGGGCCGCACGACGATCGCCATCGCCCATCGTCTGTCGACGATTCAAGACATGGATCAGATCCTCGTGCTGCACAAAGGCGTGCTCCGCGAGCGCGGCAGCCACCAGGAGCTGCTCGCCCAGCGCGGCATCTACTTCCGGTTGTTCGAACTCCAATACCGTCATCAGTCGCACGTCACGAGCCTCAAGTCATAGTCGCCCATGCGCCCGGGCGCATGCATGTCCGAGCTGTCTCGATCGGCGCCAGTGACATGGGCGTGTCGAGCGCACCGAGGGAAGCGACCGATGACCGGAGGATCGGTGGCTCTTTGATATGCAACGGCGTTAGTCGATCGCGTTCGTCGCCGGCGCCCTGACGGCCGCCGGGTTCCAGCCGGCTCGGAGCACCGTGATCTCCACGCTCTGCTTGCCGAAGGCGAGAGCCTCATGGCAGCTCCACATGTAGAGATCCACGCGGCGGCCGCGGACCTTCGGGCCCGTATCCAGCACGCTGTACAAACCGTCCAGGCGATCGTCGTCCGCGTCAATCTCGACGATGGAGCCGAGCGGGAGCACGGCGGGGTCACTGGCGATGACGCCGTGCCGCGGGGCGACGCCCGCGCGTGTCGTGTGGCCCTTGCAATACGCGGTTGCCGTGAACGCGCGTCGGGCTCCTGGCGACAGCGGGCCGGGCGTGGCCGTCTCAGGTGCGCCGGTGGCAGATTCCCATGGTGGTACGGGTCCGGCCGTTCCCACGAGCCACCACAGTCCAGCACTGGCGACCAGCACGACCACCGACATGCGCAGGAAGGATCTCGCTCGCACGATGGCCTCAATGGTGACGCTGGTGCCGCCGTCGCGTCCGAACAAACCCGAGGGCAATCGGGTACGCGACAGCGGCAAGGGCGATCGAGCCGATCATCGACCCGATTGTGTAGGGCCACAGGAGGGGCTCGAGCAGCGAACCGATCTCCCGGAACAAGGTGCCATTGGTGATCGACAACTCCATCACCTGGCCCAGGCGGTCGCGGAAGCCGGCCGGGAGTCGCGCGCCGGTCACCGCGGCGCCAAGTCCTGTGGCAGCCGTGTAGTACGGCAGGAGGAGCCACGGCACGTTCGAGTAGACGCCAAGCAGCACGGCTACCCGGTTCAGTCGCAGCACGAACGCCAGAGCAACGCCCAGAATCGTATGAAGTCCGAGAAATGGCGAGAAGGCGAAGAACACGCCGAGCGCGTACGCAGCCGCTGTGCGCTCCGGTGCGTCGTCGATGTGCAGAAGTGTTTCCGCCCAGCGTCGCACAAGGTCGCGCGTCATGCTCATCATCGGACGTGCGTCACCTGTGAAAGTGCGTGAAGCCAGATGGCATTGGATCCGAGCGGTCGCCACGGTTGAGCAGGACGCCAGGACCCGTCGTGCACACCCCGATCCGTGTGATGGTCGTATCGGTCTGGCGCAACACGGTCCGCAGGCGGTTCCGGAGGCGAGGCCGAACCGTGAAGAGCAGCTCGTAGTCGTCGCCCGCCGTCAACGCGGCAGTAAGCGGGTCACGGTCGTCTCGAGCCAGCCGCGCCGTCGCGGCGGCCTCGATGGGAATCGCCGCCGCGTCGATGATCATCCCCACGCCTGAGGACCGAGACACGTGCGTGGCGGCGTCCGCGAGCCCGTCGCTGAGGTCCATGCAGGCGGTCGCCGCGTTGTTCCGACCCAGCAAGAGGCCCAAGCGAACGCGTGGCTCAGGCCAAAGGTAGCGCTCGACGCACGATGTCAGCGTCTGATCCGTCTCGCCTGCCCGCAAGAGGGCCAAGCCGGCCGCCGCGGATCCGACCCTGCCGCTGACGTACACCTCGTCGCCTGGTCGGGCGCCGCTGCGTAGCAGCGCGCGCCGGCGTCTTACGGTCCCCGAGACGGTCACGTCCACAACGAGCGGCCCGGGTGTGCGCGTCAGGTTCCCCCCGATCAGCGGCAACCGATACCGACGCGCCAGCTGGCCAAAGCTGGCGAGCAAGCGGTCGAACTCCTCAAGCGGCAGCGTGGCCGGCAGCGCGAGAGACAGGAGGGCGTGACGGGGCTCGGCTCCCATCGCTGCCAAGTCGCTGAGATTGACCGCCAGCGCGCGATGCCCGATGGCCTCGGGTGGTGTGAACCGCCGATCGAAATGGATTCCCTCGACGAGCGCGTCGACAGTCAGCACCTCGAGACGGTTTCGCGCAGGCTCCACGACCGCTGCGTCATCGCCGATACCCACGACCACGCAGTCCGCCGAATACGATGTGTGCGTCTGGATGATCGAGATGAGCTCGGCTTCCGTCCGGTCGGCAACAGAGGGAGAGGCGGTGGGCACACGCTTAGTGTACGGCGCTTTTGGCTGGGGGGCGTTGGTCGGTGCAGTTGCGGCGTGCGCCTGAGCCGGGGTTCGGGGCGGAGCCCGTGCGAACAAGAAAGGGCCCCGCTTTGCCGTGTGGGGAGGTCGATGAACCTGCGTAAGCAGGTGGAACCGCTTCAAAAGCCGCGCTTCAGGCTTCCTCGCTCAGAGGCATGCACACCACGCAGCGTCGCAGCTCACTTGGATGAAACGTTGGCTCAAACGAGCCTGCCGCCATCACGAGCAAAGCAGGAACTGAAAGACTTGTGGATCTTACCATACGCAACGATCGGATCTTGGAGACTGCCAGTCCAAGGTTCGCAGATTTGCGCCCACTCTGACGCAGACTCTGCTGATGTGGCGCCGTGCTGCGCGACGACCGATATGACCGCCGAAAATTTCTCACAGCGCGGGCTGGCGCGATGATTGACGACGTGATGTCCCTCAGCACCTCGTTCCATCGCGTCGCCGCGCTCAACGCGGACAGGCGCGCAGCTCTGGGTGTTGGATCGCCGGACGTCAGCGGCTGTTCGCCGTCGAGGCCAGGACGGGCCGGCCGATCGAGACGTTCGATGGGAACGGCGCGGCCGCGCTGAACGAGATCCTCGCGCGCGATGTGCCCAGGCACACCCCGCCTATGCGCGGGTGTGCGCGCCGTGTCACGGTCCGGAGGAACGCCGGCGCTAGTGCACTTGTCCCGCGGTGCGGCCGATGTGTTGGGTATTGTGCGCGAGGGTGTCGGTCAGATGCCGCCGATGTCGGCGCGCGAGCTCCCGGACGAGGAACTTCGCCGCCTGGTTGAGTGTCTCTGGAGGCTGCGCTGACGGGCCGGCTGGCCCGGTGGCCGGGTCGGGGCCTACGGGGCTCGGCAGGTAGGGCTGCGGTGCCGTTTCGCCTGCCGGCGGTGGGCGGCTACGTGTAGAATGCAACGTGTGGGAGGGTCTATGGCGAGAACGCGGGTCGGTCGGATGCAGAGTGCCGGAGTGGGAGCCGTGGCGGCGCTCGCCTTCTTGGGGTTAGGTCAGCAGGCCGCCGCGCAGTCGGCGAGCAACGGGCCGGCCGTCACGTTTGCGAAGGACGTAGCGCCCATCCTTCAGAAGAACTGCCAGGAATGCCATCGCCCTGGATCCGTGGGTCCGATGTCCCTCGTGACGTTTCAGGAGGTTCGTCCGTGGGTCCGCGCGATCAGGCAGCGGGTCATGGATCGAGAAATGCCGCCGTACCGGTACGACACGATCGGCATCCAGCACTTGAAGAATGATCTCCGCCTCAAAGACGTGCAGATCGACACGATCGTGCGATGGGTGGACAGTGGCGCGCCGCAAGGCAATCCGGCCGACATGCCGCCTCCCGCGCAGTTCCCGGACGGCACCAAGTGGTCGTACGAAGATGAATTCGGCAAGCCCGATCTCGTCATCAAGACGAAACCATACACGGTGCCTGCCCGCGGACAAGATCGCTGGTGGCGCCCCATCGTGCCCGCTGGCCTCGCCGAGGATCGGTGCATCAAGGCGATTGCCGTCAAGCCATCCCTCAAGGGGCGCCCGGCGGCTCACCACGCCAACAGCGATCTCATGGGGCTGGATGAAAAGACGGGTCAGTATGCGGTGGTCGAGCGCCTGTCGGAGTACGCATCGGGCAAGGCTGGCGAGGTCGTCCCAGCGAGCGGTTGCCGCACGTTGCCTGCCAACTCGATGGTCAAGTGGGACGTGCACTACTGGCCGTACGGCGAAGAGGTGAAGGACGACCAGGTCGAGATGGGCGTCTGGCTTTATCCTCCCGATCACAAGCAGAAGGCGAAGTACAAGCAGGACCTCAAGCTGTACTCGCTCCTGATGAAGGGCGGCGAGCTCGAGATTGCTCCGCATGGCACGGCCATGACGCAAGGCTTCCACTCCTTCAAGACGCCAGTTCGGATCGATAGCTTCCAGCCACACGGGCACTCGCGCATGGTCGGCATGACGGCGGAGATCTTCTACCCGGAGACGGGCAAGCTCGAGATGATCAGCTCCGTGTCCAACTGGACGAACCAGTGGCATACGAGTCACGTGTACGAAGACGACTACGCGCCGCTCATCCCCAAAGGCGCCGTGCTCGTCGTGACGGGCTATTACGACAACACCGTGAAGAACAAGGGCAACCCCGATCCCGATCAGTGGGTGGGCGGCGGCAGCCGGACGGCAGACGAGATGTCTCACGCGTGGATCGCCGTGACGCACCTCGATGACGAGGGCTATGCGCAGATCGTGGCGGATCGTGAGGCCAAGGCGAAGGCGCGGAGCACGACGACGCAGCAACAGCAGCAGTAGGACGGGGGACAAATCGATCGCCCGACCTGAGGAGCCTCTCGAGATGATCGAGAGGCTCTTTCGTTTTGCCCGTGTCGCTCTGAGTACCAACTTCTGAGTTCTGGAGGCGCGCCAGTGTTTGCACGATGGATCGTTGGGGGGTTCGTGCTCGCGGCGGTGGCGGGAGCGGTCGCGCTCCAGGCGCAGTCACCGAGGCCACTCGGGCCGGTTCCTGAAGCGGCGCGCATTGCTCCGTTCTTCGATGGGTGGTACGCCAACCCTGACGGCACGTTCAGCTTCTCGTTCGGCTACTCGAATCTGAACAAGGTAGCCGTGGACATTCCGCTTGGGCCGAATAACTTCATCACGCCGAAGGAATACGACGGCCGTCAGCCAACGGTGTTCTTGCCCGGCGAGAACTACTCCAACCGGGGTGGTGGCGCCAACGCGGGCGCGGCTGGGGCAGATGCGCAGGGCGCGGCGGCCGGCGGCGGCGGACGGGGTCGTGGTGGTCGTGGCGGCGGTGGCGGCGGCGGCAACCAATACGATCGCCAGCGCGGTGTGTTCACCGTCACGGTGCCGGGCTCGTTCAAGGGCGACGTGGTGTGGACGCTGCGGCATCAGGGCCAGACGTGGAGCATCCCCGCCCGCGCAACGTCGACGGCGTATCAATTGAGTTGGCCGATGGCCATGGGATCGACTCCACCGCTCTTGCGGTTCCAGGAGAAGGGACCCTCCGGACGTGGCCCGACTGGGATACAAGGGCCGGCGCTGCAGGCCAAGGTCGGTGTCCCTCTCGATTTGACCGTTTGGGCTACCGATGACGCGGTGCACGAGAAGGAACCCATTCCAGTCAAGCGCGAAGCGGTGCCGGCCTTGAACGCCACCTTCTACCGGCACGCGGGACCGGCGGCACCTGTGGTCTTCAGCGCACCGAAAATCCAGCTGGCCGAAGTCCAAGGGAAGGCCACCACGACGGCGACGTTCAGTGAGCCGGGGGACTATGTGATTCGCGTTCGCGCCGACACGTTTGGCAACGTCGATAGTACGGCCGCGGACCAGTGCTGTTGGACCAACGGGTATTGGAAGATCTCGGTGACCCGCTAGCGAGGCCGCTCAGGCGGCCCCCGGACGGCTGCTGTATGATGCCCCGCCCGATTCACGCAGTCGTGGCTCGCCTCGTCATCGTCGTGGCGTGCGTCGCCGCGTGGTCGGCGAGGGGCGGGGCACAAGGTGGGGGCCCGAGCGCAGGCGAGACCGACGCCGCGTGGCTGACCGCGTCCTTCAAGCAGGCGTGGCCCGAGCTCCACGCGCGGTTGGTCGGCCTGGAGCGCGCTCATGGCGTGTTGTACGGCGAGCTGACGCGAGGCAAGGGCAAGGTCGAGGAGTCCGACGTCTTCGCGCGGCTCAGGCAGCGTCTCAGCGCCGAATCCGGTCTCGCATCATCGGATCCTGACGCCGACCGTGGGTACGCCGCGCTCGGCAGACGCGGCGCTGAGCTGATCCGGCGAACGCACGTCTTCCACCGAGAGGTCCTCGCGATCTTCGCGATGGTCGAGCCGCCGGCACGGGCAGCGGCGCTCGATGCGGCCGTCGAACGCTACTCGAGCCGTCCGGACGTGGCGCTTCCCGACGTCCCGAAGGACATGGGCATCCTGTACGACCACCCGTACACGACGTTCACCGAAGAGGGCTTCAACCCTCGGCGAGAGCTGCGCTATCCCACCTTGTCCGGCTTCGTGTGGGCCGCGCACTGGTTTCAGCTCGCTGCGCAAGAGCCGCTCGAGACTGCTGGCGATCGCGCGGGTCGCGCGGCGGGGTTGAAGATCGTCACTGATCGATTCGAGCGCAAGCTCACCGCTGGCACGCCTCCCGATGCATTTCCCAGTGAGCTCCCCCTCGCTCCGTCGATCGCGCCAGGCCTGGTATCGGTTCACGAACGTTCGGCGGCGATTCTCGACAACCTGAACATGCTGCACGACGTGCTCGCGGACATCCTGGTGCACCCCAAGGTGTCGAATCCGCGCGCGGTCGTTGATGAAGCGATTGGACAGTTCGTGGACCGGAACTATCGAGTTGTCGATGTCGACGAGTGGATCAAGATGGCGCTGCGTCACAGCATCTTCGCGCAGGGTGGTCCCGCGCTCATGGAGATGACACGAACCGACCGGAACAGCTCCGGGCACGCGCAGCACGCGCGTGGGAAACAGGCGATTGCACCAGGAGGGATGAGGTAGAGGTCCCGAGACCGATCAGGGCATCGTGAGCATGCGGTCGACCAGGCGTTCGAGCTCGTCCCAGCGCTCGGAAAGCTCGCCGGTGCGCTGCCGGCTGGATTCCCGGCAGCGGAAGAGCTCGTCGGCGATGTTCAGGGCGGCAAGGACCGCGAGTCGCAGCGAATCGCCGGAGGGGGACGCGTCAGCCGCGATGCGAATCCGCTCGTCGACGTACTCGGCCAGCCGCGCCACGTACTCCTGATCCAGCCCGCTGCGGATCGGGTATCGCTGTCCATGGATCTGGACCGAGACGACGCGGCCGCCATCGCTCATAAATGTTTACAGCACTCTTCAGTTCTGGGTCGTGTGTCCTGCGCTCGAAGCAGCGACAACTGCCTCAGAGCCTTCAACTCGGGATTCAGAGCTGTCCACGCAGATATCGAACCCTTCTAGAGGTTCAACGATTCCAGCTGTTCGAGCATGTCGCTGACCCGCGTGCGGATGATGTCGCGCTCTTCGCGTAGCGCGGCCAGCTCAGTGGACAGCGCGTCGCTTGTCGAGAGCTGGTTGGTGAGGCGCTCAATCTCGCGCGAGAGGCGCTGGTTCTCCGCGGCGGAGCCGGCATGGTCCGACTTCAGCCGCTCGACCAGAGCGACGAGTTTCTTCAGCTTCTCCTCGAGCCGGTCGATCAACTCGAGCTCGGTGCGGACTGCGGTCTTTGCCATGATTCATTCCTACCGTTGAACGGCGCCGTGCGTCTGGACCAGAGCGGCACGGACGCGGTCGAAACTCTGCTGCACGTCGACGTCGGTCAACGTCCGCTCGGCCGACTGGAACGTCAGTCGCACCGAAAGACTGACGCAGTCCTCCGCGACGCCCTTTCCCTTGTATCGATCGAAGAACGCGATCGAGGCGAGCGGTGCCGGAGCACCCTCAGCGGCCGTTTGAATGGTGCCACGGATGGTGTCGGCAGACAAGGCTTCCGACACGACGATCGAGAGGTCTCGGACGACGAAAGGAAAGCGCGGCAACGGCCGGACGGTCTCATCCGCCCCTCCCATCGTCTCGCGCGCGACGCCTGAAGCGCGCGCGGCCTCCAGCGCCTCCAGATCGAGCTCGGCCACGAATACGTCGTCCTGCTTGGGGGCGCCGTGCTCATCGACGATCTTCGGGACCATCAGACCTGCGATCCCAATCACCGAATCACCGGCCATGATCGCCGCAGACTCTCCTGCCGTGAGATACGGCGCAGCGGTGGGGGTCCAGTGAACAGGTACCCGCAACATGTCGCACAGCCGTTCGATGGCGCCCTTGACGTCGAAGAAGTCGACCTCGCGTCCACTACCCGACCAGTGCTCGGTCGATGCCGCGCCGGTCCAAGCGAGCCCGACGGCACGCCGTTCCCCATGCGCGATCGTGAAGCGTGCGCCGATCTCGAAAATCGCCACATCCCGCCGGCCGTGTCGTCGATTGTGCGCGAGCACGTCGAGCAGCCCGGGCACGATCGAGGGCCGCAACACATCGAAGAGCGCCGTCAGCGGATTCGCGATGGTCACCAACTGCGTGGCGTCGTCCGCTCGGAGGAACCGCCGGGCGGTCGCGCTCTGTATGAACCCGAAGGTCACCGCCTCGGTCAGGCCCGCCGCGGCCAGCGTCGTCCGGATCGCCCGATCGCGCGAGATCCGTGGATCCGCTGGCGCCGCGGCCATCGACATCGGCGGGAACGTGGGCTCGAGCCGTTCGAAGCCATGATGACGCCCGACTTCCTCGATGAGGTCGATCTCCCGCAGGAGATCGACCCGGAAGGCCGGAACCTCGACGTTCCACCCGTCGGCTCGCCTGGTGAGGGCAAGCCCTAGCGACCCAAGGATCCGTTCGACGTCCGCATCTGGAATCGTCAGTCCGAGGATCAGGCCGATGCGTGCGCCACGCAGCACGATGGTTCGCGGACTGCGAGGAGACGGGTAGCGGTCAACGACCGCTCCACGGCGACCTGCGCCGATAAGCTCCGTGAGCTCCAGGGCGCGTTCGAGCGCTACGACCGGTGCGTGGATGTCGACGCCGCGCTCGAATCGTGACGAGGCTTCGGTCTTGAGCTGAAGCCGCTTGCTGGTGCGACGGACTGATGCCGGCTGGAAGTAGGCACTCTCGAACACGACCACGCGGGTGGCAGCGGACACCTCGGACGAGCCGCCGCCCATCACGCCGGCGACCGCTTGCGCTCGGTCGGCGTCGGCGATGACCAGCATCTCTGTATCGAGCTCCCGCTTCACCCCGTCGAGCGTCGTCATCGTTTCGCCTGGCGTGGCTCGGCGGACGCGAATCCGTCCACCGCTGAGCTTCGCGAAATCGAACGCGTGCATCGGGTGGCCGAGCTCCATCAGCACGTAGTTGGTGATGTCGACGAACGGGCTGATCGCTCGGACGCCTGCCGCTTCGAGCCGCGCGACCATCCATCGCGGCGACGTCGTCGCTGTGACAGCGGTCATCGCGGCGGCGTATCGCGGGCAGCGCTCGGCGTCCTCGATAGTGACGGCCACGACTGGCAGGCTGACCTCGACGTTGGGTACGCGCGCCGCGGTGACGGGCGTGACCAATCGCAGCGGCAGGTTGTACAGCGTCGAGACCTCTCGGGCGAAGCCAAGTACGCTCAGGCAATCTGGTCGGTTGGCCGTCACCTCGAAGTCGATGACGCCATCCAGGCCGGCGGCCATCTGCGCCCATGGCGGCCGCACGCCGTCCGGAGCCGGTTCCACGGACGCGACTTCGAATCCACGAAGCCCCAGCCTCTCGGCGAGCTCCTCAGGCGAAGCGGTCACGGCCACGAAGTCGCGGAGCCAGGAAACCAGGACGCGCATCAGTACGGGAACTGTTCGAGGAATCGCAGATCGTTCTCGAAGAACAAGCGGATGTCCTGCACCTGATGCCTGAGAATCGCGACGCGTTCGATGCCGATGCCGAAGGCGAATCCGGTGTAGCGCTCGGCGTCGTACCCCACGGCCTCGAACACGGCGGGGTGCACCATGCCGCAGCCGCCGATCTCGATCCACCCTGTGCGCTTGCACATGGCGCAGCCGGCGCCCTCGCACTGCCAGCAACTGATGTCCACTTCAGCGCTCGGTTCCGTATACGGGAAGAAGCTTGGGCGGAACCGAACCAGGGCGCTCGGCGAGAACATCTCGCGCGCGAAGGCGGTCAGCGTCCCTTTGAGATCCGCCAGGGAGATGCCGTCACCGACGGCGAGACCTTCCATCTGCGTGAACATCGGCGTGTGCGTCAGGTCCAGGTCGTCCCGACGGTACACACGGCCCGGCGCGACGATGCGGACGGGGGGCTGATGGGCCTGCATGTAGCGCACCTGAATCGACGACGTGTGCGTCCGCAACATCGTCCGCTTATCGTCCGCGCGCCGCGATTCCCCGAGGACCGGCGTGGCGAGATAGAGCGTGTCCTGCATGTCGCGCGCAGGGTGCTCTGCCGGCATGTTCAGCGCGTCGAAGCAGTGCCATTCATCCTCGATTTCGGGCCCTTCGACGATGGCGAAGCCCATACGCGTGAAGATGCCCTCCATCCGATCGCGGACAAGGGTCAGCGGATGCCGTCGGCCGAGGGTCGGTGCACGACCCGGGAGGGTCACGTCAATCGCGCCCGAGGGGCGCGCGTGCTGGTCGGCGCTTGCCTGGTATGCGGCCCAACGCGCCTCGATAGACTGCTTCAGCTCGTTCGCGCGCTGGCCAAGTGCCTTCTTGTCTTCCAGGGCCGCGCTGGAGATGAGCTGCATCCAGGAGGCGACCACGCTGTTCTTCCGGCCCAGGTAACGGTCGCGCACCGCTTGCGCATCGCGCGCCGTCCGCGCGTGTGTCAGCTCGGTCTCGAACGAGGCAATCTGGGTCTGAACGGCGGCCTGGTCGGGAAGACTCATCCTTACGCTGCGGCCGACTTGATCGCGGTCTTGGCCGTCTCCACCAGACGCCCGAACGCTGCCGGACTCGCGATGGCGAGCTCCGACAGGCTCTTACGGTCGAGTGCCACACCAGCGTGCTTCAAGCCGTTCATGAACTGCCCGTAAGTCAGCCCGTGCTGCCGCGTGGCGGCGTTGATCCGCACGACCCAGAGCCGTCGGAAGTCCCGCTTCTTGTTGCGCCGGCCGACGAAGGCGTACTTGAGCGCCGTGTCGACCGACTCTTTGGCGGCGCGATACAGCTTGCTCTTGTTGGCGAAGTATCCTTTGGCAAGGCCGAGCAGCTTCTTGCGCTTGGCACGCCGAACTGTTCCTCGTTTCACGCGGGGCATGACTCTCTCCTACCTAGCACGCTTCACAGTGCACGGTCACTTATACGGCAGCATCCGCTCGAGCTTCGCCGAGTCCTGGTCGGAAACGGCCGCAGGCGCTCGCAGGTGGCGTTTCCGCTTGGTCGTCTTGCTGCTCAAGATGTGACGCTTGAATGCCTTCGAGCGAAGGAACTTGCCTCGCTTCGTCCGTTTGAACCGCTTGGCCGCGCCGCGGTGCGTTTTGAGCTTCAACTTCTTCGCCATAGGTGTCCTATCTCTGACGCGCCGGCGCCGGCGGTGGCGGAGCGGGGGACGGTGCCACCGCCTTCGACCGTCCCTGAGGTTTCCGGCTCAGGATGGTGTGCATCTGGTTGCCTTCGAGGCGGGGTAGCGCCTCTGCGATCGCGACCTCCGCCAGCTCCTGCACCAATCGCTCGATGATACGCTGCCCGATCTCCGGATGGGCCATCTCACGGCCCCGGAAAAAGATGGTCGCCTTGACCTTGTCCCCGTCCTCGAGGAAGCGTTCGATGTGCTTCTTCTTGAACTGATAGTCGTGTTCGTCCACCTTCGGTCGGAACTTGATCTCCTTGACCTCGATGACCTGCTGGTGCTTTCGGGCCTCACGGGCGCGCTTTTGTTCCTGGTACTGGTACTTGCCGAAGTCCATGATTCGGCACACCGGCGGCACGGCCGTCGGTGAGATTTCCACCAGGTCCAGCCCCTTCTGTCTGGCAATGGCCAGCGCTTGGGGGGGCGTCATGATCCCGAGTTGCTGCCCGGTATCGTCGATGACTCGGATTTCCCGAACGCGGATGCGCTCGTTCACGCGTACACGGTCGTCGCGGCGTGGTCCTCTATCGAAAGCGATATAGCCCTCTCATTCTTTCCATGCCTCCCGGCCTGGTCTAGGCGGGCAGAACCCGCCGCTTGACCTCGTCCAGCGCGCGCTCCAAGAACGCCCCCACCGAACTGGCGCCTTGGTCGCCGCCCGTCCGCGTACGCACCGACACCGTCCCCTCGGCCGCTTCCCGGTCCCCGACGACGAGCATGTAGGGAATCTTCTGCAGCTGAGCCTCACGGATTTTATATCCAATCTTCTCCTGGCGGTCGTCCAGACCCCCTCGCAGGCCCGCGGCCTCGAGATCTGCCCGAACCTGCTGGCAATACTCGAGATGTCGGTCGGCGATTGGCAGCACCACTGCCTGGACGGGCGCCAGCCAGAGTGGAAATGCCCCAGCGTAATGCTCGATCAGGATGGCGATGAACCGTTCGAAGCTCCCGAAGATGGCCCGGTGAATCACTACTGGACGATGCTCGGCGTTGTCGGGTCCGATGTACTTCAGGTCGAACCGCTGCGGAATCTGATAGTCGAGTTGAACCGTGGCGCACTGCCACTTGCGCCCGATGGCATCCACGACATCCACGTCGATCTTGGGTCCGTAGAATGCTCCGTCGCCGGCGTTGAGTGTGTATGGCTGCTCGGCGCGCTCCAGAGCGCTCTTGAGCTGCGACTCGGCGGAGTCCCACGTCGCGACGTCGCCCAGAAACTCCGGCGGACGCGTCGACAGTTTCATCGAGTAGGGAAGGCCGAGGTCGCCGTACACGCGCCGGACCAGACCCAGGCATCGCCCCACCTCCTCACCGATCTGCTCCTGTGTGACGAAGCAGTGCGCATCGTCCTGCGAAAATTGCCGCACGCGCGTCAAGCCCGAGAGGACGCCCGACGCCTCGTTGCGGTGGAGCGCCGTCTGCTCGTGGAACCGCAGGGGCAGGTCGCGGTAGCTTCGCATCTCGCTCGCGAAGAGCAACATGTGCGCCGGACAGTTCATCGCTTTCACGCCCATCAGCTCATGGTCTTTCGCGGACCCGTGCTCTGGTGCCTGCGAGCCGGTCGCTGCCCCACCGGAAGCCGGATCGATGATGAACATGTTCTGACGATAGTGCGACCAGTGCCCTGAGGTCTCCCACAGCGCCCTGTTGAAGATGAGCGGTGTCTTGACCTCGACGTACCCTGCGGGAAATAGCACCTCGCGCATGTAGTTCGCGAGCGTGTGATACAGCGTGGTGCCCTTGTCGAGCCAGAAGGCTGCGCCCGGTGCCCAGGGGTGGAACAAGAAAAGCCCCAGATCCTTCCCGATCTTTCGATGATCGCGTTTCTTGGCCTCCTCGATCTGCGTCAGGTAGTCCTTGAGCTCCTTCTCGGAGAAGAACGCCGTGCCGTAGATCCGCTGCATGGGCTGGTTGTTCGCGTCGCCCTTCCAGTAGGCGTTCGACGTGCTGAGCAGCTTGAACGCCTTCAATCGGCCCGTCGACGGCACATGCGGTCCGACGCAGAAGTCGATGAAGGTCTCTTTGTCCTTGATCGTGTAGCAGGAGATCTCGCGTTGGCCCTCGGTCTTCTCCTCGATGAGCTGCACCTTGAGCGGTTCACCGAGGCCCGCGAAGAACGCCTTCGCATCCTCGCGCGGCCACATCTGGCGTTCGAACACGAGATCCTGGGCAGCGAGCTCCTTCATCTTCCGCTCGATAGCCTCGAGGTCCTCGGGGACAAAGGGGCGGGGGACGACGAAGTCGTAGAAGAAGCCGTCCTCGGTCGGGGGACCGATGCCGCACTGCGCCGCGGGAAAGAGCGAGGTGACCGCCGCCGCGAGGAGGTGTGCGGCGCTATGGCGATAGACGTATAGCGCATCCGGACCGTCGCTCGTCAGGACGCGGACGGCCGCATGCGACGTCAGCGGGAACGACAAGTCGACCAACCGGCCGTCGACCATCCCTGCGATGGCGGCCTTCGCCAGCCGCGGCGAGATCGCGGCCGCGACGTCGAGGACGGACGTACCCCGCGGCACGTCTCGTCGTGACCCGTCAGGGAGTGTGATGGAAACCTGGCTCATGGAACGATGTCAGCCCTCGGGTGGCTGGCCGATCGCGGGCCACGACCGCGCGAGCCGCCGCAAGCAACGCCTGGCTGGCCAACCTCAGCTCGCGTCGTGCATGGCGGCGAGCGAAGGTTGGTAGGCACGGGTGGATTCGAACCACCGACCTCCTGCGTGTCAAGCAGGCGCTCTAACCCCTGAGCTACGCGCCTACATCTTGAAAAATCAGGCGTTGGACGAACGAGCAGTATAACAAAGCCCAGATGACCTTCGGAAGCCGGATGTCGTCAGCCGATGGCGCCGCGCCGCTTCAGGCGGCCTTCCTGGCTGCCGGGGCACCCGCCCGCTCCAGCGCTTTTTCGAGGACGGGGTCGGTGGTCGGCGGCAACTGCCCGAACTCGACATCCGGCTGATCCACCGGAACAGTGGGCGCGAGCCCCTTTTCATGCAGCGGCGTGCCGTCAGGGGTCAGGTACCGAATCGTTGTCAAGTAGAGCCCGCTGCCGTCGGGAAGCTTGATAAGCCGTTGGGAGGCCGCGCGGCCGATCGTGTGCTCGCCCACGAGCTCCGCGCGCTTGTTGCCGACGAGCGCAGACGCGAAGAGCTCTGCCCCGCTCGAAGTTCCCGTGTCGGCCAAGATCTGGATCGGAAGCGCTATTGTCCCGTCGCCGGCTTTGGTGGTGATTGTCTCTTTCGCGGCGCCCTTGCTCTCACGGATCGCCAACGTGCCCGAGGCCACGAACAATCGCGCGAGCGCGAGCCCGGCATCGAGCGATCCACCCGACGTTCGGCGTACGTCGACGATGAGCTTGGCGGCGCCTGCTTTGATGAGATCGGCGACCTGCGCCTTGACGATGTCCGGTGTCTTCACGCCAATGGCCGCGATACGGAGGTACCCGACCCCTGGCGCCGCAATCCGGCTCGTCGCATCGGGCGCGGAAAGTACTTCACGGGTGAGCTCGATTTCGTGCGGGTCGGTCGCGGCGCCTCGGAAGACGGTGAGCTTCACTTTGGTGCCCGGGGAGCCGCGCAGAGCCCGCATGCCCTCCCACACCGACATCTCCCGCGTCGGCTTGCTGTCGATGATGCGTACGAAATCGCCGGTCTGCAATCCCGCCTTCGCCGCGGGTGATCCATCGCGGGCCGCGATGATGCGGAGGTAATACTGTCGTGTGAGATCCAGACCGACATCGCCGGCCGCGAGCGTGTTGCCCGCTTCGATCTGCTTGACCTGGTCGGTGGAGAGGTAGGCGCTATCCGGGTCCAGGCTGTCGGCGAGACCGTCCATCGCGCCATGCATGACCTTGGTGAGATCGACTTTCTCGACGTAGTTACTGGAGATCAAGTTGAACACGTCGTTGAAGATCTTGAGGTCCTGGTAGACGCCTTGACCGGACGTCACTTTGCTGAGGAGCGCCCCCACCAGCACAAAAGCGACGACCGGCGTCGAAAACCACAACACGACGCGCCGGGTGCGACCAGACATGACACCAGTCTACAGGGTGATCTGGAGCCTCGCCACCCGATTCGTGCAGGGATCTGGGCTAACGAGCCTCCGGCGGCGAGGACCCGGGCACCGGGCCGGCCCGGCGCTCGAGCCAGGCCGTCGCGTCGACACTTTTGCCGTTGACGCGCAGCTCGAAATACAGTGCCGGCGAGCCGAAGATGGTCAGGCCGACGCGGCCCAGGGGCTGTTGCGCTGACACCGTGACGCCGCGACCGACCGCCACGTCGAGGAGGTGGCCGTAGAGCGAGAAGGTCTGTTCGCCGTGGTCGACGATGATGAGGTTTCCCAGACCATCGAAGCTCCCGGCGTACGCGACAGCCCCGTTGTGCACGGCCTGGACCGGCGTTCCTTCCGATGCCGCGATCTCGAGACCGGGGCGCTGGGACATGGCGGGCCCTTGCGGTCGCCGGACCGTCCCCATGACCGGCCAGGGAAGGGCTCCGCGGAACGAGGCGATCGGGAGGGCGACCGGCACCGGCTCGGCGCGTGCGATGGTCGCCTCCAATTGTTGCCGGGCCGTTTGTAGCTCGCTGACCAGCTTGGCGTTCACGTCGCGCCGTGCGTCGATCTCTCTGATGCGCGCCGTCTGAGCGGCGACGGCCGCCTCGGTTGTCGCGCGCGCAGTGGCGGCTTCGGCCCGCCGTCCGTCCAGCGCCCGCTGTTGCGCTTCCAACTCGGCGCGCGTGGCTTGCAGTGTGCCCAGTCGCGCCTCGTACGCGCGGACCCGCGCCCGGTCGCGATCGGCGAGCGAGGCGAGGCTCCTGATCGAGCGCCCCAGCCCGCGCACGTCCGTCACCGACAGCAGCAGCTTCGCGTAGCGACGCCGCCCGAGCTTGTACATTTCGGCGAGGCGAGCGGCCAAACGAGGATGCTCCTCGTCTCGTGTCCGCTCCAGGGTCGCCACCTGCGCGTTCAGCGCGTCACGCAGTGTCGCCGCTTCTGTGACGGCGGTGTCGGCCCGCTGGAACTCCTCGCGGGCGATCTGAAGGGCGATCTCCAGCTGCCGCAGCTCTCTGAGGACGGTTTGTTCCTGACTCGCGAGGCGATCTGCCTCCTCGTAGAGTGCGCGCAGCCGCTCGTTGGCGCGACGAGTGAGCGCCAGTTGTGAAGGACCATCCTGTCCAGCACGAAGCGCAGGTCCCGCCGCGAGCAGGAGCACGGCAGGCCCGAGCAGACCGATGGCAACCGCGGACCGCTTTCGCATCACCTGTGGTATCGGTAGGCTGGCGCCGCATGTGCAGCGCGGTGCCATCTGATACGCTTGGTCGAAGTGAGCAACGATGGGCACTGGTCGGGCGCTGGCCATTGATCTCGGGACGCGACGCGTGGGCCTCGCGCTCAGTGACGTGTCGGGCACCCTGGCCAGGCCGTTCAAAACACTCCAGGTGACGGGTGTCACCACGCTGGACGTCGTGGTCGCCGAAGTCGACTCGTTGATGCGCGACGCCGACGGCCTACGCGTGATCGTCGTCGGCGTGCCGGCACGGCTCGACGGCCAAGCCTCGGACGACACGCGCCGTGCCCGCGCATTCATCGACCAGCTCCGCTCCCGTGTGAGTGTCCCGGTCGTCGGGGAGGACGAGCGCCTGACCAGTCGCGAGGCGGAGCAGCGCCTGGCCCTCCGTGAGCGCGACTGGCGCAAGCGCAAGGCCCAACTGGATGCCGCCGCCGCGGCGGTGTTCCTCCAGGATTTCCTCGATCGCGGAGCTCCGGTCTGTTGACGATCGCTCGGCGACGGTCTCCGATGAAGAGGATGCTGCTTCTCGTGCTGCTGGTCGTCGGCGGGGGGGCCGGCGTGGTGGGCTATCGGTCCTACCGCAGTGCTGCGCAGCCGTACCAGGGGTATCCGGCCGGTGAGTCGCCGCTCGTGGTCATCCCGCCGGGCACGGGGCCGCAAGGGATCGGCCAGCGCCTCATCGCGGCCGGGATTGTCCGGGACGAATGGACGTACCGCGTGGCGCTGTGGCGCAGTGGCAATGCGCGCCGGCTCCAGGCCGGTGAGTTTCGCTTCGACAAGCCGCTCAGCGCTCTGGACGTGATCGACAAGATCGCTCGCGGCGAGGTCGACCTGGTCCCCCTGACATTTCGAGAAGGACTCACGGTCCGAGAGATGTCGCACGTGTTCGAGTCCGCTGGCTTCGGCACCGCTGAGGCGTTCATGGCGGCCACTGCCAACCCCGCCCTGATCCGAGACCTCGATCCGGAGGCGACCGATCTCGAGGGCTACCTCTTTCCCGAAACCTACTCGCTGTCTCGCAGCACCGACGCACCGCGCCTCGTGGCGCTCATGGTGGATCGGTTCACGAAGACGTTGACGCCCGAGTTGCGAGCGGCCGCTCAGTCGCGTGGCCTCTCCGTCCGGCAACTCGTGACGCTCGCGTCGATCGTCGAGAAGGAAACCGGCAAACCGGAGGAGCGGCCCATCGTCGCTAGCGTGTACGCCAACCGGCTCCGCATTGGCATGCCGCTGCAGTGCGATCCGACCGTGATTTATGCACTTCTCCGCGCCGGTCGATACGACGGGAACCTGCGGCGCGACGATCTCCAGTTCGACTCACCGTACAACACCTACAGGTACCCCGGCCTGCCGCCAGGGCCGGTCGCGGCGCCTGGTGCCGAGTCTCTCCAGGCGGCAGCACAGCCGGCAGACACCGACTACCTCTACTTCGTCAGCCGGAACGACAACTCGCATGTGTTCTCGCGCACGCTGAGTGAACACAATCGCCATGTGCAGACGTTTCAGGTGGAGTACTTTCGCCAGCGACGCCTCGCCGGGCGGAGGGCCGCCACAGGGCGATAGGCGTCCCAGGTCACCAGGCTCGAGTCGTGCCTCGGCGCGCTTCACGCGCGCCCAGGCGCAGGCGCGGCCGTCAGCCGCCGGCGGAGTGACGTGCGACTGTCAGCGCTCTCCCCACTTCAGCTTCGTGCGTAGCACCTGGTAGTAGTTTCGTGTCGTCGGGCGCAGCAGCCGCACGCGGACGTCGGCTCGACGCGTGAGGATCTCATCGCCTTCTTGCAGCCGATACGTCGTCTGGCCGTCGAAGGTCACGTACACCTCATCCCGCCCCTCCATCGTCGGCTGGACTCGCACGGTGGCGGTGGCGGGGACCACCACCGGCCGATTCGTCAGCGTGTGAGGCGCGATGGGCGTCAGGACGAGCGCGTCGACGGCTGGCTGCACGATCGGGCCGCCTGCCGCGAGGTTGTAGGCCGTCGATCCCGTAGGGGTCGCGACGATCAGCCCGTCCGCCTTCACTCGAGTGACGAAGTCGTCGTTGAGCCAGACGGAGAGGTCGACCATCCGGGCTCGCGTCCCCTTCGTGACCACGACGTCGTTCAGCGCGACGTGGGTGGCGAAGGTGCGCCCCTCGCGCTGGACGGTGGCGTGCAGCATCACGCGCTCTTCGATCGGCACTTGCCCGGCCAGCACCGCCTCGAGCGCCGGATAGAGCTCTGGGAGCGTGACTTCGGTGAGAAAACCGAGGCTGCCGAAGTTGACGCCGAGCAGCGGGATGTTCGATCCGGCCTCCGCGATGCCATCGGCCATGCCGAGGAGCGTGCCATCACCACCGAGCACGAGCACCATGCCCACCGTGGTCGCCAAATCGGGCTTCGTCGCGATCGCGCGCGCTGTACCCGGTGGCATCAGGCTCGCCGTTTCCGACTCGAAGACCGCGCGAACGCCCCGGCGGTCGAGCCACTCGGCAATGTCCACCAGGTGGGAGGCCGCTGCGTGCAGATGGGATTTGGCTAGGATGCCGATCGTTGTGATCGGCGCGTGCGACTCGGACACCATCTCATGCTATTTCAAGTTGAACGATACACCGCTATGGGGCGGATTCTTGGTCGGCGCCCACGTCAAGTACACGAAGAACTCTCGGTTCCCGCGTGCGCCGGTGATGGGCGACGGTGTCTGAGCGAGGGCCGTGTAACCGAAGCCCTGCGCCTCGTCGACCACGCGTGCCACGACGGCAGCGTGAACGACCGGGTCGGTGACAAGGCCGCCCTTTCCGACGTCTGCGCGTCCGGCCTCGAACTGCGGTTTCACCAGAGTTACGACGTCGGCGCCCCGCAGAAGAAACGGTCGCAGGGCCGGGAGAATGTGGCGCAGCGAGATGAAGGAGACATCGATCGTGACGACGCCGACGTCGTGCGGCACGTCCCCCCGCGTAAGGGCGCGCGCATTGACGTGCTCGCGCACGACAACGCGCGGATCGGTACGGAGTGACCAATCGAGTTGCCCGTGGCCGACATCGAGGGCGATGACGGAGGCCGCGCCACGCCGCAGGAGCGCATCGGTAAACCCACCGGTCGATGCCCCAACGTCGAGCGCACGGCGCCCGCGAACGTCGATGGCGAACGTCTCGAGGGCGTGGGCGAGCTTGACGCCACCTCGGCTCACGTACGGGTGATCGGGCACGTCGAGTGTGAGATCGACGTCGCTGGCCACCAACGTCCCGGCCTTGGTGGCGGTCTGGCCGTTCACGCGCACCTGTCCGGCGAGGATGAGCGCACGTGCCCGCTCGCGTGAGGGTGCGAGACCGCGGTCGGTGAGCAGTAGGTCGAGCCGAGTGCGAGACAACCGCCTCAGCTTCTCCTGCCCAGCATCCACTCGGCAATAGCCCACAGCCAACCGTCCTGAAGGCCTGCCTCGTCGAGCGTCGCGCGACAGCGGTTGATACACTCCGCGGCAAGCGCCTTCGACTGCTCGAGGCCGAAGAGTGCCGGATAGGTCGGCTTGGCACCGGCGGCGTCCTTGCCCGCTGTCTTACCGAGGGTGGTCGCGTCCCCTTCAACGTCAAGGATGTCGTCCACAATCTGAAACGCGAGGCCGAGCTCGGCCGCGTATCGATCGAGGGCGGAGACGAGGGGCTCGTCAGCGCCGGCCATGATGCCACCGCACACGGCGGACGCGCGAATGATGGCGCCGGTCTTCCGGGCGTGCATGGCGCGCAGTCCGTCCGCGTCGAGGGTCAAGGGCCGATCTTTGGCCTGACCTGCAGCCTGTAGGTCGAGCGCCTGGCCGCCGACCATGCCCGCGGGCCCAGCCGCCTGCGCGATCGCCAGGATCGTGCGGAGTTTGCGCTCGGCGACCCTCGGATCTGCGGTGGCGGGCTCCCGCGCGAGCAGCTCGAACGCGGCCGCCTGCAACCCGTCGCCTGCGAGAATCGCGATGCCGTCGCCAAAGACCACGTGCGCGGTAGGCCGCCCCCGCCGCAGCGTGTCGTTGTCCATGACCGGCAGGTCGTCGTGCACGAGCGAGTAGGTGTGTATGAGCTCCAGGGCACACGCGGTGGGGAGCGCCGCATCGTGTGCCTCGACGCGTCGCCGCTCGTCATCCGGCGCGGCACGACGCGCCACGGCGTCCGCGGCCGCCAGCACCAAGACGGGACGCAGGCGTTTCCCGCCGGCGAACACGCTATAGCGAAGCGCCTCACTGACGAGGGGCGGCACTCTCGGAGGCCTGGGCAGCCACGCCTCGAGTGCGTGATCGACGCGTGTGCGCGCCCGCTCGAGAAAGAGGCCCAGTGTCTCGCCCGCCACGTCAGCGGTCCGTGTCGTCGGGCTGCAGCGACGCTGGCGCGGGCTTGAGTTCGCCGCGATCGGTCAGGATCTCGATGCGGCGCTCGGCGTCCTCGAGCTTCGCGTGGCAAAAGCGCGAGAGCTGAACCCCGCGCTCGTACAGCGCGAGCGACTGTTCCAGCGATAGATCGCCTTCTTCTAGCTTCTTCACGATGCCGTCGAGCTCGGCAATCGCAGCTTCGAAATCTCTGATTGACGGATCGGCCATGGGACGCAGTTCGGGCTCAGGACTGAACACGCGGTGCCGAGTCGAGGATCGTATCGCGGACGTCGCAGTCGAGCTCGCCCTCGGCCAATGTGACTCGCACCCGATCGCCCGGCGTGGCCTGTGTCGCCGCGCGGATGATCCGGGTCCGGTCGGCATTCCAGCACACGGCGTACCCGCGCCCGAGGACGGCCAGCGGGCTCAAGCTCTCCAAGCGCCCCGCGCATTCGCGCAGCTGGGTGGTGGCCCGATGGAGCCGGCGTGTCAGCGCCGCCGCCCCTCGTCCATCGACGCCGACCAACCGCGTCCGCACGTGCGCGAGTCGCTGTCGAAGGTCGCACGCCCGAAGGCGGCGCTCGAGCGACCGCACGTGGCGCTCTCGCGACTGGAGCGTCAGCCGGCCCGTGTGTGCCAGCGCATGCGATAGCTCCGCGACATGACGACCTCGGTTGGCGACACGACTCGGCAGACCCGCGAGGGCCGGGCGGCTGGTCAGGAGCTGAAGCCGGCGACCGAGCGTGCGCAGTCGCCCGACCGCCGACGTACGGAGCCGATCCGCGAGGCGATCGATTCGTGCCCTGAACTCGTCCTTCGCCGCGATGACCATTTCGGCGGCGGCCGACGGCGTCGGCGCGCGGAGATCCGCGACGAAGTCAGCGATCGTCACGTCAGTCTCATGTCCAACGGCCGAAATGACTGGCACGGGACAGAGCGTGATCGCGCGGGCCACGATTTCTTCGTTGAAGGACCAGAGATCCTCAATCGACCCGCCGCCACGGCCCACGATGATGACATCGACACCTGGCACGTGGCCGAGCGCTTTCAGCCCCCGTGCGATCTCGACCGAGGCGCCTTCACCCTGCACGCGTGCGGGCCGGATCACGATGTGCGCGGTGGAATGGCGTCTGGCCAAGACTTTCAGGATGTCGCGTATGGCCGCGCCATCGGTCGACGTCACCAGGCCAATCTTGCGCGGGAGCGCCGGTAGCGGACGCTTCCGCGCCGGGTCGAAGAGCCCCTCCTCCTGCAGGCGTGCCTTCAGCTGCTCGAAGGCCAGTTGCAACGCACCGAGACCTTGCGGCTCGAGGTGCTCGCACACGAGCTGATACTCGCCCTTGGGGTCGTACACGGAGACTCGTCCGCGCGCGACGACCTTCAGCCCATCCTCGGGCTTGAATCGGAGGTAGCGCAGCGAGGAGCGGAAGATCACGCCTTTGATTTGCGCGGAGGAGTCCTTCAACGTGAAGTACAGATGGCCGGTATTCCACAGTCGACAGTTCGAGAGCTCGCCTTCGACCCACACTTCGAAGAGCTCGCTCTCGAGCAGGTGACGTATCTGCGCCGTGAGCTGACCGACCGTCAGCGCGCGACCGGAGGAAGCCCCTGGCCGCCGGCGCGGTGCGCGATCTCGTTCGTGCGGTGCGGCGATCGGCCGTGCCAGGGCCGCGGGGACGACCTCACCCACACGTTCAGGCACGGGAAGTGGGGGCACCGAAGGCGGCGAAGCCGGACGTGGTGAGGCCTGCGGGGGCGACGAGTGCGGCGGTGCGGGCGTCGCGCGCAATCGCCCGTCGGTCGGCGGCTCCTGCGCGGTCGGCTGGTCCTGTTCCTCCTCGAACGGCAGGTCGAACAAATCACCCATGGGAATCCCCGGAGAGCGCGACGAGCTCCTCGAGGCTATGGCTCACGCGCTCGATATCGGTCGCTTTGCCGGTGTCGTCCGCAGCCTCGACGACCGCAGCGTGAAGACGCGGGTTCCCTGTGGCCGTTTCGAGGCGCACGGGCATCGCGTTCAGGAAACGCCCCAAGGCCGCTTCGATCTCGACGCCGATCACCGAGTCGTGCGGTCCCGTCATGCCCACATCGGTGAGGTAGGCCGTTCCCTTCGGCAGGATCCGCTCGTCCGCGGTCTGCACGTGCGTGTGCGTCCCGATGACGGCCGTGACTTTGCCGTCGAGGTGCCAACCCATTGCGATCTTCTCGGAAGTGGCTTCGGCATGGAAGTCCACGAAGATGACGCGCGCCCGCTGGCGCAGCGCTTCGATCTCCCGCAGCACGACCGTGAACGGATCGTCGATGGCGGGCATGAACACGCGCCCCATGACGTTGATCACGCCAACCGCTCGGCCGTCCCGGGTACGGGCGAGGTAACTCCCGTTCCCGGGCACGCCAGACGGGTAGTTGGCAGGCCGCAACAGACGCGGCTCAGCGCCGATGTAGTCGACGGCCTCCTTCTTGTCCCAGATGTGGTTGCCGGAGGTCATCACGTCGATGCCACACTCCAGGAGCTGATCGCCGATCTCGCGCGTGATACCGAAGCCGGCTGCCGCGTTCTCGGCGTTCGCAATCACGAGGTCAATCTGGTACTGCTCGACCAGATAGGCCAAGCCGCGCCGCACCAGCTCGCGTCCTGGCCGCCCCACAATGTCGCCGATGAAGAGGAGCCGCATTACTTGGTGGGCTGTGCCGTCGTGACCGGCACCTGAATCGCGCGGCCTCCATCGCAGGCCGCCGAGAGTCGGACGAGTCGGGCGAAGCGACCGAAGTCTCGCTCCACCAGATGAAAAGTAAAGTCGCCCCGTCCACGGCGCGGCGTCTTCTCTCCGGCCAGGAGCACGGCGGCGCCCTTGATGACGACGCGCACGGCGCCGCTCTCCACGCCCGGCAGGTCCATCACGACCTCCACCGCTTCGTCCGTCTCATAGACGTCGACGGCTGGTGTGCATTCGCCCGTCAGGGCATCTGGGCTCGAAATCCGGCCGAGCTCAAGAAAGACGCGACGCGCCTCCTCAGAGAACTCGCCCACGTCCGATGGAAGGACGACAGCCTGTAGGCGCGAGCGCATGGTCGCGATGATCGCACAGGCGCCAGGGAATTGGTGCGTCGTTTCTTTCAGCGCGGGGTCCAGCGCCGAGTCGAGTTCCCTTCGCGGCGGGGCGCCTGCGTTTGTCGCGTCGGAAACCGTCCCGGGGCCGTGGAACAGCGGGGTGACCGAGCTCATCCTTGGCGGAACTGTCGGGGTGGTTCGGAGTCGTGCGGATATATGACAACCCGTGCGCTCTTGTTCGGACGGCTCGCGGGCAAGTTCACCCCCAGTGGCCGGAAGACTTAATATATACACACTAAAAAAAACTTATTTACATACACTCATATAATTCGTAGACTTCTGCTCAGGGTTATTCGCCGGAGGTTTTTAAAAGAACACATGGCTGGCAAAGTCATCGGCATTGACCTCGGCACCACGAACTCCGTGGTGGCTGTCATGGAAGGCGGACAGCCGACCGTCATCGTCAACCAGGAGGGTTCACGAATCACGCCTTCGGTGGTCGCGATCTCGAAGGACGGCGAACGACTCGTAGGCCAGGTGGCCAAACGCCAGGCCGTCACCAACCCCGAGAACACCGTCTTTTCGATCAAGCGGTTCATGGGGCGGAAACACGACGAGGTCTCGAAGGAAGCGTCACGCGTGCCGTACAGGGTGACGCAGGCCGCGAACGGCGACGCGCGGATCGATGTCAGGGGCAAGTCGTACTCGCCACCCGAAATCTCAGCGATGGTGCTCCAGAGGCTCAAACAGGCCGCGGAGGACTACTTGGGTGAGAAGGTGACCGATGCCGTGATCACCGTTCCCGCCTACTTCAACGACGCGCAGCGGCAGGCGACCAAGGACGCCGGACAGATCGCGGGGCTCAACGTCTTGCGCATCATCAACGAACCGACGGCCGCCGCGCTCGCGTACGGGCTCGACAAGAAGAAGGACGAGACGATTGCGGTGTACGACTTCGGCGGCGGGACCTTCGATGTCTCGGTGCTCGAAGTCGGCGAGGGCGTGGTCGAGGTCAAGGCGACCAACGGCGACACGCATCTTGGTGGTGACGATCTGGATGACCGCATCATTCAGTGGCTGGCCGGCGAGTTCAAGAAGAGCGAAGGCCCCGACCTCACCAAGGACCGCATGGCGCTTCAGCGCCTGAAAGAGGCAGCGGAGAAGGCAAAAATCGAGCTATCTACCGCGCTCGAAACCGAGATCAATCTGCCGTTCATCACGGCGGATGCGACCGGACCCAAGCATCTGCAGGTCAAGTTGACGCGCTCGAAGCTCGAGTCGCTCGTCGACGATCTGCTCCAGCGGACGATGGGTCCGGTGCGGCAGGCGCTGGCTGACGCGGGCGTCGACCCCTCGAAAATCGACGAGGTCGTGCTCGTCGGTGGGTCGACGCGCATGCCCAAGGTTCAGCAGCTCGTGAAGGACTACTTCAAGAAGGAGCCCCACAAGGGGGTGAACCCCGATGAAGTGGTCGCGATCGGTGCGGCGATTCAAGGCGGCGTGCTGGCGGGCGAAGTCAAGGACGTCCTGCTGCTCGACGTGACACCACTCTCGCTCGGCATCGAAACGCTCGGCGGTGTGCTGACAACGCTGATTCCGCGCAACACGACGATTCCCACGCGGAAGAGCGAGACCTTCTCCACGGCGACCGACAACCAGACGAGCGTCGAGGTCCACGTGCTGCAGGGTGAGCGCCCGATGGCGCGTGACAACCGCACGCTCGGACGGTTCCATCTCGGAGGTCTTCCGCCTTCGCCGCGTGGCCTGCCGCAGATCGAGGTCGCGTTCGACATCGACGCGAACGGCATCGTCAACGTCTCTGCGAAGGATCTGGCGACCGGCAAAGAGCAGAAGATCACCATCAGCGGATCGAGCGGCCTGTCGAAAGACGAGGTCGAACGGATGGTGAAGGATGCGCAGAGCCACGCCGCCGAGGACCAGGCGCGCCGCGATCTCGTCGACGCGCGCAACCAGGTCGACGCGTTGGTCTATCAGGTCGAGAAGACGGTGAACGAGAACCGCGAGCGGATCAGCGTCGGTGACCGGTCCAGGGTGGAAGCGGCGATCGTGGACGCGCGCAAGGTCAGCGAAGGGGATGACCTCGGCCGCATCAAGGCCGCGACCGACGCGCTGCAGCGGGCCTCACACAGCGTCGCCGAGTTCCTCTACAAGTCGGCCCAGTCCGGCTCCGGCGGTCAGAACGCCGAGCGGTCGGGATCGCCGTCGCACAGCAAGGACGTCCGCGACGCCGAGGTGGTAGACGCGGAGTACGCGGAGACCCTCTAGGGCGGAGGTGCGCGGGTGCAGGAAGCATCCGCGACCAGCCGGAGCCGAGGACATGGGGATCGGTGGCGAAGGCATTGGCGTGAGTTCTGCGCTGGGGATGGGGCCCCAGCGCCAGTGGCAAAGAAAGGACACAACATCATGGCAATCGTTCGTTGGAGTGACCCGTTTCGCGAGTTTTCGCAGTTGCAGGACCGGATCAACCGGGTGTTCAGCGACGCATACGGCCGCAGTGATGAGGGGCTGATGACATCGGGTGCGTGGGTTCCGCCGGTGGACATCTACCAGAACGGCGACCACGAGGTCGTGCTGAAGGCCGAGTTGCCGGACATGCAGCGCGAAGATATCGAGATCACCGTCGACAACGGCACGCTCACGATCAAGGGTGAGAAGAAGTTGAGCTCCGAGGTGAAAGAGGAGCAGTTCCACCGGATCGAGCGTCGGTACGGCACGTTCAGCCGGTCGTTCTCGCTGCCGCAGACCCTCGACGCCGGCCGGGTGTCAGCGGACTATCGAGATGGCGTGCTGACCGTTAAGCTTCCGATGCGCGAAGAGGCCAAGCCGCGGCAGATCAAGATTGACGTAGCCGCCTAGTCTTACTCGGGACGGGTCAAGCCGGGTCGGTCGCGCAGGTGGCAGGTCACGCCTTCCAGCCATCTGCTGGGCCCACCCGGCCCACCCGGCCAACCCGGCCTTCGTGTTATCGTCTGGGAAGCGATGGAAGACACGATCTCACAGCCAGAGCCAACTGAACGCGCTGCAGCACTGGAAACCTCTGTTCTCGAAGACGGACCAGTCGTTTCGCTCGAGCCAGCGGTTCCGATTACGAGCCGATTCCTGTTCGTCGACGTGGCGGCCATGCGGGCCAAGCAACTGCGTCGTGGAGCCCGCATCCGCTTTGGAACGGATCAAGGAACGGCGCCTCTAAAGCCCGAGCGCGTTGCGATGGAGGAAGTTCGTCGACGTCTCGTGCCCTACACGGTGCCCGTGTGGATCCGAGGCGGTCGTCGAGCCGCCGAATCCAGCTAGTGCGTGGCCGCGGTCAACCACGACCACCTGCCGAGCGGGACCTCCCGCCTCGCGGCGGTGTCTGTCCATCACGCGGCGTGCTCGGTGCGGTGCTCGGCTCCTGGGCGCAGCGCTCGCATTGGGGAGCATCTGGCTCATCGCGCGGTTCTTACATCTACGCCCGGCAATCCCCGGCAATCCCCGCTTGGCCCCGCCGACCTGCGGGCTCGGCTATGCGAAGCTCTCCGGCTGCCATCGGAGTCCGAGGTTGAGGATCCGCTGGAGCAGCCCTTCGTAGCCCAGACCTGCTCTTTCAGCTGACGCGGCGAAGTCTTCCCCGCGGGCGATCTGTGGGTTCGGATTCGCTTCGAGCACCCACAGTCGGCCTTCGGCGTCGAGTCGCAGGTCGATGCGGGCGTAGCCGCTCAGCTCGAGCGCTCGATACGCCCGCTTGCACGTGTGCTGAATCCGCTCGCAGATCGACTCGGAGAGGTCTTTCGCCGGCCCGCTCTCGATCCCGTACTTCTTCTGGTACTTCACACTCCACTTGACCCGATCGGTCGCGATCCGCTTGGCGTCAGTGGGCATGTGGGTGAAGAACAGCTCCCAGACGGGGAACGACTGCAGCGTCTGGTTGCCGAGAATCGCAACATAGAGCTCGCGACCCTCGATGTACTGCTCGACGATTGCCGCGGTGCCGATGCTCTGGTGCACGAACGCGACCCGCTCCTCGAGCTTCTCGTCCGTCTCGACCACCGAAGCCTGCGAGATGCCGACCGAAGATTCTTGCGTGAGCGGTTTCACGATCAGCGGGTAGGGCAGGCGCTTGGGCCGCCGGCCCAGCCGACCGACACGAAAGACTTCGGACTCCGGAACGGGGATGCGATGGTAGGCAAGCAGCTTCTTCGAGAGAGACTTGTCGCGCGAGAGGATCAACCCACGGGGATTACAGCCCGTGTACGCGAGCTTGAGCAGCTCCAGGTGACTGACGACATTCTGGTCGAAGATGGTGATGTCGTCGAAGCCCTCGAGGAGGTTGAAGGCGATCTGTGGCTTCCACTCGAAGTTGGCGCGGCGAAGCTCGCCGAGATCGTCGTGAACGCCGAGCGGCAGGACATCGTGCCCCAGCGAGCGTAACGTCGAGATCACATCGTACTCGGTCCGCCAGGGCGCGGCGAGCAGATCGGTGTCCTCGGGCACCGTTTCTGGCGGCACGAGATGTCGATGCACCAGGGCCAGCACACGCAGTTTGGTTCCGCTCATAGCGCCACTCGGTGCCGCCCGCCGTGCAGGTAGTTCATCGTCTGGACTGTGAGGAACACCACGAAATCGACCTTGGCCGTCTGCTCATCGTCAGTGAGGCGGAGGTTGAGCTCGCGGCAGCGCGCGATGACCTTCTCAATCAATTGATCGATCGTGTACTGGTAGCTGTCGGTGAAGCTTGCAACCGTTGTCCGAACCTCTCGGCGAATGGCACGGACAAAGCGTGCCGCCGACTTGCGCTTTGCGAACTCGGGTGCGTCGGAGAACACCTGGCGGAGGTCGTCATCCCAGAAGTCGGGGTGGTCGAGGCCGTAGTGCTCTCGTTTCAGGCGATAGTGGTCGCGCAGCGTGCGCCGCAATCGTCGCAGCGGATCGACTCGTCGGACCGAGGTGACCTTCGGCGCCGTCCCCCTGATCCGGTGCATCAACCGGTCCATGTATTCCAGCTTGCGCTGGGCACCCCACCCCGCGTACCGCAGACCCCAGAGCGAGGCCGGATCCAGCCATACCGCGAACGTTTCGGCGAAATCTTCGTCGGGGTGGCTCTGGGCGTACCAGTGATCGAGATGATGCACGAAGTTTGTGCTGTACGGCTTTGGCGTGTAGTACTTCGGATATACGGCGTCAGGGTTGCCGAACAGTCGCCGGCGCAGCGGCTGGCGGCGCAGGTCGTAGGCGTTGTCGACGGCGTGACCTGCCTCGTGCCGAAGAATCCGCAGGCACGTCTCCTCGTCTCCCCCTTCCACTTCGAGCATCTGGGCGAGCTCCAAGCGTGCCAGACGCGGGTGCGCGAGATAAAAGGGCACGGCGATGCCTGCCACGCCGTCGGCCGTGAACCACTCGTCCGACAGATAGTAGTGCGGCTGCGCGAGGCCGCGGTCATTGAGCTCTTTGTTGACTTGGGCGATCAGGCGCTCGACCGTTGTACCCGCGAGCGTCACCTTCAGATCGCAGAGACGCAGCGACAGGAGCCGTTCGTCCGGCCAGTTCGCCCACGCGGGCTCAGGCATGTGTGCGGGCCCCCACGTGGGGCGGACGATGGACAGACCAGTTCGCGTCGCGCTCGTACGCGTCTGCCGCGCGAAGGAGCGTGGCTTCGTCGAAGTGCCGTCCGGTCAGCTGAAGGCCGATCGGCAGCCCCTCGGTGCTGAAGCCACAGGGGACGCTGATCGCCGGAAGCCCCGAGAGGTTGGCGCTGACCGTGAAGATGTCGGCCAGATACATCTGGACCGGATCGGCGATGCGCTCTCCGATGCGAAACGCCGGTGTCGGGCTTGTCGGCATCGCGACGAGGTCGACCTGCTCAAACGCGCGCTCGTAGTCCCGCCGGATCAGCGTGCGCACCTGCTGGGCCTTCAGGTAGTACGCATCGTAGTAGCCGGCGCTGAGCACGTAGGTGCCGAGCATGATCCGTCGCTTGACTTCCGCGCCGAAGCCCCGCTCGCGCGTCCGGCAGTACATCGCGCGTAGCGTGTCGCGTCCCTCTGCCGGCGCACGAAAGCCGTAACGCACGCCGTCGTAGCGCGCCAGATTCGAGCTGGCTTCGGCCGTGGCCACCAGGTAGTAGGTTGGGATGGCTGCCGCCGCAGTCGGCAGCGCAATGTCGACGATCGACGCTCCTCGAGCCTTGAGCGTCTCGAGCGCCTGCTGGACGTGTGTCGCGACATCCGCATCGACACCCTCGCCATTCAGGAGGTCGCGCGGCACGCCGATCCGAAGACCGCGCGCGTTCCCCGTCAGCCCCACTGTGTAGTCCGGGACCGGATGCGGCGCACTCGTGGCGTCGGCCGCATCGCCGCCCGCGATGACCGAGAGTGCCAGCGCGGCGTCGGCGACCGTCCACGTGAGCGGACCGACTTGGTCGAGCGACGAGGCGAACGCGATCAGCCCGTATCGAGACACGCGTCCGTAGGTCGGCTTGAGGCCGACGATGCCGCAGAGCGCCGCCGGTTGTCTGATGGATCCGCCTGTGTCCGAGCCGAGCGCGAGGGGAGCCATCCCGGAGGCCACCGCCACCGCAGACCCGCCACTCGATCCGCCGGGTATGCGGTCGGTCGCCCACGGATTCCGCGTCACGCGGAACGCGGAGTTCTCTGTCGACGACCCCATCGCGAACTCGTCGCAATTCGTCTTGCCTATGATGATGGCGCCGGCGGCTTCGAGCTTGGCGACCGCTGTTGCCGTGTACGGCGGGACGAAGGTTTCGAGTATTCGCGACGAAGCCGTCGTGCGGACTTCGGCAGTGCAGAGGTTGTCCTTGATCGCCACTGGGACGCCGGCTAGCGGCTGGTGTGCCCATGCCTCGCGGTCCCGATCGATCGCGGCGGCTCGACTCAATGCGCGGTCCGCCGTGACCTCAGTGAACGCTCCAAGGACCGGGTCCTGATCGGCGATGGCGGCGAGCGACGCTTCGCAGAGCTCGACGGCCGAGTGTGCTCCCACCTGCCACGCCGTGCGCGCGGCGCTGAGTGTCGTGTGCGCCATCCGTGGTCTACCCGATCACACGCGGCACGCGAAAGAGTCCCACCTCGAGCGACGCGTCGGGGGCATTGGCCAGCGCGATCTCGCGATCGACGCTCGGCACGACCGCGTCCGCCCGCTCACCCTCGTCTTCGATGACGACACTCGATGTGGGCGGGACACCAGTCGTGTCGATCGGCTGCAGTTGGTTCGCGTACCCGAGGATATCGCCGAGCTGGTCGGCGAACAGCTCAACCTCGTGTTCGCCAAGCTCGAGGTGGGCGAGCGCGGCAATTCGCGCGATCTCCGCCCGGGAAAAGACAGCAGGCATGCCAGATGCTAGCACCGAATCGCAGACAGCTCAGCCGCAGCCGTCGCGGCGGCCGTTCTGCCGGAGCGTGTGGAGGAGTAGATTCTAGATCGCTGATGGCCGTCACCCGTCCCGCAGCCGTCGCCGGGCGCTGGTATCCCGGAATCGCCGACGTTCTGGCGCAGGAAGTCGACCAGTACCTGGCGTCCGCGACGGCCGGCGGACCGGATCCGAGCGAGTGGTCGGCTGTGACCGACCTCACGGCGCTGGTGGCCCCGCACGCGGGGCTGCGCTACTCCGGACCGGTGGCGGCGTACGCCTATCGAGAGCTTCAGGGCTGCGCACTCGACCTCGTCGTGTTGGTCGGACCCTCGCACTTCGTCGAGTTCGAGGGGGTGGCGGTGACGCGCGCAGACGCCTTCGAGACTCCCTTTGGCCTGGTGACGGTCGACGAAGCGTCGGTGACCGCGTTGGCGGCGGCTTCGGCCCTTGTGTGTGAACACGAGGCGGCCCATGCTCGTGAGCATTCGATCGAAATGCAGCTCCCGTTCCTGTGTCGAGTGTGCCCGCACGTGCCAATCGTGCCCTTGCTCCTGGGACGCCAAACGGCAGAGACCGCATCCGAGTTGGGGCGCGCCTTGGCCGAGACGTTCGCCGGGCGGCGCGTGATGTTCATCGCCAGCACCGACCTGTCGCACTACAACGACGCGCCGATCGCGGCAAAGCTCGACGAGGCTGTCATCGAGCGCGTGACCGACATCGAGACCATCGAGCTCGGACGGCATGGCCTGATTGTCGAGCATGGATCTCGCCGTGGGCTGCTGCTCCCGCAAGTGGCCATCGAGTGGGGCTGGACGCGGGAGCAGTTCCTGGCTCACACGTGCGAGAAGGCCGGCCTGCGGCACGACGCGTGGAAGTCGGGCGCCATCATCATCTCTCGATTCGAAGCCGAGATCGTGGGCCCGTGACCGACGCACCGATGCCCGAGGATACTCGGTCACTCGCCACGCGAGCAGTCCAAGCGCCACACTCAGGGACACGAGCACCGCGGCGTGGCTGGACAGCATCGCCGCTCCGGATGCAGCAATGCGCCCGGCCGCTCGGGTGAGTAGTTGAACGCGCGCGAGCCGTCCATTGACAGCGCCTGTGTGATCAGGACCGAATCGGCCCTGCACCAGATAGGCCCCCCACGGCGTACAGTGTCAGCACGCTCGGCACCCATGCCCACAGCACAAGCAACGCGGCCCCAGCGATCCAGAGGAGCACCATCGCGCGTGGAGCGTGACCCCTGTCACTCAACCGGCCAACGGGTGGAGCCAGGACTGCCGATACGAGCAGGGCGAGCATGCCCCGGCGACGACCCAGCCTGGCACTCCCAGTTCGCTTTGAACTGGCAGCAGCAGCTTCGATGTCGCCGAGGCTGGTTGAGCGCGCACGTGATCGTCTAAACGGGACGTCGATGCACGTGCGTCGCGCGGCGCGGCGCGGTCGCGACGAGGCCCCGAAGCAGCTTCAAGTTCGCAAGGTCCAGCGGATCCCCCAGAATCGCACCGGCCGGCTTGCCGGCATATGCCTTGGGCGTCTCGAGCAGCATCGGGAGACCCGCGAACCTGCGGTCGTTCACGAGCCGACGAAACGCTCCCACGCCCACGAACCCCTTGCCGATGTGCTCATGGCGATCGACGCGGCTGCCCAGTGGCCGCTTTGAATCGTTCACATGCACGAGGTGCAGCCGGCTGAAGCCGACGAGCCTCTCGAACGTGTCGAAGGTCTCTCGATACCCAGCAGGGGTCGTGAGGTCTTAGCCCGCGGCCAGCAGATGGCATGTGTCGAGGCAGACTCCGATGCAAACGTGACCGTCCGTGCGGTCGATAATCGCGGCAAGCTCTTCGAAGCGTGACCCGAGTGTCGTGCCTTGTCCGGGCCGTCTGCTCCAGCAGGATCATCGTTCGCCCATGCGGACGTGTCCGAAGGAGCTCGAGCAAGGCCTCGCCGACGAGCCCGATTCCGTGCTGCGCCCCGGCGGACGTGGAACACCCCGGATGCAAGGCAACGCCGAGCAAGCCCAGTGACTCCGCTCGATCGAGTTCGTCAGCCATGGCTTCGATCGATTGGCGGCGGAGCGCCGGATGGAACGCCGCCAGATTGACGAGATAACTGGCGTGCGACACGACAGGCCTGATACCAGCTTTCTCAACTCGTTCCCGAAACAGGGCAATCTCATCTGTTGACACGGGTCGCCCTCGCCAGCGGCTCGCGTTCTTTGTGAAGATTTGCAGCGCCTCGCACCCATGCACCTGGGCGCGTTCAACCGCTCGGGGGAGGCCGCCGGCCACCGACATGTGGGCGCCAAAGCGAGGGTTGCCTCCCGACACGGTTCGACTGTAACCTAACAGCTCGCTTACCTCTTGTCGGGCGGCTGCTATTCGAGCGTTGAGGAGGTCCGATGGGCGTGCTTAGGGGTCCCCTCGTCGCGATCGGTGCCGGAGCCTTTGTAATCTGCGTGGCCGTCGGATCCCCTGCGTCGGCGCAGACTCCGTCTTCCAGTGCTCAGCCGACGTTTGCCAAGGACGTCGCGCCGATTCTCCAGCGTGCCTGTCAGAACTGCCATCGGCCGGGTTCGGTGGCGCCGATGTCACTGTTGACCTATCAGGACTCGCGACCGTGGGCGCGGTCGATCAAGGCCAAGGTGGCCGCGCGCGAGATGCCGCCGTGGCACATCGATCGGAATGTCGGCATCACGAAGTTCAAGGACGATCCCTCGCTGACCGACGCCGAGATCGCCACCATCGTGACGTGGGTGGATGCCGGCGCGCCGCAGGGCAATCCGGCCGACCTGCCCAAGCCGCGTGAGTTCAGCGATCTCGATGCCTGGTACATCGGCAAGCCGGATCTCGTGGTCGAGATGAAGAAGCCGTACATCCTTCCGCCGAATGGCCCAGACAACATCGTCGACGTGATGGTCGACCCGGGCTTCACGGAAGACATGTATGTGATGGCGATCGAGAGCAAGCCGGCCGACCCACGCAGCTTCAAGGTTGTCCACCACTTCACGACGAACCTCGTTGAGGACCCTGACGAGGATCCGACCGGATTGTTCTTGAATGAGTACGCGCTCGGGAAGAACGGCGACATCTTTCCGCCGAATTCGGGGCGCCTGATCAAGGCCGGCACGAAGATCAACTTCAACCTGCACCTCAACCCGCGCGGTGAAGAGACGCCCGTGTCGGTGAAATTGGGGTTGAAGGTGTTCCCGAGGGGCCAGGTGCCCAAGTACGTCGCGTTCACTCAGCACATGGGCGATGCGCCGGAGCTCGACATTCCGCCGGGTCAGATCGCTCGCCACGACGGCTACTTCCGGCTCCCGCGGCCGGCGCTGGTCGCGTCCTTCCAGCCGCACATGCACAATCGGGGCAAGGCCATGTGCATGGAAGCGATCTACCCGGATGTGCGAGCGGACTCCGCGCGGCCGGGCCCGGCCCGCGTCGAGACCATCAGCTGTGTGAGCAACTACCAGTTCGGCTGGCACATCACGTATCCCTACGCGGACGATGTGGCGCCGTTGCTGCCGGCGGGCACCATCGTGCACATCACCTCGTGGCACGACAACACTCAGAACAACCGGTGGAATCCCAACCCGAAGAACTGGGTGGGCGGTGGCTCTCGTTCGATCGACGAGATGAGCTTCGCATGGGTCACCATCACGTATCTCGAGGAAGCCGACTTCAAGCAGCGCGTCGCGGAGCGCGCCAAGGCGGCGCGAACGAGCCAGCAGCAGCAGTAGGAGTCGGTGATGGACAGGCCGCGCTGCCCCAGGGCTCGCTGGGGCCCGTCTCTCGTTGTCGCATTTGGGACCATCTTCGTCGGGGGGGGGACCCTGCCTGCGCAGGGCCCGTCGCCGGGCAGCTACACGCCACCGGGCCTTCCCACCGAAATCACGCAGGTGCGCTTCAACGCCGGACAGTCGGTCGTGCCGTACTTCGAGGGGTGGATCAAAAACCCGGACGGCACCTTCGACATGGTATTCGGGTACTTCAACCGCAATTGGAAGCAAGAGATCAGCGTGCCCGTCGGCCCGGACAACAAGGTTGAGCCGCTGCTGGGCACGACGGGCGACTTGAATCAGCCCACGTACTTTCTGCCACGTCGCCACCGCTTCATCTACCGCGTGCGCGTGCCGGCCAACTTCGGCAAGCAATCCGTCATCTGGACGCTGACGACGAACGGCCGAACCGAGCGCGCGTACGGCGAGCTGATCCCTGAGCAGGAGATCAACGAGCGGGTGGTCATGACCAACGGCAGTTTCGATCCCGGCCACGACGATCCGAACAAACAGCCAACCTTGATTGTTGCCGCGACGGCGACCGCGAAAGTGAACGTGCCGCTCGCGCTCAGAGTGCAGGCGGCCGACGACGGCCTACCAAAGCCGCGATCGGTGCCCACACCCAAGCCGGTTGCGACGTCCGGCACGACGGCACCGTCGCAGTTTACGGCGCAAGTGAACTCCTCGGCCCCGCGGCGCGTGCTCGGCCTTCGGGTGACCTGGAAGCAATATCGCGGTCCGGCCAAGGCCGTGTTCCTGCCAGAGGATCTGATCGCCGTCTCCGGGACGCAGGGGGAGACCGAAACATCGGTCCGGTTTTCGGAGGTCGGCACCTACAAGATCCTGGCCACCGCCACCGACGGCGCGATGAGCCGCAATCAAGAGGTCACGGTCACCGTGACCCGCTAGCGCCTCGGCCACTCGGCCCAGGCACGGGGAAACTTGCCCCGCGGATCCGAGACGGTTCGTTTCCGCCGACACAGAACGTCGGCTGCTATCTCATCTTGTTCGCAGGGTCTCAGGAGGGTGGTATGGACAGGCGTCGTCTCGGCTCCACGCACGTCGCCGGCGCGATTCTGGTCGCGCTGGCGCTGACCGCATCCGCCTCTGCGCAGGAGGCCGGCATCGTTGGACAGGTGACCGACGAGAGCGGCGGCGTGCTGCCAGGCGTGACGGTCACCGCGACGAGCCCGTCGCTGCAGGTGCCGTCGGTCGTGTCGATTTCCGACGAGCGGGGCGATTATCGGTTGATGCCACTCCCGATTGGCACCTACACCGTCGAGTACACGTTGTCCGGCTTCCAGAGCGTGCGTCGAGAGGGTGTGCGTCTGACCGTGGGGTTCACGGCGCGCATCGATGTTCCACTGAAGGTCGGATCACTCAAGGAGACAATTACGGTGTCAGGCGCGGCTCCCGTCGTCGACACCTCCTCCACCGCAGCGACCACGCAGTTCACGCGCGAGACCATCGAGCTCCTGCCAACCAGTCGTAATGGCATCGTGAGCCTGCTGGCGCAGGCGCCCGGCGTGCGCACGCTGCGGGATGTCGGCGGCAGCTCGCTCAACGAGGTCCCGACCTATCGCGTCTTCGGGCAGGCGGGAGAAGCATACTCGACGCTCGAGGGCGTGCAGACGAGCAGCCTGCAAGCCTCAAGCGGCCAGGCAAACTACTGGGACTACACCACGCTGGAGGAGGCGGCTGTCCGCACGTTAGGTAACAGCGCCGAAGTGCCGAGCCGCGGCGTGAATCTGGTGGGCATCGTCAAGTCGGGAGGCAACGATTTCCACAGCAACACGGCATTCAACAAAACGGGGCCTGGCTTTCAGAGCAGCAATATCGACGATCGCTTGCGCGCCCTCGGGCTCGCCGGCGGCACCGACTTGGCCGACCGCTACAGTATCAGCTCGGATCTTGGTGGTCGCCTCATTCGCGACAGACTCTGGTTCTACGGGGCCGCGCGCCGGCAGATCGACGATTCCCAGCCGTTGAACACGTTCATGCCTGACCGCGTGACACCGGCCATCGCCAAGGAAGTCGCGTACTTCGTCACCTCGAAGCTGTCGTACCAGATGTCGAAGGCTAATCGGCTTGTCGGGTTCTATCAGTTCAATCACAAATACACCACCAGCACCTTGAGCCAGTTCTTCCCGTGGGAGCATCGCGGCGGCTTGATGACGCCGAGTCGAACCGCGAAGGTCGAGTTGCAACGGGTGTGGAGCAATCAGCTCGTCACCTCCGCCCAGGTGGGCTACTGGACCTACGACAGCCACTACTGGAGCTTCGCGCCCCGCGACACGCCCCCCAGTCTCGACCTGCAAACGCTGTTGAATCTCGGTCCGATGGCGACGATTGGTCAACGGCCGCACAACCCGCGCTATCACTACAAGGCGAACGCGACGCTGTACAAGCCCGAGCTCTTGATCGGTAGTCACGAGTTCAAGTTCGGGTTCGACTACACGGACAACTGGTTCGGACGACAGTACCCGCTTCTCGATCCGAATACGCAACTGTCCGGCGCGTTTTCTTCGTGGGTGTGGCCCTATCGGTTGCGACCGTCGAACGGGTTCGCCTCGTGTCAGGTCTCGGCGGGCGCCGCGACACCGTGTCGCGTGGAGATGTGGAACAATCCCGCCGAGGCGAAAGTCGTCAGTCACTACCTCGGCACGTACCTGACAGATAGTTGGTCGGTCAGCCGCCGCGTGACGTTGAATCTTGGGTTGCGTTACGCGCACGACAACGGGTTCGTGCCGGCGTCTTGTCAGGTCGCGGCGGCGTTTCCAGCTGACGCCGTGTATCCTGCGGGGTGTCGCGACAAACAGCAGTTCAACATCTGGAGCAGCGTCGCACCGCGGTTGCACGCCTCGTGGGATCTCTTCGGCAACGGGAAGACGGTGCTCAAGGGGGGGCTGGGGGCGATTCGACCATCAGCGCCAACAAGTGCCGGAAATGGACGCGGCAGACTGGCAGGTGCGCACCACCACCACCTTCAGATGGCGCGACTTTAACGGCAACCGGGTCTATGATGCGGGCGAGTCGAATCTGAATCTCAATGGCCCGGACTTCATCTCCCAGTCGGGCGGCAGCAACTTCTTCCCTAATCCCGATGAACGGCAGCCGAAGAGCGACGAGGTCTCGTTGTCGCTCGAGCGTGAGCTCATGCAGAACTTCGGTGTTCGGGCCACCTACCTGTACTCGCGGTACAGCAACACCTACCGCATTCTGAACACGCTGCGGCCGTACTCGGCCTACAGCGTGCCAATCGCGGCACCGGATCCTGGACCGGATGGACGTGTCAACACGAGCGACGACCCGGGACGGACTTTCACGTACTCCGAGTTCCCCCAGAGTCTCGCCGGCCGGGCTTTCGAGCGATTCAGCCGAGTGAACGATCCGAACGCCAATCAGCAGTACAACAGCATCGACGTCGCGGTCTCGAAGCGCTTGTCGCAGCGGTGGCAGCTCACGGGGTCGTATTCCGCGACGAAGCGAAACGTCCCGTTCATCTACACGGATCTGACTCAGCCCGCGACGACGGCGGCGGGTGAGTTCAACGGAAACGTCGAGAGCGCACCGCTCAATCCGAACAACGAGATCAACACTGCGGATCGCAATTGGGAGAACACCTGGAAGCTATCAGGTGTCTATCAGCTGCCGTACGGATTGCTGACGTCGGTCAACTACGAGGCGCGCAGCGGGTACCCCTGGGCGCGACAGGTGCAGTTCACGGGGGGACGTACCATTCCCAACATCACGCTCAACGTCGAGCCCATCGGCGCGCGGCGTTTGCCGTTCAGCCATCAGGTCGACTGGCGCGTCGAGAAGAACTTCGACTTGGGACGCGGCCAGAAGGCGGGCATGCGCGTGAACATCTTCAATATCCTCAACGCGAATCCAGTGCTGGACGTCACCCGGCTGTCAGGCCCGAACTTCGGCCGGCCCACGGACGTGCTGCCGCCACGGATTGTCGAGCTCGGGTTTCTCTACTCTTTCTAAACGTGTCGGGGTCTTCTGAACACGGCGGGGGCTCGATCCGAACCGGCGCTCAGCCGTCCTTCGACAGGCCCGGACGACCTGAAGTCTGTGGAAGGGCCGCGGGCGCCTTGCGCGGCACCGGTGTACGCGACGCGGGAACAGTTCTCGCTCGGCGTCGCAGAACGGCCTATCGTCTCGCTTTGTCGACGTAGGGCTGTCGCGCCCGATAGAGCGCGAGGCGTTCGCTGAGGAGACGACGTGTGTCGGCAGCGTCGGGTGCGGTGGAGGGCACGAGTCGGAGTGCGTGCTCGAGCGTCCGCGTGGCCTCACCGAATCGATTCGCAGCCGCGTAGGACGCGGCGAGGGCGTCCAGCACGCGGACGTCTCGAGCGTTCGTCAGTTGACGCGCCTGCTCGGCAAACGCGATCGCTTCGACCGGATTTCGCAGTGCCCGATGCGGAGACGTCGCCAGCGACCACGCGAGCTCGGTGAGCGGCTCGAGGAGCGTAGGATTCGCGGCAAGGGCGACCCGGTATTCCTCCATCGCCCGCGACACGTGTCCTTGACGCAGCAGGACGCCCCCAAGGTTCGCTCGGGCTGCGGCATTCTGCCCATCGAGCGCCAGCGCTCGCTGCAGATGCGTGGCGGCGCCGGCAAGGTCGCCCTTGCCTCGGAGCAGGGCCCCGAGGTTCACACGCGCCGGCACGTGATTCGGCGACGTCGACACCACTTCCCGAAGGTGCTGGATCGCTTCATCCGCTCGACCCTGTTGTGCCAACGCCGTTCCGAGGTTGTAATGCGCCTCGGCCGAACCGGGATTCAGTCGCAGCGCCTGTTCGAGATGATCGGCCGCACGATCGTGTTGCCCGAGCGCGAGCAGCAGCGTCGCCGCGGCCTCGTGGAGCCTGGCGTTGCCCGGCTCGCGCTCGAGCATCGTCTCGTATCCGACGGCGTCTTCCGCGAGGACCTTACGCTTCACGTCCTCGGTGAGGACCGCCCGAGCAGTGGCGTCGCGCGTGATGACCTGGAACCAGACATCCCCCATTTCATCTGAGCTGCTCTGGCCCCAGCGCACCCGCCGCGGCGGGTGGTCGGGATTCCGCCGGTTCGCGACGCTGTTGTCAAAATGGTACACAGAGCGGAGCTCGGTCCCAGCCGGCAAGACGATGGGTGCGGTGTAGCGATACTGGTCCTGCCAATCGAAACTCCACTCGGGGATGTCCAGCAGCGTTCGCTCGACATCGTCGGGGAGCCGCGCGAGCACGACGACGCTGCGGGCCCGATGGTGCGCGTGCGGCTGGATCGCGGCCAGTTCGACGTCCACGGGCAGGCGGTAGTGGTCTTCGACGCGATGGTCGCTCGTGTCGGCCGGAATGTCGAGGTTCTGCCGACCCAGGCGGATCATCACCGGGGTGCGCCGAGGGCGCTTCGACGCGCTCGGCTTCGTGTCGTGCCGGCTGAAGAAGAACCCGATACGCACTTGCACTCGCTCTGTCCGTTCGGTCGGCCGCAGATGCAGTTGGACGACCAGGTCGCTGCCTGGATCCAGCTGCCAGGCGGTGTCGTCGTCCTGCAGGGGAGAGAGCTGGCCCGGGGTCCACCCGAGGAAGTATCCCGAGGGAAACTCGGCGCCGGCGCTTATGCGTCCATCGAAACCCACCTCGATGTCCGTCGCGTCGGCCGCACGGGCCGAGCGTGTCCGGTCGACCCTGATGTTGGCGTGGTGGACCACGGCCCCGTTGTCCGGGCGGAACTCCAGCCCACGCACGTAGCGGCCTTCGCCAAGCGGTACTGGGATGACGACGTTGCGGAGGACGTCGGCCGATCCCGGGGCCAACACGTAAGGCTCCGGCATAGCGACGACGAGATCGGGTGTGCCGAGGCGCCAGCCCGATGTCACCGCGGGGGGGGCCGGTCGCTCGGATCGACTGCCCTCCGGTGCGCCCCAGTCAGCCCACCGCTCGATCGTCTCGATCTCCGCGTTGGTGAGGCCTCGCTGACCCACGAACGTGACGCCGTTGATCGGTGCCGGCATCCACGGAGGCATGCGTCGCGCCCGCGTGGCACGCGCGAGGGCCGCCGCGCGCGGACGCGCGTCTTCGTACGTCAGCAGGCTGAATCCTCCGACTTCGCCGTCCCGATGACAGACCACACAGTGCTTGTAAAGAATCGGCGCAACATCACGTGTGAACACAGTGGAGCGCGGTTGCGCACAGAGCGGTGCCGTCGTCAGGGCGACCCAGGCCAGGGTGAGGGTCAGCGTGTGGAATGGGGGCGCCCACCGAGGGGCGCCGCCTGCGGGACCAAGGGCCATGGGACCGTCGAGTTACTTCACGACCGTCACCGTGACTCGTGTCGACGCGTTCAGCTCGGAGTCGCTTCCGGTCAACTCCAGGACGTATTCACCGGGTGCCGAGAACACGACGTGCGTGCGAGCCGTGTCGGCTCGCTCGAACCTCGCCGTGCCGGGACCTGAGATTTGTTTCCAGCTGGCCGTCACTGGCTTGCCCCGCGGCAGCCCCTCATCGTGCACGCTCCCGAAGAGGCTCTCCGTCGCGCCGACATCCATCGGCGTCGCCAAGGTCGACGGTGCGCCGCGCTTGCGGACCGTTCCGAGCACCGACACCTCCGGCGCACGATTGAGACAGACGCCGTGTTTGGCTTTCGCGAGGTCGATCGACCTGGTGAGCTCATCCACCGCTTCCACGAGGAACCAATTGGACTGGAGCATCCTCGTGCTGGTGCTGGTCGCTTTCCCGGCGTAGGCGAGATTCCACGTCAACTTGCCATCGAAGTTGCCGGGCACCACCATGACGCATTGACGCTCCCAATGCCCTGGCTTGAACACCGTGGGCTGTTGGCGATCCTCAGGGGTTGGAGCGAAGGAGTTGTCGGCGCCGGGGGGAATGGTGATGACCTCGGCGTTGTGGCTGTAGTATCCGAACGACAGCGTGAGCGTGCCATCGGCGTTCTTCATGAACCCCTCGTACGAGGGGTAGATCGGCTGATTCTGTTGCGCCAGCCCAGTCCCGACGAGCGGCCCCGCGCTCCACACCAGTGCGGCGAACCAGCGGACGAAGGTCTGGGGCACGCTCACCGCACGTGGTCTCCTTGCGAGGTCAGCTTCGGTCCCGAGGCGCGCGGGTGCTGGATCCGCAACTGGGGGGGCAGCGGATCCGTCGAGTGGGTACGCTCCGCTTAGCACGCCGCTTCGGCCGACCCTTTTGTGAGCGTCAACTTGGCACATCTAGCCCTCCACTGAGTTCCTTCCTGTCGTGTGGCGCTCATTACCTGAGCCGTTGCACGCGACGACACCGATCGAAACCCGAGCGTAGCCGCTGTCAAGAGGCCTGGCAACTTCTTCCTCAAGGAGGGTTTCAGGCGTTCACGACCGCCAGTCCATAGCGTATACTGTTGCGGTCGATCCAGGTCACCGGTCGGTTCAGGAGAGGTGATTATGCGCAAGTTCGCCCGGCTCGCGTTGAGCGTCGGCGTGCCGACCGTGTTCGTGTTGCTCATGCCGCCCGTCGTCGCGGGGCAATCAACGAAGGCAGCCACGCCAACGTTCACGAAGGATGTCCTTCCGCTCCTTCAGCGCTCGTGCCAGAAGTGTCATCGTCCAAACTCGATCGCCCCGATGTCACTGCTGACGTATCAGGACGTGCGTCCATGGGTCCGGGCCATCAAGGCGCGGGTGTCGAGCCGTCAAATGCCACCGTGGCACATCGATCGGAGCATCGGCGAGTATCTCGATGATCCGTCGCTCTCCGACAAGGAGATCGAGACGGTCGTGAGGTGGATCGACGGGGGTGCGCCTCAGGGTGATCCCAAGGACGCACCGCCCCCGGCCAAGTTCAGAGCTGCAGACGAATGGGCGTTCGGCGAGCCCGACCTGGTCGTGAGCATGGAGAAAGGCTTCACGATCCCCGCCGCCGGTCGGGACACGCAGCCGAGCGAGATCGTGGATCCGAAGATCACCGAAGACCGCTACGTCAAGTGGGTGCAGATGATTCCGTCGGCGAACTGCTGTGTGCACCATTCTCACGTGTATGTGCGTGCGCCGGAGGGCGCCGATCGAGATGGGCTCTCGCTGGGCATGGGCTCGAATACCGACGAGGAGATGGACCTCATCGAGTACGGGCCGGGGAACGACGCCGACTTCTTCGCGGACGGAACAGCGAAGCTGATCAAGGCGGGATCCAAGTTCCGATTCGCCCCGCACTATCACTCGATGGGCGAGGAGAAGCACGACATCGAACGCGTCGGCATCAAGTTCTACCCCAAGGGCTACAAGCCTGAGTACGTGGTCACGTCACATCGCATCCGCACCGACGTCGGGAATATGTGGGCGCTCAACCGCGAGAAGGTGGAAGACGCCATCCTCAAGGCCGGCCACAAGATCGACATCAACGAACCGCGGATGCCAACGGGATTCCTGGTTCAAGAGAATCCGCTGCACTCGGCGACCACGCTGAGCATCCCCCCGAATACCGTGGCCACGCACGAGCGCTTCTGGCCGCTGCCGCAAGATGCGCTGATCCTCAGCTTCCAGCCGCACATGCACTTCCTGGGCACGCGGATGATCCTCGAAGCCATTCACCCGGACGGCCGACGTGAGACGCTCACGGATGCGAACCGCTACGAGCAGAATTGGCAGATCACTTACACGTACAAGACGCCGCACCTCTTCCCGAAGGGGACGATCCTCCACACCATCTCGTACCATGACAACACAGCGAACAATAAGCACAACCCCGACCCGACCAACTGGCGCGGATGGGGCAGCCGAACGATGGACGAGATGGGGCACGGGTGGACCGATATCGCGTTCCTGACTCCAGAGCAGTACCAGAAAGAGCTCGCCAAGCGCGGCAAGGCGCCCGCCGGTACTCGGACGCAGCAGCAACAGCAGCAGTAGGCCTCGGTCACGCGGGCAAGGAGCTGGGCGGGTAGGCAGGTAGGGAAGGAGAGGTTCCGAAAGGGCCTCTCCTTTTGTTTTTGGGGTAGCATCCAGCCGTTTCCGGAGCGTGAGGTCTCACTATGCGGTCATGCAGCTTCTGCGGGGCGTCCGTACGCGTCTGGCTCGGAACAGTGGCACTGTGCGTCGCGGCTGTGACGACGACCGCCGTGGCGCAGAAGGGCGCCACTAAGGGCGAGTGGCGATCCTGGGCGGGTGACGTGGGGTCCACGCGGTACGCGCCGCTCGACCAGATCAACGCCCAGAACTTCAACACGCTGGAAGTGGCCTGGCGATTCAAGACGGACAACCTGGGCCCCCGTCCCGATTTCAACCTCCAGACGACGCCGCTGATGGTGAACGGCGTGTTGTACTTCACGGCCGGATCGCATCGGAACGCTGTCGCCGTGAGGGCCGATACCGGCGAGATGCTGTGGATGCATCGACTCGAGGAAGGTCGCCGTGCCCAGGTGTCGTCGCGGCGTATGTCGGGCCGCGGCGTCGGCTACTGGACCGACGGGAAGGGCGACGAGCGCATCTTCTACGTGTCGAACGGGTATCAACTCGTCGGGCTGGATGCGAAGACCGGACGGCCGCTCGCGGACTTCGGGAGCCACGGCGTCGTCGATCTGCGGCTGGACGCGGACCAGACCCTCGACCTCGAGACAGCCGACATCTCCTGGAACGGCGCGCCCATCGTCGCGAAAAACGTCGTCATCGTGGGTGCGTCGCATCGTGGCGGCACGGCACCGCGGAGCAGGGAGAACCCGAAGGGCTACGTCCGAGGATACGACGCGAAAACGGGCAAGCGACTCTGGATCTTCCACACTATTCCCCGTCCCGGCGAGTTTGGCAACGACACATGGTTGAACGACTCATGGTCGTACACCGGACACACCGGCATGTGGACGCAGCTCACGGTCGACGAGGAGTTGGGCATCGCGTATTTGCCGGTTGAGATTCCGACCGGCGACTACTTCGGAGGACACCGACCCGGCAACAACTTGTTTGCGGAGAGTCTCGTCGCAGTCGAATTGCAGACTGGGAAGCGGCTGTGGCATTTCCAGTTCGTCCACCACCCGATCTGGGACTACGACGTGCCCTGCGCACCCATTCTGGCGGACATCACGGTGAACGGCCAGCGGATCAAAGCGATTGCGCAGCCAACCAAGCAAGGCTTCCTGTTCCTTTTCGATCGGGTGACGGGCAAGCCGGTGTGGCCGATCGAAGAGCGTCCCGTGGAGAAGGGGACGCTCCCGTCCGAGACCTACTCGCCGACGCAGCCGTTTCCGACCAAGCCACCCCCGTTCGAGCGCAACGGGTTCCTCGAAGACTACGTCATCGACTTCACGCCCCAATTGAAGGCGGAAGGGCTGAAGCTCCTGCAGCAGTACAAGTTTGGCCCAATCTACACACCGCCGATCGCGCGCGGCGAGGGCGGGAAGGTTGGCACGTTGTTCATTCCGAACGGCGCCAACTGGCCCGGCGGCTCGCTCGATCCCGACACGGGGATCCTCTATGTGTACTCGCACTCCCTGTTGCGCGTGCTTTCGATGGTGAACGATCCGAAGCGATCGGACATGAACTACATCAGCGTGGGCGGCGGGGACGATGGAGGGCCGGGGTTGAGCGTGCAAGGGCTGCCGCTCATCAAGCCGCCGTACGGCCGGATTAGCGCGATCGACCTGAACAAGGGCGAGGTCGTTTGGCAGATCGCGCACGGCGAGACACCGGACAACATCAAGAATCATCCGGCGCTGAAGGGGATGAACATCCCACGCACCGGACGGCCGGGAGGGGCGGGCGGAAGCTCGGGCGGAATCGGCATTCTTACCACGAAGACGCTGGTGATCTCGGGCGAGGGTGGTGCATTCACCACACCGAACGGTCAGCGTGGCGCCATGCTCCGCGCGTACGACAAGGCGACCGGTAAGGAAGTCGGTGCGGTCTACATGCCTGGGGCACAGACCGGCTCGCCGATGAGCTACATGTGGAACGGCAAGCAGTACATCGTGCTCGGCGTGAGTGGTGCGGTGATGCCTGGCGAGTTGATGGCGTTTGCCCTGCCAGGCAAATAGGGCTCATGCAAGGGCCGTGGCCGCCCCGAGTGGCCTCAGCGGTACTGATCGTCCTGCTCGCGGCAACGAATCGCGCCGCCGCACAGGGTCGAAGGCCGGACCAGGAGTACGACACGCTTCTGCGTCGCTACACCGAAGGCGGGCGCCTGGAGGCGGTTGCCGTGGTAGCCGGGTGGAGCGGCGACCGCGCCCGTGCCGCCGCTCGAACACTCGAAACCGGTGATCCGCGCCGACGCGCCGCGGTCATGCTCCATGCGGACGCCGTGCTGTCGTTACCCGCAAAATCCGCGCACGAGCATCTGAGTGCGGCAGAAGCACTCGTCGAGGCCGTGTCGCGTGATGCGGGCAGTCGCGTGTCCGAAACACGATGGCGCGGCCTCCAGGCCCTCGTGTACCTGACGCGCAACGAGCGTGTGCGCGCCGAACGGGCGGTCAACCAGGCCCTCACCATTGACGTCACCAGCGCTGACGCTTTGTTGGTGCGGGGGGCGCTTCGGGAGGCCGACGTCCGTGAGTCCGAGCCCAACCTCCGAGGGCGGTGGGCGCCTGTCCACGAGGCGCTGAGCGAAACGCTCCATAAGATCGCACAACTGTATCGACAGATCCTGTCCAACCATCCCGACTCGCTCGAGGCGCGTCTGCGCCTCGGCTGGATCCTATTGGCCAACAAGTCGCCAGGCAACGCCCGCGAGCCGCTCGAAGCCGTCGCCAGCCGGGCGAGGAGTCCCGACCTCCGCTACCTCGCGCACCTGTTTCTGGCCGCCTTGGAGCAGCGCGAGAAGCGGTTGGACGAGGCGGTCGCGCACGCGGAGCAGGCCCACAAGATCTCACCGCAGAAGTCCTCGTACGCAGCGCTCACGCGGCTCGAATTCGAGCGGGGCAATCTGGACCGGGTCCGCCAACTCGGTGAACAGTTCGCGGCGGCCTCGCCGACGGCTCCTATCGATGCCTGGACGCTCTACCTGCAGGGTTTTACGGGCACCGAGCTCATCGAGTGGCTCTTGAGTCAGGCGGGGGTCCGCCGATGAACGCGACGATGATCGCGCTCGTGGTCTCGAGCGCGACGGTCGGTGTGGTCGCCGGCCAAACGTTTCGCGCCGATGTCGAGGTCGTTCGGATGGACGTCTCGGTCACGCGCGACGGACGTCCGGTCGCCGGTCTCACCAAGGACGACTTCATCGCGACTGACGATGGCGCCCCCCAGACCATCGACGCCGTCAGACTCGATGACGTGCCGCTCAGCGTGCAGCTCGTCTTGGACACGAGCCTAAGCGTCCAGGGTGGTCGCCTCACCGCCTTGATCAAGGCGGGCGACGGGCTGCTTGGCGCGCTGCGTCCCAGCGACCACGCCGGGCTCGTGACGTTCTCCGATTCGGTCGCTATTCGTGCACGTATGACGCCCGACCTCGCCTCGGTCAGACGGTCGTTGGGTGGGATCAAGGGCGAGGGCCAGACCGCGGTCCGCGATGCGGTCCAGCTGGCGCTGGCTGCGACTCACGATAGCGACGCCCGCCCCATGATGCTGCTCTTCACCGACGGTGCGGACAACGCGAGCTGGTTGACCGAGGAGGACGTCCTCGAGTCGGCGCACCGTTCGGGGGGCGTTACCCACATCGTGCGATCCCCGGCGCGCGACGAGCTGCGCTCGAACTGGATGGAGGATCTTGTCGACGCGACAGGCGGCCGGATCTGGTCGGCGACCTCGCAGCGCGATCTGGCGGAGCTCTTTTCCCGCGCGCTCGCCGAGATGCGTGCGCGTTATCTGGTGTCCTACACGCCCACCGCTGCCGGAAAGCGCGGCTGGCACGACGTCAAGATTCGCCTCGGTGGTCGCAACGCCGACGTCCTCGCACGACCAGGCTACTTCAAGCCGTAGCCGCGTGCGCCGACTCGAGAGACTTCGAGACGGTCTTATGGCTTATCCTGATAGCTGGAATGGACCTCCGGCTCACGCCCGCGATCGCCGTGATGAGTGTGGCGTTGACGGTGTCAACCGGTTGGGCGCAGGTTGCGGCACCGCGCGGCTACCGCATGCCGACCGATGCTGACATCGCCGGTGCTTGGCAGATACACCGCGCCGAGTTCCCCACGCCATACGTCGTGAAGGGCGACTTCGATCATGACGGTCGCACCGATGAGGCTTGGCTGTTCACCGCCGTCAAGGGTCTCGGCTGGGCGCTGTTCGCATTTCTCGCGCAAGCCAACGGCCGGCACCACGCGTGGCAGTTGGCGGGCGACCCGGGAAGCCGTCTGCAGATGTACGGGATCCGTGACGTCCCGCCAGGCTGCTACGACACCACGTGCGGACGCGGCTACTTGGAGTGCCCGCATCCCGAACTGAAATCGCTGACGCTGACGGCGCCTGCCGTCGAGCTTGTGCAGTTCGACAAGGCTCGATCGATTTTCTGGTGGGACGCGAAGTCAAGGGCGTTCAAGCGAACATGGATCACTGACTGAGTCTCGTGCATTTGATCGAGGAGTGACATTGCAGATCGGCAGCGCGAGGTTGACCCATTGGTTGGCACGTGCGTCCGCAGTTGCGATCGGCCTCGCGGCGGTCGTTCTGACCGATCTCGCCTCCGCGCAAGTGCGTCCGCCCGAGCTCGTTGCGCGCGTGGCAGCCCTGGGCCTCAGTGGTCCGATTCTGCGGTTCTGCCCGGCGGAGTTCGAGCCCGGGCATCGCGGCGCCTTCGCGATCGCGATGCGAGCACCACAGGAGTCGACCGGACGATACTTCGCGATCGATGTCGACGGTCCGGCCATCGAGCTCGGCACGTTCACCGGCGATGTGGACCTGTCCTGCTACAGCCGAAAGGAGGCGGCGGACATCAGCACGGCGCTCAAGGACTCCGTCGGGATCCACGGACACCTTGCGCCCCGTTGGGCGACGACCACAGTGTGCGGGTTCGCTGATCCGACGCTCGCAATCTGCTGGCAATTCGATCCGAGCGCTCGCCGCTTCGTCGAGGTCGGTCGGTGGCTCACCTAAGGATGAGTGCACGGCTCCGAGCCGTGTTGGCCGCGCTGGTCATCGTCGGCGTGACTGTTCCGGGATGTCGGGCGGCGGATTCCTCCAAGCCCGCGCGGGCGCTGCTCGGACGCGCCCTGCCGGCCCCAGACCAGTGTCCTCCCGAACAGCGCGCGAGCGTCGTCCGACCGCTCTCGCGCCGTTCCTTGCAGTGGATGGGCGAACCGGTGCTTGCCTGCGGTCCGTTCGCCGAGGACGAAGTGTATCGCTTCGTCGCCCAGTCGCCGGACCGCGCATCTTCGCCGCTATCGGTGCGGCTGAGCCGCATGGAGGGGCAGGCGCTACTCATTGCCCGGCAGTACGCGTGGGCGGCGTCCCCTGAGGCGGCCCAGCCCTTGAGCGTCGTCGCGTCCAAGATCCGGCCCGTGCCGGAAGAGGAGTGGCATGCCCTGACCACCGCGCTCCGCTCGGCGGGCTTCTGGGAGATGCCTGCCGAAGAGGGTCACCTCCCGGCGGACAGCGTGCCGCTGTGGGATCTCGAGGGGCGGCTGGGCGGCGGATACCATCACGTCGAGCGGCAGCCGTCGACGCAGGGTCCGTTTCACGAGCTCGTTCGCCACGTGTTGACGCTGGCTGGCTACGCGGACCGGCTCCACTAGGCGAGGTCTACTCCCCAAGCCGCATCGCGACCACACGGCCCTCTGGTGTCAACGTCACGACGGCGGTGAACAGGCCGCGCGGTGCCGGCCCGCCGGGCGTGGTGAATCGCAGATCGGTCCACCGCACGGTGGCGGACTGGTCGTCGTTCAGGACCGACTCGGTGGCGGGGAATCGTGAGAAACCCAGAAACACCCGACCGAGTTCGGTTTCAGCCGCGCGCAAGGCGGCTGGCGTCCACTGATCGGGATGGTGGACCGCCGACCGCCACGGCGCGTCGATCGCCTCCGGTACCCGAGCCGGATCCCGAAGCAAATCGAGGGCGAGTGTCTGGTACGAATCCGTGTTCCGGACGACGATCTGCCAACGCAGCGGCGACAGGAACGTCGGTATGGCAGCGACTTCGACAAGGCAGCGAGCGGCGCCACGCTCGCGCCGTTGCGTCGCGCTCTCGGTCGGCCAGCGGCTGATCAACGACTGTGGTAGGGCATCAGGGCACCGGTCGGGAAGGGCTGGCGCCATGGCGGCGGTAGCCGCTGAGAGCGCCCAGTGGTGCGCCCCTGCTCGGACCCCGTAATTCAGCAGCGTGAGGCCCATCACGACCGCCGCCAGGGGCTGCCGCAGCGCCGGACGCAGGCGTCCGAACGCCATCCCGCCCGCGAGGACGATGAGGAAGTAGATGTCGACGATTGGCATTAGGTCGGTCGCGTACCAGTCCCAGTTGAACGGACTGAACAGGCGCGTACCGTATGACGTGGGGAAATCCATGAGGACGTGACAGACGAGCCCGGCCAAAGCGGCGACCAGCAACGCACGGAATGGTGCGTGCTCCGAAGCACGATGCCGCTCGAGCCAGCGTTGCCACCCCCAAACCAGACTGGCGGTCAGGACGGCGAGCCCGATCACGCCGATCGGTCCATGCGTAGGACCACGGTGCCATGCCAGATAGTCAGCGCGCCACGCGCGGCCATTACGATGTCTGCGTCGGGGGCGTTGGACGCCAGCACGAGCGCCACGGTCACGCCGCGCCCGGCTCTGTGGAAAACGGCACGCCCAAGCGTCGCGCCGAACAGCGTGTGCGTGACGTTGTCCAACGTCTTAATATAACCATATGGTGCGACTGAGCCTCGCGTCGGGCATCGTCTTCATCGGGATGCTGCTGCTCCCACCCTCTGCGTCGGCCTGGGGCTTTGCCGCTCATCAGTTCATCATGCGTCGCGCGATTGACCTGCTCCCCGCCGAGATCAAGCCGTTCTTCGAGCAGCGACGCGAGGAAGTCGTCGTCCGCGTGAAGGACCCTGACCTGTGGCGGACCGCGGGATGGCCCGACGACCCGAATCACTTCATGGATTTCGGGGCCAAGGAGTACGGGGACTATCCGTTCACCGCGCTCCCGCGCGACCACACCAAAGCCCTCGCGAAGTTCGGCCAGGCGACGCTCACGCGTAACGGCCGCCTGCCGTGGCGTTTCGCTGAAGTCTTTGGCAGTCTTCGACGCGGTTTCGAAGGGTTTGCGCGTAACTCGCCGTTTGCGGCCGATGAAGTCGTGCTCTTTTCCGGCGTGGCTGCGCACTATATTCAAGACGCGCATCAGCCGCTGCACGCATCCGACAACTACGACGGTCAGCTCACCGGTCAACGAGGCATTCACGCACGATTCGAGATCGACCTCTTCGAGCGCGCCCACGCGACGTTGACGTTCACATCGCCGCCAGTGACGCCGATTCGCGATCCGGAGGAGTTCGCTTGGACGGTACTGTTGGACAGCTACCAGCAGGTCGACTCGCTGCTGCGCGCGGACAGGGCTGCCTCTCGGGGCTTGGAGTTCTACGACGACCGGTACTACCAGCAGCTGCTCGAGGCGACCACTCCGTTACTGACGCGGCAGATCAGCCGAGCCATTGCCGCCACAGCGGCGACCATCTCGGGCGCTTGGGTCGAGGCCGGTCGACCGGCGGTTGGCCCGCTCAGGCCGCGATCGCCGCAGCGGATCGATCGTGGCCGCCAGGAGAAATGATCATTTATCTCGTCCCGGCTCGGTCCGGGCGCTATGAGTTGTACTCGGAGGCTCCGGAGTCGGAGGACACGGGCGCCCCGCCGGAGGGGCGGTTCCGCCGGTGGCTGCATCGAGCGAACGAGCAGTGGGGCACCCTCGTCGCACAGGCTCGTCAGGGCGGCGCCACCGGGTGGCTTGCCCGCCTCCGCGATCGGGTGATCGGCACGCTCGCTGAATCCATTGCCGAACAGCGGACGCTCTGGGCGCTGCGCAGCGCGACCGCGGTCATGGTCTTGACGCCGAGCGCCCTCACCGTCCCTGATGCCCGCATACTCCTCATGACGGACCTCGCGCACGCCCGGCGCCAACATCTCCGGGGGTTGATCGTCGATAGCGTGATCTTCGTCGCGTCCGGACTGTTGGCGTTGGTGCCCGGCCCCAACCTCATTGCGTACTGCTTCGCGTTTCGGTGCGTCGGACACCTACAGTCTTGGCGTGGCGCGCGCCAGGGGATGGACGGGGTGAGGTGGACCTTCAGGGCCGACGCGGCGCTGACCGAGCTCCAGGCACTCGTCGACGTCCCGCGGAGCACGCGGGCGCACCGCGTGCGCGCCATCGCGGAGCGCCTGAACCTCCGTGACCTGGCCGCGTTCTTCGATCGCGTCGCCGTGCCATCGGTATGAACTCCGGCCGCGACGTCGCGCCTCCGTCGGACCCTGCGTGCTATACTCGCGTTCCGCCCCACAATCTTCAATCTCCAGCCCTCAATCTTCAGTAATCTTTGGTTCTCCATGAAGCTCGGTGACATCGCGCAGCGGCTGCAAGGCCGCCTCGACGGCGACCCAAACGTCGACATCGTCCGTGTCGCCGGCATCGAGCACGCCCAGCCGGGCGATCTGACGTTCGTGGCGAACACGAAGTACGTCGGACATCTCGAATCCACACGCGCGTCGGCTGTGATCGTGGGTCCGTCGGTCGTCGTGCCGCCCCGCACACGCGCGATCATCCGCTGCCAGGATCCGTATCTCGCGTTCGCGCAAGCCGTCAGCCTCTTTGCGCAGACCGTCCCGCCCGCGGAGGGCGTCGACGCGCTGGCCTGCGTCGCGCCGGACGTCACGCTCGGTGACGGGGTGTCGGTCGGTCCGTTCGCGGCGGTCGGTCCTGGCGTGGTGGTGGGGGCCCGGACCGTGATCTATCCGAGTGTCGTCATCGGCCCTGGCGCTCGGATAGGCACGGACTGCGTGCTGCACGCGCGGGTGTCCATTCGGGAGCGTGTCGTGCTGGGAGACCGCGTGATCGTGCAGGATGGCGCCGTGGTCGGTTCGGACGGCTACGGGTTCGTCACGCAGGCGGACAAGACGCACCTCAAGATTCCGCAGCACGGCGATGTCTACATCGAAGACGACGTGGAGATCGGCGCGAACACCACGATCGATCGACCGGCGGTGGGCGAGACACGCGTGAAGAGCGGTACGAAGATCGACAACCTCGTGCAGATTGGCCACGGCGTCACAATCGGGCATCGCGTCCGGTTCGCCGCACAAGTCGGCATCGCGGGCAGCACCATCGTCGAGGACGATGTGCTGCTGGCGGGCCAGGTGGGCGTCGCCGGACATCTGACGATCGGTGCAGGTGCGATCGCGAGCGCGCAGACCGGCATTCCGAACGATGTCGAGGCTGGCGCGTTCGTCTCCGGGTACCCGGCTATCGCGAACCGCGAGTGGTTGAAGTCGTCCGCCGTGTACCGCCGCTTGCCCGCCCTCAAGCGTCGCGTCGCGGAGCTGGAAGCACGTCTCGCCCAACTGGAGGAGCGGCTCGGCGTTCGATCGACGGCGCAGGCCCCCACCGAGGAGCCATCGGCGGAATGAAGCTCTCATTGTTGGAGGTCGTGTGCCGGCGCCTGCTGGCCGGTATCCGTCTCGGCGTGTGTTCGATGGGCGTGGCGTCCGAGGCGTTGGCGCAGTACCCACAGCCGCTGCCTGAGGCGCCGACCCAGGTGCAGTTCCTCCCACGGTACGATTTCCACCTTGCGGCGGCTGGCCTGGCGAGCGGTGACCCCAGCCGTTTCCAATGGGACACGCACTGGGGGGGCGACTTCGACCTGGTCGACTACGTCACCGGTCGGTTCGGATTCCTGGCGGACTACCAGACGATTCTTGGCAACGAGCTTCGCGCCTTCGACCCGATTCAAGGCAACTACACGCTCGAGTTCTCGGGGTCGCATCGACTGGGCAAGACGGAGGTGGCGGTCGTTTTTCATCACGTCTCGCGTCACCTGAGCGATCGTCCCAAGCTTCCTGCGGTCGCGATGAACGCACTCGAGCTCCGTGCGCTCCGCCACTTCAGGGTGCGCGATGCCACCACACTGGATCTCAAGGCGGAGGTCGGCCACACGACGGCCCGCGCCTACGTCGATTACACGTGGATCGGGAAGCTGGACCTCACGATCCGCCGCCGCCTGAGAGGCGTTGCGGGCGCGTATGGCCGGGTGCTCGCCGAGGGCTACGCGACGGATCCCGATGTCGCGGGCCGAAACGGCGTGCAGCGTGGCGGCCGGGTCGAGCTCGGCGTCCGGCTCCGGGGCGGGCGCGGGGCGATGGACTTGTTTGCCGGCTGGGAGCGGATGATCGACGCGGACCTCTTCGATCGCCAGCCCCGCAGCTGGGGCTTCGCTGGCTTTCGTCTCGTGAATTGAGTCCGGCGGGCCACTTCCGAGGGATAATCCTCTGGATGATCAGACGGATCGTGCGTCCTCACACCGCAGCCGTGGTGGCGTTGTCGGCCCTTCTCGTCGCTGGGGCGACCTTTCCCCTACGCGCGGCAGTGCCGCCGCCCAAGCTCAGTTACGAGCTGTACAAGCTGGCCAACGGCTTGACGGTGATCCTGTCCGAGGATCACTCCACACCCATCGTGCACGTTCAGGTGACCTATCACGTCGGTTCCAAGAACGAGAAGGCTGGGCGCACCGGGTTTGCGCACCTCTTCGAGCACATGATGTTCAAGGGCTCGAAGAACATCGAGCCTGAGGCGCACACGTCGATCATCGCATCGGTCGGTGGACAGAGCAACGCCTACACCACGGATGACGAAACGGTCTTCTGGCAAACCGCCCCCACCCAGTTCCTCCCGCTGATGCTGTGGATGGAAGCCGACCGGATGGCGACGCTGCGTGTGGATGAGGCGACCTTCGTCAACGAGCGCGAAGTCGTGAAGGAAGAGCGGCGTATGCGGGTCGACAACCAGCCGTACGGCCGCCTGACGGAGATCATCTACGACCAGGCGTTTACGGTGCACCCGTACAAACATCCGACGATTGGCAGCATGGCCGATCTCAAGGCTGCGTCGATTGACGACGTGCGGGACTTCTACAACACGTTCTATGTGCCCGCCAACGCCACCATCACGATTGTCGGGGACTTCGACACCGCGCAGACCAAGGCGCTCATCGACCAGCATCTGGGGCGTGTGCCAGGCTCGAACAAGCCGGTTCCGCGCGACATTCCGAAGGAGCCCCCGCAAACGAAGGAGAAGCGGGTCACGCTGGAGACGCCCTGGCCGCTGCCGGCCGTCGTCGTCGCCCACCACATCACGTACGACGGGCATCCCGATTCGTACCCGCTGCACATCGCGTCGAAGGTGCTGTCTGACGGGCAGAGCTCGCGCATCTACCAGAAGCTGGTCTACGAAACACAGATCGCGGTCGCCGCGTTCGGGGGCGCACAACTCATCGAGCATCCGAACCTGTTTTACGCCGTCGCCATCGTCCAGCCGGGGAAGTCGCCGGAAACCGCGATCACCACGCTCATCGGCGAGCTTGAACGGTTGAAGAACGAACCGATCAGCGATCGCGACCTGCTGCGAACGAAGAATCAGTTCGCGCGAGACTACATTCTCAACCGTGAGACGAACCAGCAGAAGGCGTCCGTGCTGTCCCACGCGGCGGTCTTGCACAACGACATCACCACTGCCGACGGGGAGTTCGACATCTTCCAGAACATCAAGGCCTCCGACGTCCAGCGCGTGGCGCAGACCTACTTCAAGCCTGAAAACCGTGTGGTGCTGACGTTGATGCCGGCAAGAGGCGGTGGCGGTCTCGCAGGGCAGGCACGATGATGGCGGACGCTCTCTCACCTCGGCGCCAGGCCCGCAGCGGCTCTGGTGCGTTCGTGCGGTGGGCCGTCGGTGTGGCAGTTGCCCTCACGGTGCTCGCGTCGGACGTCGCAGGTGCTCAACAGCCGGCTCCGGCCGCGAGTGGCCCCATCGAACGTGGGGCGTGGCCCTCCGAGGGCCCCCCGCGTCCGCTCGCCGCGCGCGATGTCCAATTCCCGCCGTATGAGATACGGACGCTGCCCAACGGACTGCAGGTCGTCGCTGTCCTCCACCACGAGAATCCCGTGGTGAGCATGCGGATGATCGTGCGAGCGGGGAGCTCACTCGATCCCAAGGACAAGCTCGGCGTGGCGGAGATCACGGCCTCGCTGCTCACCCAAGGGACCGAAGGGCGAACGGCGACGCAGCTAAACGAACAAGTCGATTTCATGGGCGCCGCGATGGGCTCGGGCGTCGGGACGGATCTGACCTTCCTCAACATGATCGTGATGAAGGACAGCGTTACGACTGGCCTGCAGATCCTCTCCGACATGGCCCGTCGGTCAGCGTTCAGTCAAGAGGAGATCGAGCGCCAGCGCCAGCAGATGCTCTCTGGCCTTCAGGTCAGCCTGGATGATCCCGGCTTTATCGCGAACGCGGTGTTCGACCGCCTCGTATACGGATTCCATCCCTACGGCATGCCCGAGACAGGCACGCCCGAAACGCTGGGGGCCATCACGCGCGACGACATTGTCGCGTTCCATCAGCGTAACTTCGTCCCCAACAATACGATTTTGGCGATCGTGGGCGACGTGACCGCCGAAGAGGCGTTCAGCGGCGTACAGACGATCTTCGGTGATTGGGCTCGCCGCGAGGTGTCGTCCGGCGGGTTCATGCCTCCGCCCGACCCGACGCGTCGCGTGGTCATCGTCAACAAGCCGGACGCCGTCCAGACCGAGGTGCGCGTCGGCCACCTCGGCATCAAGCGGGACCATCCGGACTACATGGCAGTCAACTTGGCCATCCGCATCCTGGGTGGAGAAGGCGCCAACCGTCTGCATCAGGTGCTGCGCACGCAGCGGGCGCTGACGTACGGGGCACAAGCGGACTTCCACACGCTGAAGGATGGCGGGGATATCGAAGCGTCCACGAACACGCGGTCGGACGCCACGGGAGAAGTGCTCCGTTTGATGGTCGACGAGTTCTGGCGGCTGCAGCGCGAGCGCGTGCGAGAACGCGAGCTCGCCGACGCCAAGGCCTACATCACCGGCAGCTTCCCGCTCACGATCGAGACGCCTGATGCGATCGCGACACAGGTGCTGAACGTGCTGTTCTACGGTCTGCCGGTGGAAGAGCTGCAGACCTATCGACAGCGGGTGAATGCCGTAACGGTTGACGACATCGAGCGCGTCGCCAGGACCTACCTCCGTCCGGACCGGCTGTCGGTGGTGCTTGTGGGTAACGCGGCGGCGTTCGCGCCGCAGTTGAAGGGTATCGGCTTCACCGCGTTTGAGTCGATCGATATGCCAGACGTCGATCTGACGCGCGCGGACTTGAAGCGCGTCGCCGGCACGAGCGCTCCGGCGGGCGGCGCCGGCCGGCTCGGCTTAGGGCGGCAGCAGCGGCTGTGGTATCAGCGCGACGGCGGGGTCGCTCCACGGCCTCCAGTGACGAGCGATTCGGAGAGCGGTGCGAAAAGGTTGCTCGACCGCGTGATCGCGGCCAAGGGCGGTGTGGAAACGTTGCGCCGTATCAAGACGATCACCGCTGTGACCGATGCCGAGCTGCCATCGCGCTCGGGGCCGGCGCGAGCGAAGACGACGACGTATCTGGCGTACCCGGACCGCGTGCGCGTCGAGACCGAGTTGCCCGAGGGATCGGTCGTGCAGGTGTTCGACGGCCAACACGCCTGGATCAAGGATCCGACAGGGGTGCACGAGGTTCCGGATCGCGCCATCCAGGATCTTGTCGGGGGGCTCAAGCGCGACACCGTCGCCGCGCTGCTTGCCGCGCTGGACGGCAAGGTCCGCGCACGGCTGTTGCCCGACACGAAGGACGACTCCGGTCGGCACTACCGAGCGCTGGAGCTGTCCGGCAATGGGCTCGACCCGATGATGTTGTACGTCGATCCGAACACCGGCCTGGTCGCGAAGCAGACATATGTCGCGGGCGGCCTTGGTGGCGCGCTCATCGAGGAATCCTTTGGTGATTACAAGCCGGTGGACGGTGTGCACGTCGCGTTCTCGGCGTCGGTGCGACGCGGCGGCGTGACGTTGATCGAGCGCAAGGTGCGGGAGCTGCGGATCAACAGTCCGCTCGACGCTTCGCTCTTCGCGCGCCCCTCGTCTTGACCCCGCAGCTCTTGCTGTCGTGCGGCGAACCGTCCGGCGATTTGTACGCCGGAGCGCTCGCGCGCGAGCTTCGGTCGCTCGTTCCGAACCTGACGGTCGCGGGGCTCGGCGGACCGCAGTTTGCCGCAGCGGGCGGCCGCCTGGTCGAGGACTATCGTGGTCTGGCCGTCACCGGCGTCACCGAGGTCATCGGCGCCCTCTCGCGGCTCGCCGCCACCAAACGTCGCCTGGTCGAGTATGCCCGTGAGCACAAGCCCGACGCGCTGATCGTCATCGACTATTCGGGTTTCAATCTGCGGCTCGCCTGGTCGGTTCGCCAGCTGGGTATTCCGGTCATCTACTACATCAGCCCGCAGATTTGGGCGTGGCGTGCTCGACGGCTCAACACCATCCGGAAGACGGCCGCCCTGATGCTCGTGATCTTTCCATTCGAGGAAGCCATCTACCGCAAGGCCGGTGTCCCGGTGGCCTTCGTCGGCCATCCGCTCGTCGATCTCGTTCCGCGGGCGGAACCGCGAGAGGTGTTCCTGCGCGGGCTTGGGCTGGATCCTGCTGGGCCGGTGGTGGCCGTTCTGCCTGGGAGCCGTCCCAATGAAGTGCGCCGAATGCTGCCAGACCTGCTGGAGGCGGCACGCCTCATCGCGTCTCGCGTCCCTGGCGCGCAGTTCGTGATTGCGCGCGCGCCCAACCTCGACGAATCCCTGTTCCGGCTGTCGACCGACGCAGGTGTGCCGGTGGCGCTCGTCGAGGGGTGCGTGGACGCCGTGCTGGCGTCTGCCGACGTCGCGCTCACCGCATCTGGGACCGCGACCGTCCAGACAGCGTTCCACGACGTCCCTATGGTCGTCGTCTACCGGCTGTCGAGCGTCGAGTACACGCTGGGGAGGCCGTTTGTGAAGGTCGACACGTTCGCGATGGTGAATCTGATCGCCGGCGAACGAATCGTCCCGGAGTTGATCCAGGACGCCTTCACGCCAGAGGCGGTTGCCCGCGAGGCGGTCGAGATGCTGACCGATCCCACGCGTGCGGCGTCGGTGCGTGCCGGTCTGGCGACGGTCCGCCAGCGGCTTGGTGGCCCGGGCGCGAGTCGTCGTGCCGCCGAAGCCATCGTCAAGCAGCTCCACATGGTTCCGGATCGAAACAGGAGAGCGTGATGCCAGTCGCCGTTGGTCGTTGCTGCCTGGTGTGGCTCATCGGCGCACTGCTGACGCCAGCCGCCCATGCGACCGTCCTCGTCCCGGTCGACCTCCGTGAGCTCTCGCGCGAAGCGGGTGCCATCGTGCGCGGTCGAGTCGTGAGCGTCGCCAGCCACTGGACCGACGATCGGCGCGGCGTCGAGACACGAGGGACACTGGACGTGGAGTCCTCGCTGAAGGGGTCGCTCGGCGAGGCCGTCACCTTTCGCGTGCCTGGCGGTCGTGTCAGACGCGTTCGCAGCATCGTCGTCGGTGCGCCGCAGTTCGCGCTCGACGAGCGCGTGATCGTGTTCCTCGGACATCGCGGGCCAAGCGTGCCACATGTGATCGGCCTGGGTCAGGGCGTGTACCGGATTCGCGCGGAGGGGCCGATCGAGCGCGTGACGCCAGTGGCGCTGGTTGGCACCGCCACACCGCAGCGGCTGGTGCGCGGCGACTCGGCGCGGCGCCCGTGGTCGCTCGAGGCGTTCGAGCGAGAGGTGCAGGCGCTCGCGCGTCCGGTGGTGCGCGATGAGCGCCACGACGCACGTCGCGTGGTCACGGCGGGTGGCCGGGGTCGTGGCCATCGTTGGTGTCGCGTTTTGTGAAGCCGCACCGGCTTTCGCGTACCTGCGGTTCGGCGTGCCCGTGGCGGGGCGCACGGTGGCTGTGAAGTGGACCCACAATCCGGTTCACTATCGCGTCTTCGAGACGGGCGTCTCCGACGTCAGCGCGCTGCAGTTTCGCGAGGCGATCGCGAGCGCGTTCGCCTCCTGGGAGGCCGTTCAGACGGCGCGCATCCGCTACACCTTCGACGGGTTCACGTCGACGTCCCGTCCGGGTGACGAGGATTCGGTGTCGACGCTGGGGTTCGCCGATCGCCCTGAGCTCGATCGCGTGCTCGCGTCGACCACCCTGCTCGTTGACGAGGAAACGGGAGCGCTCCTCGAGTCCGACATCTTCTTCAATGCGTCCTTCCCGTGGTCGACCGCGCCGAACGGCGAGCCCGGGCGGTTCGATCTGGCATCGATCGCTGTGCAGGAGATCGGTCATTTCAGCGGGCTAGGACATTCGGCCCTCGGCGAGACCGAGCTGGTGTCTACGGGCCGCCGGGTCCTTGGAGCCGAGGCGGTGATGTTTCCGATTGCCTTTGGCCCGGGCAGCACGACCGGGCGAACGCTCCGGCCAGACGACATCGCCGGGTTATCGGACGTGTATCCGGACGGCAGCTTCAGAGTGACACGGGCAGCCTGTCGGGCCAGGTCACGCGCGACGGCGTGCCGGTCTACGGCGCGCATGTGGTCGCGTTCAGTCCGCGAACAGGCACGCTGGTCGGGAATTTCACGTTGAACACCCGCGGTCAGTTCTCGATCGGAGGGTTGGCGCCGGGCGCGTACATCGTTCGGGTCGAACCGATCGATGATGCTGACGTCGCGAGTTTTCTGGCCGATGAGCCCTCGGTCGACGTGGACTTGCGCGCGACCATCCACGATCGAGTGATCGTGGTGCCTCGAGGTGGCGACAGCGGCAACACGGTCATCGAGGTCTCGTCGAAGTGATCCGGTCTCGGCGTCCTGGCTGGCTCGCGTGCGGGGCGATCGGACTTGGTCTGGTGTGGCCGGTGACCGTGGCGCGTGCGCAAGCCACGCCGGAGCCGCGCCTGGCCGTGGCGATTGGCCCCCAGTGGCTCGGACGGGCTGATCTGCGGGGGCAAGACGCAAGGCTGACACGAAACCCGGGCGGGACGACACGGCTCTTCGAGACGCGTTCGACATTGGCGGGCGGCGTGGGCGTGAGCGGCAGCGTGGCGGCTCGATGGACGCGCCATCTGTGGGTCGAGGCCGTTGGCCGCTACCATTCGGCGCGGCTGTCGACGCACGTCACGAACGACCTGGAGGCGCCAGATGCCACGGCGTCGGAGGCGGTTCAGCATCTCGTGATCGAGGGCGGAGCCTTGTGGATGCCGCCGTCTTGGCGCCGCGGTGCCCGAGTCCGATTGTTTGCGACGGGAGGCCTCGGCTACCTGCGCCAGTTGCATGCGAGCGGTACGCTCGTGGAGACCGGACGTAGCTACCATGCGGGTGGTGGCGCGATCATCGCGCTACCACAGCGGCCCGACGGTACGTTCAAGGAGTCTGGGTTTCGACTCGAGGTGCGCGCCGCGGCGCTGGACGGTGGTGTCGCGTTCGACAACCGCCTCCGCGCGGCCCCAGCCATTTGGACAGCTCTCTTCCTGCGCTTTTAGCTGTCGGCGTCAGCTCTCCGCTCTCAGCGTTCAGCTCTCGGCTTCCAGCGCGCCAGCTTGCTCCGGCGGAGCAGCAGGCTGTACGATGTTTTGCTCGATCGCCTCGTGCGGGCGCTCGAGGTGTAGCCGCGAATACTCAGGACACTGATCAAGACGAGGACGAACGCGCATGTCGACGGTGAACAGCTTCAACGCCCGGAAGGACCTTGACGTCAATGGCCGCCGCTATCAGGTGTACAGCCTGACCACGCTGCAAGCGGACTTTCCCGCCATTGCCCGCCTGCCGTTCTCACTGCGAATCCTCCTCGAGAACCTGTTGCGCAACGAAGACGGGCGGGCCGTCAAGAAGGCGGATATCGAGGCGCTGGCCACCTGGGACGTCCGGAGCACCGAGCAGCGCGAGATTTCATTCATGCCCGCGCGCGTCCTACTGCAGGACTTCACCGGTGTGCCGTGCGTCGTCGACCTGGCGGCGATGCGGGACGGGATCGTGCGGCTCGGGGGCAATCCTGACAAAGTCAACCCGCTGCAGCCGGTCGAGCTCGTCATCGATCATTCCGTCCAGGTCGACTACTTTGGCCGTCCCGACGCCTTCGATCTCAACGCGGAGCTCGAGTTCTCGCGGAACAAAGAGCGGTACGCCTTCCTCCGCTGGGGACAGAACGCGTTTCGCAACTTCCGCGTCGTGCCGCCGGACACCGGGATCGTCCACCAGGTCAACCTCGAGTACCTCGCTCGGGTAGTGATGACGACCGAGGGCCCAGCCGGACTGATGGCCTTCCCGGACACGCTCGTGGGGACCGATTCGCACACCACGATGGTCAATGGTCTGGGTGTGATTGGCTGGGGCGTGGGAGGCATCGAGGCGGAGGCTGCCATGCTCGGCCAGCCGTCATCAATGCTGATTCCGCCGGTACTGGGCGTGCGCCTCAGTGGCCGGTTGCCGGAAGGGACCACGGCCACCGACCTGGTGCTGACGATCGCCGAGCGGTTACGCAAGCATGGCGTCGTTGGCACGTTTGTTGAGTTCTATGGTCCGGGCCTGAAGCACCTGACGCTTGCGGACCGCGCGACGCTCGCCAACATGTGCCCCGAGTACGGGGCCACGATTGCCATCTTCCCCGTCGACGCGATGACGTTGGACTACCTCCGGCTCAGCGGTCGGGACGCGACCCAGCTCGCGCTCGTGGAGGCCTACGCGAGGGCCCAGGGTCTGTTCCATGACGCGAGCACGGCGGAGTCGACATACACGGAAACGATCCACGTCGATCTCGACGCGATCGAGCCCAGCCTCGCCGGTCCGAAGCGGCCCCAGGATCGCGTGCCGCTGAAGGGCGCCAAGCAGGGTTTCGCCGCAGCGCTTCCCAGCATGCTAGTGGCCAAGAAGGGCGGCTCGGGTGGTGGCACCGCCGTTGCCGCTCCGCCGGTGACGGGGCTCGAGCACGGGTCGGTCGTGATCGCGGCGATCACCAGTTGCACGAATACCTCGAACCCCAGCGTCATGATTGGCGCCGGGCTCGTGGCAAAGAAGGGGGTCGAGAAGGGCCTCTTGCGAAAGCCCTGGGTCAAGACGAGCCTCGCGCCCGGCTCGAAGGTGGTGACGAACTATCTTCGGCAGGCGGGTCTCGATCACTATCTCGATCAGCTGGGCTTCAATCTCGTCGGCTATGGCTGCACGACCTGTATCGGGAACAGCGGTCCCTTGCCCGACGAGGTGTCAGCGGCAATTGACGCAGAGGCACTGGTCGTCGCGTCCGTCTTGAGCGGTAATCGGAACTTCGAGGGTCGCGTGCAGCAGCAAGTCCGCGCGAACTACCTTGCGTCCCCACCCCTGGTGGTCGCCTATGCGTTGGCGGGCACGATGAACCTCGACCTGACCACCGAACCGCTCGGCCTCGGTAAAGACGGCCGACCCGTCTTCCTGAAAGACATCTGGCCGACCCAAGAGGAGTTGCAGGCGACGATGGCCGCCGCGGTGACGTCGGAGCACTTTCGGAAGGAGTACGCGGACGTCTTCCGCGGCGACGAGCGCTGGCGGAAGCTCGAGGTACCGAAGGGTGATCGCTTCGCGTGGGACCCGCACTCCACGTACGTGCGCAACCCACCGTTCCTCGAGAACGTCACGATGGAGCCCGCGCCGCTCGCTGACATCCGCGGCGGTCGCGCGCTGGCGGTTCTCGGCGACAGCATCACGACCGATCACATCTCGCCGGCAGGCAGTATCAAGAAGGACAGCCCGGCCGGCAAGTACCTGGTCGAACAGGGCGTGGAGCCGGCGGACTTCAACTCATACGGGGCGCGCCGTGGCAACCACGAAGTGATGATGCGCGGCACGTTCGCCAACACGCGCCTGAAGAATCAGCTGGCGCCAGGCACAGAAGGTGGATGGACCACGTACCAGCCGGACGGCGGGGTCATGTCGATCTACGACGCGGCCATGCGGTACAAGGCCGCCGGTGTGCCGCTTTTGGTGCTCGCGGGGAAGGAGTATGGGTCTGGGTCGTCCCGTGACTGGGCCGCGAAGGGTACGGCGCTGCTTGGCGTCCGGGCGGTCATCGCCGAGAGCTTCGAGCGGATCCATCGCAGCAACCTGGTCAATATGGGTGTGCTGCCGCTCGTGTTCCTGGATGGCGCCAATGCGGCCTCGCTCGGTTTGAGTGGCAGGGAAGTGTTCGAAGTGCTGGGAATTGTCGCTGGGCTGGCGCCGCGCGCCACGCTCACCGTTCGAGCAGTCGGCGAGCGTACGATTGAGTTCAAGACCGTGGCTCGCATCGATACGCCTGAGGAGCTCGTGGCGTTCCGTCACGGCGGCATCCTGCCCTACGTGTTGCGTCTGCTCGTTGGGAAGAGTCAGTGATAGTGTGTCCATTCCGTCTGAGAGGCTGAAGGCGCAGGCCGTCGCGGTGGGCTTCGACGCTTGCGGCGTCGCACCGGCGTCCGCAGAGCTTCAGGAGCTTTCTTTTTTTGCCACCTGGCTGGAACGCGGTTACGCCGCCGGAATGACCCCGTGGCTCGCGCGAACGGCGGACAAGCGTCTTGACCCGCATCTGGTTCTCCCGACCGCGCAGAGCGTCATCGTCACCGCGACGAACTACAACACCGACAGGCCCTTCTCCATCGATTGCCGAGACGGCGTCCGCGCGCAGATCGCCCGCTACGCCTGGGGTGAGGACTACCATCGTGTCTTGGCGTCGCGTCACGAGGCCCTGATTGCGTGGATGCGTGAACAGACCACCGAGTCGTTCGACGCGCTCAGCTATGTGGACACCGGTCCCGTGCAAGAGCGGGTCTTCGCGCTGCACGCAGGTATCGGTTGGATTGGCAAGAATTGCTGCCTGATCTCAGACGAGGTCGGCTCGTTCGTGTTTCTGGGGGTAATCCTAACGAGCCTTCCATTGCCGTTCGATACGCCGGCCTTCGATCTCTGCGGGACGTGTACGCGATGTCTCGAGGCGTGCCCGACCCAGGCACTGGTGTCTCCGGGCGTGCTCGACGCCAACCGCTGCATCTCCTACTGGACGATCGAGCATCGTGGCGATTTTCCCCCGGATGTCGCGTCTCGCATCGGCTCGCACGTGTACGGGTGCGACATCTGCCAGGAGGTGTGTCCCTGGAACGCGCATGCGCCGACCTCCAGCGACCCCGCGTGGCAGCCACGCGCGGCTTGGGACTTTCGGTCGATTACTGACCTGCGGGGCCGATCCGACGAGGAGCTGCGAGAGGACCTGAACGCCAGCGCCATGAAGCGGGCGAAGCTCGAGGGGATTCGCCGGAACCTGGCGGCCGCCGCGCAGAACGCGGAGCGGCGCGGGGCCGCACCCTGAAAGATCGTATGATGCCCTCGTGCCGAACTCGCTCGCGCCTGCGTTTCTCTTGTCGATGCCACAGCTGAGGGATCCGAACTTCGAGCGTGCGGTCGTGCTCCTCTGCAGCCACAGCGAGGACGGTGCGTTCGGCCTCGTGGTGAATCGACCGGTGATGACGACGGGCCGCGTGTCTGTCACCCTCGATCCGCCGGTCGAGACCGAGCGAGCCGTTCAGGTGTGGGTGGGCGGACCTGTTGAACCACATCGAAGCTGGATGCTCGTCGGCAGGCCCCTGGACGAGGACGATCCCGAGGGCGGCACGGCAATCACCGATGGGCTGTATCTGTCGACGTCCCCAACCCTGCTGCGGCAGGCCCTCCAGCCGGATCCGCCGTCTCGTGTACACCTAGTGGTCGGCTACGCTGGGTGGGGACCCGGCCAGCTCGAGGCCGAGCTCGCGGCATCAGCCTGGTTACTGGGCGTCGTCGATCCGGAGATCGTCTTCGGCGTGGACCCGCTCGAGATGTGGGAAACCGCTATTCGCCGCCTTGGAGCTGAACCAGGATTGCTCGGCGGTCAGACGTCTCGGGAGGTGCACTGAGTCCCGTCGCGCCTGGCTGTCGGATCCCACCCGTCATCGCCGATACGTGATCCGATAAATGGCTCCTGACGTGTCATCCGACACGAGAAGCGACCCGTCTGGCAGCTCGAGCAGGTCGACTGGGCGGCCCCAGGCCTGTTTGCCCTGAAGGAAGCCTTCCGCGAAGGGCTCATACTTCGCCACCTTGTCGCCCTCCACCGTCGCCACCATGATCCGGTAGCCGATTGGTCCGGCAGCCGGCGTCCGATTCCACGATCCGTGGTTCGCGATGAACAGCTTCTTTCGGTACTCCGATGGAAACATCGTGCCGCTGTAGAATTTCAGCGCCAGCGCTGCGACGTGCGGTCCGAGACGTTGTGCGGGCGGTGTGAACTTCGAGCAGGGATTGGCGGCGGTGTCGATCGGGTTGTTCTTGTCCGTGTTCGGATCGGGCGTGTCACCCTGATGGCAGTACGGATACCCGAAGTGCAGACCCAGCTTCGTCGCGACGTTCAGTTCGTCGCTCGGTGACTCATCCCCGAGCATGTCCCGACCATTGTCGGTGAACCAGAGCGCCTTGGTGTCCGGATGCCATGTCATCCCGACGGTGTTCCGCACACCCCGCGCCACGATCTCTGGCGTACCGTCCTCGGGCTTCACACGCCAAATCGCTGCATACGGATCACCTTTGTCGCAGACGTTACAGGGGGCGCCGATCTGATAGTAGAGATAGCCGTCAGGTCCAAACGCGATGTATTTCCACCCGTGCATCCAGTCCGAGGGCAGCCCTTCGAGCACCACCTTCGGGGTCAGTCCGGCCGTGTTGCCCGACAACGCGGCATCCAGGATGTTGTCGTATCGGCTGATGCGGTTGACCTCCGCCACGAATAACGCGTCGTCCCTGAACGCGATCCCGTTGGGCATGTTCAGGCCGTTGGCGATCGTGAGCACCGTCTCGGCTTTGCGATCCTTGTCCTTGTCCACCACCGCGTACACGGTCTTCGCGCGCGTGCCGACGAAGATCGTGCCGTCCGGCGCCAGCGCCATCGACCGCGCGCCCTGCACGCCCGTGGCGTAGATTTCGGCCGCGAAACCAGCCGGGAGCTTGAGCGTGTCGAGCTGAGGCTTCGCGTCCGGCATGCCGCCGCCGGTGCGCTGCGGTCCTTGTGCCGTACTCCTGTACGGCGACCCAACGACGAGGGCGAGTGTCAGAAGCGGAGCGATGATCTTCACGGGCAGCCTCCCAGCATGACTCCCGTAAGCCATAATGACATACATCATGGTCAGTGTACGCATCCGCGCCACGGTCGTCGTCCTGCTCGGAGCTCTCGGAATGGTCACGGTCGCTTGCGCGCGCCAGGAGGCCCCAGTGCCCTCGTCTCAATCGGCGCCGCCAGACGCTCCGGTGGCGCGCCACGCGTCCTCGGAGCTCGCGACCAAAGCCGCACGTTTCGCGCCCACTGAGATCACGACGGATCTCTCAGCCCTGACGACGAACGAGAGGATGATTCTAACGAAGCTGGTGCAAGCGTCGAAGATCGTGGATGCGCTGTTTCTCCGGCAGGTGTGGGCTGGTAACGAGGCGATGTTGTTGGATCTCGTCCGCGACGACAGCCCTCTCGGCCGTGACCGCCTCCACTACTTCGTCATCAACAAAGGCCCGTGGTCGCGGCTCGATCACCACGAGCCGTTCATCCCGGGCGCTCCGGCCAAGCCCGCGGGTGCCAATTTCTATCCGGCGGATGCGAGCAAAGACGAGATTGACCGCTGGCTGCGATCGCTGCCTGACGCCGAGCGCGTCCAGGCGACTGGGTTCTTCACGACCATTAGGCGAGCCGCCGGCGGTCGGCTGACGGCCGTGCCTTACAGCCTCGAGTATCAGAGCGAGCTGACCGAGATGGCCAGGTTGCTGCGTGAGGCGGCGGCGCTCGCCACGGAGCCGACGCTGAAGACCTACCTGACCAAGCGCGCGGACGCCTTCTTGACCAATGACTATTACGACAGCGACGTCACGTGGATGGAGCTGAACGGCACGATCGAGCCGACGATCGGCCCCTACGAGGTCTACGAAGACGAGTTCTTCAACTACAAGGCGGCCTTCGAGTCGCACGTGGCACTTCGAGACGCCGCGGAGAGCAACAAGATTCAGAGGTTCAGCGGCGAGCTCCAGGACATCGAGAACCACCTGCCGATCGCACCTCACCTCCGCAATCCCAAGCTCGGATCGCTCGCGCCGCTGGTCGTGGTCAATCAGATTTTCTCGGCCGGCGACGGCAATCGGGGCGTACAGACGGCCGCCTTCAACCTGCCGAACGACGAGCGAGTGACGCGGGAGAAGGGAGCGAAGCGCGTCATGCTGAAGAACGTGCAGGACGCGAAGTTCGCCAAGACACTAATCCCGATCTCGAAGGTCGTGTTGTCCACGGCGGATCAGGCGGACCTCTCGTTCGAGGCGTTCTTCACGCACATCGTCATGCACGAGCTGATGCACGGTCTCGGGCCACACACCATCACGGTCAACGGTCGCCAGACGACAGTGCGTCAGGAGATGAAAGATGCGTCGAGCTTCCTCGAAGAAGCGAAGGCCGACATCTCAGGCCTGTGGGCGGTGCAGTATCTGATGGACAAGGGCGTCATCGACAAGAGCCTCGAACGTCAGATCTATACGACCTTCCTCGCATCCGCCTTCCGCTCGATCCGTTTTGGCATCGGTGAAGCGCACGGAAAGGGCGTGGCCATTCAGATGAACTACCTGCTGGACCAGGGTGGATTTGTCGTTCGTCCCGATGGCACCTTCCACGTCGATCACGCCAAAGTGAAGCAGGGGATCGCCGCCCTCACCACTGAGATCATGGAGATGCAGGCGGCCGGCGACTACGCCAAGGCCAAGGCGCTTGGCGAGCGTCTCGGTGTCATCCGTCCGCCCGTGCAGGCCGCCCTCGACAAGCTCCGCGACGTGCCCACCGATATCGAACCGCGGTTCCCTGGCGCGGACGAGTTGCTCAACGCCAGGTAGGCCGCGTGGGCCAGGTCACATGTCACTGATTGTCCAGAAGTACGGCGGCACCTCCGTGGGAGATGCCGAACGCATCAAGAACGTCGCGAACCGTGTTGCGCAAAGCTGTGCGCACGGTGATCAAATCGTCGTCGTTGTCTCCGCGATGAGCGGCGTCACCGACAGCCTCATCGCGCTCGCGAAGCAGATCACGCCCATGCCCCCCGAGCGGGAGATGGACATGCTGCTCGCGACCGGTGAGCAGACCACCATCGCGTTGGTGGCCATGGCACTGCACGCTATCCGCGTCGACGCCGTGTCGCTGACGGGAGCGCAAGCGGGTATCACGACAGACGGCGTGCACACGAAAGCGAAGATCACCAACATCACCCCGCACGAGGTCCACGCGCTGCTCGACGAAGTCAACGTGGTCATCGTTGCTGGGTTCCAGGGCCAGACGGCGGAAGGGGAGATCACCACGCTCGGACGCGGGGGGTCGGACCTGACAGCGCTCGCGCTCGCTGCCGCGCTAAAGGCCGACTTGTGTCAGATCTACACCGACGTTGAGGGCGTGTTCACCGCGGATCCCCGCATCGTGCCTGGGGCGCGCAAGATGGACGAGATCTCCTACGATGAGATGCTGGAGCTCGCGGGATCTGGCGCCAAGGTGATGCAGCTTCGGTCGGTGGAGATCGCGAAGAAGTTCGGTGTGGTGTTCGAGGTCCGCTCGAGCCTGTCAGACAAACCTGGAACGATCGTCAAGGAAGAGACGCGCAGCATGGAAGACATCGTCGTACGAGGCGTGGCCGTCGACAAGAACCAAGCGAAGGTGACATTACTCGGCGTGCCAGACAAGCCGGGCGTCGCCGCCAAGGTGTTCCGCGCGCTCGCGGACGCGGCGATCAGCGTGGACGTCATCGTGCAGAACGTGAGCCACGACGCGACCCTCCCGCTGACCGATGTCTCGTTCACCGTGGACAAGCCCGACTTGGCAAAGGCGCTGCAGGTAATCGAATCCATCCGCAGCGACATCGGCTTTCGCGAGGTCCTGAGTGACGAGAAGATCGCCAAGCTCTCGATGGTTGGTGTCGGCATGCGGAGCCACGCCGGTGTCGCGGCGAAGATGTTCGAGTCGCTCGCTCACGAGGGGATCAACATCGGCATGATTTCTACGAGCGAGATCAAGGTTTCGGTGGTGATCGAGATCACGCAAGCCGACCAGGCCCTGCGCGCCGTACACAAGGCCTTCATCGGCTGAAGGCGTTCTGCGGCGATCGGCCAGCCGTGCCGGGTGAGTCGCGCCGGCCGCAGAGCGGCGGCGCGCATAGACCGCGCGCCCCCGGACCAGGGGGCAGGGGGCCCTGGGGTGAACAGACAGCGGCACGGCGTGTTGGGGCCCCGTGAGCGACCGAGCCGGGGTGTGGGCAGAGCCCCCTCAATTGATGCTACACGCGCCCGGACCCCGCGGGTCTCCGCACATCCCGCACGGCGTCGGCGACGCCTCGCGTTGCGGTGCCCCTTCGTGGGTGCTGACCGCAAACACGGAGAGTTGCTTCTCCAAGGTCACGCTGGCGCAGGCCGGGCAGCTCGGGCTGTCTCCGGCACGCGTCAAATACTCGAAATGGTGGCCACAGTCGCGGCAGGCGTACTCGAAAAGCGGCATATCTTGTATCATTGCAAAATTCCGGACGGCATGCCCATGTACCTCGTTGGCCGCACCTCAGCGGGCGCGCACCCTCTGTTAGCCCACTTATCGGCACGAGGGCCGTGCCGAGGGTCCTGAGGCCGCTGCGGGATTTGTCGTGATTCGACGAACACGGGCTCGCGTGTTGCTCCGACGCGTGCCAATGGCCCTCGCCGTCGGTGTCCTGGCGCTGGCGTTTCGCGTCGGCTCTGCGGTGCTCTCTTTTCTGGCCAACGTCGCGTTCCCCGACTATCAGCGGGCGCAGTTCACGGTGTTCAACCAGACCGAGCCGTTTTGGGATGCGCTCGCCCGGTACGATTCGGGCTGGTACTTCCAAATCGCCCGCTTCGGCTATCACTACACCCCGGATGGCCGGGATACGATCGCGTTCTTTCCCGTTTACCCGCTGCTCATGCGGCATGTGGGCCGGTTGCTCGGCCCTGCAGCCTCCGATCTGTACATTGGCGGCGTCGTCGTCTCGTGGCTGGCGTTCGCGCTCGCCATGGTGGGCCTGTACAAGCTGGCGGGGCTCGACCTGTCGCCCCGTCGGTCCGCACGTGTGCTGATGCTCACAGCGGTGTTCCCGTTCGCGTACTTCTTCGGCGCGGTGTACACCGAGGCCACCTTCCTCGCCGCGTGTGTCTGGACGTTCTACGCGTTTCGCACGCGCCGCTGGCTGCTTGGCGGCGTGTGTGGCGCGATCGCCACCGCGACGCGGGTCAACGGCATCCTGATTGTGCCGGCGTTGGCGTGGCTGGTCTGGACGAGCGTGTTTCGCGGCTCGGAGACACCGCATGCCCACGATGGCGTGGAGACGCCGATGGAACCGGAACCTGAGCGCACACGCGCACACGCACGAGAACGCCTGCTGGCGCTGAGCGCCCTCTTCTTGGTGCCGTGCGGGATCGGTGCGTTTTCGTTCTTCGTGTACATCTTGAGCGGGCGCCCCCTGGAGTGGTTCGCTACCATCCAACGTTGGGGCTACTACCCGGGTGGCGCACCAGGCGTAGCCTTGTTGCAGCTCGTCCAAGCGTTGGTCAGTCGGCCGTACGACTACCTCGCCGGCGAACGGATGGCGCTGTACGACACGCTCAACGGGGTGACGAGCCTCTTGTTCGTGCTGGCGACGCCCTTCGTTTGGTACCGATTGGGTGCGGCGTACGGGCTCTTCATGGCGGCCAATCTGTGGTTGCCGCTGTCATCGAGCCAGTATGAGGGCCTCGGTCGCTATTGCTCGGTGCTGTTCCCGTTCTTCATCGGTGTGGCCGCCCTGCCGTCACGTGCGCTCTTCTCGGCCGCGCTCGTCGTGTTCGCGATGCTGTACATGCTCTGCCTGTCGCTGTTTGCGAACATCCATCCGCTCTTCTAGGGCTGAAGCGTTTCCAAGGCGCGAACGCTCAGAGGCTCGAACGCTCGCAGGTTGCCGGCGCGCGAGCAACCCCGTCTGCCCGGACCTGAGAACCGAGAACCTGGAACCCCGGATCCCCAACCCTGAACCCAGGAACCCCTGAACCCGCGAACCCGGTCTGTATACTGAATAGATGCCCGTGCCCGCTGATGCTCGTTCGTTCCCACCCCGCGGGGTTGAAATCGCCAACCCGCTCCGACGCAACGTGGCGATCATCGCGCACGTCGACCACGGCAAGACGACCCTGGTGGATGCCCTGCTGCATCAGAGCGGCACGTTCCGTGCGAACGAGCGTGTGGCCGAGCGTGCGTTGGACAGCATCGACCTCGAGCGCGAGCGGGGTATCACGATCCTCGCCAAGAACACCGCGGTTCACTACAAGGACGTTCTCATCAATATCGTCGACACACCGGGCCACGCGGACTTCGGCGGGGAAGTCGAGCGGACACTCTCGATGGTCGATGGCGTGATCTTGCTCGTCGACGCCTCGGAGGGCCCGCTGCCGCAGACGCGATTCGTGCTCCGGAAGGCGCTCGAACGGAGCCTGACCCCCATCGTCGTGATGAACAAGATCGATCGACCTGACGCACGGCCGCAGGAGGTCTTGAATGAAATCTACGACCTCTTCATCGATCTCGATGCCACGGAAGAGCAGCTCGAGTTTCCCGTGCTCTACACGAACGCGAAGGTCGGGACGGCGAGTCTGGATGCGGACACGACCGGGGCCGACCTGCGACCTTTGTTCGACGCCGTGGTCGACCACGTGCCTCCTCCCCGGGGGAGCGCGGACGCGTCGCTGCAACTGCTGGTCGCGAACCTGGATTCGAGCGACTACCTCGGCCGCATCGCCATCGGTCGCATCTTCAATGGGACCGTCCGGATCGGTGATGCCGTGTCGGTATGCAAGCTCGATGGAAGCCTCCTGACGACCAAGGTCACCAAGCTCTACGCCTTCGACGGCCTCAAACGAATCGAGATCGACCAGGCGTCCGCCGGTGACATCGTTTGTCTCGCGGGCATCGAACACATCACAATCGGGGAGACCATCGCCGATGCGGAGCACCCGTCGGCTATTCCGCCGACCGCGATCGACGAACCGACGGTGTCGATGGTCTTCGGCGTCAACACGTCCCCGATGGCCGGCCGTGAAGGGCAGTACGTGACCTCTCGCCAGATCAAGGACAGGCTCGATCGCGAGCTGCTCGGCAACGTCTCGATTCGCGTGGAGGCGACCGACACACCGGAGCAGATGAAAGTCGTTGGACGTGGGGAGCTGCAGCTCTCCATTCTGATCGAGATGATGCGCCGCGAGGGGTTCGAGCTCCAGGTGTCACAGCCGGACATCGTCACCAAGGACATCGGCGGCGTGAGGCACGAGCCGATAGAGGAACTTGTCATCGATGTGCCCGAGGATCACCAGGGGATCGTCATTGCGAAGGTGGGTGAGCGCAAGGGCACAATGACGAAGATGGTCAACAACGGAAGCGGACGCGTCCGCCTCGAATTCCGAATTCCAGCACGTGGCTTGATCGGGTTCCGTTCCCAGTTCATGACCGACACCAAGGGCACCGGCATCATGAATCATCTCTTCTCGAGCTGGGAGCCCTGGTACGGCGCGATTGCGTCACGCCAGAACGGCGTGCTCATCGCGGATCGTCCAGGCGTCGGGACGGCCTACGCCATCTTCAACCTGCAGGAACGCGGAGAAATCTTCATCGACCCCGGCACGCAAGTCTACGAGGGCATGATCATCGGGGAGAACTCGCGCACCGCGGACATGGACGTCAATATCACGAAAGAAAAGAAACAGACGAACATGCGCGCGTCCACGGCCGACGAAGCCATACGCCTCATCCCACCACGCAAGCTCGGGCTCGAGCAGGCGATCGAGTTCATCAACGACGATGAGTTGGTGGAGATCACGCCGTCGAGCATCCGCTTGCGCAAGCGGATCCTCGCGGCGAACATGCGGCCGAAGTCGAAAGACGAGACCAGGTGAGCCGGGTAGGCCAGGCCAACCTGGCCTATGATCGTCAAGTGCTGAACCGCAAAACGTCCGGCTCGGTCGTGTGTCCATCGTGCGGATCCCTGGTTGGTGTGAATGACGGCCGTTGCTATACCTGCGGCCGGGCGAATCCCGGGCTGTGGGGGTTTGCGCCGCTGCTGCGCCGGCTCGGTACCGACATGGGTGTCGTGCCATTCGTGATCGGCGCGTGCGGAGTTCTGTATGCGCTGACGCTGGTCACCTCCGGTGCAAGTCCGTTCCGGAGCCTGAATCCGCTCGACTTCCTGTCGCCGAGTCGGACAGCGATGCTTCGATTCGGCGCCAGCGGCGGAGTGCCGGTGATCGGGCTTGGCGCGTGGTGGACGGTGCTGAGCGCGAGCTGGCTGCACTGGAACCTGCTTCACATCATGCTCAATATGATGGGCGTCTGGAATCTCGGCCCCACCATCGTCGACATCGTAGGGCCGGCTCGGACGGTGATCATCTACGTGGTGTCCGGTGCATGCGGGTTCCTGCTGACGTCGGCGATGTCTCTAATCGACATCCCATTGCTCAGCGGCGCGTCGTTCACGGCCGGGGCGTCCGCGTCGATCTTCGGTCTGGTGGGAGCGCTCGTGCATTACGGGCGCGTGAGCGGCAGCAGCCACATTCGTACCGAGGCCACGCGCTATGCAGTGATCATGTTCGCGTATGGACTGTTGCTGCCAGGCATCGACAACTTCGCGCACGCCGGGGGATTCATCGGCGGATATGCGCTGTCAACGTGGCTGAATCCGCTGACTCGGGAGAAGGGCGACCACATGATCGTCGCCATCGTTTGCGTCGCCGCCTCGCTCGCCGCGATCATCGCCTCACTCGTCACGAGCGTCGTGTAGATCGCAGTCCACGACAGGCTCAGCGATCTCGGCTCTCCGCTCTGAACCGCTGCAGGGTTACTGCGCAGCCAGCTCTTCGTCGATGATGCGCTTGAATGCGTCGAACGGCTGCGCTCCGCTGAGGATGCGGCCGTTGATGAAGAACGCCGGCGTACCGTTGACACCGACCTTGTTGCCGGCGTCCACGTCTTCGTCCACCTGCCGCGCGAACCGCTTGCTCTCGAGGCAGTCATTGAAGTTGATCGCGTTGAGGCCAAGCGCCGCCGCGTGTTGACGCAGGTCCCCTTGGCTCAGCTTGCTCTGGTCGGTGAACAACCGGTCGTGATACTCCCAGAACTTGCCCTGTTCGGCCGCGCAGGCGGACGCTTCCGCTGCCGGTCTGGCGTTCGGGTGATTCTGCAGCGGGTAGTGCCGGTAGGTGAATCGGATCTTGTCGCCGTAGATCTGGAGCACCTTCTGGACCGTGGGAAAGGCGCTCAGGCAGAAGGGGCACTGGAAGTCCGAGAACTCGACGATCTCGATGGGCGCGCCGTTCGGGCCGCGCGTCGGCCGTCCGGCAGCGTCGATCTGCACGCGTGGCGGATCGAGCGACACCGAGATCGACAGCTTGGCCCGAAGAGAGTCGAGATACACGCGCCGGGCCTCCTGACTCCGCTCCTGCATCAGCAGATTGCGAATCGGATCACGGACTTGCTCGATGGCAGCGCCGTTGACGCGCTGCGGGTTCGCCTTGTACCAGGCCGCCACGTCGAGCTCGGTCGGCGGCACGACCTTGTGGGTGATCTCGCGTTCCAGCAGCGGAGCGACCTCGATGCCTTGCGCCTTGGCTTCCCGCTCGACTAGGCGGATGTTGATGATGTCGTCGATGGCGGCCCGCCGCGCCTCGTACAGCGCGTCGGCCAACCGCATCGACCCGAAGTTGCTCGTCGGCTGTGACAGAGCGCGTGCGTCGACCTCGCCCAGCGTGAGCGTCGCATCGCCGTATCGCGCCACGATCTCGGTGGGCGCCGGAGTCCTTGCCGGCTGGCGCGCTGGTTGAGCTGACGTCGAGCACGCCGAGATCCCCATCACAATCACGCCCGCCGAGACACGCGCGTACAGCTGCTGCACGGTCTTCAGTATCTCATGGGCTACTCGCCCAGGCGCTGGGGCATTTCGGCTAGCACATACGTCATCACCGCAATCGCCGCGACACACGTGGCAAGCTCCCGCGGATCGACTTTGTCGACCGTGTCGGCCTGCGTATGGTGGATCTGGAAGTAGGGTCCGTCGACGTCCAGGGACAGCGCCGGAATGCGCGCCGCCTCGACGCTGGGCCCGATGTCTGCCCCGCCGCCTACGGCCGATATTGTCGAGGCGCCGAGGCCTTCAAGGAGCGACGCAATAACCATCACCGTCGCCCGTGCGCGGGCGCTGCCCGTGAAGCCGAAGCCGGTGGGCCGGAAGACGCCGCTATCCGACTCCAACATGGCCACGTGCTGCGCGAGCTCGGCGCGATGCATGTCGCGGTACGCGGTGCCGCCTCGCGTCCCGTTTTCTTCGTTGGTGAACAGGACGACTCGCACGGTGCGTCGGGGCCGCAGCCCGAGCGCTTTCATCAGGCGGACGGCCTCCCAGGTCGCAATGCACCCGCCGCCGTCGTCCTGGGCGCCGGCGCCGACGTCCCACGAATCGAGGTGCCCGCCGACGACGACGATCTCGTCAGGTCGCTCACGTCCACGGAGCTCGCCGATCACGTTGGCCGACTCGACATCACCATCCGTGCGCGCCTCCATCTGGAGGCGGACGACGACTGTGTCGCCACGGTCGGCCATACGCTGCAGGCGATCCGCGTCCTCCGAGGCGATGGCGGCCGCCGGTATCGCCGGGGCATCCGCCGCGTACTGCAGCATCCCCGTGTGCGGTAGGCGAAGGCCGTTGGGGCCCACGGATCGAATCAGCATCGCCACAGCGCCGTGACGGGCCGCGCGCGAGGCTCCCGTCACGCGCACGTTCATCGTCTCGTCGTAGGTCGTGAACGGAACGTTGAGGAGGACGACGCGGCCGCGCGCGTCGGACGCGCGCTCGTCGAGTTGCGCGAAGCCGCTGACGACCAGCACCTCGGCCGTGATGCCTTCGGGTGGCGTCCCGACGCTATCGCCCAGGCCGAGCATCGCGATCGCATGAGGATACGGCTCGAGGATGTCCGCGCGTTCAGCACCGCGCACCCACTTGGGCACCATGACTTTCTCGATGCGGACGTGCTCGAGGCCGTCTCGGGTCATCCGATCGACGGCCCAGGCGATCGCGCGTTCCAGTTGCGGTGAACCGCTCAAACGATGGCCAATCGTGTCGGTGAGCTCCGCGAGACGGAGCCAGGCGGCGCGATCTGCCAAGGCAGCGCCGATGAGCCGGGAGGCCGCGTCGCGGTACGGCGCAACATCGAACCGCCCTGTCGGCGCCGCGGCGCGTCGTCTGCGAGCCTGTGCTTGCGCAGAGACGGGCAGGGTCTGAGCCACGATCGCGACTCCGAGCACGAGACTACAGAGGCGGCGAAACACGACCACTCTCGCGGTTCGGAGGATTCACTGCAACGAGTGTTCAGCTGTGGTCCAGACGGAGATCGCCGTGAGCATCATTGGCGGCCGGGACTAGGCTGCGTCAAACCATCCTCATCATGCCCACGATGCCAAACATGGCGAGGAAGCTGGTGAGCACCACGAAGACGACGATGATCGCGATCGCCGACACGATCATGAACGGCAGCACCTGGCCGTCCGGCGTCTTGAGCACCGAGGGGAGGCCCAGGTAATAGAGGTAGATGCTGTAGAGACCGGCGATGAGCGACACCAGCAGCCCGAGAAACGGGATGAGGTTCGAAATGCCGGCAACCCACGACGGCGTGTTCGCGTAGGTCACCAGCTTCAGCGCCTGAACCGTGTCGCCGGTCGACTGAAACTTCGGCGCGAGCCACGCGATCACCTTCGCGCAGATAATCATCGCGGCCATCTGCATGACGAACTGCGCGATCCCCGCGATAAGCGTGCTCACACCCGGATAGCGAATGATGAGGGCCACCGGACCGATCCCCGCCAGCAGGACGATGTACCGCGAGTACAAGCCCGACACCGTTTCTGCTTCCGCGGCGATCCTCGGCCACTCCGTCTGAGGTGAGGTCAGGATTCCCGTGACCCGTTGCTGCAGCGTCGCGCTCATACGTTCCTCCGAGTATGCCTTGTAGGAGGGGGTGTCATCGTCATTCAGGAGCGACTACAACGCGCCGCCCGCTCCCGACGCCTTGGGAAGATCGGGGATCACAGGCTCGGGCGTGAAGTCCTCTCCCGGGTTGATGAACCGATCCCGCTCGAAGTTGTATTGCTTGTCGTGCAGTTGCCGGTACCGTCCACCTTTCGCCAAGAGCGTGTCGTGCGTGCCGCGCTCGACGATTTCACCGTGCTCGAGCACAAGAATCTGATCCGCGCTGCGGATCGTCGACAGCCGATGGGCGATGACGAAGGTCGTTCGTCCCTGGCGAAGCGAGTGTAGCCCGTCCTGAATGAGTGCCTCGCTTTCGCTGTCGAGACTCGACGTCGCCTCGTCGAGGATCAGAATCCGTGGGTTCGCAAGGATGGCACGCGCGATGGCCACCCGCTGTCGCTGCCCCCCGGACAGCCGTACCCCTCGTTCCCCGACGACGGTATCGTAGCCCTTCTCGAAGCTCTGGATGAACTCGTCGCAGTGGGCGATTCGGCTGACCGCCACAATCTCTTCCCGTGTGACGTGCGGGCGGGCGTACGCGATGTTCTCGGCGACGGTGCCGTCGAACAGGAAGTTGTCCTGGAGCACCACGCCCAGGTGTTCCCGGTAATCACGCAGCTTGACCGTCGTCAGGTCCTGTCCATCGACCAGCACCTTGCCCGCCAACGGGCGATTGAAGGTCATGGCCAACGAGATCAGCGTGCTCTTTCCGGACCCGCTCGATCCCACCAGCGCGGTCGTGGTGCCCGCGGGCGCCTTGAACGTGACGTGCTTGAGCACGGGCACCCCGGGCGTGTACTCGAACGTGACGTCCTCGAACGCGACGTCCCCCTTGACGTTTGGCATTGACGCGCGCGTCTCGTCCTCGTCGTCTTCGGTCGCCATCTGGCGGATCTCCCGGATACGATCGAGCCCGGCAAATGCCTCGGAGATCTGGGTGCCAATCGACGCGAGTTGGATCACCGGGAACGCCATCAGCCCCGTGAACATCAGGTACGCGACGAAATCGCCAACCGTCATTCGGCCGGCCTGAATCGAGGATCCGCCGACCAGAATCATCACGATACCAATCGCTCCCAGGACGAGCGTGGCAAAGGCGGAGACCGCGGATACGCCGGTCAGGGACTGGGCGACGTTGCGGAGCAGGCGGTGCGCGCCCTTCGCGAACACGAGCTCCTCCCGCTTCTCCGCCGTGTAGGCCTTGACGATCCGGACGCCGCCGAGCGTTTCGGCGAGGCGACCGGTCACCTCGGCGTTGATCTTGCCGCGCTCACGGAACAGTGGCCGCAGGCGCGCGAACGCGGTGGCCATACCGCCTCCGAACACGCCAAGGACGAGGATGGTCATCGCCGTCAGGCGCCAATTCAAGTACAGCAGGATGCCCAGCGAGACGACGGCCGTTACCATCGAGCCCGTGAGCTGAACGAGGCCGGTGCCGACCAGGTTCCTGATGCCTTCGGCGTCGGTCATGATCCGCGAGATGAGCATGCCGCTCTTGGTGGAATCGAAGAAGCGGATGGGCAGACGCATCACGTGCCCCTCGACCTGTTTGCGCATGTCGGTAATGGCCCGCTGTGCCGCCACGCCGAGCACTTGAGAGAGCGCGAACGAGGAACTGGATTCGACCACTGTCGCGATACCCGCGGCGAAGGCGAGCGTTGACAGCAGATCCCACCGCTGGCGTCCGACCACGTCGTCCATGAGGAACTTGGACGTCAGGGGGAGGACCAGGCCGGCCGCGCGATTCACCAGCATGAGAGCGAGGCCCACCGCGAGCCGTTGGCGGTGAATCCAGATCAACGCCCGGGCCTCTTGCCAGGCGCCTGGGGTGAGCCCCTTCTTAGGGGCGCCGCCTTTGGACACCGGTTCCTCCGCTCGCGGCCGAAGACCCCCGCTGCGTTCGGCGGCGCCTCCCATACGGGTCATTCTCAAGGGAACTCCTCAGGGGATTATGCCCCACTGGTCGTTGGTCACCGGTCGGTCGTGAGCGCGTAGCGGCGGATGGCGATGGCGAGGCCACCCGTGTCGTGATCGGGTACGACGGGGAACCCGCGCCGCTTGATAGCTTCGGTCGCGTTGCCCATGACGACGGGCAGACCGGCGAACTCGAGCATCTCAAGGTCGTTCCAATTGTCTCCGACGGCCATGATCTGCGCGGCGGGGACGTCGAGCCTTGCGGCGAGACGTGCCAGCGTCGTGCCTTTGGAGCAGTCGGGACCGTTGACGTCGACGAGCGCGAAGTCTCGCGCTTCGTACTCCGTGACGGCGACTGTGCATCGGTCCGCGCAGGACAGGCGGTGCAGCGAGGCGACCAAGGCGCGCATCGGTTCGATGCTCCCGTTGAACATCACTTGAATCGGATCCTCCGACAGTGCCTCACGAAGCGGGGCCTGTGTGAGGAAGGCGTGATTCCGTCGGTAGTACCCCTGGCGGTGCGGATGCGTCCAGTCCATCCCCTCGAACACGATCTGGCCATCGGGGCGATCGAAGACCAAGGCGACGCTGTCGTCGAAGCCGCGGACTTCATCGAGGATTGCGAGCGCGACGTCTCGCTCGAGCACGCGACGAACAACGATGCGTCCGTCCGGGTCCCGCGAGACCGCGCCGTTGTTGACGATGGTGGCGACGGGCACGCCGAGTGCGTCGACCACGGGTTGGACGAAGTGGTGCACCCGTCCAGTCGCGAGCACGACCAGCATGCCGGCGGCGTGCGCGTCGGCGACGGCCTCGGCGTGTGCCGGAGGGATTCGACCTGTTGAATCGAGGAGCGTGCCGTCGACGTCGATGGCCAGCATCCGAATGCGACGAGGCACCATCGCGTTACGCGCCTCGCGGCGCAGCCGCGTACCGCCCGGCGGCGGCCTCATGCTCCCGCGCGATGTCGCCGACAAGCGACCTCGGCTGAAGGACGCGAGCCTGCGATCCGAAGCTCAACACCCAGCCGCGAAGGGCACGATCGAGGCTCACTCGAAGCGAGAGCACGACCGAGCCATCAGCGGCCACGTCAATCCGCTGCGATGCGTGCCACGTCCGCGCGCGGACATACGCTGCCGCGCCGGGTTCGAAGGCGATGCGGATCTCCTCCGGCGGACCGGAGTGTACGCCCAGCGAATCGGGAAACGCCTCGTCGGGCAGCTCTTCTGTCGGCGTGAACCGCTCTTCGAGCAGCGAGAGCTGCTGGATGCGGGGCACGGCGAAGGTCCGGACCTCGCCGTACTCGGGCACGAAGGCGAGCAGATAGAGGGTGCCCTGCGCGTAGGCCACGCGATACGGGTGGATGAGGTACGTCTTGGTCCGCCCGCTGGAGGAGGAGTGATACGTGATGCGGGCTTGTCGCTGCTGCAGCGTCGCCTCGAGGAGCCGGGCGACCCGGGCGGGGTCCGCCGTCACGTCTGATGTGCCGATTGGTCCGGGCTTGGTGGCAATGACGCGTGGCAACTGATCGAGGAACTGTTGCATGTGCGGCGTCAAAACCCCGCTCAATTTGTCGAAAGCCGACTCGAGATCGCCGCGGAAGGGCGTGCCGGCCAGCGACTCGAGCAACGTGCGGCCGAAGTAGAGCGCGCACAACTCCGCCAGCGTGAGCCCAGTCCCCAGCCCCTTGAACGCCTGTCCGTTCAGGCGCCAGCGCGTACGCCCGTCGTCATTCGAGCGGTCGTCGTACACGGGGAAGCCGGCTTCCTCGAGCGCTTGGAGGTCGCGGCGAACGGTGCGCGTAGTGACGCCCGATAGCACGGCGAGCTCGTCGATGGTCACGCCCGCCGCGCGAGCGTGCTCAATTTCGCGGAGGATCGTCCACTGCCGAATGACTTCGGCATTGCGAGGCACGAAGCCATTGTACTTCGCTCGTCCTCGCGGGTCGTTGGACGCGGTTGAGCAAGAGACCGCCGCATGCTGCGGCGCGTCCCTCGCTCTTTCAGACGCCCCGAGATGTCCTGGTGCGTGTGAACTGTGCTGGGCTCGTGGCAGTGCGCGACTAATCCATCGAGATACGACGCAGCAGGTCGAAGTCCGACAGCATCTTGCCGGCGCCGAGCACGACCGAAGAGAGCGGATCTTCGGCGATCTGAACGGGGAGGCCGGTTTCCTCGCGGCGGCGCTTGTCGAGGTTCTTCAGCAGCGCGCCGCCGCCGGTCATGATGATCCCGCGATCGTAGATGTCTGCGGACAGTTCCGGCGGAATCCGCTCGAGCGCGTCTTGGACGGCCTGGACGATCGCGCGCACCGGCTCGCTCAGCGCTCGACGAATCTCCTCGTCGTTGATCTTGATCGTCTTCGGCACGCCCTCACTCAGGTGGCGCCCCTTGACTTCCATCGACAGCGACTGTTCCAGCGCGGCGGCCGATCCCAGCTCGATCTTGATCTGCTCCGCCGTGCGTTCACCGATGAGCAGATTGTGCGCCTTCCGCACGTGCTGGATGATCGCGTCGTCCAGCTCGTTGCCGGCGATCCGGACCGACCGGCCGTACACCACGCCCGCGAGCGAGATGACGGCGATGTCCGTCGTGCCGCCACCGATGTCCAACACCATGTTGCCAGCTGCGTCGGTGATCGGCATGCCCGCGCCGATCGCGGCTGCCATGGCTTCATCGATGAGGTGCACTTCGCTCGCCTTGGCGCGCATCGCGCTGTCCTTGACGGCGCGGCGCTCCTCCTGTGTGATTTCTGAGGGGACGCCGATCACCACGCGCGGCCGCAGCCATCCGCTGCGCTTGTGTGCTTTCCGGATGAAGTGCGTGAGCATCCGCTCGGCCGCATCGAAGTCCGCAATCACGCCGTCCCGCATGGGCTTGATGGCCGTGATGTTGCCCGGCGTGCGACCGAGCATTTCCTTCGCCTCGGTGCCGACGGCCTCGATGCGACCGTTGACCTTGTTGAACGCCACGATGGACGGCTCGCTGACGACGATGCCCCGCCCCCGAGCGAAGACGCACGTGTTCGCCGTGCCGAGATCGATCGCTAGGTCGTGGGAGAACCGGGAGAGCATGGCTGAGACCAACGGATGCCCCTTTGTGATGCCTGAAAGCGCGTCGAGTATTGTGAAGCGGCCGGCACTGACGATCAGTCCCGACACCCCGGGCGCTACAAAGGCAATGCCGCACAGAAATACCAGCGTTTCCGCGGGGTCGACACTCGCGCACGTGCCAAAATTCGACGCCACTTACACCTTTGTAAGTCGTGCCTGGCTCCGGAGAGCCGAGAGCCGAACTCGACCGTTCGCGTTGCTATCATCGCGAGCACGTGACTTCCTTGACGCCGACTTTCGCCCTGTTTCTCCTGGTCACCTCCCTTTTAGGCGGGGCGCTCAACGCGGTCGCCGGTGGTGGATCGTTTCTGACGCTTCCGGCCCTCATTTATGTCGGCGTGTCGCCCATCGAGGCCAACGCCACCTCGGCCGTTGCACTGTGGCCCGGGTCAATGGCGTCGGCGTGGGCGTACCGGCACGAGCTCGCGGGCACCAGGCACTGGTGGCCAGTCCTCGTGCTCGTCAGCGTCGTGGGTGGCCTCGCCGGGGCGATGTTGCTCATCCGGACCTCTGACGACGGCTTTCTGCGGTTGTTGCCTTGGCTGATGTTGACTGCCTCGCTGACTTTCTCCTTCGGCGGCCCGCTGTCCGCCTGGAGCACGCCACGCCCCGTTGGAGATCTGGCCCGTGACGGGCCCGGCCAGCCACCTTCGGCCTGGACGGTGCTGCTGCAATTGGTGATCGCCGTCTACGGTGGGTACTTCGGCGGGGGCATGGGCATCATGATGTTGGCAACCCTCGCTCTGGCCGGGATGACCGACATACACGCCATGAACGGCCTGAAAGCGCTGTTGGCCGTGGCGATCAACGGGATCGCGGTGGTCGAGTTCGCGCGGACGGGCGCGGTGGCGTGGATGCCCGCCCTCGTGATGGTCCTGGGCACCAGCGTGGGTGGATACGGCGGAGCAGCGCTTGCGCGCCGCATGCACGGCGATCACGTTCGCTGGATGGTGATCGCGATCGCATGGGCCATGACGGTCTACTTCTTTGCGAGGTCCATGTGAGGGTGATTGAACGATGACTGAACGCCAGCAGCTCATTCTCGACGTGCTGGCTCAGCTTCAGATTGCGTTCGAGCGGCACGATCATCCGGCGGTTGCCACGGTGACCGAAGCGCAGGCGCACTGGGCCGACATCGATGCGGCACACTGCAAGAACCTGTTTCTCCGCAATCAGAAGGGTGACCGTCACTACCTCGTGATCCTCGCCGCAGCCAAGCGAGCGGACCTTCGGCATGTGGCAGAGCAGGTCGGCGACGGCAAGCTGAGCTTCGCGTCGCCGGAGCGGATGCTGAAGTACCTCGGCGTTACGCCTGGCTCGGTTTCGCCTTTCGGATTGATTCACGACGAGGCCTGTCACGTGCGTGTGTACGTGGATCGCGACCTGTTCCAAGCGGAGCGGGTGTCGTTTCACCCCAACGACAACACCGCGACACTCGTCCTCACCTGTACCGATTTCCAGCGATTTCTTGCGTACACGGGGCACGTCGTGCGCTGGATCGTCGTCTGACCTCACAGCTGCGGCGGAGTCGAAGGTCTTAGCGCCGGAGGGCGCCCCGGCTGCTAAGCTCTTGTCCCGGGGGGAGCGATGACTCGTCTCATGAACCGACGCGAATGGGCGGCGATGACGGCACTTGGGGCAACGTTTCTCTCACAGCGGCTGGCCGTGGCTGCGGTGGCGCGAGCCAAGCGGATACGCGGCGCGTTCATGATCCTGAACACGCCGTTCACCGCGACTGGCGAGGTCGACTGGGACGACCTGGTCAACGAGGTACGATTCGTGGACCATGGAGGCTGTAGCGGCGTCGTCTGGCCCCAGGGTTCGAGCGCCGTGGCCACGCTCACGAAAGAAGAACGACTCCACGGGATGCGGCTGTTGGCTAGGACGTGCCGCGATCTGAAGGTCGCCTGCGTGCTCGGTGTGCAGGGCAAGGACATCCCCGAGATGATGGAGTATGCGCGTCAGGCCGAAGCCCTGGAGCCAGATGCCTTCATCGCGATGCCGCCCACGACGGGGAAATCGCTGGACGACTACCGCGCGTACTTTCGCGCGCTGGCAGGCACGACACAGCGTCCGGTCATTCAGCAAACGTCGGGTGGCGCGAAGGATCTTCCGCTCTCCACCGAGGTCATCTTCGACATGGCGCGCGAGTTCCCGCATCTGGGCTACGTCAAGGAGGAGAGCACGCCCATCGTCGAACGGATGCGGCAGGAGCTCTCCCAGCGCGCCGTCATGAAGGGTGTTTTCGGCGCGTCGTTCGCTACAGGATGGCTCTTCGAAATGCGCCTCGGCCTGGACGGCGTGATCACCGGCGAATCGATGTACGCCGACCTGATGGGTCGGCTGTGGCGGCTGCACGAACAAGGCCGTCGCGAAGCCGTTCGCGACGGGTTCAGCCGCTATCTCCTCATGCGGAACCTGAATGAGCAGATTCCTGGCGTCGACCTGTACGTGCTCAAGCGACGGGGCATCTTCAAGACCATGTTCACGCGGCGCGGCCAGTCGGGCGGAAAGAAAGTCGCAGAGCCCCAGTTCGCCCCCGACGTCATCGACGAAATCGAGTATCGCCTCCAGGCCGTCACGGAGTTCGTGGTGGCTCACTGACGGGTAGGCCACGCAGGGCTGGTAATCCGGGTAGCCCTGGAAGAGGCCGGCCAGGGTTCTCGGGGCCGGGCCATGTAGAGAGTGACCTCCCCTGTCACACCCCCCCTCTAAAGTCGGGGTATGAGGAATCTGTTCGCGACTGTCGACGGCCCCTTGTTGGACCGACACCCCACGCCGATCTCAGCCGATGCGCGCGCCTTGGCGGTACGCGAGTGGGTTCCGCTTCCAGGTGGCGAGCTCGAAGCGCCGCGCGTTCGGGTTCTGTGTCCCAGCTGCCGCCGCGTCGGCAGGCGACCGCTTTGCCTGAGCTGCTTCAAGGCTGAGCGGGAGCGAGAGGAGAAGTTCAAGGCGGCGCGTGAGCTCTCGACGGCCTCCGAGGCGCGCTTCCAGATCTCGTTGCCTTTCGAGCCTGTCAATCGCACGCGTTTGAATCAGCTCCGTGCCCAGCGTCAAGCGGCGCGGGCGCTCGATCGACAGGGCGTGGGCCAGTTCGTCGACAAGCGGCGACACGCGCAGATCTCAGCGCGTCATGCCCTTCAGCGGCTGGCCGAGGGTTTGCGGGCGCGCGGCATCGCCGCCCCGGCCCGTCACCCGGAGCTGGCGCAGGCCACCTACGCCGCGGAGTTGCAGATGCCGGAATCATGGTTGTCATTCGTCGCTTCCCTAGCCTCTCGCACCCGTGAACCCTCGAACCCGTGAACCTCGCTAGTGCGATACTGATGCCCATCGATCTCACCCTCGTGTTGCTGACGCTGGCTGCGCTCGCCGTTGGGGCGCTCCTGGGGTGGCTGGCCACTCGACCGGGCCAGCTGCGGCTGCAAGCGGACCTCGCGCAGGAGCGCGCTGTGCACGCGGAGCGGGTGCGTGCTTCTCAGGACGCGCAGGCCTCACTGCGTGAGGCGTTTCAGTCCCTCAGCGCTGAGGCCTTGCGCTCGAACAACCGGGCGTTCCTCGACCTCGCGGAGACCCGGCTGCAGCAAGCGCGCAGCGAGGCGACGAGCGACATCGAGTCGCGCAAGAAGGCCATCGAGGATCTGCTCACGCCGCTGGCGAGGACGCTGGACGCCGTGGACCGCGAGGTGAAGGAGTCCGAGCGCCGCCGCCTCGAAACGGGGACGCAGCTGCTTCAGGGCATCGCCGCCCTCGATTCGGCCGGACAGGCGTTGCGAACCGAGACGGCCCGCCTCGTCGATGCGCTGAAGCGCCCGGGCGTGCGCGGTCGGTGGGGCGAACTCCAGTTGAAGCGCGTGGTCGAGCTGGCCGGCATGGTCGACCGCTGCGACTTTGAGGAGCAGCAGACGCTCGCGGTGTCGGCGCCCACCGAACGCCGTATCCGTCCGGATCTGATCGTTCGCCTTCCCGGAGGCAAACATGTTGTGGTCGACGCCAAGGTGCCGCTCGACGCCTATCTGAAGGCCCTCGAAGCCCCGGACGAAGCCACGCGCCAGGCGCTGCTCGCCGATCACGCCCGCCAGGTGCGAACCCACCTCCAGCAGCTGTCATCGAAGAACTACGCGACCAGCGTGACCCCGAGCCCGGACTTCGTGGTGATGTTTCTCCCGGGAGAGATGTTCTTCAGCGCGGCGCTCGAACAGGACCCGACGCTCATCGAGTTCGGAGTAGGGCTGCGGGTGATTCCGGCCAGCCCGACGACGCTCATCGCGTTGCTGCGAGCCGTGGCGTACGGGTGGCAGCAGGACTCGATGCAGGAGAACGCCCGCGTGATCAGCGAACTCGGACGCAATCTGTATGACTCAGTGCGTGTGCTTGGCACCCACTTCGAGACGCTCGGCACTCGGCTGAAGTCCAGTCTCGATGCGTACAACCTTGCCGTCGGTTCGCTTGAGGGGAATGTGCTGGTGAAAGCCCGGAAATTCAAGGAGCTGCAGGGCGCCTCGCTTGGTGACGACCTCAAGCCACTCGAGGCGATCGATCGTGTGCCCAGAATGCCCCAGGCGCAGGAGCTGACCAACGGGCTGCCTTTTGCGGACAGTGAGACGGAGGAGTCCTCGGTCGACATTGCGCTCGTCGAGAAGCGCTGATCCGCACGAGTGCCACGGCGATCCTCATCCCGCCGGACACGTTTTCCGTGTACGATCCATGCCTATGCCGGCGATGTGGGCACGCCCCGACCTGCTCAAGGGAAAGCGCGCGTTGGTCACCGGTGGTGGCACTGGCATCTGCCGCGGCATCGCGATCGCGCTGGCGGCGGCCGGGGCTGACGTAGCCGTTGCCAGCCGAAAGTCCGATCATCTCGCGCCGACCGTTCAAGATCTGCAGGCACACGGCGTTCGCGCGATTGGGATCGCGGGAGACGTCCGAGTTCCCGCTGAAGTCGACCGTATCGTGCAAGGAACAGCCGACACGCTGGGTGGTCTCGAGATCCTCATCAACGGTGCCGCTGGCAACTTCATCGCACGGTCCGAAGCGCTTTCACCGAACGGGTTCGGCACCGTCGTCGACATCGATCTGAAAGGCACGTTCAACGTGTCACGCGCGGCGTTTCCCCTGCTGAAAGCGCACGGTGGCGTCATCCTGAACATCAGCGCCACGTTGCAGCTGCTCGGCACGGTTGGACAGGTCCACGCGTCGGCCGCCAAAGCTGGTATCGATGCGATGACGCGGACGCTCGCCGTCGAGTGGGGCCCGGAGAAGGTTCGCGTGAACGGCCTCGCGCCTGGGCCGGTTGCGGAAACCGAGGGCGTGCGCCGGCTGACGACGGATGCCAGTCGAGCGCGGATTGCGGAGATCTGCCCGCTCGGACGGATGGCCACGATTGATGAGATCGCGTCTGCGGCGCTCTTCCTGTGCTCAGATGCTTCGGCCTTCATCACCGGTGTCACGCTCGTAGTCGACGGTGGCCTGTGGCTCCATTCGGCCTCGGCTTTGGGCGTCGACGCGACCGCGTCATGAGGCGCCCAGACGGCGCGTCGGCGGGGCTGACCGCGCCCGGGACGACGCTGCGACAAGGGACCCTGCCGTTCGACCGACCAGGTTCCGCACCGATTCCTGCACCTCGGCCAAGCCCGCCAATCGAGTACGTTCGTCATCACAGGGCGAAGCGCTACCTGATTCGCGTAGGTCGCGACGGCTGCGTGCGAGCGACGATTCCGCGGCGGGGATCGAAGCGGGAAGCGGCCCGTTTCGTCGAGATGCAGGCCGAGTGGATCGCTCGTCAGCAGGTCGTCGCTGCCCGACTGCGTGCGGCTCGTCGACCTGCTCCGGCACCGCACGAAGTGCGAGAGGCCCGCGTCCGCGCGCAGCGCGTGCTCCCTCAGCGCTTGCTGGAATTGGCGGATCGCTTCGGCCTGGTGGTGCGCAAGATCAGCATTCGGAATCCGCGCTGGCGATGGGGGTCATGTTCTCGTCAGGGGCACATCTGTCTCAATTGGCGGCTTGTCGACATGCACGAGTGGGTGCGCGACTACGTCCTCATCCACGAGCTGATGCACCTGCGACGCATGGATCATTCGCCGGCGTTCTGGAAGCACGTCGCCGTCGCCTGCCCAGACTACCAGCGCGCGCGCCGTTGGTTGCGGGAGCACAGCCATGGGCTGGCTGAGGGCTAACGGTTCAATGACGAGGAACCGAGAGCTGAGAGCTGAGAGCTGAGGGTAGAATTTTTCGCCATGCGCGTCGTCAATCGGACAGCCGTGAGCGTGATCGGGGCACAGCCCTACGTCGACTGGATGCGGTCTCGCGATGCGGATTTCAACAAGGGCACACTGACCGTTGCCCGGGCCAGGCCATTTGGGACGGCGTATCTGCTCCCGGAGTTCGACGAGGAGTCGGACGTCCAGGAGTGGATCGAAGACAACCACACCTGGCTTTTCGAATATCAGTTGTCCACCTGGACCGAGGATGAATCGGCGTGGCCGTCGGTCCGCGATTTAAAGACCTTTCGTGAGTGGTTCCACGTCGACGTGCACAGCACGGTCGTAGATGTGGGCGAAGACGACATCGAAGGCGAGGAGCTGTAGCGTCACGCCTTGGAGGAGCTGTGGATGCTGACCCACATCGTGTGCTTCAAGTACAAGGCTGAAACGTCGGCCGCGCAGCGAGACGAGCATCGACGCTGCCTCGATGGGCTTGCCGGCCTACCCGGCGTGGTTGACCTGAAGGTGGGTGCGGACGTCGTGCGGTCGCCTCGTTCGTACGACACCGGTCTCGTTGTCGTCTTTCCGGATCGCGCCGCGCTAGATATCTACGCCAAGGATCCAGGCCACGTGCCCGTGGCACAGCTCGGCGTGTCGCTGTGCGAGCACATCGTCGCGGTTGATTTCGAGTAGGCCAAGACGTCGTCACGGTCTCCGTCCTCGGCCGACGGGATTCGTGAGCTGGTTTCGCCGTCGGTTCATCCGGCTTCGAAGTGCGCTCCGTGCGCGTCTCGATGTCGCTGGTCCGTCAGTGGGGCACGATCCCCGGATATGGCACGTACGTGACGAGATGGCGTCCGACGTACTCCTGGATCACGACGTCGGGTCGCTCGGTCTCGATCGCCTGAAAGTCGAGCTCGTTCTGCCAGAAGTAGGTCGCATGGCTGAAGTGCTCGGAGAGATACGGGATCAGCCGGCCCGCGAACGAGTCGCGGAACATCATGAGCCGTGGCAGTGAGCTGTCCGCGTGCTCGGTACGCAGCTCACCGACTTCTCCGTACGGATCCGGGCGATCGGGAAAGACGACTCGATGGCGATCACCCCCTCGACGGACCAACCCGGACATGGACGCCTTGCCTGGATCCGTGAGCCCCAGCATGGTGGTCCTGTCGCCAGACGGCACGGCAGGGTCGTCGTCGAAGTCCTCACGACGGAGCGGCACGAGTGACGGAAACCAGCGCGTCAGCTCGGACGCGATGGCCCGATAGGCGACCAACCCGCCGCGATCGTTCCAATGGGTGTCGTACCGATGGTAGAGAAGTTCCTGGTCTTTGTGAGCGAGGACCGCCACGCGAAGGTCTATGATCCTGAAGTCCGGTTCCGTCTCGCGCATGTAGGCGATGAGCTGGTCGGCGCGATAGTCGTGCCGCAGCCGACGCAACGCGCCAGGCATGTGCTCTGGATAGATCATCTGTTTGTCTGGCGCGATGACGAGCACGTACGGGATGCGGCGGCGCGCGAGAAACGCCCGGCGACGCACGAGCGTGTCTCGCCACACGTCGAGCTCCTCCCGTGTGAAGGGCTCCAGCTGAATCCAATCGTCGATCCCGCCATCGGCTGCATAGAACAGCCAGCCGTTCTTCCCCACTATGACCTGATCGGATCCCGACGTGCCTAGCACCGTCCAGAGGAGCGACGCCCGTCCGTCGATCAGCCGGTTCCGGAACAGGAAGTGGTCGTCGAAGTATGTCTGGAACGCGGCCGGCCATGCCCGGATGTCGTGAAGCCTCCACGACCACGCCGGCCACTTGGCCAGCTCTCGCAGCTCTGACTCGGACACGGTGGCGCGATCGAGACCGAGTGCGAGGCCCAGGCCTGGTGCGACGATGATGACGAGAAACAGCACCACGATGCTCAGCGCGCCAGGGACCCGCGCAAGCGCGACCTGTGGCGATTGAGGACTGGCGATGCCATCCGTTCGAGGTGAGGGGGTGTGCACCGGCATCAGAATCGGAAATAGATGAACGGGTTGTAGGTGCGGGCCGCAATCTGCGTGAGGCTTGCGACCAGAACGATCGCGACGATCCCCGCGCTCGCGAGCGCAAGGCCCCTCGGCCGCCCGGCGTCGGATGCCGAGAGCCGACGTCTGTGCCATCGCTCCAAGGCCGGACCAATCGGCAGCGAGCCGATCACGCCGGCCGCGAGCGTCATCCACAACAGGGGCGTCATGAACCATTGCACGGTATAGGGCGTTGGCGCGGTCGCCGCGCGACCGGCCATCGCCGCCAGGAACGACCATGCGCCCGAGAGCGTGTCGGCCCTGAAGAACACCCAGCCCACCATGACGACGAGCAGCAGGTAGGCGTGGCGAAACGGACGCCACCAAGTCTGCGCCACGCGTGCCAGGCCGAGACGCTCGATCACGAGGAAGGCGCCGTGAAACAATCCCCACACCACGAAGTTCCAGCTCGCGCCGTGCCACAGTCCGCAAAGGAAGAACACCGTCACGAGGTTGATATACGTACGCCCAGACGAGATCCGATTCCCGCCGAGCGGGAGGTAGAGATAGTCGCGGAACCACGACGAGAGCGATATGTGCCACCGGTGCCAGAATTCCTGGACCGTGTCGGCAACGTAGGGCCAGCGGAAGTTCTCCGGAAAGCGGAAGCCGAACATCCGACCGAGGCCGATGGCCATATCGGAGTAGCCGGAAAAGTCGAAGTAGATCTGGAGCGTGTAGCAGGTGATGCCCAGCCAGGCGTGCCCGGGCGTGAGCTGGGTTTCCGGCAGCGCGAAGATCTTGTCCGCGACCTCGGCCACGGTGTTGGCCACGAGGACTTTCTTGCCCAGGCCGATGACGAATCGCCGCACACCCCAGGCGAAGTCGTCCAGGCGGATCAGCCGATGTGCGAGCTGATCCGCGATATCGCGGTAGCGGATGATCGGCCCAGCGATGAGCTGCGGAAACAGCAGCAGGTAGAGCGCTGCGTGGACCGGGCTCTTCTGCGCCGAGGCATCACGGCGGTAGACGTCGACGACGTATGAGATCGCGTGGAAGGTATAGAAGGAGATCCCGATGGGCAGCACGATCTGCGGCCAGTCGAGCGGGCCGGCGTCGATGGTGCGAGCGACCGCGTCGACGTTCTCGCCGAAGAAATTCGCGTACTTGAAGAGACCGAGCACGATGAGGTTGATCGCGACGGCGGCGGTCAGCACCTGTCGGGCTCGCCCGGTCTCGCGGGCGCGATCGACGGCGATCGCCATCCAGTAGTTGAAGGCAATCGACGCCAGCATGAGCCAGGTGAAAGAGCCACCCCCTTTCGCGTAGAAGACCACGCTCGCGATGAGGAGCAGCCAGTTGGCGGACCTGCCGTGAACCGTCGGATCCTGACGCAGGAACAGCAACCCAATGAGGATCGGGAGGAACAGGAAGAGAAAGGTTGGCTCCGTGAATAGCACGGCAGTGAGACGCTTTCCAGGGGAGCCTACCGCGAGGGAACCAGCCTCCCTTCTCACTGAAACCGAAATCAGTCTACGGCTTCGTGAAGATGAGAATGTGCTGTCTCGGCAGACGGCCGTCGACTTTGGTCAAGGTGAAGCCGGCCGCTTCCACTTCCCTCTTGGCTTCGGCGACCGTCATCTTGTGCTCGAGCCTGATCGGCACCGTCGGGTCTTCTTTTCGGTACTCGAGCAGCACCAGGCGTCCGCCCGGCTTCAACGCCGCTCGCATGCCAGCGAGCATCTTCACCGGCTCGGAGAACTCGTGATAGACGTCGACCAGCAGCATGAGATCGATCGACTCCGCCGGGAGCTTCGGATCGTCAATCGTGCCTAGCACCGGCACCACGTTGGTGACTTTGTCGCGCTCCAGCCGTCGTTTCAGGATGTCGATCATCTGCGGCTGGATGTCTTCCGCGTACACCTTGCCTGCCAGGCCGACCAACTTGGCCATGCGGACCGTCATGTAGCCGGAGCCGGCGCCGATGTCCGCGACCGTCATGCCGGGCTTCAGATCCAGTGCGGCCAACGCGATGTCCGGTGCCTCCTCGATATCGCGTTCCTCTCGATCGAGCCAGTCGGCGCCTTGGTAGCCCATCACGCCGGCGTACCGACGTCCGCTGATGGGATGCACACCGGGCTGCTGCGCCAGGAGCGCGGTCGTGAGTCCGACTGCGACGGCGGCAACCAGGAGAGGTCGCGCGCCCGTCAAGCCGAGGCAAAGCCATGCACGCATGCGACTAGAATAGCAACAATGTCCGACACGATGCTGACTCCTTCGAAACTGTGGAAGCGGATGACGCCCGAGCAGCGGCTTCAGACCGCGCAGGCGCTCTGGGCGGAAGAGCAGGCCACCGACGACCAGATCCAGGCGATCATGCTGATCGCCCAGCAGAAGAAGTTTCGGCCGAAATCAGTCCTCGCCTTGGATGCTGAGCGAAAGGCCAAGCACTTCGCCGGCCTCTTGAACTTGCCTGATCCGATGGCCGCGCGTGCGCTCGTGTTGTACCACCTGTCTCATCAGCGAGAAATGATGGGCACGTTCCTCGACGCGCTCGGCATCGCGCACGAGGACGGGCTCACCAAGGACGACGCGATCAAGCCTGAGGCGGAGAAGTTGAACGCCGCCGTCCAGGCGATCGCCGGGAAATATCCATCGGAGCACGTGTCGCTGTACCTCGACACCCTCGTCTGTCAGGATCCGGATACCTGGGGCGCCTTGGCGCAACGTCAAGGAGAGCCGAGAGCAGAGAGCTGAGAGCCAGGCGAGCTATAGCGGATATGGTAGCGAGCGTCCGAGAAAGCCGATGATGAGCAGGACGACCGGGATGAGCGCCAGGAACACGACGAAGGTGTAGCCCATAACATCGCGCGCGTTCAGCTTGAGCAGCCCAAGCGTGGGGAGCATCCAGAACGGCTGCACGAGGTTCGCCAGTGCCTCGCCGAGGTCGTAGGCCGTGACGATCCACCCCAAGTGGACCTTGAGTGTGTGCGCCGCCTGCATCACATACGGCGCTTCAATCACCCACTTCGAACCACCCGATGGCACGAACACGCCGAGCATGGCCGAGTACACCGCCACGAGCGGTGGAAACGTGGCCGGCGTCGAGACGCTCACGAAGACCTGCGCGAGTTGCGCGCTCAGGTGCGTGCCCGTAATAACGCCCGCGATGCCTGCGTAGAACGGAAACTGCAGGACGACGCCCCACACCGCCGGCGTCGCGTTCTGCACGGCGCGCGCCAGCCGCGCGGGCGTCCTGTGCAGCGCCATGCCTGCGAGCAGGACAGTCAGGTTCACGATGTTCACCGTGAGTCCGTTGAGCGGATTGGGCAGCGCGGCGAAGTACCGCCAAAGATACACGGCGCCGACCGCAACGATGGCCCAATTGAGCATCGGCTGATGCTCGAGCCACGCGCCCGGCGTGATGACCGCGGGCCGGACGTGCTCGTCGCCGTGCGATTCTTCCGTGCCCAGATCGATCCCCAAATCGCGCGCGGTCTTTCCTCGACCAAGCGGCGGCGTGGCCATGTACATGACGGCGGTCACGACGACGATCTCGATCGCGACGGCGACAAGGCTTTGCCAGAGAAAGATCGTGTCGGAGAACGGGATGATGCCGCCGGGCACCAATGGTGGCGGCCCCCCCGCGACGATCTCGCGGATCTGCGGCTGCAGCGCGCCCGGGCTGGCCATCTGGAGCGCCGCAGACCCGCTCAGCCCCTGTGCCCAGATGCTGCCCAAGCCGAGAAAGGTCGACGCGGCCAACGCGCGGTAGTCCACGCCCTCGACCCGCCGGGCGACTTCGCGCGCCAGCACGGCGCTGAACACCAGGCTGAAGCCCCAATTGAACCAGGAGCTCACGAGTGAGAAGAAGGTCACCAGGGCCACAGCCGCCTTGGGCGACTGAGGCCATTTGGCAATCGCTCGGATCAGGGCCCCCATGGGTCGTGAGGTGGCCAGGACGTGCCCTGTGATGATCACGACCGACATCTGGAGGGTGAACGGGATCAGCTCCCAGAAGCCGTGTCCCCAAGCGTCGATGACTTGCGGAAGCGTGGACGGCGTCGCCGTGACGCCGGCCACCACCACGATGACCGTCGCCACGAGAGCGAAGATGAAGGCGTCGGGAATCCAGCGCTCGGTCCAAGCCGTCAGCGCGAGCGCTAATCGTGCAATCACGGGGCTACAATCTACTCGAAGCAGCGCAAATGCGGAAACCGGTCGTGCTCATCACCGGTGCAGGGGGCGAAATCGGTCACTCGCTGGTCACGCGATTGTCCGATGCCGGCACCGCCGTCATCACCCTGGACCTGACGCCACTCGACGCGACGCTGGCCCCGCGAGTCCTGCGTGAGTTCACGGGATCCATCACCGACGTCCCGCTCCTCGATCGGCTGCTGGCACAGTTCGAGGTCGGGGTCATCTACCATCTGGCCGCGCGGCTCTCGAGTCGATCGGAGTTCACGCCCGTGACGGCGCACCACGTGAACGTCGAAGGGACGCTGAACCTCCTCGAGTTCGCGCAGCACGAGGGAGAGTCCCACGGGCGTCCTGTGACATTCGTGTACCCCTCGTCCATTGCCGCGTACGGTCTGCCCTCGCTCGAGGCCAAAGCGCGCGCGGGCCGTGTCCGCGAGGACGAGCATCTTCAGCCGACGACGATGTACGGGTGCAACAAACTGTATTGCGAGCTGCTTGGGGACTACTACGCGCGCCACTACAAGCAGCTGTCGGTCGACACCATTCCGCGTGTCGATTTCCGAGCCGTGAGATTCCCCGGGCTCATCTCCGCGACCACGGTGCCGGCGGGTGGGACGTCGGATTATGCGCCAGAGATGATCCACGCAGCCGCAAAGAGGCAGCCGTACGCGTGTTTTGTCCGACCGGACACGACGATTCCGTTCATGGCGATGCCCGACGCGTCGGCCGCCCTGCAGGCGCTCGCCGAGGCCCCGCGCGAGCGGCTCCGCCGCACCACCTACAACGTCTCGGCGTTTAGCCGATCCGCGGAGGAGATCCGGCACACCGTGCAGGCGGCATTCCCCAATGCGGAAATCTCCTATAAGATTGACTACAAGCGTCAGGGCATCGTCGATTCCTGGCCGGCCGACGTGGACGACGCCGCCGCGCGAGCCGATTGGGGCTTTGCGCCTTCGTACGAGTTCGGTCGCGCGTTCCGCGAGTACCTCATTCCAGCCATCGGAAGCTTCTACGCCTCATGACCAGCGTGACTGCCTTTGCGCCCGCGACCGTCTCCAACGTCGCGTGCGGATTCGACGTGCTCGGCTTCCCCCTCCAGGCACCGGGCGACGAGGTGACAGCGACGTTCGGCGCCGACGGCGTGCGCATCGCGGACATCCTGAACGACGGCGGACGGTTGCCGAGAGACGCGTCCCGGAACACGGCAGGTGTGGCCGTCCAGGCGCTCCTGTCGCGTCTCGGAGAGCGACGCGGTATGACGCTCACGATTCGGAAGGGGCTCCCGCTCTCGAGCGGACTGGGCGGGAGTGCGGCGAGCGCAGCGGCTGCCGTGGTCGCCGTCAACGCGCTCGTCGGTGCGCACGCGGCGCTCGACGTGCTGGTGGAGGCCGCACTCGAGGGTGAGCGGCTCGGCGCCGGGTCGGCACATGCCGACAACATCGCACCCTGCCTCTGTGGTGGCTTAGTGTTGGTCCGTCGGGCGAGTCCCCCGGACATCATCCGGCTGCCGGTGCCCGACGGTCTCACCGCCGTGGTCGTGCATCCCAACCTCGAGATCGAGACGGCGAAGGCCCGGGAGTTGCTTGGGGATACGGTGTCGCTGCGCGACGCGGTCCGCCAGTGGGCCAATCTTGGCACCTTCGTGGACGGGCTCCATCGCGGTGACTTCGCGCAGATCGCTCGGTCGCTCGAAGACACGATTGCGGAGCCACGGCGCGCGCCGCTGGTGCCCGGCCTCGCACAGATCAAGGGCGCCGCCGCCGACGCCGGAGCGCTGGGCTGTAGCTTGTCCGGATCGGGGCCCTCTCTCTTCGCGCTGTGCCAGACGCCGACCGTGGCCAGGGTCGTGGCCGAGGCGATGACCACCGCGGTGAAGACGCACATCGGCGGCGATCCGCGAGTCTACGTGTCGCCCATCGCAGCCCAGGGTGCGCACGTCACCTCGTCATGCGGTTCGTAACGACGCGTGGCGGTCAGCCGGTATCGTTCCGCGAAGCCGCGCTCATCGGGCTCGCGCCCGACGGTGGCCTGTACGTGCCCGAGACGATCGAGCCGTGGAGCGCGGACGAGCTCAGTCGCCTGTCGAACCGGACCCTGACCGAGATCGGCTACCGCGCGCTCCGTCCGTACACGCGAGGGGAGCTCGACGCCACTCTCTTCGAGGCGCTCGTTGTCGATGCCTTGAACTTCCCAATCCCGCTAGTAGAGGTCGAGCCCCGCGTCTATGCCCTCGAGCTGTTCCATGGACCGACGCTTGCCTTCAAGGACGTCGGGGCACGGCTGATGGCGCGGCTGATGGCGTCGCTCGACAAGGACGAACGAGACCTCACCGTCCTGGCGGCGACCTCCGGTGACACAGGGAGCGCCGTGGCGCACGCCTTCCACGGCGTTCCGCACACTCGAGTCGTCGTCTTGTATCCGGATGGCCGCGTCAGCCCTACCCAGGAAGCGCAGCTGACGATGTTCAACGCGGAGGCGGGGAACGTCCGGGCGTATGCGGTGGCGGGTAGTTTCGATGACTGCCATCGGCTGACGCGCGAGACGTTTGGCGACGATGCGCTGAGCCGCGCCGCGAGGCTCACGTCAGCCAACTCCGTGAACGTCGGACGACTGCTGCCGCAGATGGTCTACTACTTCCATGCGGTGGCCCAACTCGGCCCGGTCGGGGGAGACCTGCTGATGTGCACGCCGAGCGGCAACTTCGGCAATCTGACGGCTGGCCTCATGGCCAAGCGCGCGGGATTGCCGGTGTCGCGGTTCGTGGCCGCTACGAACGTGAACGACGTGGTGCCCGAGTACCTGGAGCGCGGCGTCTTTGCGCCGAGGCCCTCGGTGGCCACGATCGCGAACGCGATGGACGTCGGCCACCCGAGCAACTTCGATCGCATGCTGTGGTTGTACGGCAACGGCGTGGACGCCATGCGACGCGACGTCATCGGCTGTCGTTTCGCAGACGACGACGTGCGCCAGACGATTCGACGTGTCTACGAGGAACGGGGCTACTTGCTCGATCCCCACAGCGCGATTGCGTACATGGGCCTCAAGAGTGTTCTTCAATCGAATCAGCCCGGAGTGTTCCTGGCGACCGCGCATCCGGCGAAGTTCCGTGAGATCGTGGAGCCCGTGATCCATAAGACCATCGAGACACCCGGGCCGTTGGCCGAAGCGCTTGCGGGGCCGCTGCACATCCTGCGAATCGACGCGTCGCTCGACGCGGTGTCACGAGCGATCGATGTCTGAGATGCCCGGAGAAGGGGGCGCTGGAATCGTCCGTGGCGACGGACCGTATCGATATCGCACCGATGTGCTTGCGGTTGTCTGGCGCCACGGCATCATTCCCACCGAACACACGCCACCCGCGCTCGCACGCGGCTACGTCCTCGAGCTGTACAAGTACGAGATCCGAAAACTCCGCGAGCGGTACCTGAAGCGGGAGTGTTCGAAGCGAGAGTACGCCGGAAAGGTCGACGCGCTCCGCCAACGGTACGGAGCTGATCGAACGCCTCCTGCTCCCATTCGTCGCACGCGGCCTGCGCCTCATCGAATTACACATGGCAGGCGACGACGCGCTGCGCCGACAGCCGCTCCGCGAAATCGATCGCGGTCAGAAGCGGGTCGAACCGGTTCGCTCGTGGGTCGACGACGGCTAGCACCGAATCGCCTGCGAGCGGCCGATCGAGCACGAGCGTCGGCGACTGCGGGTGCTTCGGCACACGGTACCTCTCGGCCGCAGCGGTGACGACGCTCGTCGAGCCGCCAGCCTCCTGAAGGGCGAAGTCGATGGCATGTTGGTGTGCTGGCACGAGGTGGATCGTCGGAACAGCACCCAAGTGCTGCCGCAACACATCTCGTCGAACGTCGTCGTCATCGGACGTGCAAGCGGCGACGACCTCGACGCCGCATGCGGGCAGGATGGCGGCCATGCGAGCGGCCCGTTCGACGGAGGGCTCGACCGGTGCGCGTTCGTACGTTGGAGGAATTGCGTGTCAGCTAGCACGACCCGGGCGATCCGTCTGTTCCTTGTCGACGACCACGCGCTCTTTCGGGACGGCTTGGCTCGTTTGCTCGCCGGCGATCCCGCTTTCGAGGTCGTGGGCATCGCCGGCGCCGCCGAGGAGGCGATCGAGGCGCTGGCGCAGGTCGAGGTCGATGTCGTCCTCCTCGACTACATGCTCGGCGAGCGGACGGCCGACGACGTCGTGTCGGCGTTGCGCGCTCGCGGCTTCGCCGGGCGCTTGCTCCTTGTCACCGCGGGCCTGCCCGACCGTGAGGCGCGGGAGATGATTGGCGCGGGGGTCGCGGGCATCTTCCACAAACAGCACGCCGCCGACGACCTGAAGCGCAGCATCCGCGAGGTCTTCGAGGGAAAGGTGCTGATTGATGAGCACTACTTACGGAAGCTGGTACAGGGCACCGACGTCGACGAGTCGCCCGCGCTGCGGCTGACGGACCGCGAGCGTCAGATTCTCACGTTTCTGATGGAAGGCCTGGCGAACAAGGAGATGGCGGTGCGCCTGCGGCTCTCGGAGAGCGCCGTGAAGGCTGCCTTACAGGTGCTTTTCAACCGCACGGGTGTGCGCACCCGCAGCCAGCTCGTGCGCGTCGCCCTCGAACAGCTGGGCCGCGGCCTCTGACAGCGGTTTCGGGCGACGGGCCACGATCGGGAGAGTTGGCGTCTCGCTGCACCGGATGCGAGTGGGCTGTGTCTGGCCCGCCGTATACTCGTCCGTGTGGAGAGCGTGTACTTCGCGCTCACTGAAGCCTTCAATCGCGAGGCGTCAGACGAGCGTGGCTAGGTAGTGATAACGCCCCTGGAGCGAATCGCCGCCGAAGCGGTACAGGTCGAGCCGGGCGCTGCCGGTGACCAGCACGCGGCGCTCGCCGTGAAATTCGTCGTAGACGCCCTTGAGAAAATTCCGCCACCGCCGGTACTTGTGGAGCTCGTCGAAGACCCACAGCTCGGTGTCGGGCAGGTCGCGCCGAAGGATGCGGGCCCGATGAGCGGGAATGTCCCAGTTCAATTACCCGGCTGGATCCGGCTGGAGGTGTCTCGCCAGTCTGGTCTTGCCGACCTGGCGGGGTCCGCCCAAGAGCACCATCTTCTCGGCAAGATCGGCCGCGACCTGGCGGTGGAGGTAGCGCGGCATGTCGCGATGTTGCCGCGGCGCGGGCCGGAACGCCGCCGGAGCATATCACGATAGATCAGAAATTACTCGCGAGTAATTTTCCACGTACCGTGAAACACACACTATCCACGAACACCATGCCTCACGCATCGCCATGGACGAGTCGCGTCCGAACTGACAGCCTGCGGATCGAGGTGTGGTGGGTTACGGTCGCGCGGCCTTCCGACTGAGCGAGGAGTCTCTGGGCGCGCTGAAACGCATTGACCTCCACTGGCACGACCTGGGGCACGAATACGCGTCGCGGCTCGTCGAGCGCAGCGTCAGGCTGTCACAGGTTAGGTGTTGGGGTGGATGACGGGACTCGAACCCGCAGCCTCCGGAGCCACAGTCCGGCGCTCTAACCATTGAGCTACACCCACCGTGTGGCGAGATAAAGGCCGTCGAAGACCTGAGTGTAGCACGCAGGTCCGCCGGAGCGAGCGAACCGGGACGCTCCTCGAGGCCACCCGAACGCAGGCGCCGGTGCGGAGCCTTGGGAGAATACCTTGGGAGAATCGACGACAGCAGTCGTACGCTCCGAGTCGCGAGGCTGCAGGATGTCGAACGCGCCCTAGCTGTTGGCGTTGCGACGACCAGGCATCATCCGGACCACCTTCTCGTCGGTCATCTCGGCCAGCTCTCCGCCAGACACGCAGACGCGATCGAGGTAGATGTGATTCGCGCTCTTGCCCTTCGCGTCGTACATCAGCTTGTCGGCCCGCTGGATCAGCGCCGCAGCCAGCTTCCGCGCCATTGTCCGACGCTCGTTCACGCGCCCGAGCCACAGGCAGACGACGCCCACGTCGACACGGACCGGTTGGGCCGCAAGCCGTGGATCCTCGATTGTCCAGTCGAATCGCTCGACCGCTTCGCGGAACCGCTCCCCGACTGTGTTCGCCTGCTGGTACTCAGCGAGGTCGGGAATCATGAAGCAGAACTCGTCGCCGCCGAGCCGCGCGTGCAAGTTCTTGGGTGTGCCGCCGGGCCGTTCCTGCGCGATCAGGTCGTCGGACCGTGCCTGCTCGCGCAGGAGCTGCGCAACGCGCTCGATGATCCGATCGCCCACGGCATGCCCGAGCGCGTCGTTGTACCGCTTGAATCCGTGGATATCGACTAGACCTACCGCGCACCACCGCCCGCGTTGTTCGAGCGCGAGGAACGACTCGAGCTGCTCCATGAACCGCCCAAAGTTCATGAGCTTCGTCTTCGGATCGCGGTGCGTCTTCTCAGTGAGATCGGCGACGAGCTGCTCGAAGTACTGCGAGATGCTGCTGACGGTCGCCTCTTTTTCGCTCAACTCGTCTTTCAGGCGGTTCATCTTCTCTGCGAACCCGGCCGACAGCGCCTGAATGGCTTCTTGCTTCGACTCCTGCCACATCCGTTCGTGTCGCGTAAACACGGCGTCGATCATCGACATCAATTCGGTGACCTGGTCCGGACGCAGGCCGAGGTTGTCGCGGACCCAAAACTCGAGGTCTCGACGCGTGTGAGGTTCGCCGGCGCGGGTCGAATCGTGAGCAGGCATGAGAACGATTTCTACAATGTTACAAAGGACGTGCCCGGCTCGCGTAGCGGTTTTTCGCCTCGCTTTCGCAGAAAAGATGTCACCCGCCTAGCAGAACTGTGCCCCAACGACCATCCTGTCACGTGATCGTTCGGGGGATGTCAACGTGGCCGTGCAAGAATGACACGGACCCTGATTCACGGCTTGATGTCCCGCCGGATCATCGTTTTTTCGTCGTGGTAACAAGAGGCACAAGATGTTTGAGGAAGGCGGTACACGTGAAGACGAGACTGCGGGCGGCCTCGACCGCGGTGGCGCTCATCGGCGCCCTGGCAACGGCGCGTGCGCAAACGGGCGCCCCCATCGGGGAATGGCGCACCTACGGCGGCGATCTTGGGAACACACGCTACGCGGCGCTGGACCAGATCACCGCGTCGAACTTCAACCAGCTGGAGATCGCCTGGAGGTTTCGTCCCAACAATCTCGGCCCACGGCTGGAAAACAACCTGCAGGTCACGCCTCTCGTCGCGAACGGCAAGATGTATCTGACGGCGGGATCGCGGCGCGCGGCCGTCGCGCTCGACGCGCGCACCGGCGAGATGCTGTGGCAGCACAGCCTGGACGAGGGCATGCGAGCCGTGGCGTCGCCGCGCCAGCAGTCCGGTCGGGGGCTCGCGTACTGGTCGGACGGAACGCCCGGTGGTGACGAGCGCATTCTCTACGTCACGACCGGTTACCAGCTCGTTGCCCTCAATGCGGCCAACGGCCGGCGCGTCGCCACCTTCGGCACCGATGGCATCGTCGATCTGAAGCAGGACTTCGATCAGGTGATGGATCCTGTGACCGGCGAAGTCGCGCTGGCCGCAGCGCCCGTGCTGGCGAAGGATGTCATCGTCATTGGCGCGGCGCACCTCGCCGGCGGTGCACCAAAGAGCAAGACGCACGAGAAGGGGTATATCCGCGCGTACGACGTGCGAACGGGCAAGCGGCTGTGGACCTTCCACACGATCCCGCGCCCCGGTGAGTTCGGCAACGACACGTGGCTGAACGACTCCTGGTCCTACACGGGCAACGTCGGCGTCTGGGCGCAGATGACCATCGACGCAGAAACCGACACCGTCTACCTGCCAGTCGAGTTGCCGACAGGCGACTATTACGGCGGGAATCGCCCGGGCAACAACCTGTTCGCCGAGACACTCTTGGCGGTCGATCTGAGGACGGGCAAGCGGAAGTGGCACTACCAGCTCGTCCATCACGGCATCTGGGATCACGACATCCCGTGCGCGCCGATACTGATGGATCTCGCTGTGAACGGCCGCGCGATCAAGGCTGTGGCGCAACCCACGAAGCAGGCGTGGGTGTACGTGTTCGACCGGATGACGGGTCAGCCGGTGTGGCCCATCGAGGAGCGACTGGTCGAGCATGGGACCGTGCCGGGCGAGTGGTACGCGAAGACGCAGCCTTTCGTGACCAAGCCGCCCGCGTTCGATCGCCAGGGCGTGACGCTCGACGATCTCATCGACTTCACGCCGGAGCTCAAGGCGGAGGGCGCGCGTATCGCGGCCCAGTACAAGCTTGGCCCGATGTTCACGCCCCCGATCGTCAGCCGTCGGGAGAAACCGTACGGCACGTTGATGCTGCCGCATGTGACGGGCGGTGCCAACTGGCAAGGCGGTTCGTTCGATCCTGAAACGAAGATGTTCTACATCTTCTCGAATACGAACATCAGTGCGCTCGGGCTCATTCCGGCCGATCCGGCCAAGAGCGACTTCGGTTGGGTCGCGGGCACGGCCGAGCCGGTGAACCCAGGTGCGCAGCCGAGTGGCCTCAACGTCCGAGGCTTGCCGCTCGTGAAGCCACCGTACGGTCGCATCACGGCCATCGACATGGACAAGGGTGAGTTGGTGTGGCAGATCGCCCACGGCGAGACGCCCGACGAGATCAAGAATCACCCGATGCTCAAGGGCGTGACCATACCGCGGACCGGCCGGCAAGGGCGCATCGGTGTCCTGACGACGAAGACGCTGGTCATCGCCGGTGAGGGCGGCTTCTTCACGGCGCCCAACGGTCAGCGCGGTGCGATGCTGCGCGCGTACAACAAGGCGACCGGCCAGGAGGTGGGTGCTGTCTACATGCCCGCGCCGCAGACTGGATCACCCATGACCTACATGCTGGACGGCAGGCAGTACCTGACCGTCGCCGTCAGCGCACAGGGATTCGGATCCGAAGTGCTCACGTTCAGCGTAGGCAAATGACGGGCTACAATATTGGCGGTTCGCCCCGGTTCGGGGCGGTGCGACCAATAATCGAGGGCAGATCATGAGGGGATACGTGCGGCGTTGGGCAATCGGACTCGGCCCACTCGTGGCATTGCTGCTGTGGGCGACGATGCCGACGCAGGGCCAGACGGGCGGCGGCCAAACGTGGGAGTGGAAGACGTATGGCGCCGACCTGCGCAGCACGCGCTACGCGCCGCTCGATCAGATCAACGCCACGAACTTCAACAAGCTCGAAGTGGCGTGGCGCTTCAAGACCGATCACCTCGGTCCGCGTCCCGAGTTCCAGCTCCAAGGCACTCCATTGTTCATCGGTGGACGGATGTACGCGACCGGTGGAACGCGTCGCGCGGTGGTGGCGCTCGACGCCAAGACCGGAGAGCAGCTCTGGATGCACAGCCTGAACGAAGGCAAGCGCGGTGAGGCGGCGCCGCGTCAGTTGTCCGGCCGCGGGCTCGCGTACTGGACCGACGGGAAGGGCGACGAGCGGATCCTCTACGTCACGCCCGGCTACCAGATGATCGCGCTCAACGCGAAGAACGGGTATCGCATCCCGACCTTCGGTAAGGACGGCATCGTCGATCTGAAACTCGAAGACGATCAGAACATGGACCTCATCACTGGCGAGGTCGGTTTGCACGCAGCGCCGGTCGTCTCGAAGAACGTGATCGTCATCGGCGCGGCGCACCAGACCGGCGGCATCCCCAAGAGCAAGACCAACGAAAAGGGCTACGTGCGCGGCTTCGATGTTCGGACGGGCAAGCGCCTGTGGATCTTCCACACGATCCCACGGCCAGGTGAGTTCGGCAATGATACATGGCTGAACGACTCGTGGTCGTACACCGGCAACGGCGGCGTCTGGGCGCAGATGAGCATCGACGAGGAAACGGACACGGTGTTCCTGCCGGTCGAGCTGCCCACTGGCGACTACAGCGGCATGCATCGTCCTGGCAACAACCTCTTCGGCGAGAGCGTGGTGGCCGTCGATCTCCACACCGGCCGACGGAAGTGGCACTACCAGTTGGTGCACCACGGTCTGTGGGACATGGACATCCCGTGCGCCCCCATCATCATGGACCTGACGGTGAACGGCCGTCAGATCAAAGCGGTCGGACAACCGACGAAGCAGGGGTGGATCTACGTGTTCGACCGGAACACCGGCCAGCCGGTGTGGCCCATCGAGGAACGAGCGGTGGAACAGGGGATCGTGCCGGGCGAGTGGTACGCCAAGACGCAGCCCTTCGTCACGAAGCCGCCGGCGTACGAGCGCCAGGGCGTGTCAGTGGACGATCTGATCGACTTCACACCGGAGCTCCGCGCCGAGGCAGTGAAACTCGCCGCGAACTACAAGCTGGGGCCGATCTTCACGCCGCCCGTTGTGAGCACGTGGCCCGGGCCGCTCGCCACGCTGATGCTCCCGGCCGCCACCGGCGGTGCGAACTGGCAAGGGGGCGCGTTCGACCCCGACACGAAGATCTTCTACATCTTCACCAATACGGGCATCACGCCCCTCGGCCTCACGCCACCCGCGCCCGGACGCTCGGACATGGCCTACGTGCAGGGCACGGCGCGCGACCCGAATGCGGCTCCGCCAGCCCCCGGCGGGCGGGGCTCCGGACCTGGCGGTGGTGGTGAGGGTGGCGGTGGCCTCACGGTCCGCGGCCTCCCGCTCGTCAAGCCTCCCTACGGTCGCATCACGGCGATCGACATGAACAAGGGCGAGCTCGTGTGGCAGATCGCGCACGGCGATACGCCAGACAACGTGAAGAATCACCCCGCGCTCAAGGGTGTGAATATTCCGCGGACGGGACGGCAAGGGCGCATCGGCGTCCTCGTGACGAAGTCGCTCGTCATCGCGGGCGAGGGTGGGTTCAACACGACGCCTCAGGGACGCGGAGCGTACCTGCGCGCGTACGACAAGGCGACCGGCAGCGAAGTCGGTGCGGTCTTCATCCCGGCGCCACAGACTGGCTCGCCGATGACGTACATGCTCGACGGCGTGCAGTACCTCACGATGGCGATCAGCGGTCCGGGCTACAGCGGGGAGTATCTGACCTTCAAGCTGGGGAACTGACGCAGGTCAACTTCCGCTGGCGAGAGCCCAGAATCGGGGAGCTGAAGCCTGACCGCTGAGCGGTTCGCCGGTCAGCTCCCTGATTCCTCCCCCTGGAACGTGACGACGAGCACGTCGCGATAGGCGGGCTGGCCGGCCTGAATGGCCTCCACCGGTGTGACGCTGTGCGCAACCCGGTGATCGTCCACGATTGCGGCGTCGCACGAATCGGTCAGGGTGAACGATCCTAGCGACCGCCCGGCGGGATCGCAGATGCCGGTTACGCCGCTTGCGATGTTGCGACGATTGATGAGTAGCACGAGCACGTAGTCGACGCCGTCTCGATGGAGTCCTTCCGGTGTCGGTCGGCCTGCCTCGCCCTCACGCGCTTCGATGCGGAATTGATGCACTTCCACGCGCCATGTCGTCACTTCGGGCGCCAGCGCCCCGAACAGCGTCCGGCAGAAACGGAGCACCGTGTCAAGGGCGTCACTTTGAGCGATCGCATCGACGACCGGCTCGAACCAGCGCTCGATGCCTCCGTGAAGCGGGTTGTACGCGGTCGATTGATAGTGTGGTTGGTGTGGTTCTCTGATCGGGGCGCCGTGTACCGGCACCGTGAACACGGCGTGTCGCCGTCGCCGATATCGCCCGCCATCGGCCATGTACGTATCGAGCCCGAGCGCATTCCAGCTGTCCGCGAAAGCAGACCAGTCGGTGAGTGGTCCCGCGCTCAGCAGAAGCTCGCGCATCGTCGCGCCGCGCACGAACGCGAATCCATCGGCGGCGACCTGAGCTCGGAGCGAATCGGTCATTGGTCGTTGGTCTTTCGTCGTTGGACCGATGGACATGGGTCAATAGTCGCTGGTCGTTGGCCAATCGTCAATGGCGGATGGCCCTGGTTCGATGGTCGCTGGTCGCGGCCGAGTCCGACTCAAAAGAGCAGCGCTTCGACGCGATGGGCATGGACCATGTCTTCGCACGGTGACCAGGCGAACACGGTGAACCGGCCGTCTTGTGACGCGACGAGCGCTAGCGCCCTGCGCTCATCGGAGACGAACTGAGCGGCCGACAGATGCCGCGTCCCGCCGAGCCGCGTCGGATGCATGATGAGCGCATCCGTTCCTTCGATGGGTTCGGTCACGGTAACCCGCTCGACCACAGAGGCGCCGTCTCGCCGAGCGATTGTGGCACCAAACGCCAGCAGCTCATGTCGATCCGACAGTACGGTGGCGCCGTCCGCGGCGGTCAGCCCCGCGAGCGCCTGGATCGTCTCGTCGAGCTCGTCTTGCCAGCCACGGTCGTGTTCTCGGGTGGTTTCCTCGTGCAGTAGTTGTCCCAGCTCGGCGAACGACGGATGGACCGAATACGAAATGGGCGTGACAATCGATGCGCGCCAGCGCTCGTCTTCGGACGGGACCACGAGCAGCGTGCCGCCGCGGCCGTGCGCGCGCATCGAGACGGCGAGTGAGACCAGGACGCTCCGGGGCCGCGTGCGGCGCGCGTCGTTGGTGTCGAATCCCAACAATGCACCCAGGAGCGAGGGGCAGTCCGGCAAGGAGGAGGCCTGCTCGTCGATCACCTTGACCTGATCGCCCTCGAGCACGGCGACGTTGACGAACTTGTGACCTGCTTGCACGTGGTGTTTGATGACGAGCAGACCGGGTGCTGATACTTCGAGCACGAACGACGACACGGGCACGGTCCGCGTGGTGCCCCAGACGCGGAGCTCGCCAGTGGCGTCCCGCCAGACACCCAGGTGAATCTGGGGCCGCTCGACCGCCGGGGCCACGCGAACCAGCGCGCTAGGGCTCAGTGGGAGCGCTCGCTCGAAGCGCAACGCGTGCGGCGCCGCCTCGGGCGCCAGCAGGACGAGCGAGATGCGCGGGACGTAGCCCTCCTCGCGACGCAAGCTCGCCCAGAACGCCGCGTCGACGAGCATCTCGATGTCGCCGGGATCCGGAACCGGCGCACGCCGTGAGTCCTCGGAGGAGGGAGCTGCCCGGTGGCGCACGAAATGCGCGTGCGCGCGCGGAGCCACCACACGCGCCGCAGGATACCCCAGCTCCAGCATGCCTCAGGATACCAATCCCGAGGGCCACCTCGCGAGCCTCCCCTCGGACCGGGGAGGCTCGCTCAGACAACGCCTACTGATGGACGCCCGGGATCACGTGTCGCCTTCAGATGGGCTACGCCTTGCTCACGCTGACCAGTGCGTCAGGCGCGATGAACTCCCGCTCCGGGTGCCGCACTGTCAGCACAGGGCAGGTGGCGGTGCGCACGACCCGTTCGGCCACGCTTCCCATCAGCCAGTGCGCAACGCCCCCGCGGCCGTGCGTTCCCATAATGATCAGGTCCACCTTGGCCTCCTTGGCGTACTCAGCGATGGCCGATGCCGGGGCAGCCGACGTGCGAACCACGGGCACTGCGTTGAGCTGCTTGTAGTCTTCGTCGTTCAGGGCGGCCAGCAGCTTCTTGTGCCCGGCGTCTTCCACCTCCTTTTGAAGGTCTGGAAGTACCACTGGGTACGCATCCGCCGCGAATCGCGCCATCACATTCTCCACCACGTGGATTACTTGGAGTGATGCGCCGAACGTGCGAGCGAAGTGGCGACCGTACTCGAGCGCCGTCGCGGACGCGTCGCTGAAGTCAGTCGCGACCAGAACGTTCTTCAGGGCGATCATATGAGCCTTGTTTTTCGGCGACATCGAAGTCGCAGCACTTCCGGGTAGCGAAGGCCGTGCCACCGCGCCCGTGCGAGAAATGGGGCGATACGCCGCCCCAGCCTCGGGATGAGCCAACCCTCCGCCGCATTTCTGGCGGCCACCAATAGTAGCGTGGCAGCGGTGGCGGCGTGACAGGCGATCTGGGAGGGTTCCTCGGGCGTAGCCGACGCAGCACCCGCGATGGTCCGGCTCTTGAATCGGAAATCGACGTTCTCGCTATGGCAAGCCAGTTTCCCAACGAAGAGCACCCGGTCGACGCCGTGAGCCCGCTTGGAGATTTCCCCAGGGCCGCGAAAAAGTCCCCAGAACTATCGATTCTGGTGGAGGACGACGAGCTGCTCATCAGGTGGTCGCTCGCGGAAACGCTATCGGAAGCGGGGCACCGCGTTGTTGAGGCCGGTGACGGGCGCGCGGCGATTCAAGCGGTCATGACGACGTCTCGTCCGTTCGACGTGGTGCTGCTGGACTTCCGCCTTCCTGACTCCGACGACCTTACGCTGCTCTCGCGCCTGCGCCGCCTGGCGCCGCGTGCCCGAATCATCATGATGACGGCGTTCGGGACCGCGGAGATGACCCAAGATGCCCGCGATCTGGGGGCGTACGACGTGGTCGCCAAGCCGTTCGAGATGCAGGACGTCGAGCGGCTGGTGCGAGCCTCAGACAGCCGCTGGTGAATCGCACCCGGCCCGTCGTTCTCCGCACTGCTAGCCCGTCTCCACCAACGCGCCGCGCCGTCCTATGCTAGCCACTCTACATGAAGAGCCCGACCATTCTCGTCGTAGACGACGAGCAGCTGATCCGCTGGTCGTTGTCAAGCCGGCTCGCCGATGCGGGCTATCGCGTGCTCGAGGCGGAGACGGCAGCGCAGGCGATCGCCCGCAGTCGAGATGGGGTTGATTTGGTGCTGCTCGACTACCGCCTTCCCGATTCGGATGGCCTGACGGTGCTGAAGCACATCAAGGAGAACGATCCAGACACGCTGGTCATCATGTTGACGGCGCACTCGACCGTGGACAACGCCGTCGAGGCGATGAAGCACGGCGCCTATCGCTATGCCAACAAGCCCTTCGATGCGGATCAGATTGCGCTGCTCGTCGAGAAAGCTCTCGAAACGACACAGCTCAGGCGCGAGGTGCGTGCGCTCCGCGCGTCGCAGGCGCAACCCTACAGTCTTGACAGAATCGTCGGCCAGAGCTCCGCCATTGTCGGCATCCGCGCTCTGTTGCAAAAGATCGCCACGAGCCCAGCGTCGACGGTGCTCCTGACTGGCGAGAGCGGCACCGGCAAAGACCTCGCGGCGAAGGTCATCCACTACGCCAGCGATCGCGCCAGCCATCCGTTCATGAACATCACGTGCTCGGCGCTGACCGAGTCTCTGCTCGAAAGCGAGTTGTTCGGCCATGAACGGGGGGCGTTCACGGGGGCCGACAGGCAGAAGCGCGGGCTGCTCGAGGCCGCCGACGGGGGCTCCGTGTTCCTGGACGAGATCGGCGAAATGACACCGGGGCTGCAAGCCAAGTTGCTGCAGTTCCTGGAGGAGAAGGCCTTCAAGCGCGTGGGCGGGAACGCGGCTCTGCGCGTGGACGTGCGTGTGATCGCCACCACGAATCGGCACCTCGAGGACGAGGTTCGCGCGGGCCGCTTTCGCGAAGACCTCTTCTATCGGCTGAACGTACTGCCCCTCGTCCTGCCGCCCCTGCGACAGAGGACCGAGGACATTCCACTTCTGGTTCACTTCTACGTGGATGCCTACAACTAGGAGTTTCGCAAGAAGATTCGCCGCGTGTCCCCGGACGCCATGACGCGCCTTCGATCGTACGGGTGGCCCGGGAACATTCGCGAGCTCCGCAACGCTGTCGAGCGTGCGATGCTGCTGGTCGACGGCGACGAGCTCACCGCGGATCAGTTCCCCATGACCGCGGCGTCCGCAAGCCGCCTCAGCGAAAGCGTCGAGCTTCCCGCACAGGGCATCGACCTGGAACAGCTCGAGCGCTCGCTCGTCATTCAAGCGCTCGAGCGCAGCAGTTGGAATCAAACACGCGCCGCCACGCTGCTCGGACTGAACCGAGACCAGATCCGCTACCGCATCGAGAAGTTCAAGCTCGATAAACCCGCGTAATCACGGGGCACTCGGACGTGTGCGCGCGTTCAGCGAGCCGGAGAGACAGCGTTGGGACTTGCGACCCTGTGACTGGCGACTAGGACGCCGGCAGTGTCACCGTGACCGCTGTGCCGCCGTGCTCTCCCGGTTCGACCGCGATCGAGCCGCCGTGCGCTTCGAGCAGCCGGCGAGCCGTCGACAGACCGAGGCCAGTCCCTCGAGCTTTCGTGGTGAAGAACGGTCGAAACAGCTTCTCTCGAACGTCTGCCGGAATGCCGGGACCATTGTCCACCACGCGCACCTCGTGAGTGGTCGTGCCTGGCACGATCATCACGCGGATCTCGCCGTGCTCCTGAGTGGCCTGGGCCGCATTGATGAAGAGGTTCTGGAAGACGATCTTCAAGAGCTCCGCGTCGCCTTTCACCAGCGGTGCGTCACCGCTCACCGAGAGGTGGACGCTAGCGAACGCGGGATCCTTGGCTAAGAGATCGAGCGTCATCTGCATCAGCCCCTCGAGCGAGACCGATCCGAAGCGCGGCTGCGGCGTTCGGGCGAAGAGCAGAAGCTCCTTGATGAGATCGTTCAACGCGTCGAGTCGCGCGACGATTTCCTTGACCACGGGTGCATCCCTGCTGCCCGCGGACAGGCGTCCGCCGATGACCTGGATTGCGCCCCGCACGGCGGTGAGCGGATTCTTGATCTCGTGCGCGATGACCGCCGCCATTTCGCCGAGTCGCGCGAGCGCCGCCTGTTCGCGTACCTGCTCTTCCAGACGGACGCGCGGTCGTGCAGAATGCCGGTGAAGCGGCGCGTGTCGCCCACCTGCCACTTTCCAACCGACAGGTGAACCGGAAAGGTGGAGCCATCACGCCGCCGCGCGGTGACTTCACGCCCGATACCGATGATACGCTGTTCGCCGGTCGCCAAGTCACGCGCGACGTACCCGTCATGCTCCTCGTGATAGGGCGACGGCATCAGCAGATTCACGCTCCGCCCGAGCATCTCTGCCTCGCGATAACCGAACATCCGCTCCGCCGCTCGATTGAA
>VFZL01000002.1 GCA_016871175.1 Acidimicrobiia bacterium | reverse complement strand
CGAGGCCATTGGCGGCTGGATCACCGAGTGGGGCACGGCGTCGGGACGCCGCGATCAGGAACACGCGCTGTACGCGACAGGTCAGGTGAAATTCACCTCGACGCTCACGAACAAGCTGCTGCTCGAGACCGGCTACTCCATGAACAATGAGTACTTGTTCATTGGGTACCAGCCAGGCCGGCAGCAGACGCGGGGTTCGGCGGACTGGTTCACCACGATTGGTAAGGAAGACCTGGCGACGCTGCGAGCGTGGGACGGACGCACCTTCCCAGCCATCGGCATCGATCCGAAATCGAACTACATCTCCGGGTCTCTGACCTACGTCACGGGTAGCCATGCGCTCAAGGCCGGGTTCCAGTGGGGCTTCGGCGACTACGTGCTCGAGTACGACATCAACGGCGATCTCGTCCAGCGGTATCGGAACGGCGCGCCAGACTCGGTGCGGGTCTACGCGACCCCGATCCGGGCGAACGAGTACCTGAATCGGGACCTCGGGATGTTCGTGCAGGATGCCTGGACGATCAAACGGGCCACCATCAACGCCGGCGTCCGCTTCGAGTCGTTCAACGCGCGGATCAAGCCGCAGACCTCGGTCGCCGGTCGCTTCGCGCCCGAGCGGACGTTCAATCAGGTCGAAGACCTGCCGAACTGGTTGAATGTCGCGCCGCGGGTCGGCGTGTCGTACGACCTCTTCGGCAACGCGCGGACCGCCCTCAAAGCCACGGTGGGGCGCTACATGGCGGGCCAGGCCCTGGGCTTCCCGCAACGGTACAACCCCCTGCAGCTCGGAGCTGGTGATACGCGACTCTGGCGCGACATGGACCTCATTCCTGGCACCGATACGCCGTCCGGGCGTATGCTGCCGACCAACGGCGACAATATCGCGCAGAACAACGAGATCGGGGTGAGCAACAACCGGAACTTCGGCCTGCCGGTCTTCATTTGGCGGCCTGAGGACGACATCCAGCGCGAGTACGACATCGAGTATACCGCCCAGCTCCAGCACGAGGTGGTGCGCGGCTTCTCCGCCAACGTCGGCTACTACCGGCGGACGACGCACGACCAGCGGCTCTCCCAGAACACGGGATTCACACCGAACGACTACAGAATCGTCAACGTGGTCAGCCCGCTCGACGGCCAGGTGATTCCGATCTACAACATCGACCCGAGCAAGCGCGGGTTGGTGGGTGGCGTCGATCTCAACTCGACCGACTTGAACCTGCGGCGCCGGACCTACAACGGCGTCCAGCTCGGGTTCAACGCGCGCGTGGCCGGCGCCCAGTTCTTCGGCGGCTGGACCATCGACCGCATCGTCGACGTCCGGTGCGACGCCATCGAGAGCAACCAGGGGCGGTACGGCGGCACGGCCAATATCCCGGCAAACAACCTCCCCCAACCGGACTTCCACTTCTGCGACCAGAGCAAACTCGGCATGCCGTTCTTGCACGAGCTCAAGTTCGCGGGGTCCTATACGTTGCCCTGGTACGGCATTCAGACGAATGTCGCGTTCCAGAGCTACAACGGCGCACCACTCTTCACGCGGTGGAACATTAGTTCCACTACGCGGTACGACGCCAAGTGCCCGGGACCGTGCCGCCCCGGTGAGCTGGTCGTGCCGAATCTGACGCTGCCGAACTACGTCGTCGATCTGGTCGCGCCGGGCCAGCAGTTCTACCCGCGGCAGAACCAGATGGACCTCGGCATCCGCAAGATCTTCCGATTCGGCAAGTACCAGGTGTCGGGACAGTTCGATATCTTCAACATCAACAACTCGTCGTTCGTGAAGAACCAGAACATCACGTTCGGCAGCGCCGCGTTCACGACGCCGCTGGACATTCTCAATCCACGGACGCTCCGCCTCGCCGCACAGCTTCGATTCTGACGAGGGCGGGTAGGCGGGTAAGCAGGTAGGGGTCGGGTAGGTGTCCGGGGCCTAGCTCCTCCTACCCGCCTAGCTCCTTAGCCCCTTACCCGCCGCTCGCCGCTACCCGCTATCTCACGGTAGCGGCGAGCGTCGCGAACCACACGATGTACGCAAGGTTGAAACTGGCGCCTTGGAAGAACGCCGACACTCGCCGCGGCAGGATCTGCTTCACGAGCAACCACGCGATCGTCGCCGTCACCGGATTCACGGCCGCGACCCACGTTGGGAATCGCGTCCCGCCGGTGAAGATGACCCACGACGACCACACGGAAGCCGCGATGACGCACAGGAAGAGCGGCGCGTAGGCCATCATCACCGTCACGACTTGTCGACGCATCATGTCCGCGAGCATCGGCCGGTGGACATCATCAGCCGCGTACAGCGCGTGAACGGTCTCGCCGACTGAACCGAACGACCCGTGCACGTACGGTGCGGCGACGGTGGCCGCTAGCAGGAGCAACGTCGGTGGGATGGCCGCGGCTGGCCCGGCGGTCTCGAGTCCACGGTAGAGCACCCACAATCCCCCGAGCGTCAGCGGACCTCCGATGACCCCGAGGAGCGCCCCCCAGCGGAGCCGCCAATGGGGCAACTGCGCGAGGTCTTCGAGCAGGCTCACTCGACGACGCAGCATGCGATCCTGACTGGCATCGATCGGCAGCGGCCGCCGCTCGAGGTGCTCCGCCGCCTCAGGCGCGAGCAGCAGCACATCCCCTGCGGCATACAACACCGACCCAAGAATCCCGACCGTGCCCGCGATTCGCAAGAGGGTGAGGTCTGTCATGGTAGGGCCGGGTAGGCCGGGTAGGCCTGGTAGGCCGGGTAGGAGGGCTGGTAGGATCCAACCTTGCCTGGCGCACCTGGCCCCCTACCGGGCCTACCAGGCTTACCAGGCCTACCCGGCCACGAGGAGGCTCCCATGCGCGCGCGGACGTTCTTCATCGCTACCGTTCTCGTCGCAACCTACTCCAACATCGTCGGCCAGCCAAGTGCGCAGTCTGCCGCAGCTCGAGCGCAGACTGGGCAGAAGGCCGCCGCGGCGGCGCGCACGCCGAGCGGTTCGAGCTGGAAGGTACCGATGACGCCGTGGGGCGATCCGGATCTCCAGGGCATCTGGTCGTATGCGTCGCTGACGCCGCTCGAGAGACCGGTGGCGCTTGGGGATCGCGAGTTCTTCACGCCGGAAGAAGCCGCAAAGCGAGAGCAAGCCACCACCGAAGACGCGCCGCCGCCACCTGGCGATCCAGGAACCTACAACGCGCATTGGTTCGACCGCGGCAAGGTGAGCCCGGATCTGCGGACATCGCTCATCGTCGATCCGAAAAACGGCCGCTTACCGCTCACCCCTGAAGGGCGCAAGCGAGTCGCCGAGAAGGCCGAGCACCGTCGGCTCCATCCAGCGGACTCGTGGCTCGACCGGACCGCGTGGGATCGCTGCATCACCTACCACGGCGTACCACCGGTGTCGACCGGCTACAACAACGTCTATCAGATCCTGCAGACGCCGGGACAGGTCATCATCCACACAGAGAACATCCACGACGTGCGCGTCATCCCCTTGGATGGGCGCCCGAAGCTGCCCGAGACCATCCGCCAATGGAACGGCTCATCGCGCGGACGCTGGGAAGGCAAAACGCTCGTCGTCGAGACCACGAACTACAGCGAGAGCACCGAGCACCGCTTCCCCTCGTCAGAGCACACGCGAGCCGTCGAACGCTTCACGCGCGCGGCCGACGATCGCATTGACTATCAGTTCACGATCGAGGACCCGACGCTATACACGCAGCCCTGGACCGCCGTACGTCCGATGCCGCGACTGACGGACTACGTCATCTACGAGTACGCGTGCCACGAAGGCAACTACGCGATGACGAACATTCTCAAGGGTGAGCGCGCGCGCGAAGCTAAAGAGGGCAGGTAGGCCGGGTGGGCCTGGTAGGAGGCTGGTAGGCAGGTAAGCGGGTGGGAGCGCCTGCGGCCATCCCGAGCCGAAGACGCGCAAATCCGAGGCGAGGGATCAGCGTTAGTTCGCGCTGGGGGTGGGGCCCCAGCGCCAGTGCAGAAAAGTTGGCTCGGTGACACGCCCTGCTCGTTGGATCTACGCGCTCATGTTGCTGGTGAGCAGTACGCTCTCCGCCCAGCCGCGATTCGGTAACTGGGGACAGCGCGAGCTCTCATACGACGGCCAAGTGACGTTCGTGCGTCTGCGCTGGCGCACTGGTTCCTTCGGCACGCTGCGTCCGCCCTTCGGCGGCGTCAACTTCTGGATGCACGAGTTCCCTCGTGCCGAGCAGAACTTGATGACGACGCTCGGCCAGGTGACGGAAGTCGACGCGCGGACGGACGGAAGTCTCATCCTCACGCTCGACGACGCGCGACTCTTCAAGTATCCGATCGCGCTGCTGTGGGAACCTGGCTACTGGATGATGACAGACCGGGAGGCACAACGCCTTCGCGAGTACCTGCTCAAGGGTGGCTTCCTCATCGTGAACGACTTCGAGTTGGATCAGTGGGACAACTTCGAAGCCCAGATGAAGCGCGTGATGCCCGGCGGTCGATGGATCAAGATGGATCCGTCACACCCGGTGTTCGGATCGCTCTTCAAGCTCGAACGGATCGACTTCCCTCACCCACCGAATCATCACCTCTACGGGTTCAGCCCCGAGTACTTTGGTCTCTTCGAGGACAACGACCCACAGGGGCGGTTGCTCGCCATCGCCAACTACAACACCAACCTTGCCGAGTACTGGCAAATGGCCGGCACGGGGTTCTTCCCGATCGACTCCGGCAACGAAGCGTTCAAGCTCGGGATCAACTACTTCCTGTACGCGCTCACTCACTGAGGCCTGGTAAGCGTGCCCCCGGCTACGGCCGGCTAGCGCCCACGGTAACTTTCACGTCTTGGACCGCAAAGGCCAAACTATCCGAGGCGCGCGTCCGGAGCACGTACTCGCCGGGTTGGCTAAATGACGCCGACGTCACAGCCTGCCCCTTGTCGGGTGCCACGATCGACGGCGTGAAACTGACAGCGACTGGACCGCGCCAAACGATCCACTCCACCTGGAGCTGACCGTCACCCCTGGGCCGCGCCGGTCGTTCCACCTGCGGGACGTTCACCGGCGGCTGCAACTTGCTGTCGTAGTCGAACGCGGGCGGACCTGCCGGGCGAGTCCGCTTCGCAGTGCTCCTCGGCTTCGGCAAACCATCGTCTGTCACCGTGGCCGTCAGCGTCAGCGCGGAAGCCAGCGCGACTTGGGAACCACTGGCGCTCACCGTCAACTTCGGCGGCTGATTCTCTGCATTGCCTTCTCCGGCCCTGGTGCCGGGCGGTGCGATCTCCCAGTCGGGCCGTAGCCAGCCCACCGCCTTTTCCGACTGGCCGTTGGCGACGAGCGTCCAGATCAATTCTTTCTGCCCCCAGTTCGCGGGGACCGTCACCGAGAACAGTTGGCGATTGAATCGCGGGTAGAAGTAGGTGGGCTGTCCGCGGTCGGCGTCCCCCGGCTCGAACCGGTTATCAGCGCCGACCGAGACGTGCAATTCCTGAACGTGATTGCGATTCAGATAGCCGAACCAGAAATTAACGCTGCCGTCCGCGTTCTTCGTCCAGCCCTCGAAAATCGGCTGCACCGACTGGCCGGAGTTGTACTTGATGTTGCCGCTCAACAACCCGTCAGGCTGCGCGCTCGCGCGCCCGGACGCGACAGCGACGGCAATCACCGCCAGCGCGACCCTCACAGTCCCACGCATCTGCATCACCACGAACCTACTGCGCTCAGCGATCGCCCGCCGGACCGCTACTGCTACTCTTGTTGTTGCTGCGTCGACGTCGTCGCCTTCTTCTGACGCGCGGCGTTCCGCTCCGCAAGCTCTTTCTCGTACTCTTCCTGCGTCAGATCCACCCAGCCGATCCAGGAGAAGCCCATTTCGTCGATGGTGCGATCGCCGTATCCGACCCAGTTCTTCGGATCAGGATTGTGGCGGTTCGCCGCGCTGTTGTCGTGCCAGCTGACGATGTGAATCACCGTCCCGGCCGGGACGAGCGGCGCCACGTGATCCTTGTAGTTGTAGACCGAGTGCCAGTTGTAGTCCCAGTTGGCGCAGTTGATCGTCTCGCGCCGCATGACATTGCTCGGATTCGACGGGTAGATGAGCTCGAGACACTGGTACTTGCCGCGGATGTGCATGTGCGGCTGCCACGCGATGATCTTCCCGGGCTTGGTGTGCAGCGTGTAGCCATCCACGCGCGCAACGGAGCCAGCTGGAATGTCCAGCGAGTCATTCGGGTTCGGCGTGGGATCGCCATGATGCGTCGAATAGCGAATCCGCTTCGGCACGACGCCCTTCGGATGGAGGAGGAATCCGACTTCGACCTCGGAATCGATGTCTTCGCCGACCGAGTGCAGGTGGTTCTGCATCAGCAGCGTGCTACTCGCCGGGAGCAAGACACCCGCGTCCTCAGGATAGATCTCCGGCGCCTTGCCCGACGCGTACTCCACGATCAACTGTGAGCTCTGCAGATCGATGTCGGGGTTGACCGCTGGCGACCCCTCGGGGACGTCGGTCGTCATGAACGTCACGGCGTGATGCACGACACGGCGCGAGTTCAGCCCGACGGGGCGTGTCTCGATCGCTTTGACGTACCGATCCTCGGTGAGCCCGGTCGACGCGATGATGTTCGGGAAGAGATCAGGACCCGACTTGGGCACGCGATACTTCGGGAAGCGTACGATCAGATCCGGCTTGCCGATCGCCCAGGCGTCATCGTCGCCAAACTGCCGCTGCGCTGGCATGTCGGCCGGATTGCCACGCGGCGCGCCCGCGTCCACCCACGCGGCGATCGTCGCGATGTCCTTGTCCGGCAGCGACAGATCAGCCTTGAACTCCTGGATGCCGACGTGCCGATCGATGTGCCACGGCGGCATCGACCGCGAGACGACACGCGTCTTGATGGACCGCGCCCACGGGCGAACGTCTTCATAGGTGCAGAGCGACATCGGGGCCGATTGCCCCGCCCGATGGCACGCGACGCACGACCGTTGCAGGATGGGCGCGACGTCGCGGGTGAAGGTGACCGACGGCGGGGCGGCAGTCTGGGCCGATGCTGAACCGACCGCCAGCAACAGGCCGATGGCCGCCTCCGCAAGCCGGCCCTTCCCACATGCCAATGCGCTCTGCTTCACGGTAACCTCCTGTGGCCCTCGACGCGAGCGCTTCAGTGTACCCGAGATCGCCGGTCAACGCGCTGGTCTACCAGCCACCTGCCCACCTGCCTGCCCGCCTTCGTACGCAGCCGGCAAACAGACCCGCACAACGGTGCCGTGCCCGAGGCTGCTCTCGACCTCCAGGAATCCTCCGCTGGCGCTGACAAGCTGTTGAACGACGGCGAGTCCAAGCCCAGTCCCAGAGTCGCCCTTGGTGGTGTAGAACGGCTCGAACATCCGGCACATGGTGATCGCGTCCGTCCCCGTGCCGGTGTCACGGACTTCGACGACGACAACCGCGGAGGCTTCGCCACTGGGACGGGGCACGGTGGAATCGAACACGGATACCTGCACGATGCCACCGTGCGGCAGCATCGCGTCTCGCGCGTTGAGCACGAGGTTGAGAGGACGCGTTCGATGTCAGCCGGATCCACCAGGGCGAGGGCCGAGCGCACGTCCGCTTTCAGGTGGAGCGTGGCGCGCGACCCGACCGCCATGTGCAGGACGCCCGCAAAGTCGCGAACCAGCCGGCAGAGATCGAGCGCGGCCACGCATCGTGGCCGTTGACGTCCGAGTCGTACGAGCGACTGAGCCAGGTGCGCGCCGCGGCGGGAGGCGTCGACGATTTCCCGCGCGAGCGCGGCCACTTCGGGTGGGACGTCCGGCCGCTCCAGGATCAGATGCGCGTGACTCATGACGCCGGTGACCATGTTCCTCAGGCCATGAGCGGCGCCGGCGACGAGTTGTCTCAGCGTGCTCAGCTCATCGAACGGCTCAATGTCGGACGGAGACACGGGAATCACCGTGTCCAGGCGACTGCCGCGCCCGACGAGCCGAAGTCCGTCATGCTGCGACTGTGCCATCGATCGTGACCTCTGCGTAAACTCATCAGCTCCGTTTCACCCGTTGAACGGCGACCGTTGTGGTGGCGACTCTCAGCTACTCAGAAGACACGGGCTGTTGGCTGGAAGTCACACCGCGGCAGTTGAAAGCCGGCCGGTTGAGCCGATCACACGGATGGACGGCAACGTGCCGCCGCCGTACGGCGGATACACGTGGGCGCGTTCAGCGCGCCGAAGACAAGCGGCTGGTGACTTGCGACTCGTGATCGCGGCCTGCGACTGGTGACTGGACCTATGGGCTCGCGCCGAGCTTCTTCAGCAGGTCCACCGTCGACATCGGGTCCGCACCCGGCGTGCCCTGGCCACGCTGCGCGGCTTGCTGCGCCCGAGCCAACGCCGCGGACGCCACCGCCAGCGGTGTGAGCCCTTTCTTGTTCGGCGCGTCGAGCGACACGCCTTTGGCCGCCAGCCACTCGATGACCGAGTTGAACCCGCGCGCGGCAGCTGCATGGAGCGCGGTGTCGCCGGCCGTCGTTGTGGCGGACACATTGGCGCCAAGATCGGCGGCGACCTTGACCGCTTCAAGTGTGCGGCGCTCGACTTCGGGTCGCTCGACCGGCACGAACAACGGAGACCTGCGGTCGGGGCCGTCGGCCATCGTCGCGAGGACGACGTTGGTTCCGTCCTTGCGGACGAATGCCGCGTCAGCGCCGGCTTCTGCGAGCGCCCGCATGAGCGGCGCGTCCGTGAACTTCGCGGCCAGCCAGAGCGGCGTCGCGCCAACCCACGACGGATGCAAAGCCCAGTCGTTGCTGCTACGCCGAATCGACGTCGCCTTCTCGAGCGGCGCATTCGGGTTCGCGCCCTTCGCGAGCAACTTCTTCACGAGAGGCACGTCGCCACGAAGGACGGCGATGTGGAGCGCGGTGTAGCCAGCGCCGCCCGCGTTCGGATCCGCGCCCATATCGAGCAGCGCTTCCGCGGTGGACGACTGCCCGCCGAAGGTGGCGACGACGAGCGGGGTGGCGCCGAGCGGGGTCGCCTCGTCGACGCGGGCGCCGGAGGCCACGAGCAGCTTGGCGGAGGGGGTATCGCCCACGCGCGCGGCGAGCAGGAGCGGCGTGTAGCCACCTTGGTCTTCATCAATAAGGTCGGTGTAGTCGCCGGTCAGCCGGCGCAGGCCGTCCGATCCGGCGTTGGTGAGCATCTTCCGCACCGTCGACCGCGCACCGACCTCGGCGCCGGCTTCGACCAACACACGGGTGACCTCGGCGTGCCGCTCCGCGACCGCCCACATGAGCGCGGTTTGATTGCGTGCTGTTTCCTTCGCGTTGACCTGCGCCCCCCGGGCGATGAGCAAGCGCACGGCTTCGAGGCTGCCGGTCCGCGACGCGGACATGAGCGGGGTTTCGCCGTTCAGCAGCGCCGCGTTGGGGTTCGCCCCCGCGCGGAGCAACCGATCGATCATGGCCGCGCGGCCCTCCGCGCACGCGATCCACAGCGGCGTCGCGCCGAATTCATTGGCCGCGTTGACCTTCGCACCAGCCCTGAGGAGGGCGTCCACAACGGCGGGCTGGTCCCAATAGACCGCCCAGTGCAAGGCGGTCGCACCGTCTGGCTGTGCGGCGTGCACGTCCGCGCGCTGCTTGACCAAGCTCTGCACGAGCGTCCAGTTCTCGGCCTTGGCCGCTTCGACCAGCCTGACATCCGGCGCCGCGGCGGCCGCCGCAGGAGGGGCGAAAACGGAGGCGAGAAGAACCGCGCACAATCCGGCAGTCTGGGGCCAGGCGAGGAGATCAGACGAGTGGGTTGAGCCTGGTCGTCCAGTCCGGGAAAAGGGGCGAAACGCGACGAAAGGCATGAGAGCCTCCTGGGCCTCCCTCGAGACCACAGGGTCCCGAGGATTCGCGCGCAAAATCGAGGAAAGCATCGTATCATGGGTCAGTCATCCGAGGCAGGTGACGCGAGTAGTCGGGTAGGAGCTGGGCCATGGTCGACCGTTGTCGGACGGTGGGAACGCTCTCTGCGTCTATAGGTGCGGCGGTGTGCGCAACCGGCATCGGGCTGGGAGTGCGTGACGTCCACGCCCAAGAGCACCGGGCCATCCCAGCGACGTCACGTCCCTCAATCGCGGCTGTTCAACCGCTTCCCGCGCACGCGTCTTCGCCAGCCGCCTCGCTCACGCCACGTCCCAAGCACCCGAGCGTAACACCGACAGTGCCGCAGCGCACGTCCGCGGCTCAGACGCCGCCAGCGCAAGCGGCCGATCCGAACGCCTTCCCCGAACGCGCCGTGCTCTCGAAGTATTGCGTGACGTGCCACAACCAGCGCCGGAAGACGGCTGGGCTGGCGCTCGACCAAGTCGATGCGCCGGCGGCTGGCACGCACGGCGCGGTGTGGGAAAAGGTGGTGCGCAAGCTGCGGGCGGGCGCGATGCCGCCACCCGGCAGTCCGCGTCCGGACCAGGCCACGTACGACACCGTGGCCACGTCGCTCGAGACGACGCTCGACCGCATCGCTGGGCAGCAAGTGAATCCTGGTCGCACCGAGGCTCTGCATCGCTTGACGCGCGTCCAGTATCGCAACGCCATCCGTGACCTGCTGGACATCGACATCGAGGGCGCGCAGTTCCTGCCCGCCGACGCGGCCGACCGCAACGGCTTCGACAACATGAGCAGCGTGCTGTCGGTGTCCCCGGTGTTGCTCGACCGCTACGTCTCCGCGGCCCACAAGATCAGCCGCCTCGCGGTAGGGCTGCCGCCACTTGGTCCCGCGGTGGACAGCTACACGGTTCCGATCACGCTGCTGCAAGACGACCGCGGGAGCGAGGACTCGCCATTCGGCTCACGCGGTGGACCCACCGTGCGACACAATTTCCCCGTCAACGGTGAATACGAGATCAAGATCAACATCCAGCCGAACTACGTCGGCTACCTGCGCGGCATGCTCTCCAAGCACCAGCTCGAGCTGCGCGTCGACGGCGTGCGGGTCAAGGCGTTCACGATCGGTGGCGAAGCCCCGGGCCGACCGGCGCCGGCGAGTTACGAAGGCAATATCTTCGGATCGGTGGAGTGGGAAGACTACATGCACAACGCCGACAAAGATCTGCGTGTGCGCATCCCCCTCTCGGCCGGTCCGCACGTGATTGGCGTCGCGTTTCCCCGTGAGGCGTGGGCCGCCGAAGGCGTCGTGCAGCCGCGGGCGTACGGGTTCGCGCTGGCCATCGACGCCATGCCCGACAGCAGCCCGGGGCTCGGCGGCATCGACATCACCGGGCCACTCTCTCAGACCGGCCCTGGTGACACGCCCAGTCGTCGGCGTATCTTCACGTGCCGGCCGACTTCGGTGGCAGACGAGGCGGCGTGCGCAGAGAAGATCCTCTCGTCGCTGGCGCGACTCGCCTACCGGCGTCCCGTGAGCGATGCAGACCGTCGCGTGCTGCGGCAGTTCTACGAGAGCGGTCGAGCCAAGGGGGACTTCGACAGCGGCATCCAGGCTGGCCTCGAGCGGATACTCTCCGCGCCCGACTTCCTGTTCCGCATCGAACGTGACCCGGCGAGCGTCACACCGGGTCGCGCCTACAGACTGACGGGAATCGAGCTCGCCTCCAGGCTCGCTTTCTTCCTCTGGAGCAGCCTGCCGGACGAACCGCTGCTGCAGGCCGCCACCACGGGCAGGCTCGATGACCCCAAGGGACTGACCGCGCAAGTGCAGCGGATGCTGGCGGACCGCCGGTCGTCGGCGCTCCTCGACAATTTCTTCGGACAGTGGTTGGCGCTGCGCGAGGTCAAGAACGCCACGCCGGACCCCGTCACGTATCCCGAGTTCGATGACAGCCTACGCGAGGCTTTCGAGCGGGAGACGCAGCTGTTCATCGAGAGCCAGTTGCGCGAGGACAGGGGCATCCCCGAACTCGTGACGGCGAACTATACCTTCCTCAACGCCCGGCTGGCACGCCACTACGGCATCCCCGGCGTGTACGGCAGCCGCTACCGCAAGGTGACCGTGCCCAATGCGAATCAGCGCGGAGGGCTGCTCGGTCAAGGCAGCACGTTGCTGGTGACGTCGTATCCCAACCGGACGTCCCCCGTCCTTCGAGGCAAGTGGCTCCTCACCAACATCCTCGGGGCTGCGCCACCGCCGCCGCCTGAAGACGTCCCCGCGCTACCCGAGCGCGGCGAAGGCGGCAAGCCCGCCTCGGTGCGCGAGCTGCTGGAAACACACCGCAAGAACGCGGTGTGCGCGACGTGTCACTCGCAGATGGATCCGCTCGGCTTCGCCCTCGATCACTTCGACGGCATCGGCACCTGGCGCGAACGTGGTGAAGGCGGAGCCCCTGTCGACGCGACGGCCGTGCTCTCGAGCGGCACCAAGTTCGAAGGGCTCGGAGGACTGCGCAGCGTGCTCGAAGGGCGTCGTGAGCAGTTCGTCCGGACCGTCTCGGAGAAGCTGTTGAGTTATGCACTGGGCCGTGAAGCCGATTACTTCGACATGCCGGCCATTCGCCAGATTACGCGGACCTCGGCGGCCAGCGGCTACAAGTGGTCGTCGGTGATTAGCGGCATCGTGCAAAGCGCGCCCTTCCGGATGAGAAAAGCGGCTGAGTCAGAGTCCGCGGTCGCCTCGAATCCAGTCGAGAGGCCGCAAGGTTCACTGCGGGCAGAGGCGAAGAGCGAGGAAGCGGCGCGGGGCATAGGGGCTCCCGCAGGTGTCCGAGCCGGGGTTCGGGGCGCAGCCCCGATTAATCGATAGAGGAGTAGGAGTAGAGACTATGTTCATCTCCAAGATGGCCCTCCCACGGCGGACATTCCTGCGAGGCCTGGGCGCCACCCTCGCGTTGCCTTTGCTCGACGCGATGGTGCCGGCCGCAACGGCTCTGACCAAGTCGTCGGCGAGCGGATTGCGTCGCTTCAGCGTGGTGTACGTGCCCAACGGCATCGCGATGCGCGCCTGGACACCCGCCAAGGAAGGGACCGGCTTCGAGTTCACGCCGATCATCAAGTCCCTCGAACCCTATCGCGACAAGCTGCTCATCGTCAGCGGTCTGAACAACGTCCAAGGCGGCGGGTCCCACGCCGGACGATCGACGGGGTTTCTGAGCGGCGTCACGAGCGGTGACGGCGGCGTCACCTCACGGTCCGGGGAGTACAGCCTTCGCGGCGGAGTCTCCGCCGACCAAATCCTGGCGCAGGAGATTGGCAGGCAGACGCTGCTTCCGTCGTTGGAGATGGCGCTCGAAAGCCGCGACACGTCAGGATCCTGCGACGTCGGGTACTCGTGCGTCTACACGAACACGATCTCGTGGAAGAGCGACACGACGCCGCTGCCGATGGAGTACAACCCGCGCGCCGTCTTCGAGCAGCTCTTCGGAGACAGCGGCAGCACGGACAAGCGCGTGCGCCTGGCCCGCGCCCAGGGCAAGCGCAGCATCCTCGATTCGGTGAGCGACCGCGTGGCGGAGCTCGAGCGCGAGCTTGGTCCGCGTGACCGCACGCGGCTGGGTGAGTATCTCGAGGCGGTCCGTGATGTCGAACGGCGCATCGAGATTGCCGAGCAGCAGAGCGCCACGGAACTGCCGGCGCTGGACCAGCCGGCGGGCGTGCCGGCAGTCTATGCCGACCACGCGCGGCTGATGTTCGACCTGAACATCCTCGCGCATCGCACGGACATGACGCGCGTCAGCACCTTCATGATGGCGCGCGAGATCAGCGGCCGCACCTATCCCGAAATCGGCGTGCCCGATGCGCACCACCCGACGTCGCATCACCGCGACGAGCCGGAGATGCTCGAGAAGCTCCAGAAGATCAACACGTTCCACGTTGAGCTCTTCTCCGAGTATGTCGAGAAGCTGAAGAACACGGCCGATGGCGACGGGTCTTTGCTCGATCACATGGCGCTCGTCTATGGCGCCGGCATGTCGAACAGTAACCAGCACGACCCGACCAACCTGCCGATCGCCATCCTCGGTGGCGGCGCCGGCTCGCGTCCGGGACGTCACGTCGTGTTCCCGAAAGGCACGCCGCACACCAACCTGCTGCTCACGCTGATGGATCGCCTCGGCGTGCCGTTCGAGAAGCTCGGCACCAGCACCGGCAAGGCGGAGCTCGAAGCGCTGTCTCTCTAGCGCCCGAACCAAGCGGCGCTGGACCTGCATGAAGCGGGCGTGGCCTGATGACTGCACCGGCCCGGGTTTCGTGCCACGCACGTGACCGCGCTCGAACGGGCACTTCAGGAGATCGCGGCCGGGCCATTGAGCACATCGAGCGTGGTAGCATGCGCGCATAGGGTTAGCGTACGTCGACGGACGTGTCTCTGCGCCGAACCGCCGTCAACGCCCGAGACGAGTGCGATTCCTAATCGACTCCGGCGCGGTGTACTCAGTTCTGCGCCGGGCGGATTGGAAGGCGCTCGGCCTCAAGCCAAGCCGCGAGCTCGACTTCGTCCTGGCCGATGGGACATCGCTAACACGCGGCGTGAGCGAAGCGGTCTTCGAGGTCGAGGGACGTCGAGCGACGTCACCGGTGGTGCTCGGTGAGACCGAAGACGAGGCATTGCTCGGGGCCGTGACTCTCGAAACGCTAGCCCTCATGCTCAATCCGCTCAGCCGGAAGCTGCAGCCGATGCGCATGGTGCTCGCCTGCTCGGCCCGGCCCCGCTGAACCTCAACGACTAGAGGCCTTGACCCGGTCGAATCTGATTTTTTGAGTCAAGTTTCGGGTCAAGGCCGCCCGCGCGTCAGCGCGGCTGTGATAGATGTTTGGTCTAGCGAGGCGGAGCCACATGCTCGTGGGTCTGAGGTGCAGCCTCGCTAGATCGTAATGAGGCCCCGAACGAGAACGTTTGCTCGTTGCGCCAGCCGCACAACGGCGGCGCGCACGGCGCGCCCGCGACCCTTCGACAGGCTCAGGGTCGCCCCGAGCAGCGTCGAGGGGCGAAGGAGCGGAACGGAGCGTCGGGCCCCCGCGCAGCGACTGAGCCGGCCAGCCTCCGCCAAGGCTACGGCGGCCCGCCGAAGCGCTTCGCGCGAAGGCGGGGGTTCGGGGCGGAGCCCCGACTAAGGAAGGTTTAAGGAAGGTTGGCGACCTTGCGCGCGGCGCCGGTGAGCTCCAGGATGTGCATCCCCGTGTTCGCGCGATCGACGATGTAGATGTAGCCGCGGTCGTCGACTTCGACGTTGTTGGTCTGGATCGCTACCTTGCAGCGCTCGTTCGGCGCGGTCCCCACGCAGCGCTTGTCGGTCTTCTCGGTGATGGCGGGAATGTAGAAGCCGATCTCCTTGGGGTGAAACGGATCGCGAATGTCGACCGCGCGCACGCCCGCGTTGAAGTGCGCGAAGAACATCACGCGGCCGTAATAGACGAGCGTGAAGTTCTCGTTCGACGAGTGCGTGCCGAACCGGCCGCCACGGCCACAGAACCCGCCGCTCGCCTCCGGCACCGTCCAATTGGCGACGCCGAACGGCTTCGACTCCGCAGTGATATCCGCCACCCAGACCATCTGCCTCGCTTCTCGGCATTCGTTCGCCGTCGACTCGTTCGTGATGACGATGAAGTCGCGAACACCCGTGTCGGACTGTCTGCCGAATTCCGGAATCTCGACACGGAGGACGGGGAACACCGTGTGCGCGCCCACGTTCGGCGGAAGATCCAAGCGACCGATCTGGGGAGACAAGAGGTTCTGGTTGGTCGGCTCCTTGGGGCCGTTCAGGAGCTTCTCGCGGTCGACGATCTGGACGACGCCACCGGCGCTGGTGCCGTAGCCGAAGTACACGCGATTGCCTTTGGGTCCTGTCGAGATCGGGCCGTGCAGGCCCGTGGGCGGCGGCCCAGCGCCGTCCGCTTGCTGGCCGGGCAGTCCGAACTCGCGGACGAACACCGGCTTGGCTGGATCGCTCAAGTCGTAGATGAGCGTCATACGATCGGTGCGCCATCCGGGCGCGCCCGACACCAAGTAGGCGATGCCCGTGTCGCACTCCCACCAGTTCTTGTGAGTCCCGCGGAGACCGCTGACAACCACCGTGACGTGCACCGGCTTGGTCGGATCGGTCACATCCCAGATCTCGTGACCGGTGTTGCCGATCGTCCGCAGGAGGTAGACCTTGTTCCGGTCCGCTCGCGGGAGCTGGCTGCCGTCGCACACGCGGACCATCTGCGCGCCGCCTGCCTCGCCCTGCCCTGCCTCGCCGGGAATGTGCGCGAGGTATCGAGGCTGCTTGGGATTGGTCACATCCAGAATCGACGTGCCGTTGGGCTCTCGACGATTCGTCAACGGATTGGGCGCGGCACCGCCATGGTGGCCGACATACGCGATCCAACGCCCGCCCTGCTGGCGTATGAGCGGCTGATATGCGCTGCGGGCCTGGAGATCGTCGAACCCGACGAGCTCCATGTTCGCCTTCTCGACCCGGCCTGGCCGTTGTTGAGCGGATGGACCCGCAGGCAGCGACACCAGCGCGACCGCGAGCGCCGCGAATAGGAGTCGACGCATGGGTCCTACCTTTCACGTGTGGCTCAGCGCCACGATTCCTACCTCGTTCCGGACATCGTGGGCGCCTTCTCCCACGTAATCGTGCCCTGGAGCGTCTGGCCATCGGGCGTGTCGGTCTTCGGCGGCTGCAGCAGCAGTCGATTGCCCGCGAACGTGTAGAAACGCTGCAGCGGACCATAGCCGTTTCGACCAACGTTCACCGACCCGTATTGATCGTGCACGACGTACCCATCGGTCGCGTGGACGATGAAGGGACCGAAGTAGTTTGTGTACTTTGCGAGCGCCTCCTTCGCCTCGGCGCCGGTCGGCTGCGCGCCCGCGTACCTCTTCCGGTTCGGCTGCACCATGTGAACCATCATGAAGCCCGCCGGCGTATAGATGATGTAGCCCGTCTGTCCAGGGTTGGACGCAAGGATCTCACCCTTCTGATTCTTACGCTCGTTCGAGATCAGCTTCCAGAAGCCGAAGAACTTGCGTTGCTCCGCCGTAGGATTCGCAAGGTCAGGCATCCGCTCCCACGTGAGCGCGGACTGGTTGCCGTTGGCCGCAGGTGGTGGCTTCAGCGTGATCCGATTGCCGGTCAACTCGAAGCGGCGCACCTGATCCGGCGCCATGCCGGGGTCGAGGCTGCCTTGCAGATGATGCGTGACCGTCTTGGCGGCGGCGTCGATCGAGAACGCTCCGAAATACGCCGCGTACCCGCTGATGGCCGCTAGGGCTTCGGCCTCAGTCGCCTGCGGCCCGGCATACTTCTTTCGGCCGACCGGCATGATCGACACCGCCATGTATCCAGCCGGGTCGTAGATGATGTACCCGGTGCGCTCGGCCACACCCGCCGCGCGCGGCACGACTTCGCCCTTCGCGTTCCGCTGCTCGACGCCGACCAGCCTCCAGGTTCCGATGAATTGGTCCTTCAGGGCCGCCGCGCCCGTGGCGCCTTCGCGCTGGGCGAGAGCATCGGCCGGGGCCAGGAGCAACCACGCCAGGAGGGCCACACCCATTCGCTGCATACGTGCCTCGCTTTCTGAGGCGAGTATACGCGTCGTAAAGGGTTGAAGGAGTTCGAAGGTTCTCAGGTTCGGGGGGGGTGGACGGTTTCTGGATCCGGGGATTCGCGGGTCGGGGGTTCGGGCTTGAAAATGGGCGGCGAGGGTGCAGAATAGGCGCTGGCTCTTTCCTGAGGACGTTATGACTCGACTGATGCGTGTGGTTTCGGCCGTCGTCATCGCCAGCCTGACGGCGCTCTCGTCCATCGCGACGCGCGCGCAGGCGCCGGCGGCCGGCGCTGTGACCATCGACCCCGACGACATCGGCGGCGTGGTGGCGAGCACCAAGGGCCCCGAGGCTGGCGTGTGGGTCATCGCTGAAACGACCGACACGAAAACCAAGCTCCGCAAGATCGTCGTCACCGACGATCAGGGCCGGTACATCGTGCCCGACTTGCCGCGCGGCAGCTACAGCCTCTGGGTTCGCGGCTATGGGCTCGTCGATTCCGCGCCAGTGAAATCGTCGCCAGGTCAGCGCGTCAACCTCACCGCGACGATCGCGCCGACCGCCAGAGCGGCGGCCGAGATCTATCCGGCCGACTACTGGTACTCGCTCATCAGGATTCCCCCTAAAGAGGAGTTCCCAGGAACGGGGCCCAACGGGAACGGCATCGCGCCGACCATGAAGACGCAGGCCGATTGGATCACGGCGCTCAAGGACGGATGCCAGCTGTGCCACCAGATGGGCAACAAGCCGACCCGCGAGATTCCCGAGTTCCACAAGACTGGACGGTCCAGCATCGAGGCGTGGGATCGGCGCCTACAAGCCGGCCAGCGTGGACCGCAGATGAGCGCGGCGCTCAATCGCTTCGGGCGGCAGCGCGCGCTCCAGATGTTCGCCGATTGGTCCGATCGGATCGCCGCCGGCGAGGTGCCGCCGCAGCCGCCACGGCCACAGGGCCTCGAACGCAACCTGGTTTTGACGATGTGGGATTGGGGCACCGCGACATCGTACGTCCACGACGAGGTGGCGACCGACAAGCGCAACCCGACGCTGAACGCGAACGGGCGCATCTACGGTGTCGACTTCACGAAGGACAAGCTGCTATGGGTGGACCCCGTCGAGCACGCCGCGGGCGAGATCCCGATCGCCACGATCGCGTCGGGCGCCCCGTCGTACATGCCGGCGAAGGTGGATGTCCCGTCGGCGTACTTCGGCAGTGAGGTCATCTTCAACAACACGATTCACCCGCACAACCCGATGATGGACCACAAGCAGCGGGTGTGGGCCACCGCCGCCGTACGGCCGGCGCAGAATCCCTCGTATTGCACCTCGGCCACCAACCCCTTCGCGAAGAACTTCCCGCTGAAGACGAGCTCTCGGCAGGCGTCCTTGTACGACCCGAAAACCGGTAAGAGCACACCGGTCGACACCTGCTTCAGCACGCACCATCTGCAGTTCGGCGAGGACAAGCAGCACACGCTCTACTTCTCCGGTGATTCCAACGTGATCGGCTGGGTGCGCACTGCGGACTTCGACGCGTCTGGCAGCGCCGAGAAGTCGCAAGGCTGGTGTCCGATGGTCGTGGACACCAACGGCGACGGCAAGATCGGGCCTTACACGGAACCCAACGTCGCCCGCGATCCCAGCAAGGACATGCGGATTGCCGGCTTCCCGTACGGCATCGTGGCCAGCCCCATCGACGGCGCGGTGTGGTGGGGCACGCCTGGCGTGCCGGGCCGCATTCACCGGATGGAGCTCGGCAACAACCCGCCCGAGACGTGCAGGACAGAAGTGTACGAACCGCCGTTCGACCAGACGCGTGCCGACGGCATCGCCGGACACGCGCCGCGAGGTGTCGACATCGATCGCAACGGCGTGGTGTGGGTGGGGCTCTCGGGCGGACCGCACCTCGGCTCGTTCGACCGCCGCAAGTGCAAGGTCTTCAACGGTCCGAACGCGACCGGTCAGCAGTGCAAGGAAGGCTGGACGCTGTATCCAGCGCCGGGACCACAGATGAAGGGTACGAACCTCCCTGGCAGCTCTGACTTCGCGTACTACAACTGGGTCGATCAGTTCGGCACGCTGGGCATGGGACCGAACGTGCCGATGCTCAACGGATCGGGATCTGACTCGCTGCTCGCGCTCGATCCGAAGGCCGGCAAGTTCGTGACGCTTCGCGTGCCGTATCCGCTCGGGTTCTACTCGCGCGGTCTCGACGGTCGCATCGACGATCCGAAGACCGGCTGGAAAGGTCACGGCGTATGGGCCGACTACGGCACCAATCTCGTGTGGCACCTCGAAGGCGGGAAGAGCGCGCGTAGTGGACTGGTGAAGTTCCAGCTGCGGCCGGATCCGCTCGCTCGCTGACGGAAGCCTTGAGTCGATACCCAGACCTGCGGGACTCCAGGACGCGGTGCGGCGGCTTGAGCGGATCTCCCTCGATCAGCTCGCGCCGGGCGCGCCACGAAGTAATGGGAACGGAGCAGCACATGGCAGACCGGCGCGACTCGGCGGTAGTACTCGGTGCGAGCATGAGCGGTCTGCTCGCGGCCCGGGCGATCAGCTCCACGTTCAGATCCGGCACCATCGTCGATCGCGATCGGCTGGCCGACACCGCCGAACTCCGGAAGGGGGTGCCGCAGGCGGCGCACGCCCACGGGCTCCTCACGAGCGGCTACCGGATCATGGACGCGTACTTCGCGGGCCTGATGGACGAGCTCGAGGCGATCGGTGCACCGCGAGGCGACGTCGGCGGCGACTTCCTCTGGTTTCAGTTCGGGAAGTGGAAGCTGAGACACGATGCGGGTCTATGAGGCATCGTCGTCAGCCGGCCGTGCCTCGAGCGCGCGATCCGGAGCAGGGTGCGCGCGCTGAGCAACGTCACATTCCTGGACGGGACGTCCGCGGTGAAGCCGGTCTTCGACCCGGCGGCGGGCCGTGTGACCGGGCTGACCGTGCGCACGCGCGAGGGCGGACCCGACGAGACGATCACCGCCGACCTCGTCGTCGATGCGAGTGGACGCGGGTCGCAATTCGCCGACGTGGCTGGACGGCTGGGGCTTCGGCCGGCCGGACACGCGCACGGTGAAGGTGGACGTCGGCTACGCGACCGCGGTGTTCGAGCGGCGCCCGGGCGACTTCTTCAGCTCGATGGGTGGCATCATCGCCGGCACGCCGCCGCTCAGCCGGCGATACGGCGCTGTGCTCGCGGCCGAAGGGTCGCGCTGGGTGAGCACGCTGGGCGACTATCCGCCGACTGATCCACCGGCTTGGCGTGCGTACGCGGCGTCGCTGCCGGTGTCGGCCGTCCACGACCTCGTCGCTGGGGTCGAGCCGATGGGTCCGATCACGACCTATCGCTTCCCGGCCAACCAGCGCCGGCTGTACGAGCGGATGGCGCGATTCCCGAACGGCTATGTGGTCATCGGCGACGCCGTCTGCAGCTTCAATCCGATCTACGGGCAGGGGATGTCGACTGCGGCCATGGAGGCGAAGGCGATTGAGGAGACGCTGGCCGCCGGCGTGGATGGCCTCGCTGCGCGCTTTTACCGGTGCGCGCGCCGGATCGTGGACATCCCGTGGACGATCGCCACCGGGGAGGATCTCCGGTATCCGGAGGTCGAGGGAACGCGTCCGCCCGGGTCGGCGCTGCTCAACCGGTACCTCAATCGGGTCCACGCGGTCGCGTCCGAGGATGCAATAGTGTGCCGGAAGTTCTTCGACGTGCTGAACCTGCTCGCGCCGCCGCCCACGTTGTTGTCGCCGGCCGTCGCCTGGCGCGTGCTCGCGCGGCGCGTACCGGCGGGTGCCGGCACGCCGTGGGGGCTGGCGCCGCCCGCCGTGCCCTCGACCGTGTGATGCCCGCTTCGTGGCTGTATGGCTGATTCAGGCTCAGCCCGCGGCGAAGCGAAGGGCGCACGGTCCGGCCGCGCGCGACCAGGAAACTCATGCGGGACCCCTGGCACAGGCCTCCGCATGACGGACGACGTCGCTCGCGCGCGTCAGTGGTCGCCAGGCTCAGCGGAGGGCAGCGCCTCCGGGAACGCGGAGCTACAGAATCTGGAACACCCGATAACTCACGCGACTCGGCACGGTGAACGGCACGCCGACGGCAACGATGCCGTTCAGCCACGCGTATTTCTCTGAGCTCGTCTCGAACACCGGGGTTGTCCGCCAGTACATCGGTTGCCCCTGCGGCGTCGAGATCACGCCACGATACGTCACGTAGATCCGCTGGTTGTCGTCGGTCACGAAGATCGTCCGGACGTCCAGCACGCGCAGGGCGGGGTTCACAGTGGTGACCCAGTCTGCCCCCGGCCCGAGGACCGTGCCCTTGAGCTTCGGGCCTTCGAACGTCCCGCCCGTCACCGCAACGATGTTCCGAGAACCCACGGGTCCGCTCCCGAGTCCACCGGTCTCGAGAATCATGTCGAGCAAGAACTCGGACTTGAGCGCCGCCGGTCGTTCCGTGCTCGGTCCTTGAGCCTCGACTTTCGTCGGAAGGCTCAGGCCGCTCAATCCTGCGATCGCCCCGGCGCCCAACTTCGCCAAATCGCGTCGGCTCAGCTTGGATGGCATTGAGAGACCTCCCACTGCGTCTTCAAAACGTCGCCAACGCGTTGACGGGGAACCCGGTGCCGCCAGCGACGGGCACGGGGGCGACGGTGAGCATGAACTCCCAGCGATTCTGTTTCGCCGCGAGCTCACCGAGCGGCTCGAGGTATTGATTGTCGAGGATATTCAGGCCAAGCGCGGCGATCACGAGCACGTGGACCGGCAGCGCCTGACTGTCGACGAGCGACGGCGTCACGTCGAGCGCGCTGTCGCTGCCGATGAGCGACACGCCGCGATCTTTCAGCCACTGCACCGTTGACGCATGCAACCCGGCTTCATTCTGGCCAATCGTCCACGGACCGAGCTTCTCGCGACGTGCCCAGCGGCCCGTTCGAATCAGCAGGGCGTCGCCGGACGCCACCTTGACGCCTGCCTTCTTCTCCCACGCCTCGAGATCCTCGACGAAGATCGGCGTGCCCGGTTCGAGATACGGCACACCCTTGAGCCGCGGAATGTCCATCAAGATGCCACGCGTCACGTAGCCGTTCCGCATGTTCTGGATACTGAGCTTGGTGCAGCCCTTCTCGGTGTTCACCTCTCCGGTCGCGTGCCCGTTGTAGGTCTGGCCCTTGTAGAGCATGTGGCACAGGGAGTCCATGTGGCTATGCGCGTAGCCGTGGAACGACACACGAAGCGTGTCGCTCGTAAACCCGCGGTTCATCGTGTGCTCGTAGGGAGACGGGTTGTCAGGGGTCTTCTCCGTGATGGCGACGTGCGCCAGCCCGACCGACTGACCGACCTTGACGAGCGAAGCCGCCTGTTTCCGCTTCTCCGGCGTGATCAGGTTGAGGGTGCCGAACTGGTCGTCTTTCCCCCAGCGACCCCAGTTCGCCACCTTCTTGAAGTAGGCGTCGAACTCATCGGCGTTCCGCGGGTAACGGGCCGCTGACGGCCCCGGGCTCTGCACGGGATCGGCAGGCGGCGCCTGCTGGGCGGACGGACGCGGCTCAGCCGCGCGCACCTGCGGATCCAGAACGACGATGGAACCGGCAACGAGACCGGAGACGAGCGCGGCCACCGTGACGTGACGCCAGGACATGGCTACCTCCTAAGAAAAACAACACCTCAGAACCGGATGCATGCGGACGCGGCGGGAAGATTATCCATCAATCGGCGTCCCCTGCGCGCCCGGTGCATCGTCGGCTCATCGTGCTGGCAAGGCGACGGGACCGTCGGGGTGAGGACGCCCGCGAGGCTGGAAGGAAATCGTTGAGGGGCACTTTTATTGATCTCCGGGTCCTTAGCGGGCCCGGAGCTCATCTCGAGGGAAGAGATCCGTGTTGAGCAAATGTTCAGGGACAGTGGCCGGAGCGAGGCCCTGCGATACGTGGCGAAACGTCGACACGAGATCCGCCAGGTGCTTCTCGAGGTCGATGCCGGCCTGCGCGTAGTGACGCGCGGTCTCGGGACGCGTGGCGCGCGCGCGCACCGCGGCCGGATCGAAGACGATCGCCTGGTTACTGCCGATCAACATCGGCGTGACCTCGGCCACGTGCGGGAATACGGACGCGAACGTCTCCTGGATGCGCGGGGTCGGCACCCACGTCACGGCAAGGCCACCCGGCGCGAGCCGGTCACGCAGCAGTTCGAAGTACTCACGCGAATAGAGATTGCCCGAATACGCGCTGCTCGGGCGAAGGGCGTCCGCCTCGATGATGTCGTACGGTGCCTCACTTTGCATGACGAGGCGACGACCATCGCCCACGGTGAACATGAATCGGGGGTCGCTGAAGAGCGTGCCGAGGCCGACGTACCCCGTTCGCGCGTGCAATTCGCGGAGCGTCTGGATCTGCCCGCCGATGATCTCCACGCACTTGATGACCTCGGTCTCCGCCCGACCAGCGGCGGAGTACCACGTATCACCAGACCCCAAGCCGATGATCGCGATTCTTTTCGGCGCCGCATGGAGCAGGGCCGGGACCAACCCGAGGAATGAGTGCACGCCGTCGAAAGGGATCGTGCTCTGCCCGAGTCCGTTCACATACACGTCGGTGCGGCGTCGAAAGAACGGATCTGGGCTCGTCAGCACGGCCACCCCTGTCCCGTCCTCTTGATGGATGATGCGCGACTCGGGCACGGCATGGAGTTGTCCCCAGAACGTCGGCGCCGATGGAATGGCCCACGCCGTGCCGACGGCGACCGCCAATCCGACCGCGGCCGCTGCGCCCCGCAGCGCCGCGCCGTGAGACGCGAACCGATCGAGGACCGCCAACGCGAGGAACAACCCACTGCCGGCCGTCAACCACTGGAGCGTGCCCGAGGTGCCAATCCGATCGATGAGGACGACCCCGACGAGAATCGTGCCGAGCGTCGACCCCAGAATGTTGGCGGTCTGCAGCGCCGCTACACGTCGACCTACTTCGGCCCAGTTGCGCTGCACGCCGCGTTGGAGCAGCGAGAAGCTGATCCCCATCAAGAGCGTCGGGGGCAGGATGAGCAAGGCCGGCCCACCGATGTACAGGGCGACCTGTCGGGTTTCCAGCTCCAGGAAGTTGAACGAGAAATCGATCGGATCGTACTGGGCGAGGTAGGCCCGCGCCGACGCGAGCTGGGGCACCGTGCGCAGCCCCCAGATCAAGAGCGCGACAGACGAACCCGCATAGAGCCCCACCGCCGCCTGCGCGACCAGGAACCAGCGGGTCGGTCGCCTGGTCCGTGCGGCAAGCGACCGGCCGATCAGGCTACCGCCGCCAACGCCGAGCAGGTAGAAACCGAGCAGGAGGGGGAACGTGAAAGCGGTCGATTTCAGGATCACCCCGAGCATGCGGAACCACACCAGCTCGAGACCGAGCGCGATGAATCCGGAGACGAAGTAGAGCGCCACCCACGTCCGCCACGACCAGGCCGCCCCGCCCTGATCGAGCGGCCCTGATGGCTCGACCGTGACCGCTGGCGTGGTCGCCCACACATCGCCGGTCGCGCCGGAATCGGCCGGCCTCGCACGACCCCCAGCGGTCGGGCGAGAGCCGCCATCGGCACCGCCCGTCATCCGCGTCGATAGCCACCACGTCGTGGCGGCCGCCGCCAGGTTCACCGCCGCACCCAGCCAAAGGCTGCGGTCGTAGCCCCACGTCCGGATCACAGCCGCGCTCCCGACCCAGGCGCCCGCCGCGGCACCCAAGGTGTTCCATCCATACAATCTCGCGATTCGCGACGGGGCGGCGGTCAGCGATTCGGCGAGCGCGCGGCTCAGCACCGGTAAGGTCATGCCCATGAAGAAGGTCGGGATGAGCAACGTGGCGGCGCCCACACCAGCCAATACCGAGGACGACGCCCCGGGCTGCACGGCCAAGCCGTACAGCACGTCGTGATACAGCCACGTGCTCGCCAGCGCGAAGACGGCAATGACCGCTTCCGAGAGGGCGAACAGCGCGAGCAATCGCCGCACGGGCAACCGATCCGCCACGGCGCCACCCCCAAAACTCCCCGCCCCCATCCCGAACATGAAGACCGCGACGATGAGCGTGACGGCGTAGAGGTCGAGACCGGTGACAAGGCCGAGAAGCCGTTGCCAAATCACCTGGTACAGCAGCGCCACGAATCCAGAGACGAAGAAGAGCGACACCAGCACGGTGTGCACTGCGCTGCGCGAATCGACTCGGACATCCCGGGACATGGGCAGACAGGATTCTAGTGCAACACCAGCGCGTTCCGCGAAGAGTGAGGTATTACGGAACTGTTACAGTCGGTGGACGGCGGTCCGCGTAACGTGTCGATACTCCTAGTTGGAGCCCACACGGAGCGCTGAATGCACACTGCCGACGTCGCGACCGACCAACCTGGCGTGGACGCCATCGCCGATCCCTACCAAGACACGCAGCGGTACGCGAAAGTCAACTACCTGACCGGACTCGTGCTCCTCTGGTTCCACATCCAGGCGGCGGTCGCGCTGTTCTCGTTCTCGTGGACAAACTTCTGGACGTGTGCGGCGCTGTACTGGGTGTCGGTCGGCCTCGGCATCAGCATGGGCTATCACCGGCTGCACACGCATCGCGGCTTCAAGACGTCGAAGTGGTTCGAGTACTTCTTGGCGCTGTGCGGCACGCTCACGCTCGAGGGCGGACCCATCTTCTGGGTCGCCACGCATCGACTGCATCATCAGCACTCGGATCAACCGCAGGATCCCCACACACCGCGCGTCAGCGGCTTCTGGGCGCACATCGGCTGGGTGCTCTTCGGTGATACCGCTCACAACGACACGGTGCGCATGGGGCGCTACGCGCCCGACCTCGCGAAGGATCCCTTCTATCGCTGGCTGACCACGTATCACTGGGTGCCGTTGACGGCGCTCGGGTTCATCCTGCTCGCTGTTGGCGGCTGGAGCCTCGTGAACTGGGGTATCTTCCTTCGGGTGGTCGTCGGCCTGCACGCGACGTGGCTGATCAACTCCGCGACGCACATCTGGGGCAGCCGGCGATTCGCCACGAAGGACGATTCGCGCAACACCTGGTGGGCGTCGCTCCTGACCTTCGGGGAGAGCTGGCACAACAATCACCACGCCCACCCCGTCTCGGCGCGGCATGGCTTGGTGTGGTACGAGGTCGACGTCACCTGGCTGTCGCTGAAGCTCCTGCGCGCCGTCGGGCTGGTGTGGGACGTCAAGGTCGCCAAGGTGGCCCAAGTGCCGAACGAAGAGGCGGCCTAGCAGCCCAGAGGCAAACACGCACGTCGCACGTCGCAAGGACCCTGCCTGCCTGCGCTATTCTTGAGGGAATGACCTCCGGAGGCCGGCGCAAGTCGATCGCGGTCTTCATCGGGCTGGGCATCCTTCTGGCAGGAGGAGCCATCGCGCTCAACGTCAGCTGGATTGTGGTCAACTGGCGTCAGGCCGGTCTGCTTGTCGTGGGGATCCTGGTCTTCCCGCTCATCATCGCCGGGGTCGTCCTGAATACCATCTTCCTGGTCCGCGAGATCCGGCGGAACGAGCATCACGACGCCTTCATCAACGCGGTCACCCACGAGCTGAAGACGCCGGTCGCGTCGATTCGCCTCTACCTCCAGACGCTGCAGAGTCGCCAGATCGACGAGGCGCGGCGGCAGGAGTTCTACCGGGTGATGATCGACGACAGCGATCGCCTGTTACAGACCATCGAGCAAGTGCTGCGCGCCGGACAGGGCGGGACGCGCCTCAAGCGCCGGCAGTTTGCGCCGGTCGATCTCCGGACGCTCGTCACGGAGTGCCTGTCGTTGGCCCGAACGCGGCATCACCTGTCCGACGCGGCGCTGGCGTATCGGGAGGTACTGGCCACCGACACACCGCCGCGGATCCTTGGTGACGAGGACGACCTTCGGGCGGCGGTGTCGAACCTGGTCGACAACGCGATCAAGTACTCTGGTCCCGAGTACGCCGGTCTCGAGCCTCGGGTCACCGTGGAGCTCGAGCACACGGATACGGCACAGGCGACGCTGCGCGTCCGGGATCGAGGCGTCGGCATCCCGCAAGCCGAGCTGAAGCGCATCTTCAAGCGCTTCTACCGCGCGCCTGATATCGTCACGACCCGCGTCAAGGGCACCGGGCTCGGTCTGTTCATCGTGCGGTCCGTCATCGCGCGGCACGGGGGCAAGGTGTTCGCGGAGAGCGCCGGTCCCGGCCAGGGAAGTACCTTCACCGTGCAGTTGCCCGCCGCTCCGCCGTCATGAGCCACATCCTCATCGTCGAAGACGAACGACATCTGGCAGACGGTCTGCGATTCAACCTCGAGGCCGATGGTTACGACGTCTCGGTCGTCGAGGATGGGGAAGCGGCGCTCGACCGTCTTTCGTCGGATCCGCACTCGGTGGATCTCATCGTGCTGGACGTGATGCTGCCGGGCATCGACGGGTTCGCGGTGGCATCCGAGCTCCGGCGCGGTGGCAACTACGTCCCCATCTTGATGCTCACGGCGCGGAATCGCCCGGAGGACGTGCTTCGCGGTTTCGAGATGGGCGCGGACGATTACCTGCCGAAGCCTTTCGAGTTGTCCATCCTGCTCGCTCGCGTGAACGGTCTGCTTCGACGTCGTGACTGGTCACGACGCGCACCGGCAACGCATGGCGGCTCCGTGACGGGCTCGTCCGGGCCGGCGGCCGATCGCTTCGTGTTCGCTGGCAAGGTGATCGACTTCGATCGGCTCGAGCTGCGGGCCGGAGACCGCCATGTGCCGCTGACGTTGATGGAGGCATCGCTACTGCGCTATCTCGTCGTGCACGCAGGGAAACCCGTGTCCCGCAAAACGATCCTCGAGAACGTCTGGGGCTTGCACGAGGACACCGACACCCGCGCCATCGACAACTTCATCGTCCGGCTCCGACGCTACATCGAGGACAAGCCCGCGGAGCCCAAGCACCTCCTCACCGTTCGAGGCGTGGGGTATCGGTTTGTGGTGGAGGCCGAGGTCACCAAGAAGACGGTCAGTTCATAGTCCCGGCTTTAGCGGTGAGCTCTTGAACCCGGTGAGCTCTAGAATCCAGCCCGAAGACTCGCCCTGACGCCGGCGACCATGACCGTGATCGCGACGATTTGGACGAGGTGGAACAGCCCGTTGTGGTCGAAGCGCACGGCCACGCGCGCGCTGAGGCTGCTGATTTGTACCAGCGCCGCGGCAAGCGTCAGGACGAGTCCGGTCGCGATGAGCGCCGCACCTGGCAGACCGCCTCGTCGCGCAAGCGACGTGTAGATCGCGAGGGCGATGAGCGTGGCCACCGATTCGTACACGACGAAGATCAGAAACGCGCCACCGAGCCATTGGCTGGCAGCGAAGAACACAATCGCCGCGGCGAGGGCCCACGGCAACACGCGCCGAGCCGCCGCCTCGCCAGACCAATCGCAGACGGCGGCCACCACGACCAGGGCAACCGCGAGACCGAGCGACAGGTACAGCGGCTTCCACAACGCATTCCTCGCACCCTCGCTCAGAGTAAACCCGTGCGCGACGGCGCCGAGCGCCGATCCCACAGCCATGCAGAGCAGTGCGGCAATCCACACATGGCGCTTCCACGGGGCCTGGGCCGGAATCGTCGCCAGGCCGACCGCAAGGCCTGCACACAGCAGCCCCAACACCACATCCGTCGCGGCCGTCGTGAGCTCGGTTTCGATGCGGGTGAACACCGTCAGGGATCGTAGTCGGTTCTTGGGTCCTCGGGCGTTGGGAAAGCTCTGCCCCGGTGTGTGGTTGAGTCAGCGATGACCGGCCAGAAAGCAGTTGACACCGTTCCGGGACCGTCCACACAGTACAGCTGCTTTCTGTGGGCGACGGCGCCCCGCAGTTGAGCCTCTGCGGCGCCGGCAGCATTCGACAAGGCGGAGGGGGTCACGCATGCGTGCGAAAGGACGAGCGGCAGCGGCGGCGGGAGTGGCGCTGGTCGCGGCGATGTCGTTGACATGGGTACAGGCACAGCAAGGGGGCGTGGCCATCGACGCCGACGACATCGGCGGGACAGTCACCAGCTCCAAGGGTCCGGAGGCGGGTGTGTGGGTCATCGCGGAGTCGACGGAGCTCCCGACGAAGATGGCCCGCATCGTCGTCACCGACGCACAGGGTCGGTACGTCGTGCCCGATCTCCCGCGCAGCAGCTATCAGGTGTTCGTCCGCGGCTACGGACTGGTCGACTCAGCCCGACAGACCGCGCGACCCGGCCAACAGTTGAACCTCAAGGCGACGCTCGCGCCGAACCCCCGCGCGGCGGCGGCGGTCTATCCCGCGGCGTGGTGGCTCTCGATGGCGGAGATCCCCCAGGGAGCGCTCGAACCCCGTCGAGTCACCGACGAAATCCGCGGATGCCTGAACTGCCATCAGCTGGGCAGCAAGGCGACGCGCGAGATCCCTGCGAGTGTCATGGCGCAGGCCAAGACGCACCTCGAAGCGTGGGATCGCCGCACGCAGATGGGTCCGGTCGGTCCGGCGATGGGGGCGAACTTCAAGCGGCTGGGTGAACAGCGCGCGATGCTGTCGAACTGGACGGAGCGGATCGCCAAGGGTGAGGCGCCGAACGTCGCGCCGCCGCGGCCAAGCGGTGCCGAGCGCAACCTCGTGGTCACCTGGTGGGAGTGGGGTTCAGAGCTCGATGGGCGCACCGATGGTGCCCCGACCAACCTGCACCGACCGACCGTGAACGCCAATGGCCCAATGTACGGCGTGAGCCAGCCAACCGATCTCTTGCTCGTCGTCGATCCGCTGGAGCATCGATCGACGTCGATCAAGGTGCCGACAAAGGCTTCGAAGACCGGCACCTCACCGCAGCCGTCGCCGTACTGGGACCAGCAGCAGATCTGGGAGCGATACTCCGATCCGCGTAGCGCCGCCATCGACGCGCAAGGCCGCGTGTGGTTCACCGGACGAATTCGCGACGCCAAGAACCCCGCGTACTGCTCATCGAACGCCTTCGGCAAGTACCACCCGCTCGACACCGGCGGTCGGCAGGTCATGATGTACGACCCGAAGACGAAGCAGTTCAGCGAGGTCGATACCTGCTTCACCGCCGATCACAACCAGATCACGCGCGACGGGATCATGTTCTTCGGCATGAACAACGCGATCGGCTGGCTCGATCTCAACGCCTACGAGAAGACGAAGAACGCCGAGACCTCGCAGGGCTGGTGCCCGGCCGTGCTCGATACGACTGGCGACGGGCGGATCGGCGACTACACGAAGGTGAAGGAGCCCATCGATCCGAACAAGGATCGGCAGGTGGCCTTCAGCTGCTATTCCGTGTCGATCAACCCGAAGGACGGCGCCGCGTGGTGCTCCGGCATCGGACCGAACGACAACAAGCTGGTCCGGCTCGAGCGCGGCAACAACCCGCCGGCGACCTGCAAGGGCGAGGTGTTCGAGGCTCCGCCGACCGGCGTCACGCCCCCCGCGTACGGCACCGGCGGCATCCACGTCGATCGCAACGGGGTCGTGTGGCAGAACTGGCGCGGCAGCGGCCACCTGTCGGCCTTCGACCGTAGCAAGTGCAAGGTGACGACCGGACCGAACGCCACCGGTCAGAGCTGCCCGGAGGGTTGGACGTTCTACCGCCGCGACGGCGCGACCTACGCGAACGCGCCGACCATCTTCTCTGACGAGAGTTATCTGACGCAGCTCGACGAGCACGACACGCTCGGCCTCGGGCCGGACGTGCCCGTGTACGGCAACGTCAACACCGACTCGATTGAAGCCTTCGTGCCGAAGACCAGGCAGTTCGTCACGCTGCGCGTGCCGTATCCGCTCGGCTTCTTCTCGCGTTCGGCCGTCGGTCGCATCGACGATCCGAAGGCCGGCTGGAAGGGCAAGGGCTTCTGGTCTACCTATTCGACCTACGCTGCATGGCACCTGGAAGGCGGCAAGGGCGCGAAGCAGAAGGCCGTCAAGTTCCAGATGCGCCCGAATCCGCTGGCCAAGTGAAACAGCTAGGCAGCCAAAGCAGGCAGGCGGGCAGGCTGGTAGGAAGGAGTAACGTCGGACTTCAACCCAACCACCTACCTGCTTGCCGACTTGCCTGGCGAGAGACAGCGCTCGCAGTCAGATGTGACCAGATCGCGGTTCACATTGCCTTCGCCCGCTTGCGCCGGCAGAGTTCCTGTGGGAATGTGTTTCGATCGGAGGTCCCTCAATGGTTCATCGGCTAGCGGCGGCGCTCAGTGCGCTCCTGCTGCTCGGCTCCGCGTCCACGGTGCTCGGGCAAACAGGCACGATCAACGGTCGCGTCGTCGATCAGGATGATGCGGTTCTCCCTGGCGTCTCCGTCAACTTGCGAAATGTCGATACCGGCGCCAGCCGCTCAACGGTGACGAACGAGCAAGGGCTTTACACGGTGCCCGCTCTCGAGCGCGGGCGGTACGAAATCACGACCGACCTCTCGGGGTTCGCGGCCGCCAGCCGCACCCTCGAGCTCATCGCTGGCTCGACGGTGACGCAGGACTTCAAGCTCGGTCTCGCAGGACTCTCCGAGACCTTGACGGTGGCCGGATCGATCCCGCTCATCGAGACCACGCAGGCGCTCGTGTCCTCCACGATCCGGCAGACCGAGGTGCAGCAGATCCCGATGGTCAATCGGAGCCTCGCGGGCATGATGACCCTGCTGCCTGGCGCGCGCGAGGTGCCGGCGAGCGGATCTCATGGCCATGCGGCGGGCTACGTGTCGTTCGCGGGCAACACGGGTCGCAGCTACAACATGTATGTCGACGGCGTCGACAACAAGGAGGACCAGGACGGCGGGACCTTGGTCCAATTGAGCCTTGACGGCATCGAAGAGTTCCGCGCGCTGGGCGCCGGATTCCAGGCCGAGTACGGCCGTGGATCCACGGTCGTCGTCCTCGCCAGCAAGTCCGGGACGAACCTGTTCAAGGGCACCGGGTTCGTCTTCGGCCGCAACGAATCGCTCATCGCGACCGACTACTTCTCCAAGCCGGAGAATCGCGGTCTCGGTGAACAGCCGTTCAAGCGCTTCCAGTTCGGCGGATCGTTGGGCGGCCCTCTGAGGAAGGACAAGGCGTGGTTCTTCACGTCCACCGAGCGGATCATTCAGGATTTCCAGCTTCCGCGATCCGAGGGCATCGTCCGTGAGCTGCGTGTTATGGAGGGCCTGGGCATCGGCGTCGTGGCCGGCGCCGCGGTGCCGCAGCCGTTCCGAGACCTGCTCTTCCAGGGCAAGGTCAACTTCCAGCTCTCGCAGAACCAGAACGGCTTCGTCCGCTACATGGCGCAGTACGGCTACGTCGACAACAACGCCCTCGCCGTCAACAACGCGTTGTGGGCCGCCAACCCCTTCGCTCAACGGAATGATCAGAACCTGTATTCGCTGGCCGGCGGCCACACGTGGATCATCAATTCGAGCACCGTCAACGAGTTCCGCGCGCAGTGGGCCTACTACCTGCACGAGGACATCAACGGCGTCCCCTGCATGGACCTCGCGCGCTGCGTGCCGCAGCGACTGCAGTTCCCGTCGGTGACCTCCGATCGTCCATTCTTCGCGCAGGATCGGTGGGTGAACTACGAGACCAAGCTCGAGTTCATGAACAACTTCTCGAAGCAGGTCGGGAACCACTCGTTCAAGTTCGGCGTAGACTACGCGAAGCTGCCAACCTTCTACGCGAACCTGATGGTGTTCTCCCCTGGGAATATTGCGTTCTTCGATGACCCCTCGGTCATCCTCAACAACACCAACGGCCGCTATCCACAAGGATTCCAGACGCCGGGCATCGTGCGATCCATCACGCAAAGCAGTCTGGCTCCCGTGGATGCCTGGTCGAACAAGGCGTTCTTCTTCGCCGGGTTCGTACAGGACGACTGGAAGGTCTCGCCCAAGATGACACTCAACCTGGGCCTGCGCTACGACCTCAACCAGATGAGCAACCAGTGCTGCTGGGACCGGAGCCGCAGCTACAAGATCCTCAAGGACATCGGCCATCCGTACGGTGCGCTGCCGAAGACTGATACCAACAACTTCGGTCCTCGGCTCGGCGCTGCGTATGACGTGAACGGCGACGGCAAGAACGTCGTCCGCGGCAGCTTCGGCGTCTTCTACGCCACCGGCATTATCACGTCCGCGTACGTGCGCAACTTCGAGCAGCAGGACACCGTGTTCATCCGATCGACCATCGCGAACTCGGCGATCGGCTCGGGTCCGCTCGCGAACTACGTCTACGGCGTCAGCCCGTTGCCACCAGCCCCACCGTTCGCGGTCACGGAGTTCCCGGTAGGCGGCAACACGACGGGCTCCTGGTACAAGCCAGACTTCGCTGACGCCTACTCGATCAACTCGTCTGCCGGCTTTTCGCATCTCTTCTCGCCGACCACTGTCCTCTCCGTGGACTACCTCCACGTCGAAACCAAGAACGGGTGGCGGTCGCTCGAGATCAATCCGCTCATCGATCACGACAACAACCCCGCGACGGGACGCGTGCGAGCGCTCGCCGCGGATCTACAGCGGGTGTACGGCGACCCCGCGCGACTCGGACCGACGCAGGTGCTGTGCTCCTGCAATGAAGGCAAGTACGACGGTGTGGACGTGCACTTCGAGCGGCGTCTCGCGCAAACCGCGCTGACCGTGAACTACACCCTGGCGTGGGCGCGCGGCATGGGTGGGTCGACCGACTTCACCACGCAAGGCGGGCACGTCGGCCCCGAGGTCATCGACACGCTGGGCGGGCGGATCTACGAGGACTACGAATGGGGTCCGACGCTGATGGACGAACGGCATCGGGTGACCGTCGCCGGCGTCATTCCGCTCCCGCTCAAGATTGACGTCGCGCCGTCGTTTACGGCTGCCTCAGCACGTCCGTACACACAGTACAGTGCCGTCAATCCGCAGGGCTCCGGCCTCCTGTACGTGCGCGACGAGAACGGGAATCCGGCCGGCCCCTACAACGCACGAGGCAAGGCACTCATCAGCGCCAATGCTCGTGTGACAAAGCAGCTCGACTTGCCGAACGGGAACCGGCTCTCCCTCTTCGCCGAGTTCTACAACATCCTGAACCGTGCGAACTTCGGCAACAACTACTTCGGCAACGCCTTCACGCCGGCCACCTACAATCAGCCGAACGGCTACCTTGGGGGCATCGGCTCGACGACGACGTTGCCGATTTCGTTCCAGGTGCAGTTCGGCGGGCGGTTCTCGTTCTAGCGCGTTTCCCGGTAGGCTCGGGAGTGGCTCTAGAGTCCACCGTACGACTCGACAGGCCACCCTCTATTCATCAGCGGAGGGTTGCCGCGCATGGCGCATCGATTGGCGGTCGCTTTCGGCGTTCTGCTGAGCTTGTCGGCTACGGTCTTCGCGCAAACCGGCACCATCACCGGTCGCATCGTCGATCAAGGTGATGCCGTTCTCCCGGGCGTCACGATCAATCTGAAGAACGTCAACACCGGGGCGACGCGGTCCACGGTGACCAACGAGCAGGGTCTGTTCAGCGTGCCTGCGCTCGACCGCGGCACGTACGAGGTCACGACCGATCTGTCGGGGTTTGCGCCCGCCAGTCGGACCGTCGAGCTCATCGCGGGCTCCACGGTGACTCAAGACTTCAAGCTCGGTCTCGCGGGCCTCTCAGAAACGCTCACCGTCGCCGGGTCGATTCCTCTGGTCGAGACCACCCAGGCGCTCGTGTCGTCCACGATTCGCCAGACCGAGGTGCAGCAGCTCCCGATGGTGAACCGAAGCCTCGCCGCGATGATGACGCTCCTGCCCGGCGCTCGTGAGATACCAGCGAGCGGTTCACACGGACATGCGGCAGGCTACGTGTCGTTCGCGGGCAACACGGGCCGTAGTTACAACATGTATGTCGACGGCGTCGACAACAAGGAAGACCAGGACGGCGGGACCTTGGTTCAGCTGAGCCTTGACGGCATCGAAGAGTTCCGCGCGCTCGGCGCTGGGTTCCAGGCCGAGTACGGGCGAGGATCGACCGTGGTCGTGCTCGCCAGCAAGTCCGGGACGAACCTGTTCAAGGGCACCGGCTTCGTCTTCGGCCGCAACGAATCGCTCATCGCCACAGACTACTTCTCGAAACGGGAGAACGGCGGTTTCGGAGAGCAGCCCTTCAAGCGATTCCAGTTCGGAGGGTCACTCGGCGGCCCGCTGATGAAGGACAGAATGTGGTTCTTCGGCGCCACCGAGCGGATCATTCAGGATTTCCAGCTCCCCCGCTCCGAGCGCCAGATCAACGAGTTGCGCATCATGGAGGGCCTCGGCATCGGCGTGGAGGCGAGCGGCGCCGTGCCGCAACCCTTCCGGGACCTCCTGTTCCAGAGCAAGGTCAACTTCCAGCTCGCCCAGAATCACAACGGGTTCGTGCGCTACATGGCGCAGTACGGCTACGTGGACAACAACGCGCTGAACAACACGCACGCCCTCTGGAAATCGAACCCATTCGCGCAGCGCAACGATCAGAACCTCTACTCGGCCGCCGGCGGCTGGACATGGATCATCAATCCGAGCACCGTCAACGAATTCCGGGCTCAGTGGGCCTACTACCTGCACGATGACGTCAGCGGATTCTCCTGCATGGATCTGGCTGCCTGCGTACCACGGCGGCTCAACTTTCCGTCGGTGGGGTCCGCGCAGCCGAACTTCGCGCAGCCAAGCTGGGTGAACTACGAGACCAAGCTGGAGTTCATGAACAACCTCTCGAAGCAGATTGGCAACCACTCGGTGAAGTTCGGCGTGGACTACGCCAAGCTGCCGACGTTCTACGCCAACCTGATGACCCAGAGCCCTGGCAACATCACCTTCTTCGATGATCCGTCGGTGATCCTCAACAACACGAACGGCCGGTATCCTCAGGGCTTCCGAACGCCCGGCATCGTTCGCTCGATCACCCAGACGAGCCTTGCGCCGGTGGACGCGTGGTCGAACAAGGCGTTCTTCTTCGCCGGGTTCGTCCAGGACGACTGGAAGATCGCCCAGCGTGTGACGCTCAACCTGGGCCTGCGATACGACCTCAACAGGATGAGCAACCAGTGCTGCTGGGATCAGAGCCGCACCTATAAGGTCCTCAAGGACATCGGCCATCCGTACGGCGCCCTGCCGAAGACCGACACCAACAACTTCGGTCCGCGCCTCGGCGCCGCGTGGGACGCCAAGGGCGACGGCACCGACGTCGTCCGCGGGAGCTTCGGTGTGTTCTACGCCACAGGCATCATCACCTCGGCCTATGCGCGGAACCTCGAGCAGCAGGAGACGGTGTACCTCCGATCGACGTTGGCCAACTCGGCAATCGGCTCTGGAGCCCTGGCCAACTACGTCTACGGCGTGAGCCCGCTGCCGCCTGGTCCACCGTTCTCTGCGACCGAGTTCCTGCGCGGGGGAAACGCGACCGGCGCGTGGTACACGCCTGACTTCGCCGACGCCTACTCCATCAATTCCTCTCTTGGCTTCTCGCATCTGTTCTCGCCGACCACGGTCCTCTCGGTGGACTACCTGCACGTCGAAACGAAGAATGGATGGCGGGCTCTCGAGATCAATCCGTTGATCGATCACGACAACAACCCGGCCACCGGTCGGGTGCGAGCCCTGGCAGCCGATCTGCAACGGGTGTACGGCGACCCGGCGCTCCTCGGGCCATCAACGGTGTTGTGCTCCTGCAATGACGGCAAGTACGACGGCATAGACGTCCACTTCGAGCGCCGCTTGGCCCAGACGGCGTTGACCGTGAACTACACGCTGGCCTGGGCGCGCGGCATGGGCGGATCCACCGACTTCACCACACAAGGCGGGCACGTGGGTCCGGAGGTACTCAACACGCTGGGGGGAGATATCTACGCAGATTACGAGTGGGGACCAACGCTGGTGGATGAGCGGCATCGGGTCACCGTGGCCGGTGTCGTGCCACTGGCTTACGGCATCGACGTGGCGCCCTCGTTCACGGCCGCGTCCGCCCGCCCGTACACGCAGTACAGCGCCGTGAACCCGGCCGGAACCGGTTCGCTCTACCTGCGGGACGCCAACGGAAACCCGCTCGGTCCGTACAACGCGCGCGGCAAGGCGCTCGTGAGCATGAACGCGCGTGTGACGAAGCACATCGACCTGGCCACGTCGCGTCGGCTGTCGCTCTTCGCCGAGTTCTACAACATGCTGAACCGGGCGAACTTCGGGAATAGCTTCGGCGGCAATGCCTTTGCGCCGGCCACCTACAACCAGCCGATCGGCTATCTCGGCGGCATCGGGTCCACAACGACGTTGCCGATCTCGTTTCAGGTGCAGTTCGGCGGGCGGTTTTCTTTCTGACGTTCGGGCAGGTAGGCCGGTAAGCAAGCAGGAGGAGCGAGGCACCCTACCCGCCTACCTCCCTGCCCGCCTATGATCAGCGAGTGAGCGCTCTGTCCTCTCGTGTCGGGCTCGTTGTAGCGGCGCTTCTCACCTTCGGCGCGTGCGACCGCGCACCCGATTCACCGGCTCCTCACACCGCGCAGTCCGCACCTGTCACCTTCTCGCGCGATGTCGCGCCACTTCTCTATGAGAAGTGTGCTGCGTGCCATCATCCGAGCGGCTCGGCGCCGTTCAGCGTGCTCGACTATCAAAGCGTCAAGACTCGCACGCGGACCATCGCGGAGGTCACGCGGAACGCGGTGATGCCACCGTGGCTGCCGGAGCCGGGCTACGGCTCCTTCCTCGGTGAACGACGGCTCACGCCGCAACAACGCGATCTGCTGCAGCGTTGGGTCGACGAAGGCGCGGCGGAGGGCAATCCGATGGAGCTGCCACCTGCGCCATCCAACCTGGGTGGCTGGCAGCTTGGAACGCCAGACCTCGTCGTGGGCTTGCCGAGGGCCTACACACTGCCAGCCGAGTCGAGCGACATCTGGCGAAACTTCGTCGTGCCGCTGCCTCTGACTTCTTCGCGGCACGTCCGCACCGTCGAACTACGACCGGGCAATGCGAAGTACGTGCACCACGCGCAGATGGCTGTCGACGATCTCCGCACCTCGCGCCGTCGCGATCAAGGCGACGGTCAGCCCGGGTTCGAGGGGATGGAGATGGGCGATGCCTACATGCCGGATGGAAGCCTCATCGGCTGGACGCCCGGTATGCATCCCTTCCCGGGCGTGAAGGGTGCGGCCTGGAAGCTTCCAGCGGGCTCGGACCTGATCCTGCAATTGCACATGCTGCCGTCTGGCAAACCAGAGATCATCGAGCCGTCAATCGGTCTCTACTTCGCATCCGAGTCGGAGTCGCGCACGCCGCTGTACGTATTGATGCTCGATGCCGACGATCAGTTGGACATCCCGCCCGGCGTATCGGATTTCGTCCTCGAGGATCGGTTCGAGCTCCCGGTCGACGTTCGCGTGCATGCCGTGTATCCGCACGCGCACTTCCTCGGGAAGAGCCTGTCGGCCTCGGCCACACTGCCCGACGGTTTGACACGACCGCTGCTGCGCATCGATCGTTGGGACTTCAAGTGGCAGGATGTCTATCGGCTCAGCGAGCCGATGACGCTCCCGAAGGGCAGCAGCGTCCACATGCGGTGGGTGTACGACAATTCGGCTGGGAACGCTGCTCAGCAACACCATCCGCCGGTTCGAATCAGATCGGGAAACCGATCGTCGGACGAGATGGCCCACCTACAGCTCCAGGTGGAGCTGCAGAGTCCAGCGGAGCGCCTGCAGCTGCAGGAGGCCCACTTCCGGTACCTGTTGCGCAAACAGCCGCGCAACGCGCGCGTGCTGTACGGTCTCGGCGGCGCACTCAAGGACCAGGGACGGCTGCCAGAGGCCGCGGAGCTGTATCGCCGTGCGCTCGCAGTCGCGCCGAACCATGTCTCCGCGCATATCAACCTTGGAGCGGTGCTGCTCCAGACCGGTCGCCTCGGAGAGGCGGTTGATCATCTCCGCACCGCGGTACGCCTCGACTCCAATGCAGCCGGCGCGCACTACAACCTCGCCGTGATATCCGCGTCGCAGGGCAACCTGAGTCAGGCTGTAGAGCACTACCGCGAGGCGATTCGCGCCCGATCCGACTACGGCGAAGCGCACAACAACCTCGGTCAGATCTATCGCGCCACACGGCGGCTCGAGGAGGCCGTCGGTCATCTGCGGCAGGCGGCAGCGTTCCTCCCTGATTCCGCAGATGTCCACAACAACCTGGGCGAGAGCCTTCGCCTGACGGGGCGCACCCCGGAAGCGATCGAGCACTTCCGCCGCGCGATCGCAATCGACCCGAATCACGCTGACGCGCGGCGCAACTTCGAGAGCGTAGCCGTGAGTCGCTAGTCAGTGGACCTTGGTCTTGTGGTCGGTGACCGTCGCTCGCGGCCGCGATGAACCGACGTGCGTCCCCGCGAGAACCGACTCGACCATCGCACTACCTGGTCACGGGTATTGCAGCTGAACCTGGACCGCCGCACTATGCCTCCCGCCATGACCGCTGCACTCTCTGCCGCGCGACGCCCACGAGCGTTCACGCTCCCCGTGATTCTCACTCTCCTCTTCCTGGCCGATTCCGAGGCGTCGCTCGCGCAGGGTGTTGGGGCGATCGCGGGATCGGTGTCGGACGCGTCGGGCGCCGTGCTGCCTGGCGTGGCGGTCACCCTGTCCAATCCAGGCACCATCGGCGGCAGTCAGGAGACGGTGACCGACGAGCGCGGCGCCTACCAGTTCGTCCGCCTGGTGCCGGGGCGCTACAGCGTCCGCGGGCAGCTCACCGGGTTCCGCCCTGTGGTGATTTCGGACATCGTGGTCAACGCGGCTGCCACAGCCCGTGCGGACATCCAGTTGGAGCTGGGCGACGTGAGTGAATCGATCACGGTGTCGGGGCAGGCCCCGCTGCTCGACACGACGACCGGTCTCAACCAGACCGTCATGGACCGCCAGGTGCTCGACACGTTACCGGGAACGAACGATCTGTGGGGCATCGCGCGTGTCGTGCCCAGCATCGTGATGAACAAGTACGACGTGGGCGGGTCCGAATCGTTCCAACAGTCGAAGATCACCGTCCACGGCAGCAACCCGAATGGCGAGTCCCAGTATCAGATCGACGGCATGAACATCGACGCCGCCGTCGGCGCCACGGGCAACGTGACGATGTACTACGACCCGTTCATGTTCGAGGAGATCAACTATCAGACTTCGAACGGATCTGCCGAGAACACGCGCGGCGGCATCGTCTACAACATGATCACGAAGACCGGATCGAACGCGTTCCGCGGATCCTTCATGGCCAACGGATCGAATCAGAACTTCCAGTCGAACAACCTCACGCCCGAGCTGCGGCGCGACCTCTTGGCCGCCGTGCCCGCCCGCGCCCTGGCCGCGAATCCCAACATCGTGCCTGGCGCGAAGATCCTTCATATCTTCGATACGGGCGGAACGATCTCGGGTCTAGCGCTGCGGGATCGTCTGTGGCTCGTCGGCACGGTGAAGAGTGTCGGCCTCGACCAGCTCCGCCCATCATCCTGCTCACGACGTTTGACGATGATGAGGTGCTGCTCGAGGGCGTGAAAGCAGGCGCGAAAGGCTATCTCTTGAAGGACGTGTCGCTCGAAGTGCTGACCGACGCGGTCCGCACCGTCGCGGCGGGCGGATCCGTCGTCCGGCCGGCGGTGACCGAGCGCGTCCTCCGCGGATTCCAGCGGATGCAAAGCGACTTCGACGCGCTGAGCCCACCCGATCCCCTGACGAAGCGCGAGGTCGAAATCCTGCGGCTGATGGCCGGCGGCTACAGCAACAAAGAGATTGCCGAGGCGCTGGGATCGGCCGAAGGCACGATCAAGAACCATGCGTCAAGCATCTTGTCCAAGCTCGGCGTGCGCGACCGCACGCGGGCAGTGCTCAAGGCCCTGGAGCTCAGGCACATCTAGTGGTCGAGTCCTCACGTCTCACCTTCTCCAGCTCTCAGCGCTCGGCTCTTTCCCGCATTGCCGCCTCGGAATGTCTGTGCTACCTTTTGCCCGGATCTCGACGCTCAGGAGGACCGTCCCATGCTTGGTGACAGCGGCTCACTGCTGACAACCCGCCGCGACCTGCTTCGCTTGCTCTGCACGGGCACGGGCCTTGCCGCGCTGACGCCGTCACAGATGTTCGGTGCGCTCGCGCAACGCGCAACCGGGGCACCCGCGAGGGGCGTCGAGGACTGGCCTGAGGTCGGCGGCAAGGGTCGGCTCAACGTCTGGCGCGAAACCGGCATCCTGGACAAGTTTCCCGAAAGCGGACTGAAGGTGCTGTGGCGGACCCCGATCAAGGCGGGCTACACGGGTCCGGCCATCGCGGACGGACGCGTGTTCGTGCTCGATTGGGAGGAGACGAACAAACCCAAGGGTACCGAGCGCGCCCTCGCACTCGACGAGAAGACCGGGAAGATCCTGTGGATCCAAGAGTGGATCGCCGACTACCGCGGCATCCAATGGCCCACCGGCCCGCGCGCGACGCCCACCGTGGACGAGGACCGCGTGTACGTCGTCGGCGCGGATGGGAAGCTGCTCTGTCTCAACGTCAGGACGGGCGCCATCCTCTGGCAGAAGGACTTCGCGAAGGACTACGGCGCCGATCGACTCAAGTGGGCATTCGACTGGGGCTTCGCGAGCTCACCGCTCGTGGACGGTCGCCTGCTCATCGCGCTCGTCGACGGCCGCCGCGATGGGAAGCCGGACGCGAAAGTCGTCGCATTCGACAAGATGACGGGCAAGGAAGTCTGGCGGGCGCTATCGACGGAGGCAGATCTCGGCGTCGCACAGCCGGTCATCGTCAACGCCGGCGGCGTTCGACAGTTGATCATCTGGTATCCGGGTGCGGTGGCATCGCTCGATCCAGAGACGGGCAAGCAGTACTGGGACCAGCCGTACAAGGTCGGGGGATCGATGACGGTCGCGATCCCGGTGCTCGACAGACAGCAGCTCTTCTTCACCACGTTCTACGACGGCCCGATGATGCTGACGCTCGACCCCAAGAGGCCGAGCGCCTCGGTGAAGTGGAAGGGCAAGAGCGACAGCGAAATCCAGACCGACGGCCTGCACGCGGTGATCACGACGCCAGTCATCATCGGCGACTACATCTACGGCATCTGCAGCTACGGCCAGTTCCGGTGCCTGAAGGCGTCCACGGGCGAACGGGTGTGGGAAACGCAGGCGGTGACGAAGGAGCGCGCGCGCTGGGCATCGGGCGTGATCGTACGCCATGGCGATCGGCTGTTCATCAACAACGACCGCGGCGAGCTCATCATCGTCAAGCCGGATCCCTCCGGCTACCAAGAGATTAGCCGCACGAATCTGATCAAACCGACGTCACAGCCGCAGAACCGCCGCCAGCTCGTGCATGTGAACTGGGTGTACCCCGCTTACGCCAATCGCCACATCTACGCGCGCAACGACGAAGAAATCATCTGCGCGTCGCTGGCGGCGGACGGATCGTAGGGCGCGACGCATGGGGGCCGTGGTGGCCCCGCGACGACAAGGAGAAGCAGACGTGAACCGTCAACGTCGATGGGTCGCCCCAATTGCGTGTGGCGTAACGCTGGTCGTGGTGTCCATCGCGGCGGCGATGGGCGTTGCGCACGCGCAAGACGCGCGCGTCGTCAAGATGCAGACGCTGAACGTCCGCGACATCCTGTACGTCTTGACCGGCAACAACAACATCCTCGCATTGATGCGCGACGAGGGCGTCTTGCTCGTCGACAACAAGCCGGTCGGATGGGGCAAGTTGGTGGTCGAGAACATCCAGGGCGTCACCGACCAACCGGTCGTCACGATCATCAACACCCACGCCAGTCCGGAGCACGTGAGCGGCAACGTCGACTATCCGACGGCAAAGGAGATCGTCGCCCACTCGAACACGAAGGCACGCATGGAGAGTTTGGACGCCTTCAAGGGACCGAACGCGAGGGCGTTGCCCAACAAGATCGTGACCGACCGCCTGACGCTGCTCGACGGCCTGGATCGGATCGATCTCTACTACTTCGGCAACGCCTACACCGACGGTGACCTCGTCGTCGTCTTCCCCGAAAAGCGGCTCGCGCACTTCGGCGACCTCTTCCCGTCGAAAGCGCTGCCGGCTGTCGACACCGCCAACGGCGGTAGCGTGATCGCAATCGCGGAGACCGTGGCCAAAGCCGTGGCAGAGCTGAAGAACATCGCGCGTGTCACGACTGGACGGGTCGACGCGTCGGCCTCAATGGCCGACCCAAGATCGCCGTCCGCCATCTTTGCCAACCCCCGAACGATGACCTGGGCCGAGACGCAAGAATACTCAGAGTTCCTGAAGGACTTCGTCGCATCGGTGCGTCAGGCCTTCGCGGCTGGCAAGACGGCCGAGCAGGCGGCCGCCACGCTGCAGATGCCTGAGCGTTACAAGGGCTACGACCTGTCCCGAGCGAAAGAGAACATCGAGAAGATCTACCGCGAGCTCGGAAAGTAAGGTCGTTCCGCCGATCTCGCGCGAGGAGGTGTCACGTGAAGAAGGTCTGGCGGACACGCGTGCTCGTGACCGCATGCGGGATCCTGGCGCTCCTACCTTTCGCGAGCGTTCGTCCACAGGCGCAGGCCAGCGCGGGTGCTGCCGTCGCCCTGGCGAATGCGCGCCTCATCGATGGCACGGGACGCCCCGCTATCGAGCGCGCCACCATCGTCATCAACGGCGGTCGCATCGAGTCCGTCGGTCCGTCGTCCGCCGTCACCCCACCGGCCGGTGCGACCACCGTCGACCTCACGGGCAGGACCATCGTGCCCGGGTTCATCAACGCGCATGGACATCTGGGTGCTGGCGACAAGGCCCTTCCGCTGCGTGAGCAGATCCTCCAGCAGCTCCGCCTCTACGCTGGATACGGCGTGACGACCCTCCAGAGCCTCGGCGACGATGGCGTCGAGAGTGTCAAGCTCCACGAAGAACAGGCACGCGGAGCGCTCGATCGGGCGCGTCTGTACACCGCCGGCGCCGCGGTGGTCGGCGAGTCGGTCGACGACGCCAGGCAGAAGGTCGACAAAGTCGCTTCGCAGCGCGTGAACATGGTCAAGACGCGCATGAATCGGCTGGCATTCGCCGACGGCTCGCGAACAGGCAGCCCCACGCAGTTCAAGACGGCAGGCGACATGGCACCGGATGTCTACCGCGCCGTCATCGAGCAAGCGCACAAGCACAAGCTGCGGGTGGCGGCACACCTCTTCTACCTCGATCAAGCAAAGCAGCTGGTCGACGCGGGTCTCGACGTCATCGCTCACAGCATTCGTGATCAGGACGTCGACAAGGCGTTCATTGCCACGCTGAAGGCGAAGAACGTCGGGTACATTCCGACCTTGACTCGCGACGTGGCCGTGTTCGAATTTGAATCAGGCCCCACCTACGTCAAGGAGCCGTTCTTCCAGAAAGGCATCGCCACCTTCCGCTTCGATCTCAAGGAGGTCTCCGCTCCGACTTTCCACGACAAGATCCGCGGGAGCTCCGAAGCCCAGATGACGAAGAAATCCCTCGAGCAGGGCATGCGGAATGTGAAGCTCCTCGTCGATGGTGGCGTGACGGTGGCGATGGGAACCGATAGCGGCGCCGTGGTGGGCCGCTGGCAAGGCTACAACGAGCATCGAGAGATTGAGCTGATGGTCAAGGCCGGGCTGAGCCCGATGCAAGCTCTGGTCTCGGCTACTGGGGCCGCGGCGCGAGCACTTCGCATCGACGACCTGGGCACGCTCGAGCGCGGCAAGTGGGCGGACCTGATCGTCCTTACCGCGAATCCGCTGACAGACATCCGTCACACGCGCGAGATCGACTCGGTGTGGATCGCAGGCAACAAATTGGCGAGGTGATCGATGCGTCTCATCTCACGACAACGACTCTGGTTCGCGCTCGCGAGCTGCATGGCGATCGCCGGCCTGGCTGGCGTGGTGGCGGCACAGCCCGCGAAGGGGCCGCAGAAGTGGCCACCCCAATTTCCGCGTGAGGGCGCGACGAAGATCTTCGAGAACGATCAGGTTATCGTCTGGGAGCAGATCGGACGTCCGAAGACGCCGTTCGTCCACAAGCACCTGCGCGACATCCTGACGTTCCAGGTGGAGCCCGGCACGATCGAGGTGCTTGGACCCGATCTCCAGAAGATCGTCAGCTCGACGGGGACGGGGGCCACCCAGCGATTAACGCCCGCGAACCGTGGTGGCCTCTCGTTCACTAAGGCGGGCTTGGGTCCGCATGCCGAGGTTGAAGCCGCGACGGCCAAGCCGTCACGGTCGATCTTCGTGGAGATCAAGGGCACAGAGCCGAAGGACTGCGCCCAGTGGAGCACCGCCTGCTAGGACGTGACATCGACGACCCTTCCGGCGGGCGCGCCCTTTCGCGGCGTGTCGTCGTGGCGATTACTTCGCCGGCTGTCGATCCGCGACGTCGTTGACCACCTTCTCGGGTGGCGTCAGCCCGCGCGCTCGCATCATCTCTCGGATGAGTTCGGCGGTCTCGTCGGAGCGCTTCACCGTCGCGCCGACGAACACGCCGTCCGCGATGCGCAGTGCGGTCCAGCCTTCCTTCGTCTTCGAGTCGAAGGCGCTGTACCCTTGCTCGATCAGAAAGCGCGTGATGTCCCTGGATCCGCGCTTCGTGGCGCCGTGGAGGGCGGTCCAGCCAGTGGCGTCCGCCGCGTTCACGTCGGTGCTGCCGAGCTCCCACGCAAGCTTCGTCGCCTCGAACGCCTCCTCGTTCGTGCCAGCGCTCTCGCCAACGTTGAAGACGCCCACGCCGGACGCGGCCATGAGCAACGACGTGTCGTCGCCCGTTGCGATCTTCGGGTCAGCGCCATGCGACGCGAGAAACTTCATGAACGGCACGTCCGCGTGCTTGGCGGCCAGCAGCAGCGGCGTGGCGCCGACGCGATTCAGGTCATTGCGCGCTCCGTCGCGACGCTCGATGGCCTGACGGGCATTGACGTGTGCGCCGCGATCGATGAGCGCCTTGGCGACCTCCAGGGTGTCGCGGTACTCGCGCTCCTCGGCGGAGGGCAGCCCCTTCCCGAGGTTCGGCCTCCGGATGTACGCGAGTTCGTGAAGCGGCGCCCAGCCGACGCGTGCGTCGTTGGGATCCGCGCCACTCTCGACGAGCGTCACGGCCAGATCCCACCGCTTGTTCATCAGCGCGAGGATGAGCGCGCTCGTGCCAGCGCCGTTTCCAGACGGACGAAGAGCCGTGGCTCCACCGACGGTGACACCGCTCATCAGCGTCGGCGTCGGAGAGCCCTTCGGCTGGATCGCGTCGTTGATGTCCGCGCCGGCAGCGAGCAGCGCCTTCACGGCCTCGATCCTTCCAGCCCTCGCCGCAAAGAGGAACGGCGTGAATCCGCCGTCCGTTCTCGCCTTGACGTCCGCACCGAGCTCGACCAGGGTCTTGATCACGCCGGCATGCCCCTCGGCGGCGGCCCACATCATCGCCGTCTGTCCGCGCCACTTCTCGCGCGCATCCACCGTGGCACCGGACGCGACGAGCAGCTTGAGCACCTCGGGCTTGTCGCTGCGCGCCGCAACCATGAGCGCGGTTTCTCCCTCGGGCAGGCTCTCGTTCGCGCTCGCGCCCGCCTTGAGCAGGGCCTGAACGGTTTCCGGTCCGCCGGTTTCACACGCGAGCAGGAGCGGGGTGACGCCATACCGGTTGGCCTTCTTGACGTCAGCGCCGGCGCGAATCAGGAGATTCACCGCTTCGACGTCATTCCGGCTCGCAGCCCAGTGCAGCGCCGTCGTCCCATCCGGAGACGGCGCGTTGACGTCCGCGCGAGACTTCAGCAACGCGCGCATCGCCGTCACGTCGCCGCGCCTGACGGCGTCGAGCACGGCGGGATCCCCGGCCGCGTACACAGCGGGGGCCGCACCGAGCAAACCGGTCAACAGCCACACGCCCGTGGTGGATTTCATGCTACACCCCTGACAGTGGCGCCAGCTGCAGCCGGCCGGTCGCGTCGCCGAACCTCTCGGCTGGCACGCCGACGCGATCGAGCATGGACAGCAGCAGGTTGTTCATCGGCGTGTCCACTGAATGGCGAAGGATACGCCCGCCCTTCAGCCCGCCTGCTCCGCCAACCAGGACCAGCGGCAAGTCGATGTGCGAGTGCTGATCCGCGTCGCTGATGCCGCCGCCGTGGAGCACCAACGTGTTGTCGAGCATCGTGCCGTCGCCTTCCTTCGTGGACTTCAGCTTGTCGAGGAAGTGCGCGGTGAGCGACAAGTGGTACGTGTTGATCTTCGCCGCCTGCTCCAGCTTCACCGGATCCTTCTGATGGTGGGAGATCGCGTGATGCGCGCCGACCACACCGAGCTCTGGGTACGCTCGATTGGTCTGTTCCTTTCCGAGCGTGAACACGAACACGCGTGTGATATCCGCCTGGAAGGCGAGCGCCGTGAGATCGAACATCAGCTTGGCGTGCTCGTCGTACGACTCCGGCGCACCCACCGGTCGGTCCGGCAAGGTGAGGGGTGACTCGCCCGCCTGCCGCTCGGCGACCTGAATGCGGCGCTCGAGCTCACGGACCGAGTCGACATAGTCGCCGAGGATGTGGCGATCGGCGGCGCCCAGACTGGTCTGCAGCTTCGCGAGGTCCGCGGTCACCCAATCCAGAATGCTGCGGTCGTGGCGTGCCTGCGCCAACCGATCCGCTGCCGATCCGCCATCTCCGAACAAACGCTGGAACACGATCCTCGGATTGGTCTCCATCGGATTCGGATCGGTCGCGGTCCGCCAGGAGATGCTGTTCGTGTAGACGCAGCTGTAGCCGTTGTCGCAGTTGCCGATGAGGTACGTCTGCTCCATCGCCAACTCGAGCGAGCGGAGCGCAGTGTTCTTTCCGAGCTCCATGGCGGCGATTTGATCGGCAGTCGGGCCGTTGCGGACGTCGGCGCCTTCGGTGTGCTTCGGGTGCACGCCGCTCAACCAGACGGTACCCGCGCGCGAGTGCTCGCCATTGCCGTCGCCGAACGACTCCGCCTGCTTCTGGCTGAGACCGATCGGGACGATCACCTGGTCGCGGAACGGTTCGAGCACCTTGAGCGTGGGCGAGAGCTCGGTCAGGACACCTTCGCCATTCGGCTGCCAGAAGGGCATCGCAGCGCCGTTGGGGATGTACACGAACCCGAGCCGGCGCGGGATCTCGGCCGCCTTCGCGACGGGAACCAACGCCGGCACCATCGCGTCCAGGAACGGCAGCGCAAGGCTCACACCCATCCCACGCAGGAACGTCCGCCGCGGCAACGCCATCTTGGTCACAAACATGCTTGGCTCCTCGTCCGTTTCCCAATCTTCAATCTTCGATCATCACTCTTCAATTCGCGATTGCCTGGACCTTCGCCTCGGGGACCGCGCGCATCTGAAATGGTGTGCTCGTCACGAGCCCAATGATGACGTCCGAGAATCGGTACTTGCTCTGCGCCGCACCCCGCACGACGCGCCGGACCGACGACGCGTCGTAGTACTCGACCCCTCGCCCAAGTCCATAAGTCAACAACTTCTCGGCGACGACGGTCACGAACTGCTCCGCGTTCTTGACCAGCTGCGCCCGCAGCTCAACCGGCCCGTCGAACTTCGTGCCGTCGGGCATCGCCCCCGACGCGTCCACCGTCCGCCCGTCATCGCCTCGTAGGCGCCAACGGCCGGTCGCGTCGAAGTTCTCCAAGGCGAACCCGAGCGGATCCATCCGCGAGTGGCAGCTCGCGCACACCGGGTTCGCACGGTGCGCGCTCATCCGCTCGCGCATGGACAGCAGCTTGCCGTTGGTCCCGTTCTCCTGCAGCGCGGGCACGTTTGGCGGCGGCGGTGGCGGCGGCGTTCCGAGCACGTTCTCGAGAACCCATTTGCCACGTCCCACCGGCGAGGTGCGGTCGCCATACGACGTCACCGTGAGGATGCTCCCCTGTCCCAGCAGTCCGCGACGCCGTTCGTCGGTCAGCCTCACGCGCCGGAACCCGCTGCCGTAGACGTGGGGGACGTCGTAGAACTTGGCGAGCCGCTCGGTGAGGAACGTGTAGTCCGCCGTCAACAGCTCGACGACGCCGCGATCCTCTTGGACGATGCTTTGGAAGAAGAGCTCGGTTTCCTTGACGAACTCCGTGCGGAGGTTGTCCGTGAAGTTCGGGAAGATCACATCGTCCGGGGTGGCGCCCTCGAGGTTTCGGAGCCGGAGCCACTGCGCCGCGAAGTTCGACGCAAGCGCCGCGGACTTCGGATCCTTGAGCATCCGCCGAACCTGCGCAGCCAGCACCGTGGGATCCGAAAGACGTCCCTGGGTCGCCACCGTCAGCAGCTCGTCATCCGGAATACTGCTCCAGAGGAAGAACGACAGCCGCGACGCCAGCTCGATGGTCGACACGCGATACACACCGGAGGATGATGCGCTCGCACTCTCACGCTCGACGCGATAAAGGAACGACGGGCTCACGAGCAGCGCTTGGATCGCCCGCTCGATGCCGCCATCGAATCCTCGGCCGGTTTTCGCCTCTCGATAGAACGTGAGGAGCGGCTGCACGTCCGCATCGGCGACCGGACGCCGATAGGCCCGGCGCGCCAGCGTCGAGATGATCTTCCGGGCGCACACGTCTTCATCGGCTACCGACGTGGGTCGGCATGTGAAGATGCGGCGCCGGCTGGGCGTGTCGCCGACAGCGCTCGCGCTGAACGGACCCGCGACCGTCACCGTGCCGATGTGCGGCTGGTACAGCAAGAAGTCCCCTTCACCGTGCGGCCGCGCGAACGGCTCGCGCGTGGACTCAGCCAGCGCGTTGGTCTTCTTGATGAAGGTGGCCGTGACGTGGTGAGGACCGGCCTTCACGCTCGCCCGTGTCTCGAGCGATGCCGTGGTGGAATACGCCGCCTCCTCTTTCGAGTCCTTCGGCACGAGCCGGAACACGTGGACACGCTGACCGTCGATCGCGATCTCGAGCTGATGCGGCTCCTTCAACTGAGCGCCAGAAAACAGATCGAGCATGTCCACCTTGAACGAGTACTCGCCGTCCCTTGGGAAGTGATACTCGAACGCCATCCCGCCGCGGGTTCCGAACGGCAGGTCGGCCAGGTGTTCATATTGCGAGAGATCCGACTTGACGCGGAATGTCTCCGCGGTGGGTGGCACGGCGGCGCCCACGGCGAGGCGGCTGATCGTCCTGGAAGCCTCCATGTACCGCTCGAGCAGCGTCGGCGACATCTTGAGCACGCCGGCGATGTTGTCGAAGCCGTAGCTCTGATCGTCCGCCGGGACGAGCGCCGCGGCGTCCACGTCGAGCGCGAGCACGTCGCGGACCGCGTTCTGGTACTCGGATCGGTTCAAGCGATGCAGCGCTTCCGTGCGGCCCGGCCGAGGTCGCGCGATCGCGTCGCGATCGATTTCGTCCTCGAGCCACGTGGCAATGGCCCCCAGAGTGGCGGCATCCGGCCGAGGCGCGCCTGCTGGCGGCATCGATCCGGTGCGCAATTTCCGCACGACCCTCTCCCAGAGCTCCGCTCCGACCGGGATGTCGTCCACATTGACCTTCTGCAGGGTCAATCCACCGGTCTTCAGCCGCTCGCTGTGGCAGGTGACACAGTATTTGTCGAGGACGGCCCTGGTGGGTGGGGCCGGGGACGTCTGCGCCTTGGATCCGGGCGCTGCGGTCTGACCCGCGGTGGCCGCGGCCGCATGGCCCGCTCCGGCGAGGATGACGCCGACGACCAGCGAAACAACTCCGAGACGTCTGACCATAGATCGTAGCCCTCTCTGGACGCTTGGCCGACCAGCGGCCTTCCCCGGGACTGCATGGGAATTGGGTGGGATCCTACACCAGGGGCAGGAACCGGAACGGCAATAATTCGACCGGATTCAGGGTGATTTGTCTGAAACAACAGCGTCCACGGCGTTGACCCGCACAGCGGAGATGGTGACATCCGCGCGGCTGTCGCCGTCCGGGAGCTCGCCGAGTGTTTGGCCCCGCCGGACGAGCGACAACCCCACGAACACGGCGGTGGCGGCGCCGAGCGCCGGAATCCATGCGGTATCCTGCAGACCGGGCACGAACGACAGGCCGAAGTTCAGCGGAAATCCGACGACGATGCTCCCGAGGGCCGCCGCGGCGTTCGCGCGCGACCAGAACAGGCCTCCGACGATCGCCGGAAGCAAGATGCCGGATCCCCAGAGGGCCGTCTGAATCAGGCTGACGATCTGCGGCTGTAAAAACGCAATGGCCAACCCCGTGAGTCCCACGGCCCACGTCAGTCGACGCGTCGTGCGCAGCAGGTTCGGCACCTCCGGGAGCGCGTCTCTATCCCCGTACAGGATGTCTGACAGCAACACGGCCACCGCGACCATGAGCATCGTGTTGGCGGTCGACATCAGCGCCGCGAAGAGCCCCACCACTGCCAAACCGACCAGCCCGGGCGGCAACGAATACTGGATGAGCTTGAACAGGACGTGATTCGACGGGGTGTCTGCCGGCAGCGCCGCCGCGGCGACGAGGCCGAGCGTCACGGCGGCCGCAAAGAAGAGTGCGTTGAGGAGTCCGGCCCACAGAAAGGCTCGCCGTGCACCCCGCGTGTCGATCGCGGCGTCGATCCGCTGCCAGTTCTCCATGGCCGGTAGTCCGAGGAGCGCGCCGGTGCCGATGCCGAGCCACACAAACGTCGGCCCCGCGAACGTGTACGGATTCGCGAGCGGTTCCCATCGCTGTTGAGCGATGAGCGCTGCGACGACGCCGTTCGCGCCGCCCTGTCGCGCGAGCTCGATCACCACGATCGCCACCATCGTCACGACCATCGCCCAGAAGTGCAACGCATCGGTGTACATGTCGCTGCGGATGCCGGCGCCGGCCGTCATCCAGATGACGAGGAACGCCGCGGCGACTCCGGCGATGCGCGTGTCCCATCCGCCCCACACTTCGAGGATGCCGCTGAGCGCCCGAAACTGGGCCGCGAGGTAGAAGAAGTAGAGGAACGCAATGGCGAGGCCCACCGCCACGCCCACAGCCGGCGAGTAGCGTCGACGGAAGAACTCAGAGAAGGAAGACCGCTCGTGGCTCGGCGCGATCGCGCGAATCCGCCGGGTCATGACGGCCATGATCCAGAACCCGATCATGACGCCCACGCCGTAGGTCACGCCGAGCCCGATGCCTAGGTGCGCCGTGGCGCCCGCGGTGCCGATGATGGTGCCGGCGCCCACGTTGGTCGACACCACGGTGAAGACAAGAAAACCAGTGCCAATGGAGTTCCTCGACGTGAGCCAGGCAGAGGCGTCGACGCTGTCGGCCCACCGGCGGTTGACCGCGAGGACCGCGAGGAGATACACGGCCACCACCGATATGTCGAGCGTTGTCATTCAAAGGCAAACTGTACTCGGGCAACCCTCGCGGCGAAAGAGGGCGGAACGGGCTCCAGCCTAGCCGATGGACGAGGCCCTTTTGTGCCAACTCACAGGGGTCGACAGCGCGTTGTGCGTCGTGCGCACCGAGATCCGGGGACGAGGTGACTCGGGAGCGCTACACTGACCGGGACATGACGCAGCCCTACAAGGATCTCGTCGCCCAACTGCGGACCGCGTTTCCGGCGCCCGTTTCCGACCGGATGCACGACGCGTACTTCGTGTTCTCGTTTCTCCGAGCCCTCGACCAGCTTGACGCGCTGAAGTCGGTGGCACCGATGTTGGGCGTGCCCGTCACCCTGGACTACGACGCCGCACGTCAGCAACAGGTCGCGGACGCGCCCAGCTCACTCGAGGCGGTCACTGCGGATCTGGTGAGGCACTTCTCGGGGATGTTCATCTGGGGTCATCCCCGCGCACAGATCAACGTCGTCCCGTCTCCGACAATTCCCAGCATCATCGGCGGGCTCCTCCCATCGATCTACAACCCGAATCTGGTGAGCGAAGAGACGTCGCAGCAAATCGCGCTGGCGGAAGTCGAAGCCATCGCCATGACCGGATCGCTCATCGGCTACGACCCGGCGACGTCGGACGGAGTGTTCACGTTCGGCGGCACGGGAACCATGTTGTACGGCGCCAAGATTGGTCTGGACAAAGCGCTGCCCGACGCCCGGCGCCAGGGCCTCCGCGAGCCAGCCGTCGTCATCTGCTCGGATCAGGCCCACTATGCCTGTTTGATGATCGTGAATTGGCTCGGGCTCGGCGAAGAGCAGCTCGTGCGCGTGCCGACGACGGAGGACAATCAGATCCGTCTCGATGCGTTCGAACAGACGCTCAAGCGCATCGTTGTCTCGGGTCAACGCGTGGCGTGCATCATGGCTACCATGGGCACGACCGATGCCTTCGGCCTCGACGATCTCGCAGGCATGGTGAAAGTCCGTGACGCCGTTGTTCGCGAGCATCGCCTCGATTACACCCCCCATATCCACGCGGACGCCGTGATCGGCTGGGCGTGGAGTGTCTTCAATGATTACGATCCGGATCGCAATCCGCTCGGCTTTCGCCATCGGACCGTGCGCGCGCTCGCGGGCACCGCGCGACGCATTCGACACCTGCGCCTCGCCGATTCGGTCGGGGTCGACTTCCACAAGACGGGCTTCGCCCCGTACGTCTCGAGCGCGGTGTTGGTGAAGGACGGCCGCGATCTCGAGCGTCTGGCGCACCGGTCCGAAGACACGCCGTACATCTTCCAGTCCGGCACGCGCCATCCGGGTCGATTCACGCTCGAGACCACGCGCGCTGGGACAGGCCCACTGGCCGCACTGGCCAACCTCCGGCTCTTTGGCCGGCAGGGGCTCCAAGCGCTGCTCGGTCACGTCGTTTCGATGGCGGAGGAACTGCGTGAGCAGTTGGACGGGCACGCGTCCACGACCGTTCTCAACAGCGAGAACTTCGGACCGGTGACGTTGTTCCGCGTGTATCCGGACGGCGTGGATACGTTCAGCGTGCCCGAGCAGGAGCGGACCGATCCGGCTTGTCGCGCACAACTGCTGGCGCACAACGAGTACAACCGTCGGATTTTCGAGCTGGTTCAAGCCGACGCGCTCCAGGGGCAGGGTGTCGTCATCTCGATGACGGATTGCTATCGCAAGACGACGTACGGTGAGCCGATCGTGGCGCTGAAGTCGTACATCCTCAGTCCGTTCTCCGACGATCAGCACGTGTCAGCCGTACTCGAGTCGATCTGGAAGGCGCGCGCCGCGCTCACGCTGTGGCAGGCCACCACTGGCGCCCGTGGACCCGCCGTCTGAAAACGCGATATGGGCGATGGGGCTCGCACGCGGGGTCGCGCCTGGCGTGCCTTGAGGGTGCCGGGCACGAGTTCAACCCGATCTTTCGGCCCCCTGGCTTCGCCCCGCAACGGCCGCGGCACGGGCCCACGCCACCGCATCGGAGGAGAAGGAGATGACACGACCTCGAACGTCTCAGCCGATCCTCATCGCCGTCTTGATGTGCGACCTCTTCGTCGTCTCGCTCGCGTCACAGCAGACGCCACGCAGTCCCTCAGAGACTGCGCTCGTCGACCGGTATCAACGTACGTACGAGGTCCTCACCAACAACGAGGTTGCGTCGAGCGGCGCGGCTCGGGGTGAAACGATCTATTTCTACAAGTGCTGGATGTGCCACAACCAGGGCGGTCGCAAAGGCGACAAGAGCGGTTTGGTCGGACCTGCGCTCGGGAGTGTGGTCTCGCGCATGAAGACCCAAGACGCTGTCACCGCCAGGATCAAGAACGGCGGCCCGAGGATGCCCGCGTTCCGCCACACGCTCAGCGAGGCAGGTCTCTCCGATCTGGTCGCCTATCTGGCAACGCCTACGTGTTGCTACGAAAACGACGAGCCGATCGCGCTCAATCGCTTCCAGTGGATCGACAACTCGACGACGCCGCCGACGATTTGGTATCCGGACTTCCTGACGCAGATGTTCGTCCGGATCCAGCCGTTGGAGTAAGGGCATCGGCGGGTGCGCCTCGGTCCACCCCGGGTATCGCTTCGCAACTCGCCGAGATGGTGCCGAGGGTTGGTCATCCGCGCGCGCGCGAGGCGCGTGCCTCAGCGTTTCGGCACGCGAAAACAGCTTTCGATCGCCGTGTTGTTCCCGGTTGTCGTTCGCGCGATGATCTCGAACTTGAACACGCCGCCTGCCACAGTAAGGCTCGCCGGGATCTCGAACTCCGTCACGTCCGGTCGAAGGTCAAGGCTCAGCTTCGTGTCATCCTGCTGGACGAAGAGCTGATAGCGTGAGATCGTGACCTGCCCGGGTCGTCCCAGCTCCGGATGCGAGGCCGTCACCGGTTGCCAGTCGATGAGGACCGGACCGGACACCTCCGGCAAGGGTTCCGACGTGCAACTCTCTGCGGCAGGCTGACCTGGCACAGTGGCCTCGGCGGGTGCCGCAAGGACATGCGAGAGGTAGACTCGGCTCTCGTACTCTTGGTCCTGCGCTCGAGCCGAAATCTCATGGGTGCCCTCTGGGAAGCGACGAAAGAACACGTCCGGGTCGAGCTCGTCGAAGGGCGGCTCCGTACTCTCGAACGAAAGCTGCGTCAGCGCTTGCCGCCGGAGGGGACCAGTGGTGACAATCCCCAGGAGTGGACGGCCACTTGGTCCCTCCACTTCGAGTTGCGTCCAACCGCCGCCATCCAGGTTGGAATGCATCCCGAGGTCGCCGTCAGTGTTGTTGAGCTCGAGGAACAACTCGGCGACCGGAAACGGTCGGGGCAACAACAATCGCTGGCCGGCAGCCAGTGGCGCGAGGACCGCGACGACGGCAACGGAGAAGAGGACGCTGCGAATCCAGGTTGACGATCGACGCACGCTCATGTTGAACCCCCTGATGGTTGGCGCTGGTGCGGACGCACCTCGTTGGAGGCCAGAGCGGGTGACAATCCTTCGCGAGAAGGTCCACGTCTACGGGGACGCGGACAGAGGACCCACGGAAGTCCCATCAGCGACTTCCGCTACAGAACGCGCGAAGAGACAGCGCCTCCGGATGGATCGACGCGCAGCTGGGCGACGGGGTGACCGCCCTGCAGACCGACGGTCGCCTGCCGGCGGTGCCCAGTAGGCTGCGAATCATGGGGATCGCTGACGATTTCGTACTCATCGTCGTCGCGGGGTTCGTCGGGGCGCTCGGGGCCCGCGCGCTTCGCCTTCCGCTCCTAGTCGGCTACGTCGCCGCTGGCATCGCGGTCGGCCCGCACACAGCGGGGCCGACCGTCATACACTTCGAGGACATCGAGTTCCTCGCCGAAGTCGGCGTGGCGCTGCTTCTGTTCGCACTTGGGCTCGAGGTTTCCCTCCGCGACCTTCGGCCGGTCCGTCGGATCGCGCTGATCGGCGGCCCCATCCAGATCGTCCTGACGGCCCTCTTCGGCGCCGGCGTCGCGATGGCCATCACGGGAATGCCCAGGAGCGATGCGGCGTGGTTCGGTGCGATGGTGGCACTGTCGAGCACGATGGTCGTGCTGAAGGTCCTGGCGACGACGGGGACGACCACAACGCTGGCGAGCCGGGTGATGGTCGGCCTCCTCGTCGTCCAGGACCTTGCGGTTGTGCCGATGCTGATCGTCCTGCCGCAGCTCGGACGCGGCGGCGAAGTGTGGGCGGGCGTGGCCGGGGCGGCTGGGGTGGCAGCGCTGTTTCTCCTCGGGATGGTGTTCGTCGGAACGCGAGTCCTGCCGTCCCTGCTGCGTCGTGTCGGACGATTGGAGTCCCGCGAGCTGTTCCTGATCGCGGTGGTCGCGGCCGGCGTCGGCATCGGATCCGTGGCGTATCAGCTCGGGCTGTCGTTCGCGATCGGCGCGTTCGTGGCGGGCATGGTCCTCAGCGAGTCGGAGCTCAGCCACCAGGCTCTGGCCGACATCGGCCCGCTGCGGGACGTCTTCGGCCTCTTGTTCTTCGTGACGGTGGGCATGCTGTTCGATCCCGCCTACGCCTTGACCCACGCCCGGGAGGTCGTGGTCCTCGTCGTGGCGATCGTGACGGGCAAGGCCCTGATCTGTGGGCTGCTCGCGCGCGTGTTCGGCTACGGCAACCTGGCACACTGGATCGTGGGTCTCGGACTGTCGCAGATCGGCGAGTTCAGCTTCGTGTTGGCACGCGCCGGGCGCGCCGGCCAGTTCATCGGCGACGACACCTACAATCTGGCCTTGACGTGCACGGTACTATCCATGGCCCTCTCGCCGGTGGTGTTTCCAGGGCTCCTACCGGTGGCGCGCGCCTGGGTGCGGCGACGCCGACGTGCGTCTCCCAGACCACTGGGCGAGCCGCCTCTGCCGGTCTTGGAGGATCATGTCGTGGTGGCGGGCTTCGGGCGAACGGGGCACGCGGTGGTCGACGCGCTCCAGCGTGCGGGAGTCCCGTTTGCCGTCATCGACCTGCACCACGAGACGGTGACCCGTGCCATCGATGAGGGCGTGCCCGCCCTGTGGGGCGATGTTGGCCACGAGGACATCTTGCGGGCGGCTGGGATCGTTCACGCCCGCATGCTCGTGTTGGCGGTGCCCGACTGGAAATCGATCAGCCTGGGGATTGAGCGGGCCAGGCAGATCAGTCCTCGAGTCTTCGTCGTCGCGCGTGCCGTCGCCGCGAAGCACATCGCTGACCTCCGAACGTTGCGCGTCGACGCCGTCGTTCAGCCTGAATTCGAGGGCGGCGTCGAGATGGTGCGTCGAGCGCTCACGCTCTTGAACCGGTCAGGCGACGAAATCGACTACCTGACGGGAGAACTGCGACACACCTTGTATGAACCCGCCCCTTCGACTCGGCCGTAGTCCACAATCGCCCGTGGCTGACCTGACGTCAGCCGCTAGGAGCTCCTGCGACGAGTACGAGTGGCCTGTCCAACACCGACCAGACTCGTCGACTTCGAACACGCTGCCAAACACACAGGGAGAAACCTCGATGACACGCTTTGCCATGGTCGCGATCAGCATCATCCTCTCGTGCATCGCACGTGTCGGCCTTGCGGTCGCGCAGACCGTCGACGCACCAACCAAGTTCATCCACGTAGCGGACAGCTACAGCCTCACGCCGAACGTCACCTATCTGCGCGCGGCTGGCTGGGACCTCAAGCTCGACGTGTATCGGCCGACCGCTGCCAGCGCGACGCCCACGCTCGTCTACTTCCACGGCGGTGGCTGGACCAATGGCTCGAAGGACAGCTCGTTGTTTGCGTTCCTGCCGTACCTCGAGATGGGTTGGGCGGTCGTGAACGTTGAGTACCGCATGGCAGATGTTGCCCACGCACCGGCTGCCGTCGAGGATTGCCGATGTGCGTTGCGATGGGTGAATCAGAACGCGAAGCAGTACAACTTCGACGTTGACAACATTGTGGTCACCGGCAACTCGGCGGGCGGCCATCTCGCGCTCACAACCGGGTTCCTACCCGAATCGGCCGGACTCGATCGCCAGTGTCCCGGTGATCGACGCCGCACCTGGACGACCGGCGAGCTCTCGACCCGCGAGTTGACGGTTGCCGGCGTCATCAATTGGTATGGCATCACCGACGTGGAGGATTTGATGAAGCGCAAGCCCGGATCATCCGGAAATTTCACCGAGGCCTGGCTCGGTAGCGCTCCGGACCGCGCGACCACGGCGAAACGAGTCTCCCCAACAACGTACGTGCGGCGTGGGCTCCCACCGGTCTTGACCATTCACGGCAGCGCCGATCCGGTGGTGCCTTACGACCAGGCCACGCGGCTGCACAAAGCTCTGGATGGAGCCGGCGTGCCGAACGAGCTGATCACGGTCGAGGGCGGCGGCCACGGCGGGTTTAAGACTCACGAGATGGAGCGAGCCTATAAAGCCATCCGTGTGTTTCTCGGGCGGCATCGCATCGGCGAACCACGCGGCGAGTCTGTCAAGCGTTAAGGCGGATCGCGGGAATGCAGGTCCACGTCGGCGTCGCGCGATTCCTGCTCGAGTTCATGGCCGTGGCGCGGCACTGGAATAACAGATTCCGCGGGCGTGACGTTCCGATGTCCCGCCATCAACCGCGGCGCTTCGGCGGTCAGTGACGCGCGGACGTCGCCGACGCAGCGGAGCTGGACAACGCATCGTCGGGCGTGGCGCGGATGCACTCGTCGCGCGCCAGACCGGACGTCGTCACGCGCCGCGGACCGCCTGGGCGAAGACGGCCTGGAATCGATCGCGAATCCCCCGTGTATACGGGAACCCGGCGAACGCGACGCGAACGCCGCGCGCGTCACACCTTGGACAGCGCGGCATCTAGCCGCGCGCCGGTGAGAGCCGGCCTCGTGCGCTGGTGGACTGCCACGAACCCGCCGGCGGCTATCACCCGCTTCAGCTCCGTGGTCACCACGCGCAGGCGGTCGTAGCGTGCCAGCGTCAGCGCCGCGCGCTGCTCCGCCTCGGGCCGTTCGCGGCCGGGGGCCAGTGGCACGCCTCGGTCCGGCGATGTGTCGGTGCACGACACCACGTCGCCTCGCTCCAGCATCAACAGGCGCGTCCGGTCGCTACCAGGCTCGCGCCACACGATCGCGGCGTCCATGAGACGCGTGAGCCAGCGCGCACGGCGTCGTGCGAGGATCGCGCGCACGGCGATCCACTCGAGCGCGCGTTCGACGAGTTCCGGGGTCCAGGGCAGCTCTCGGCTCTCGCGCTCCGCATCGTCGTGATCCAGGTCATGATCACGCCGGCCTTCACGCCACAACCCGACGCCGAGGCGCAACAGCCGCGCGCGCGGCGCGCAATCCATGCGCTTCAACTCGCGATGCGCGTCGCGCAGTCGGGTCAGTCCGGCCTCGAACGTGGCGGCGTCAGGACCCCAACGGCCTTGCGACAGGACATCGGCACGATCGTGCGCGAGGGCCGCGAAACGATCGATGGTGTCCGGAGATGCGATCGGGCCCACCCGACGGGCGTCTGAAGGGCATGTGGCTCGCTGCGCGAAATCGGCCGAAGCGAACCACAGCATCCGATCGTCTTCGGTGAGCGCGATGTTGTACGGAGGGCGGTGGCGCTTGATCTCGTCGGGCTCGAGCAGGGCGGCCTCCAGCGCCGTCGACACGAGCTGGAACGAGACGTCGCGGGCATGGGTCAGCATCTCGAGCATCCGCTCGGACACGCCGGTCTGGTGACGGAAGTAGCTGTTGACACGCCGCCGAAGCGACACGGCTTTGCCGATGTAGAGCACATCGCCGCTGCGGCGCAGCAGGCGGTAGACTCCGGGAGCGTCAGGCAGGTCGAGCCGCAGCTCACGCGCGATCGGCCACACCCGCCTCGAGCGATGCGATGGGCGATCGGTCGGGGCAGCGAACCAGGCGCGGAGGGCGTTCCACGTCGTGACGCCGTGCGACTCCAGGAGCGCCACCAGGGCACGCCACACGTAGGCGGTCGCTTCGACGTGGTCCGCGCTGCGACGCAGCGGCCCGACGGCTTGTCCGAAGTAGCCGGCCAACGCGCGCAGCGACCGGCGGGGCAGATCGGGTAAGAGTCTGCGTGCGACTTCATGCGTGCAGATCACGTCGAGCAGAGGCGAGTCGGCCACGGGGGCCAGCGAAGTCAGGAAGGGCCGTTCGAAGCGCGCGAAATGGATGACCGTCGGCGCCGGCCGCGGCAGACGGGCGGTTTCGCGAGCGACGTGTGCCCACACGGTGAGTCTGTCCTGCCCGGTGCGCACCATCGCGTCGGAGATCCCGGTGATTCGAGCGACCGCCGGTGGGATCCGCGCGCCCTCAGGAAGCGCCACGAGACAGGTCTGCGCGCGCGCGACCGCCATCGACGTCAGGCGCGTCCATCCGACCTCGAGCAGATGACCGCGAGGGGCGGCAGCGGTGGCCTGGCAGTCGAGGATCAGAACGTCGAGATGAAGAAGCCTGTCTTCCACGGCCTGCGTGTTCCGACGCTGGGCGGGAGCCTAGCGCATTCGCTGTTTGTTCGTCTCGCCGATTCGCGCTCAACCCCAAACACCCGCCGCGAGAACCTGGTGGTCCCCACAGTGGCGAAGCTGACCTAGCCGACGTCGTCGCGGCGCTCACGCTGCCGCCGGACGCCTTCAACGTGCGGTGGCGTTGGCCGCCGAGGGCGTAGACCGTTACGTGCCGCAGAACATCTGGCGGGACTGCCAGTCGCCCCGAAACTGGCCGGAGAGACGGCGACCGTTCGGCGCGACGAGATCGAACCTGCCGTGAATCTTGTCTGCGGGCGTTGCGCGCGGAAAGCTCACGTTACCGGACGCGCCTGGGAAGGCGGAGCCCTCGAAAGACACGGCGCCGGTCTTCCCTTCGTTGTCCGGGAACCGGTACGTCACGCCATGACGTGAGCCGACCGGATGCCAAATCGCGATGCTCAGCCAGGGCCGCTCCGGATCGACCGTCTTGTCGCCAGGGCGTCCGACGACGACGCTGAACGCGGGCCCGTCCCATGGCGCGCAGTCCACCCACGCGAGTGCTGGGGAGGTTCGAGGTTCAGCGCCTGCAACCACCAGGGTCAACGCTGCCAGCAGGACAAGACGCGTAGGCACGGTTCTCACGGCCTATCGGTGTGGAGAGGTCAGACCTTTACGTCAGCACACGACCAACTGGTGGCACAATCGGCGAGCGGCCAGTGCATCGGCGGACGGCCAAGGCCGTTCGGACAAGCATCTGATGAGCGCGGAGCCTTGCCTCGATGTCGTCGTGATTGGGGGCGGCCCAGCCGGGAGCGCCATCGCCAGGCTCCTGGCCTCCTGGGGCCACCGAATCGCCGTCTTGAACCGGCCGCGCGCGCCGACGCGCGGTCAGATCGAGTCCATTCCTCCGAGCGGTCGCAAACTGATGCAGGCGATCGGCGTGCTCAGCGCGATCGAGCGACACGGCTTCCCTGCCAACCGCGGCAATGTTGTGTGGTGGGGGCTCGCCGACGGCCGCGACGAAACCTTCGACGCTGATGGCGCCAGCCACGGCCTTCAGGTCCTCCGACCAGAGCTCGACGCGCTGCTGCTCCGAGAAGCCGAAACAGCCGGCGCCGAGATCCTGCCAGCGACCGTGCGGTCGGTCTCATGTGAGGGGAGCGATCCGGCCCAAGTCTATTACGAGACTGCCGGCACCTCCCAGAGCGTTCGGGCACGATTCGTGGTCGACGCCTCGGGACGAACCGGCGTTGTCGCCCGCCAAGGGCTGCGTCGCTATGACCCCGCTCACCGGATGCAGGCATACCTCGGGCTCTGGCACCACGACGGGGCGTGGCCAGAGAACTATGGCGACAGGACCTTGGTCGAAACCTATGAGGACGGCTGGGGATGGTCGCTCGGATCGAGCCCGTCGGCGCGGCAGGTCGCCGTGGTGGTCGACGCCGCCACGACGCGTACGTCGCGAGGTCCGATCGCGCGCGCTTACGCGAAGGAGTTGGACAAGACGCGGCACGTCGGCGCCAGCACGACTGGCGCGACGCTCGAGCGTGTGTGGGCCTGTGACGCCTCCATGTACACGGCGACGATCATGGCAGGACCGACCTTCCTGCTCGTCGGCGACGCGGCCTGCTGCATCGACCCGCTCTCCTCGTTCGGCGTGAAGAAGGCGCTCGCCTCAGGTTGGCTCGGAGCCGTCGCGCTGCACACGGCGCTCGTCGACTCGTCGCGCGCCGGAATCGCGTTCGACCACTTCACTCGCCGTGAGCATGAGGTGTACGCCGCTGAGCGGGCGCGCACGCTCGAGTTTGCGGAGCAAGCGGCCGCGTACCACCCCAGTCCGTTCTGGACCAGACGAGCGTTGGCACGGGACACGGCCAACGCCGTGCCCGACGTCAACGCCCTGCTCCGCGGACCCGACGTCAAAGCCGCGCACGAGCGTCTTCGCACCGCAGACGAGGTGCGCTGGCGATGGAACCACGCGGCTCGTCTCGTCCCCTATAGCGTCGTTCGCGGCCACGAGATCATCGTGGAAGAGGCGATTCGCACGCCGCTGACTCCCCTTCGGTACGTCGCCGGCGTCGACCTTCTTGCGCTGGGACGTGCCTCGCAGGACGGCCGGACCGTCGCGGATCTGTTCGACACGTACTGTCGACATGTCGCGCCGGTGCCCGTGACCGACTTCCTCCGCGCGCTGTCTGTGTTGGTCGCCGAGGGGGTGCTCGTGCCCGCGCCGTTTGCCGCCGGGTCGAGCACACCCGCTTGAACTCTTCCGTCATCCGGCGGAGTGCAAGGGCAGCGTACTGCTGGGTCTCGAGTGGTGAAAGCTCCTGGCCCGTCAGGGCGGTGGCCCGCGCCGGCTGGCTGCTATACTCCGTGCGAAGGTGAGGCTCGCTTGCACGTGAAAGGCGCGTTCTCGAGAGGCATGGGACGTCGGCGTCTGTTCAAGCTGGGCGGCGCGAGTGCACTTGGCACGGTCTCGGCGGCAGCATGGATTCCGGTCCCGCAGGTCCACGCCATGGGCGCGCCCCAGGTCGCTGCGGACGATCCCGCCAAAGACACCACCGTTCGTTTGACGGGCGACGGATTAGGGCTCACACCGCGGCAGTACGCGCACGTCCTCACGACCTTGGCCGATCGCGGCATCGTGTCCGACAGCTACATCCTCGGCGGCGTGGTGGAGGAGCTCGAATCACGCATGGCGACACTCCTGGGGAAGGAGCGCGCCATCTTCATGCCCACCGGCACGCTGGCGAACAACCTGGCGATCCGGGCGCTGGCGGGCGGACGCGGGCGCGCAGTAGTCCAAGCCGAGAGCCACATCTATCTGGACAGCGGCGATTGCGTGCAGGCGCTGAGCAACATCACGCTGATGCCTCTCGCAGAGGGCCGCGCGTCATTCACCTCCGCTGAGCTGCAGCGGCTGATCGACCTGAATGCGACGGGACGCGTCGACACGCGAATCGGCGTCGTGTCGATCGAGAGCCCCGTCCGCCGCATGCGGGGGCAGGTCTTCGACCCGGCCGAGCGGGCGGCGGTCATCACGCTCGCGCGGCGCGCCGGCATGCGGTTGCACCTCGACGGGGCGCGGCTCTTCCTCGAGTCTGACTACACGGGAACGGCCGTCGCCGAGTACGCCAAGCCATTCGACACGGTATACGTTTCGCTCTACAAGTACTTGAACGCGTCGTTCGGCGCCATCCTCGCCGGACCGCGCGACCTGCTCGACGGGATGTACCACACACGCCGCATGTTCGGCGGCGGGTTGAGCGAGGCCTGGACATCGGCCGCCGTGGCTCTCCACTACGTCGACGGATTTGGGGAGCGGTATCGGCGCGCCATTCACGCGTCCGAAGCTCTCTCCTCGCGCCTGAATCAGCACCCGCAGTTCTCGGTTGCGCGTGAGCCCAGCGGGACGAACCTGATGCGGCTGACGGTACGAGGCGTCGACTCAGCCGTCTTTCGCCAGCGGCTCGCATCGCGCGGAGTCGTGTTGGGCGCGGCCAACGCTGGTGCGACGTTTCTCATCGCGACCAACGAAACCATCGTTCGACGACCCGTGTCGGAGTTGATGCAGGCGTTCGACGGTGCGCTCTCGGCGTGACCGGGCGCGTCGTGTCACCGGCGCACGGACGCGGGCGTGATCGCCATCGCGTGGCGCGGCTGGTAGAGCTGGACCCGAACTCCTCCGGGCAGCGTCATCATGATGGTGATGCCGTAGCCCTCATCCCGCGGCTCGCCCTCGAAGCTGATGCCCTTGGCTGTGAGATCTGCGACAGTGGCGTGAATGTCGTCGCACATGAACGACGCTTGATGCCGAACGCCAGAATCGTACGTCGGCCCCCCGGCCGGGTGCACCCCCAGCTCAGACGGCGGTAGCGCAAAGATCAACCAGCCGTCGCCCGCATCCACGTACGGCAGCTGAAAGACGTCTCGGAGCGTGGCGCGAAGCGCTTCCGCCTCCTGTGTGTACAGCAACATGTGCGCGCCCACAATCGCCATACGAGCTCCCAGCTTCCTCTCTGCGCTCGGCTCTCGCCCGCCGGCGCCGACCACCTCTCACGGCTTCTCTGATGCAGCCGGCGCCGGTTCGATCCGAAGCACCGATCCATCCACGTCATCGTTGCCCGACGGTCGCCCTTCCGTGAGGACGTACAATGATCCGTCGGCGCTCTGACGGATATCACGGAACCGCAGGCCCAGCTGGGCCAGCAAGACCTCCGGTCGGCCCACGATCGCGCCCTGCCGGTTGAGCGTCAACCGCTGGATCTGCTTGCTTCCGAGGCCGCTGACGAACAAACTGTTGCGCCAGCCCGCGAACGAGGAACCCGTATAGAAGAGGATGTTCGTGGGATTGGCGGACGGATTCCAGGCATACGCTGGCATCTCGATCCCGGGCCGCCACCACGGATCCTCGGAAACGGGCAGGCCGCTGTAGTTCTTGCCAAGCGAGACCAGCGGCCAGCCGTAGTTGCGACCCGCCACGAGCACGTTCAGCTCGTCACCGCCCATCGGGCCGAACTCACACTCCCAGAGCGCGCCGATCTGCGGGTGGAACGCGAGTCCGTACGGGTTGCGGTGCCCGTACGTGAAGATCTCCGGCAGCGCGTCGGCACGCCCAACGAACGGATTGTCCGGCGGCACACTCCCATCGTCTCGCAGCCGAAGCACCTTCCCTGTATGGCTGCGAAGACTCTGCGCCCGACTCCGTACCGATGGGTCATCGGTCAGAACCTTGACGTCCCGATCGCCGACGGTGACATAGAGCAGGCCGTCAGGGCCGAACAGCATTCGCCCGCCGAAGGTCCCGCCTCCCCCCGATTGCGCGCCTGGGACTTCCCACGCTTCGGCGACGAAGATGTCGCGCACGTCGGTGAGCGCCTTGCCGTCGAACTTGGCTCGCGCGAGTGCGAGCGTCACACCGCGCGGGCCATCTTTCGAGTACGTCAGATAGACGAACTGGTTCTCGGCGAACGACGGATGAATGGCGACGTCGTTCAAGCCGCCGATGAAGGTGGGGTTGACGGCGGGAACTCCAGCGATCGGCGTCGGATCGAGAACGCCGTCGCGCACGATCCGCAGGCGGCCGGGTCGCTCGGTCACCAGCAGGCTGCGACCACCTGGCAGCAGCGTCATCCCCCACGGATGCGACAACCCGCGCGCGAGCGGAACGACGCGCAGCCGTCGCTGACCGTCGGTGACGACGACGATGGGCTGTTCAGGAGGCGCGGCGCTCGCCGTGGTCGCCGCTACCGGGTTCGGTGGTTCCTGTTGCTGTGCAGGCACGGGCGTGCTGGCGGTGAGGACCGCGCTCACCACTGTGCCTAGCGCAATCGCAGCGCTCGTCGCCGCCACCCGCCGGCCCTGTTGCATAGTGACCTCCCTGGCGACGCCCCACACCCCCGAGCCGACCCTCGCGGCGCCGCGTGCGCGACTCCACGCGCGACGGGCGCACGCCCACTAGGGCCAGCGCATCCGGGCGGCTGCGAATGGCTTCTCCTTGCCGGTCTTCTTCCGCAGATGACCGTACATCATCTCTTCGACGAACTCGACACACTTGAACTCCAGGAGCTGCGCGTTCTTGTCCTGGCGTCGATAGAGCGGGACCCGGATCTTCCACGGACGGGTGAAGACCTTCGGATCCTCGATCGTCGCTTCATACTCGATCAGGTCCGAGGTCTTCGGCGTGAAGCGCTCGACGACGTGCAGTGCCTCGCTGTGGAAGTTGCCGGCGCGATCGAACCACGTGCGATCGTTGAAGCCGATGGTATCGACGACGAGCGTGTCGCCCTCCCACTTGCCGGTGGACTGCCCCATCCACGTGTCGACGGGTGGCGGCTCGGTCGGGCCCATCTTGATGACGCGGCTCGCGCTCGCGTATTCGTATGCCATCACCATGTCGCTGTTGTGGGACTGGAGAATCTGAAACGGGAAGGGCATGTAAGTCGCGCGAGGGATGCCCGGGAGGTAGCACTTCACCTCGGGATCGAGCGTGAGCCAGTTGTCGTAGTTTTCCTGCTTCTTCTTGGACGCCCACTCCTGATACGGAATGGTGTCGCCCTCGACGACGCTCATGCCGGCCGGAACGGCGGCAATCGCGCCGAGCTCCAACACCGGACCGCTACGCGCGATATGGTTCTCGAGGTCCCAATGCGCCGAGCCGATGGTCTGCCAGATGCCATTCAGGTTCGGCTTGCCGTCCGGCTGGCGCGGGATGTTCGTCGCGGCCGCCGCGGCGGCCTGGGAGGCGGCAGGCTGCGGCACTGACTGGCAACTCGCCATCGCCACCGCCATCCCCGCCGCTGCGATCGATACGAAGGCGTGCTTCACCACATGCGGCATGACTGGTCTACTGTGAAGTCTTCGCTCGGGTGCCCTTGTCCGCCGCGCGCCCGGCGCTCAGTGTGTTGGGCACGGCGTGGTTTCCCTCGTGGCAGGCGTACTCGAACATCTTGTAGTCCGGCTCGAGGGTCATTGGCATGGCCACCTTCCACGGCGCGGTGAAGACCTTCGGATCCTCGATGGTGGCCTCGTAGTTGATCGTCTTTTCGTCCACGCGGGTGAACCGCTCGACCACGTGCAACTGATCGCTTTGCGGGATGGACCGCACGCGCTGGGTGGCCACGTTGGTCGCAACGTTCCCCTTGTCGTTGTAGTTGGTCACGTCGACCACGAGCGTGTTGCCCTCCCAGCGCCCGCGCGAGTCACCGTTCCACAGTTTGACGTTCGAGTGGAGGTGCGGACGTCCATCGACCGGAATCATCCGCGCTTCATGAATCATCTCGTAGATGATCGCTACGTATCCGGGACCCTGCACGATCTGGTAGCCCGCACCGTATCCGGGCGGGAAGATGCCGCCGGGCACGCCGCGGGTGATGCAGCGCTCCCACGGGGTGAAGTTCACCCAGTCGTCCTGAATGTGCAGCAGCCGATAGTCGCGCTGCTTCTCGGCCCATTCCATGATCGGCACTCGTCCGCTTGGCGGGTCCACGACGAGCGCGCGGCCTTTGGTGAACTTTCGCCCCTGCATGTCGTTGAGGAAGCTATTCGGGCCGGTTCCAGCGCCCCGGCCGTCGATGTCACCGCCGTAGAAATCCGGCCGGTCGCTCTGGTCGAACACCTCGAACGGCGTGTTCGTGTAGTTGGTCCACATGCCCTGGATGTCGGGCTGACCGTCCGGCGTGCGGGGCTGGACCCAGCCCGCGGCTGGCGCACTCCCCTTGACCTCTGGAGGCTGGTTCTGTCCCGCGACGGTGACGAACGCCATGAGGACGACCGGCGCTACACCCGCGATCGCGAGACGCGTTCGAGTTGTCATGACAGGCCTCTACTTCTTCTGTTCGCTGGGATCACGACCGTCGAGAGGCGCGCCCGTGCCCGACGAACCGATGAACAACTTCTTCCCATCTGCCATCGTCACCTGCCGCCCGTTCGCGCGGTTCGATCCGTCCTTCGCGCGGAACCCTTCGACGGTGACCTCCGCGCCAGGCATCACGGAATTCTTGTTCCACCCGCGCCGGAGGAGCGCGTTCGGCGCCCCACCCTCAACGCCCCAATTGACGACCTTGCCGTCCGGCATCCGGACATCCAGGTACAGCCACGCATGCGGGTTGATCCAGTCCATGCGCGTGACCTTGCCCTTGAGCGTGACCGGCTTGGTGCCGTCGAACTCCGCGGCGAACGCGTGATGGGCCATGACAGGCACACCCGTCGCCATCACGGCCAACGAGGCGACGGCAAGACAAAGACGTGTGAGCATTGCCACCTCTCCACGGAGCCCCGCCTCCGCACGAGTCATCTCCAACCCCCCGCGGGACAATTTGGCGCGACCGCCTACCGTGCGGATGTTATACGGCCCAGCCCATGTTTGTCACAACAAGGACGTACAGCAGCCAGGCCTGCCCCGCACGCCCTGTGGCGGGCCGGCGGATTTCTGGCGACGGGGTCGGCCACGGCGGACCTGGCGGGCCCTTCGGCCGGGAAATGCCGGGCTGGGCCGTGGCACACACGTTGCCTAGGAACTTGTGAGCTGTTAGTTTCGAGCCATGAGCCTTGATGCCACTCGACGCCACACGTTCACGGCTCACGACGTCACCTTGCGGTCGACCCCCGCCGATCGATGGGCGTTGAAGCAGCTTCAACGGTCGGTGCACGGCGTACCGGTGCGGTTCGTGCTGTGGGACGGCGTCGCAAGCGGCCCGAAGACGGCTCCGCTTGCGACCGTGCACTTCAAGCGCCGACGCGCGCTGTGGTCATGGCTGTGGGACCCGCAGCTGTACGTCGGTGAGACGTACATGGCCGGCGCCGTCGACGGCGACGGCGATCTGCGCGCGCTGCTCGAGGCCATGTATCGCGTCACCAAAGCGCCACGCGGGTGGTCGGCGCGGCGCCAATCGATCACATTGCAGCTCGCGCGATCGAACGTGCACCATCACTACGACCTCGGCAACGAGTTCTACCGCTTGTGGCTGGACCGAGAGCTGGTCTACACCTGCGCCTACTTCCCCAGGCGCGATGTGACCCTGGACGAGGCGCAGGCAGCCAAGATGGACCTCGTGTGCCGGAAGCTACGTTTGCAGCCGGGCGAGCGGGTCGTGGAAGCCGGATGCGGCTGGGGGGCTCTCGCACTCCACATGGCCAGGCACTACGGCGTGACGGTCGACGCCTTCAACCTCTCCTCAGCACAGCTGGCATGGGCCCGCGAGCGCGCGGCCTCCGAAGGGCTGGCCGATCGCGCTCGATTCTTCGATGGCGACTATCGCACGGTGACCGGCACGTACGACGTCTTCGTATCGGTCGGCATGATCGAGCACGTCGGCCTCAACCAGCTCGGCGCCCTCGCGCACGTCATGGATCGCGTGATGACGCCGAATGGTCGAGGTCTCCTCCACTTCATCGGACGCAACCGTCCGGCCCCGTTGAACCGCTGGATCCGCAAGCGGATCTTCCCTGGCGGCTACCCACCGACGCTTCGGGAACTCTGCGAACACGTCCTCGAGCCCGCGGACTTCTCCGTGCTCGACGTCGAGAACCTCCGCTTGCACTACGCACTGACGTTGCGGCATTGGCGCGAGCGGTTCGAGCAGTCCGCGGATCGCGTGCGGACGATGTTCGATGAGCCGTTCGTCCGTGCGTGGCGTCTGTATCTCACCGGCTCCGAGGCCGCGTTCACGACCGGGTGGATGCAGTTGTTCCAGGTCGTCATCTCGCGCGGCACGAGCAACGCCGTCCCCTGGACGCGTGTGAGCGGGTAAGGCCTCATGGACACCTGCGATGTCGTCGTCGTTGGCGGTGGACCCGCTGGCTCTTCGTGCGCCTGGGGTCTGCGCCACGCTGGCCTCGATGTCGTGGTCGTGGACCGGGCGAGGTTCCCACGAGACAAGGTGTGCGCAGGGTGGGTCACGCCGCAAGTGCTCTCGGCACTCGATGTCGACGTGACGGAGTACGCGCATGGGCGCACACTACAGCCGACCACCGGTTTTCGGGTTGGACGGATCGGACGAAACCGAGAGGCGGTGGTCCGGTACGACCGACCGGTGAGCTACGGCATCCGCCGGTGCGAGTTCGATCACTTCCTGCTCAATCGCTCCGGTGCGCGCGTGATCCAGAGCACCGCCGTCGATCGTCTCGAGCGCCACAGCGGTTCGTGGATCGTCAACGGCGGCCTGCAGGCGCCGATGTTGGTCGGCGCCTGCGACCACCTCTGTCCGGCGGCTCGTGCGCTCGCGCCAGCGGAGGACCGCCCACCAGTCGTCGCGGCGCAGGAGATCGAGGTCCCGCGCGCCAGCCTACGCTGGGGCGCGCGTGCCGACCCGGAACTGGTCGATCTGTATTTCACGCCCGACCTCACCGGCTACGGATGGTGTTTTCCGAAGCAAGCGTTCGTGAACATCGGATTCGGGCGCTACGGCCGCGCACCCTTCGCGCCGCCGGTTCCTGACGACATTGAGGCATTTGCGGAGTTCCTGAACGACCGGCGAATCGTGGGGCTGGGCAGCGGCAGCCCGTGGCGTGGCCACGCCTATCGGCTGGGATCGGATCGCCGGCCTCGTGTGGTCGACGATGGCGTGCTGCTGGTGGGCGATGCGGCGGGGCTCGCATATCCGGAGAGTGGCGAGGGCATTCGGCCCGCCGTCGAATCCGGCCTGCTCGCGGCCCAGACGATCGTCGAAGCTACCCTACGCGGAGGCAGGTTCACCCGCGATCGACTGTCGCCGTACGAACGGCGGCTCACGGCACGCATGCGGCACGCAACGCTCCACCGACAGTCGGCGACCCGATCGACCGCCGCGCGACTCGCCCCTCGACTTGCACCCGCACTGCTCGCCTCCACGTGGCTCGTCCGCCACCTCGTCCTCGATCGCTGGTTCGTGCGCTCGGGGAGCGCGCGATGACATAGCGGCGCGCCGGTTCGGTGCTCAGCGTCTGCGGCCTCGTCTCTGCCCACTCCCTGCAGTACCCTTGCGCAATGCCAGCCATCCCCCTTCTGCGCCGAGCGGACTTCCCCGTGCTGCGTCCCATTCAGACCCGGTGGATGGACAACGACCACTACGGTCACGTCAACAACGTCGCGTATTACTCGTTCTTCGATACGGCGGTGAATGGGTTTCTCCTCGACGCGACGGGCACCGATATTCGTGCGCTCCCCGCGATCGGGATTGTCGCCGAAACGGGATGTCAGTTCTTGAAGCCGTTGTCCTTTCCTGATGCGATCGACGCGGCCCTCGCGATCGAGCGACTGGGCTCGACAAGCGTGGTCTACCGGATCGCGCTCTTCCGCGCAGGCGACGACGAGCCGTGTGCCATTGGGCGCTTCGTGCATGTGTATGTCGATCGGGACACACGCGTGCCTGTCCCAATCCCGACGGTGATTCGCTCTGCGCTCGAGCCGCTATCCCGCCACCAGCCCGGCTGATATGATCCCGATCTGCACGATGCTTCGAGTGACCTCTGTACGACGAACCTTCTTGTGCGGGACCGCGATCGCCTCGCTGCTGGTCGCAAACGCTCTGGCGCAACGGCCGCAGGGACAGGCGCCGGCGGCCGCCGGTCTTTTCGCGTTGCGCCCGCGCCCGGTCTTGTCTGCGAGCCGTGTCAACGAGGGGCCGACCATCGACGGCGACGTGCTGGGCGAGTCGATCTGGCAGAACGCCGTGCCGATCACGGATTTCTGGCAGGAGCAACCCGATCAGGGGCAGCCGGCCTCGGAGCGTACCGAGGTGCGGGTCGTCTTCGACGCAGAAACGCTGTACGTGGGGGTCGTCTGCTATGACAACGACCCCGGCTCGATCGTCGTGTCGGACGCGCGCCGCGACGCGGACCTGGACGAGACCGACAGCTTCCGGATGCTGTTCGACACCTATCGCGACACGCAGAACGGTTTCATCTTCGGGACCAATCCAGCCGGCATCGAGTACGACGGTCAAGTGACAAACGAGGGTCAAGGCGGTGGAGGCTTGCGATTCGGGCAGCAGATGTCCGGGTCGGGCGGCGGCTTCAACTTGAACTGGGACGGCGCGTGGCGCGTCCAGACGACAATCACGGACCTCGGCTGGACCGCGGAGTTCGCGATTCCGTTTCGCACCCTGCGCTTTCCTGGCGGCTCGGGACACACGTGGGGATTGAACTTCCAACGCAACATTCGACGCCGCAACGAGCGGTCATACTGGGCGCAGATTCCCCGCCAGTACGACTTGAATCGTGTATCGCTCGCGGGATCGATGGTGGGGGTTCAAGCCCCCATACTCCGCACGCTGCGCGTGACGCCGTACGCGCTGGGCAACGCGATTGCGAGCGGGGAAAAGCCACTGAACGGGAGGGTACCGACGGATCTGCAGCAAAACGTCGGTGTCGACCTCAAGTACAACCTGACGCCGAGCCTGGCGCTCGACGGGACGGTCAACACCGACTTCGCCCAGGTCGAAGTGGACGACCAGCAGGTCAACCTGGATCGCTTCAGTCTCTTCTTCCCTGAAAAGCGCCCCTTCTTCCTCGAAAACTCCGGGTTCTTCACGGTCGGCAATCCGGGCGAGGTGGATCTCTTCTTTAGTCGCCGGATCGGCATCTCGTCCACGGGACAGCGGATTCCGATCGTGGCGGGTGCCCGTGTGTCCGGAAAAGCGGGCCGCTTCAACGTCGGCCTGCTCAACATGCAGACGGAGGAGATGGACTTTCGGAGTATCAACCGCGGTGTCGTCCCGAGCAACAACTTTGGCGTCGTTCGATTGAGCCGCGACCTGCCGAATCGATCGTCGCTCGGTATGTTGATCGTCAATCGTCAAGGCAGGGGCCAGTTCAGTTCTGCATCGGACTACAACCGAACGTACTCGATAGATGGCCGTCTCGGCATTCGACAGAATTCCGTCGTCACGGGATTCCTCTCGAAGACACAGACGCCGTGCCGAGCAGCGAGCTGCGGCGGGCGAACCGACGCGTTCAACGTCCGGTCGCGCACGCAACTCCAGCGCGTCGATGTCAACGCCGGGTACCAGGAAGTCGGCGATCAGTTCAATCCGGAAGCCGGGTTCATTAATCGGCGCGCGTACCGCAAAGGCGACGCGTTCGTGATGACGCGGTTTCGACCGGCCAACTTCATGCGGATCCAGGAGCTCCGTCCGCACACGCTGTATCGCGCGTACTGGGGGCTCGACGGCATGCAGGAGACCGGCTTCCACCACATCGATATGCACTGGCAGTGGAAGAACGGCGCCGAGATGCACACGGGCATGAACCTGACGCAGGAGGGTGTGCGCGCGCCGTTCGAGATCTTCCCGCGCGTGTTCGTCCCCCCTGGGGACTATCGGCACAAGGAGGCGAACCTGGTGTTTTTCACCAATCAGGGCGCGCCAGTCAGCTTCCGCGTCACGACGTTCCTCGGCGGGTTCTTTGGCGGCACTCGTCGGACCTTGCAGTCCAGCGTCCGGGCGCGAATCGGCGAAACATTCAACACCGAGATCTCGCATCAGGCGAACGACGTGACGCTCCCGGTGGCCTCGTTCACGGTCAATCTTATTCGCACGAGCGTGTCGTACTCGTTCACGACCCGCGCATTCCTCCAGGCCCTCGTGCAATACAACAACCAGACTGATCTCTGGTCGATGAACCTTCGATTCGGGCTGCTTCAGGCGGCCAACACCGGCTTGTTCGTGGTCTACACCGATACGCGCGGCCTCTACGATTTGATTCCGCGCGCCGAGCGCATGGACCGATCGTTCATCATCAAGTTCTCACGGATGTTCGATCTGCTGGATTGACGCGAGACGGTCGCGCGGCAGCGCACACACCCAAGTCGACCGCGCGACGGCCGCGCCCGCGACGGAACCGCGCATCGGGCCCCGCGAGCGGCCGAGCCGGGGTTCGGGGCGCAGCCCCGATGCATCAACGCTCGATCGTGCAGGTCCCGTAGTACTGCGCAGGTCCGAGCGTGACACCCGTTGACGAGGTCTCGCTGAACTCGTGGCGGGTGTGGACCGCGAGCCACTTACCGTCTGGGGCGGATCGGGACACGGTGGTGAGCGCGACGGAGCCGTCGGTACCCGAGTGAATGAAGGTCAGCGCGTCCCTCACGAAGCGCGCCGCGACATCAGTACGGCCGGACGACCCGACGAAGCGTGCCGTCCCATCGTCCGTGTCGACCTCCTCGTAGCGGAGCGCCATTCGGATCGGCTTGGTCTCAGACTGCGGCTCCGTACTCTTCCAACTCCCGGCAGTCTGAAGCGTGAGCGCGCATTGGAGCGTCTTGACGGCACTCAGTGACGGCCCTGGGCCCTGCGCGGCGACGCTCGCAAGCAGGGCACAGCAACTCACACCAACGGCGATCCCGCCTCGTGTCGTCATCCCGTCCTCCGCATCGCGCAATTGTAGTCAGTTCAAGGCGCTTGCCGGGTGATTCCTTGATCGGATCTTTCGAGAGACGCCATAATGCGAGGACATGCGCGTTCGCCATCTGCCGTTCTTCGCGTGCGTCGTCCACACATTCACAGCTGGCAGTCTCGTGATCGGCGGGCAGGGATCAGAGAGCGGACTCCTAGAGCAACGGCTCAAGCGGCTCTTTCCGACGGCGGCCACGTTCTCGGCCAAGGAAGGCAACCCGCCCCACTTCACCGTCTACGGCTCGGACGCACAGAAGGCGCCGGTCGGCTACGCCTTCTGGACGATCGACCTCGAACCGCTCGAGCGCGGCTACGACGGTCCGATTCAGATGCTCGTCGGCATCGATGTCAAAGGCATGCTGACTGGGGTTGTCGTCACCGCGCACCGCGAACCGTACGGGTATTTCTCGGTGGACAAGCCGGAGTTCGCGAAGCAGTTCGTCGGCAAGGACGTCCGATCGCCGTTCAAGGTCGGCGCGGACGTCGAGGCGATCTCGCGCGCGACGATCACGGTGAACAGCGCGACTCGCAGCATACGTAACGGCGCGCGCAAGATCGCGCGCGCGCTCCTGACACCACCCGACGCCGCCGCGCGTTAATCAGTCGGGGCTTCGCCCCGGGCGGCATCGCGGTCTCGTCGACGCGTCAGGCTCTCTACTGCGGACGCTTGAACAGCCCGCCGTAGACAGCCTTTCCGAGGACGTGCCCCTGCATCGCCTTCATGACGGCCGCGCGCGTCTCGAATGCGTCGGCCGTGGGCCTGACGTCCAGCTTCGTGTCGAGCGCGAACAGCTCGAACATGTAGTGGTGCATCGGACCGGTCGCTGGCGCACCCGGGCCTCGGTACACCGGACCCGTGGCGCTGATCTGATAGCTGCCGTCCGGCAACTGTGAGCCCTTGGCGACGCCTTCGGGCAACCCTTTCGTGGCGGCAGGAATGTTCCACACCACCCAGTGCGCCTGATCCTCGGTGGTCTTGTTCCGGGCCACGTCCATGTCGCGCATGTTGATCACGAAGCTCTGGGTGCCAGCAGGGACATTGGCCCAGGTGATCGCCGGTGACGTCCCCTCACCAGGGGCAGCCCCGGGTGCGGCCTGGCTGAACTTCACTGGAATCTGCCCTCCGTCCGGGAACCCGGTGATGGTCATCGTCATCGGCGGTGCGGCCGTGGGTTGCTGAGCTGCGAGCGGCGCGGCCCACAGCCACGCGCCGAGCGAACACGCGACGAACATGAGGAAACGAGCGTTCAGCATGATGATGTCCTTTCACGCGGCCCATTGTCGTGCGACCCCGGCAGCCCGCGCAAGCACAGGGCGTCCCGCGTGGCCGTGCCGAAGCCGAGAGGGAGGCTGCGGCTCGAGCTGTTGATTTTCTGCGCCTCGTTCGCTGCGGGATCGGTAGAATCACCGCAGTCTCGCGGCCGGGCGGCGGACCGCATCCCGCCGCGCCGCGGAGCGCGCCAAGGTGAGGCTATGGTCGATGACTGGCGAAAGGTGACGTTGACGCTCTCACTGGTGATGCTGGCGTGCGGCTCTACTGCCGGCGTGAGCCTCGCCCAGCAGGCGGGATCGCCTGCGACGGCCGCCCCACAGCCAGGACGCGAACTGGGTGCACAGCCGCAGCCAACCGATGTCGATCGCATGCCGGACTCGGTGCCTCCGGTGACGAGCATCGGCCACACGTTCAAAGTGACGCCGATCAAGGGGCTCAGCCGACCTTTCTCAATGGCGTTTGTCCCCGATGGCAGTATTCTCGTGACCGAGCGCGCCGGTCGCCTGCGCGTCGTCCGTAATGGTGTTCTCGATCCAAAGCCCATTGCCGGCATACCCGACGTGCTCGACACGCGGCTCAAAGGGCTTCAGGACATCGCGCTCCACCCGCGGTTCTCCGAAAACCGTCTGATCTACTTCACCTATTACAAGCTGAAGCCCGGAGAGAAGGATGTCGCCACGGCCGTGCTCGGCCGCGCCCGCTGGGACGGCGGCGCCTCCCTGACTGATGTGAAGGACGTCTTCGTCTCGGATGCGTGGTGTGCGACGCCGTCGGCCGCGCGCATTGCCTTCGACCGCGACGGCCGAACGCTCTACCTCGCGATCGGCGTCCCGATCCGGTTGAATCGCCCCGGCACGGCGCAGCCCGAAGACTCGCAGAATCCCTCCAATCACGCGGGCAAGATCCTTCGCTTGAACGATGACGGGAGCGTGCCAGCCGACAATCCGTTCGTCGGACGGGAGGGCTACAAGCCGGAGATCTATGCGCTTGGCATTCGCAACAGCCTGGGCCTCTTCGTGCATCCACAGACGGGGGAGCTCTGGGAGCACGAGAACGGACCGATGGGTGGCGACGAGATCAACATCATCAGAGCTGGCAAGAACTACGGCTGGCCGGTGGTCTCGTACGGCCGTGCCTACAGCGGCGACCTGACCGGCGACACCTCAGGTCCGCTCACGCCGGAGCACGGCGCGCCGGGCATGGAATCGCCGTTTCTCTTCTGGGTTCCTTCGATTGCCCCGTCAGGCTTCCTGTTCTACACGGGCGAGAAGTTCGAGAGTTGGAAAGGGAACCTCTTCGTCGGCGGTATGCGCGGGATGGTGTTTCAGCGCATCGTACTGAACCCGAAAGGACAGCCGGTCGCGCGTGAGTCCATGCTCACCGATCTCAAGCAGCGCATCCGCGACATCAGGCAGAGCCCCGATGGTCTCATCTACTTGCTGACCGATGAGAACCACGGGGCCCTTCTGAAGCTGGAGCCTGTCGGAAAGTAGGGCCGAACGCCGGGTCGTCGGCCAGACCGAGTCGGCTCAGGAAGCCTCGATGGGAGACGTGATGCATCTGCGCTTGGGACTTCTGACGTTTGTCATCCTGACAATGGCCTGAGGCGGCCGCAACCCGGGAACTCCCAGCGGCGGAAGCAGCTCAGGGTCAGGTTCTGGCGGTTCCGGCGGTTCATCGAATCGGGGAATAGTGACAGCCATCATCGACGGCGTCGCCTACACGGGCACCGTCAATGCGGCCAGCGTCAATCCATCGGGGAACCTGAACGTCGCCTCCAACAATGCCGCTCTGACGCTTTCGATCACCTTCGCCGCGCGTGCCGTTGTGGGCACGACCACCATCAACTCCTCGAGCACGACCGTGATGAATGTGATCACGACAAACGGGAGCACCGTCACAGGGAGTTGGGCCGCATCGGGCCCTGGCGGCAGCGGTTCGCTCACCATCGCGACGCTGACGTCCTCGAGCGTGTCGGGGACATTCTTCTTTACGGCAGTCCCGGCGCCGGGTGCCTCCGGAGCAGGAGCCACCGGGACCAAGACGGTGACCAGCGGAGCATTCAACGCGACATTCTGATCGGCTTCTACTCGGCGAGCGGATTCGGTCGCATCTGGAATCGCACCGCAGCGCCGAGCGTGCCCCTCCCGCCCTCGTTGTGCCAGTTGAACGAGTCGTAACTCGCCCACACGCCGCGGCCCTTCCACCCCGCCTTCGGATCGTCGATGCGGCCATCGAGGCCACGCGTGTAGAAGCCGAGCGGATACGGTACGCGCATCGTGATCATCTCGCGCGTCTTCGGATCGAGCGCGATGAGCGAGTCCGATCCGGTGCCGTTCGCGATCGGGATGTTTTCACCCAGCCCCAGCGTGTTGAACTGATCGACCCAATTGTAATAGTGGAAATCGGTGGTGATCGCGCCTGAGACACCGCGGAAGCTCGGGCCAGGCGTCGGATACAACGTCCAGCCTTGCGGACAGTGCTGGCCGGTGGCCTTCGGACCGTTCAGGACCTTGCACTTGCTGCGGTCGAAGCTCGCAATGTGACCGCTCCCGCCGAGCGCGGTCCAGATGAGTCCGCTCGTGTCGATGTCGATGCCACGCGGACCAAATCCCCACTGCTTCTGATCCACGGCCGCGTTCTGGAACGGCGGCTCGAACACCTCGGTCCGGCAGGTCTCGGGCGGATTGCTGCCCAGCTCCAGACGCACGAGGCTCCCGGGCATCGGCCCAGGTTTGCCGACCCACACCGATCCATCCTTCGGATTCGGAATGATCCCGTAGTTGAAGCTGGCGATCCGCGTGTCCTTGGTGGGATCGATCGTCGTCGCGTTCGGCTCGTTCCACGGCTTGGTGATCTTGCCGTCCCCGTTGGTGTCGATGACCGTCGGGCACCAGGCTTGCGACGCACGCTCGTCTTTGGTCTTGTCGTACTGCTTCGTGTCGAGCCAGCCGATCACGTTGCTGTCGCCACTCAACCACAGCGTGTCGTCTCTTCCGAACTGCAGATGGTGCGTGCCGTAGCAGGTGTCGATGAGCTCGAACGACCCGCTCTTGGAGTCGAAGTAGGAGAGCTGCCGGCGAATCGCGTTCTGAGGAATCGGGAAGTACGTCGCGGAGGCGTGCGTCGATCCCTCTTTGCACCAGTCAGGATTGGCGGCGCCCGGACGTACGACCTGCGTGATCCACACCCGCCCCTTGTCGTCCATCATCGGGTTGTGTCCACTGACCGGCGTACCCGGCGCACGCTCGTGTCCCCAATACAGTGATGGCACTTGGGCGTTCGCCGACTGATACGAATCGCCCTCGAACCGCATCGGCACGCGCGTCTTCATGTCGATCATCTTGCTCGTGTGCGTCTTGGGATCCAAGACGACGAAGGCACTTCCGCCGAGGCCGTAGACCGGGCCATTCGCATACAGGGTCGGATTTCGCTTGTCGGTGACGATCTCGTCGTGAACCACGGTCCGAGGGTTGCCCCAATTCCACATCGTGATCACCACGTTCCGCTCCTTGCCTTGGGGGCGAGGTGGTGCGAGCGGAAGCGCGCCGCCCTTGATCAGGTCAGACCAACCGGCGTACATGTCGATTGCGCGCTTCGGGCCGAGGCGATTCAAGGCGCTCATCATCAGCGGACCGCTGGTGCCTGCGTTGATCCGCAGCTCCCACGCATCCTTGGCCGACGGGAACTTCCCGAGGTCGAGCATCGGCATCTCGCGGGTCGCCTTGTTGCCCATCTGATGACACAGCTCGCAGCCATCCTTCAATCGATCGATCCAGTGCGCCTGCGTCCGCATACCCGGGGCGATGCCATTGCCGCCCTGCCCGGTCCCGGGGAACTCGCCCGCCTCGGGAATCTGTAGAAGCGAGTACCAGTAGTTGGACGGGTAAATCGACGCGGCCTCCTGTGGGCTGGCGGGTTGTTTCACGGTGAATGCGAGGGTGTCGCCGGGCTTCGCCCGCTTCTTCTCGGAGTCAGCGAGGCCGTAGCCGCGCACCCACACGTCATAGCCCGCCGACGGCAGGTCCGGCAGTACATACTTCCCGCCGGCGTCGGTGACGACGATCTTGGTCAGCTTGCTGGGCAGATTCGTCGTCTCGGCGATGACCCAGACGCCAGCCTCAGGCCCCTGCGGTCCTCGGACCGTGCCCGCGATGTCGTCACTCCCCGCGCGGACCGTGGGTCCGGTCAGCCACATGGCCGTCGGGGCAACACACGCGACGACGAGCACTCCAAGAAAACGACGTGCGCGGGACATATTCCACCCCTGCGATGCAAGTTGATACGACCGGAACGAGCCAACCCTTGCGGTCAGTGTGTGGCGCTTTCAGACCGAGAAATGTCGCGAGATGTCGCGGGTGCGCTCGGACGAGCGGCGGCCCAGTGCCGAGATTCGATCACGAAGGCCCCCCTCCCACCGTCCGATGGATTGTCCTCGCCACTGTGGGATGGTCACTCCAGCGTCGGATGGCAGCAGCCTGGCCGCCCGCTTGCCCCAGCAGTAGAATCAGCGCGAGCGACCGTTTCTAACCGTGCGCCTCGTTCCTCGAATGGAGTCGTTATGAGGTTGCCGTTGTCAGCTGTTCGAGAAGTCGGGCCACGTACCCTCGTGTTCCTGGCAGCACTCTCGAATGCCGGCGTCATCGTCGGCCAACAGCCTCCGTCGACGACCACCGCCGCAAATCGTCCGTGTTCCGGCGGCGCGCTTGACCCGACCTGTCGGCAACTCGGCGTGCCTCGTCGTCCACTCTCCGACATGCCAGCGACGCTTCCGACTGCTGAGCACTCGGCGATCCGCGTCGTCACGGTGGCGAAGGGGTTGGTCCATCCGTGGAGCCTGGCGTTCCTGCCTGATGGGCGTCTGCTCGTGGCCGAGCGTCCGGGTCGATTGCGGATCGTCAGGGATGGCAAGCTCGATCCCACGCCTGTGAGCGGTGTGCCGGCGGTTCACGCGGTGGGGCTGTTCGGCTTGATGGACGTGGCCGTGCATCCGCAGTTCGCACAGAACAAGCTCGTATACCTCACCTACTCGGCGCCTGTTGGCGAGAAGGTCTCGACCGCCGCGCTTGCGAGAGGACGTCTCGAGGGATCGTCTCTTTACGACGTTCAGGACATCTTCGTCGCGCAACCCAATGCCAGCGGCACGACGCGCATCGTCTTCGGGCGCGACGGGATGATCTACATGACCATCCAAGGTGCCGGTCGCAACCGCGCACAGGATCCGAACGACATCGCCGGCAAGGTCCTCCGGCTTCGAGACGACGGGACGGTGCCACCCGACAATCCGTTCGTCGGACGACCGGGGCATCGCCCTGAGGTCTTCACGCTCGGTCATCGCAGCAACGTGGGAATTGCGGTCCATCCAGAGAGCGGGGCGATCTGGACGACCGAGAACGGACCGAACGGCGGCGACGAGATCAACGTGCTCGCCGCTGGGAAGAACTACGGCTGGCCCGTCGTCAGCTACGGCCGCACGTATCCAGGTCCGTGGGTGACCCCAGTGCAGTGGCGCGCGTCCATGGAGCAACCGCTGGTCTTCTGGAGCCCCTCAATCGCCGCCTCCGGCATCGTCTTCTATACGGGCGATCGGTTTCCCGCGTGGAAGGGCAACGTATTCGTGGGCGGCATGCGGACTGGCGAAGTCAATCGCACCGGACTGCTCGAGCGCGTCGTGTTCAACGGGCGCGGCGAGGAGATGCGGCGCGAGGCGCTGCTCACCGAGTTGAAGAAGCGCGTCCGCGACGTCAAGCAGGGACCCGACGGATTCCTCTACCTGGCGGCTGAGGACGAGATGACCGGCGAGGATGGTGAAGGCGCTGTGTTACGCATCGAGCCCGCTGCCGGCTCCGTGGCCGTCGTAGCGCGCGCTGCGGAAGGTGGCGCTCCTGCCGTGCCGCGTCGCAACCCAGGGCCGGCTGGCGCGATGGGCGTGGATCGCGTCGCGCTCGCGGACGCGCCGAGTACGTACGACACCGCGGAGTACGAGCGGATCCGCGTGACGACCGTGGCGAAGGGCTTCGCACATCCGTGGAGCTTCGCGCTTTTGCCCGACGGTGACATCCTGGTCACGGAACGCGCTGGACGACTGCGTCTGATTCATCAAGGAAAGCTCGACCCACAGCCGATCGCCGGTGTACCCCCCGTGCAAGTGCTCAGCATGTGGGGCCTGATGGACGTCGTCCTCCATCCGAAGTTCGCTGAGAATCGACTCATCTATCTCAGTTACATGAAGCCGGCCGCTGACAGTCGCGCGACGCTTGCCGTGAGCCGTGGACGATTCGACGGTCATGCACTCTCGAACATCGAGGAGATCTTCGTCGCGTCGCCGCGGTCCACGGCCGCCACCCGCCTGGCGTTCGGGCACGACGGCATGCTCTACATCACGACGACCGCGGACGATATGCGCGCCCAGGATCCTTCTGAGTACGGTGGCAAGATCCTCCGCCTGCACGACGATGGGAAGGTGCCTGCGGACAATCCATTCGTGAACAAGCCTGGATACAAGCCGGAAATTTACTCGCTGGGTCATCGCAGCCAGGTCGGGCTGACCGTGCATCCGGTCACCGGCGCGGTCTGGTCGACCGAGCACGGACGCCAGGGCGGTGATGAGGTCAATCTCATTCTGCCTGGGCGCAACTACGGCTGGCCGGTCGTCAGTTACGGACGCGACTACGACGGCGTGCCGACCTCGACGCGCCCGTGGCAGGACGGCTTCGAACCGCCCCAGGTGATCTGGGTGCCATCGATCGGGATCACCGGCATCATGTTCTACACCGGTGAGCGCTTCTCTGCGTGGAAAGGGAACATGTTCGTCGGCGGCCTGCAACGCGGACGCATTTCACGCACCGGTCGGCTGGATCGCGTCGTCTTCAACAGCCGAGGCGAGGAGATCCGCCGCGAGTCGCTCCTCACGGAGCTCGCGAAGCGCGTGCGTGACGTGCGCCAGGGCGCCGATGGATTGATCTACCTCCTGGTCGAGGACGATGCGGACGGCGAGAGCGGAGGCGAGACAGCGCTGCTACGGATTGAGCCCGCGGGCAGACCCACCGCGCCTTGAGGCACGCGTAGCTGTGATGCCCACATCGGGGCCGATCGGCGGCCGACCTCGAGTCGAAACGACAATCGCGTTGACAAACTGCAATCGGCTGGCTCGACGACGTCTGCGTTCAGCAGCAGCCCCGGCTACTGCGCGCTCTAGCGGTTTCCGACGATGGGGTGGACCTGGCGGCCTTCGATGAACGTGAAGCGCACGCGCGCGGCGGCGATGCCTGCTGCTGGGATGGCTGTCAAGTCTCGGTCGACGACCACCAGATCGGCTGCCTTCCCCACAGTGATCGACCCGACGTGATCGTCCTGCAGCTGGATGCGTGCTCCGTTGATCGTGTACGCGGCAAGCATGGCGTCGAGCGTCAGCACTTCGTCGGGTAACCACGCCGGTCCGGCGGCGGCTGACGGACCACGTCGTGTCAGCGCGACCTGAATCGCCTCGAAGGGGTTCATCGACGCGAATAAGCAGTCGCTTCCCGCCACGATCAGCGCACCGGCGCGCGCCAAGCTCCCCAGCGCATACAGGCGGCGAGCGCGTTCCGGTCCCAGACTTGGCTCGATCACCATCTCGGTCTGCGGATCGCGATGGGCCCAGAGCCCCTGGACGTTGGCGGCTACGCAGAGGGAGGGAAATCTCAGGATGTCGGCCGGGCGCACCAGTGGAAGATGGGCGATCTGATGGGTCGGGCCATCGGGGCCGTTCCGGGCTCGCGCCGCGGCGATGGCATCGAGCGATATCCGCGTGGCGCGATCGCCGATTGCGTGCACGTGGACGGACAGCCTCGCACGATCCAGCGCGACAACGAGCGCTTGAAGCACCTCGGGCGACACGAGCGTCGGCCCTCGATCTGTGGTCCCAACGTAGGGCTCCAGCAGAGCAGCCGTCCTTCCCTCGAGCGCCCCGTCGACGCCAACCTTGGTCCCGACGATACGAAAACGCGTCCCCAGCGCGTCCGCTCGTAGGCGCTCGAGGCGCGCGACCTCGCCAGGCACGTCCTGCCCCAGCTGGACCGTCGGGCTGAGCGCGGCGGCCGCGGTCACACGCGCCGTCAGCGCGCTCCGTCGGTCGAGAGCCAGAAAAGCCGGGATGGCGTCCTCGTCCGTCATCGCGTCATGCACGGACGTGATTCCGAATGAATTCGCGACCGTGAGGGCTCGGCGAATCGCTTCCTCATAGTCCTGCTGCGTCGGGCGAGGCGCTGCGCGTCGTATGAGCGCTCCCGCCAGATCGCGGAGCAGACCCGTGGGCTCGCGCGTCAGGGGGTCTCGCTCGATGCGACCGCCAGGCGGATCCGGCGTGGCTGCCGCAATGCCGGCGGCGTCGAGCGCTCGGCTGTTCGCCCAGAGCGCACGTCCATCGGCGGACGCGAAGAACGCCGGTCGATCCTTGACGACCGCGTCCAGTTGCACACGGGTCCGCGGACCGTCGGAAAAGGCCGACGGCTGCCATCCCCCTCCGGCGATCCAGGCAGCCTTGGGCCGCTCGTGGGCGCAACGGGTGATGTGGGCGAGCACGGCCTGCGTGGAATCGTTCTTGGACAGATCACACTCGATCAGTCGGATCCCCCCGGGGCGAGATGCACGTACGCGTCGTGAAGGCCGGGCAGCAACATGTCGCCGGCGATCCCCATGAGGCGTGTCGACCGACCAATGAACGGTTGGACACCGGTCTCGTCCCCCACGTACACGATGCGGCCGTCCTTCACGGCGACCGCGCGCGCAGTGGGGCGAGCGGGATCGGCGGTATAGACGATTCCACCGCGAAAGACGAGATCGGCGGCTGGCGCTGGGGCTGGTGGCTGAGGCGCTGGCGCGATTAAGGCTAACGCGAACCACGCAGCGACCCACGCGCGCACGTCCATGACCATCGATTGTAGCCGTTGATCGAAATGGTCACGAGAATCGCGAAACGCTCGCGCCAGTCATGCCACGACGTCTGTGGAACGTGGCGTTCGGTCACATTGTGAATCTCACCAGCGGAACAGACGGTTCACCTTGAAGATGATCGAGCGCGTAGCGAGCATCGGAAAGGTGACGGATCGCGTGTCCCGCTCCTCGTTGTAGACGACGAAGAGCTCGCTACCAGGCTGGTACTCCCATCGGAATCGCAGGTTCGCTGAGACGGTGCGAAGGCTCGAGCTGTACTGCACGAGGCCGCTCGTGAACATGCGCGGCGTCATCGTGTAGGTGATGCGCGCGCCGGCGACCTGCGCGATGAACTCACCGATGGGAAGCGATACCCAGTTCACCGAGTAGGTCGGCTCGACGGCGAGTCGTGGGTTGAGATTCAGTCGGCCGCGGCTCGCGGTCAACGCCGTCCTGCGGCCATCGTAGAACGTGCCGCGCTCGAACAGCAGGTTCGCGGACGTGCGACGTTGAGCCCCCATCTCCCACCCGAGCCTCATGAAGTCGAATCCATAGGAGCGGATGGGCAGCGTCACGCCCCCCGCAATCGGGAACGGTCGCGGCAGGTACTCGTACTGCGACTGATATGCGGCGCTGACGCGGTCGCTGTTCTGGAACTCCACGGCGAATTCGCCCAGCTGCTCGCGCGTCTCGAGCCGGCCGCGCGTGTTCTCGATGTAGGCGACCGATCCCATCCACGATAGACGGCGAATCGCTCGACTGATCCTCGGGTGTCGCGGGCGCGGGCTGAAGCGGAACTGGCCGTAGCTCCGTCGCATGTCGTCTCGCCGAATGAACCCGAGCGTCGGGTTGAAGTTGTCGCCGACGAGCATGTGCTCGAGCTGCACGCCGTACCGATCGCCGGTGTAATCGAGCTGCGCGCGATAGCTCGTGTCGTCACTCGTGATGCCGTCGTTGGAGGTCCGCGCCCAGTAGGTGTTGATGAAGAGGTTGTTGAAGAAGCCGAACGTCCCATCGACGCCGATCGTCGTGCTCACGTCTGCGGCGCTTCGGCGATCCGCTCGGCCAGTTGCGAGCACGCCGACGCTGCTACGGCGAAGGATGTCGCGCTTCACGCGGACCGCGGAGAAGTTCGAGGCGTTGATGCGGTTGCCCAATGGGTCGCTCGCTTCGTCGGTCTCGATGTTGAGCAGACCGAGGCTGTAGCGTCCCGTCCGTCCCGTCGCCCGTCCGCCCGCCACGATCGGCACCACGCGATTGCCGGTCAGACCGATCCGGCGACTATAGAAAAGGATGGGCGTGTCACCAGAGCCGGCGTTCAACCCGGACGTCACCGCGCCGCCAAACGCGAACATCCCCTGGTTCTCGAGAAAGAACTCGCGCTTCTCTGGGAAGAATAGACTGAATCGCGTCAGATTCACCTGCGCCTCGTCGGCCTCCACCTGCGCGAAGTCCGTGTTGTAGGTGAGATCCGCGCTTAGGGTCTGCGTCAGCCCGTAGCGGACGTCGACGCCGACATCACGCGTCGTGTCGTTGATGCGACCCGTCGGGCGCGTGGCGTCGGTGGCCCGGCTCACCGTGGTGTACGGCTTGATGTCGAGGTTCCGAGAGGCCGCTGGCACCTCGAGACCGACCACCGTGGCCGCGAGCGACGCCTGCTGCACCGCCTGCTGACCGCGCCCCTGAGGCAGACGCGTGATCGTCGACAGCTCGTTCTTCCACCGGTTGGTTCGCAGCGCGTTGAAGCCCCACGCCTGTGACATGCCCGCCTGATAGCGCAACGACTTGAACGGAATCGCGATCTCCACCGCCCAGCCGCCCTCGAATTCCCCGGTCGCGAAGTTCCATACCGGGTTCCAATCAGGCGAGTACTGGCGCTCGTTGGTCACCTGGCCGTCGTTCCGGCCGCCGATCGCGTTGATCGTGAAGCTGACCCCATTCCGGCGGTCGTAGTACGGATCGAGGAAGATCGAGATCAGATCGTTCCCCAGCCACGTCGTCGGGCTGTCGCGGCGCATCTCGGTGGTCACGCGGCGCTCTGGCGAGGTATCCCAACACTTGAACGACAGGTACAGATTGCGGTTATCGAACGACAGCCACGCATCGGTCTTCTCGGACGCCGGTAGACCGCTTTGCGGCTCGAGTTGGATGAAGTCCGAGATTGGCAGCGCTGAGGTGTAGAGCGGTTCCTCGAGACGGCCGTCGATCTTGAGCGGCGCCTGCACGCGGACCGCACGGATCGTCGCCCGCCCGGCCTCGTCTCGTGTGACGGTCGCCGGCGCCACAGGCGGCGGCGGGCCGTCGAACCCAGGCGGCAGTCCAGCCACACCGGCCGCACGTGGCAGTATCTCGGGCGATGCCTGACCGACGCAGACGCTGGCGGTGACGATCACCAACCCAGCCGCAATTGGAAGTCTGTTGAACAAGCGGATGCACCCTAAGAACTAGCCATTCTGGCACACGGTGCCGAATGTGAAACCACGCTCACGCACCGCGGGAATCAGCTGCCGTGTCGCCTCGACCGTTTGCCGCTGATCCCTGCGGGGGGGCTGATTCGTCGCCGTCGTGCATCACGACGATGTCACCGGCCCGCAGGCGTGAGGACACCCGCTTGATCGTCGCGGCGGCTTGGCGTGGACGGAACCAGTTGAAATCCCAGAGCATCCATCCCCAGCCCACCAGCCGATAGTCGATCTCGCGAAGGCCGTTGTACAACTCGCCGCCGCGCCAGCCGGCATGCGGCCTGAAGGCGCGGCACGGCCGAGAACCTGCCAGGGCCTCGATGCGCTCAGCCCTCGCCGTCAGCGCACAGGCGAGTCGCTTGGGAGAGCGCAACATGTCGGCCCTTGAGCCTGAGTGCAGCGCAACGGAGTGGCCTTCGTCGAACATCCGTCGGACGATGGGTGCGGTCTCGTCCGTGATGTGTTCGTCGATCAGGAAGAACGTGGCGGGGACGCCCGCCTCGGCCAGAACGTCGAGGAGATCCGGCGTCGTGGTCGGGTTCGGCCCGTCATCGAAGGTGAAGTAGACGGTGGACGCGTCCCGCGGCATGTGCCACACGGCTCGATCGCCAGCCGCCGCATCGAGCAGAAGTGGAGCCGGCGCGGTGTGCAGGAGCGCCATGATGCCGAATCCGATGACGACGAACACCCACATCCGCGCCTCGCCTCGAGGCAGCATACCGCGTGACTCGGCACATCGACGAGAATAGGCGAATGACCCGACGCACGAGTGGCACCGCGCCTCGGCGCCGACGCGAGGAGCGCAAGGCGTTCGGGAAGTCGCTCCGACAGACCGTCCCGCGGTCCGCCCACGCGGCGTGGCGCCCACCAGCGGATCGCGCCGACCTCATCCAGCTCCTGGAGGTGTCGAACCGAGAACGGCTGCCGGAGCTGATTCCGATTCGGCACTCGCGCATGTTGAAGTCGCCGCTCGCGGCCTTTCGCGGGCTGCCAAGCATGATGGCGCACGATTTGGCACGTCTGCCGACCACCGACATTCGGCTCCAGACGTGCGGCGACTGCCACCTGCAGAACTTTGGGTGGTTCGCCTCTCCAGAGCGCAACCTCGTGTTCGACATCACCGACTTCGACGAGACGCGGAACGCGTCGTGGGATTGGGACATCAAGAGACTGGTCGTCAGCGTGACGCTGGCGGCGCGTGAGCTCGAGGCGGACCGCGTACGGCAGCAGGATCTCGTCCACACGGTGGTGAGAGAGTATCGTGAGCGCCTGGCCGACTACTCGACGCTCGAGCCGTTGGCGATGTGGTACGAACGCCTCGACTCGAACGCCGTCATGGATCACGCGCGCGGTGCCTCCGCCAGGCGTCTGATGCAGCACACGATCGATGCGGCGCGGCGTCGGACAATCGAGCGCCTTCTGCCGGATCTCGTCGATCGAGACGGGCGCCGCTGGCGGATCAAAGAACAGCCGCCGCTCTTCTTTCATCCACGTCGCACCGCGTAGTACCGAGCAGAAGTCAGGGAACTGATGGACTCCTATCAGGAGTCGTTGCCGGACGATCGGCGGCAGCTGCTCAATCGCTATCGACTTGCCGACGTCGTCTATAAAGTGGTCGGGATCGGCAGCGTCGGCCTCCGCTGCGGCATGCTCCTGCTACGTGATGCGGACGATGGAGCGTTGGTCCTGCAGGTGAAGGAGGCTCGCGCCAGCGTGCTCGAACCGTTCGTAGGACCCAGCCGCCGCACCCATCACGGCCAACGTGTCGTCCACGGTCAGCGTGTCATGCAGGCGGCGAGTGATGTGTTCCTCGGCTGGGCGACAGGATACGCAGGCCGTCACTACTACTTCCGGCAGCTGCGGGACATGAAGCTCTCGGTGAAAATCGACGAATTGTCCATCGCGGATCTCGAGGACTTCGTGCGACTCTGCGCCTGGGCACTGGCTCGCGCGCACGCCAAGGCTGGCGATGCGATACCGATCGCCGGGTACCTCGGGAAGTCGGACGCGTTCGACCAGGCGCTGGGCGCGTTTGCCGTCGCGTACGCCGATCACGTGGAACAGGACTTCGATGTGCTCCAGCGCGCCGCGCAGTCGGGTCAGATTCACGCCGCTCCCGACGAGCTGGTCTCGTGGGGGGCGTGAAACGGCGGCACCATTCCGGCGGGTCCAACCTCCAACGGGCAGCGTGCCAACCGAGCGTCCGTTGCCCTTAACGTTTCGGCGTGAACGCGAGGAATCGGCGCGGGTTGTCCACGAGGATCTTGTGCAGCGTGGCGTCTGACACGCCGGCATGCCGCAGCTTGGGGACGAACTGGATGACGACGGACGAGAAGCCGTTGCCCCAGTTCGCTTTCAGGTTGTGGCTCTGCGCGAAGTCGCCTGAAAGCAACAGATGATCTTCGAATCCCGCCTCGAGCAGCTGGAGGACGCGCGACACCTTCTGACGCTCGGGGATGTGCGACTGCGCCATCTGATGACCGACCGTGTCGAACCCGATGAACGCACCTGCGTTCACCACGGCCTTGAACGAGTCCGCCAACCGATCGTCCGAGAACGTGATGGTCGACATGTGGCCGATGCACAGGCTCCGCGGATTCACGCCACGTGACGTCAGCCACTCCACTTGCTCGATCGCGCAACTCGGGCAGCTCTGATGCGGTGTGTGCGTGAAGATCGGCAGATTCGTACGGGTGTGCGCCTTGGCGATTGCCGACAAACACTTCCGCTCGTCGTCCTCCAACCGCATGGAGGTGCCGATTTCTCCGAACGCACCCCATCGCTGCGCTTGGGCGTCGCGGACCAAGCGCTCCCCAAACGCATCGTCTGACATCTTCGCGAAATCGGCCGGGTAGTTCTGCCGGAAGTAACCACCCGCCGCGACGATGTGCATGCCGGAACGTGTCGCGAGATCGCGAAGGTCGCTCACTTGCTGATCCGTCGGTCGCGCGATGGTGGAGTTGACGATGCAGGTGACGCCGTCGGCCGCGGTCGCCCTGAGTTCGTCGACCAGCAGATGGACTCCTTGACGCTCGGGTGGACCAACAGGCGGCGAACAGGGCATCGGGCAGGCGCTGGCAGGAGGCGGTGTGCTGTAGCTGCCAACGCCGATGAGGTGCTCATGGAACATCGTCGCGCCGCCATCGAGCGCGGACGGCGGCACGTCCTTGAGGACCGTCCGGATAACCGCGCCCTGTGGAAAACTGACTGCTCCGGGGGGCTTCGCTGTGAACCAGCCTGGCGGCTGTGCGCGCAGCTGCTGCTCGGACCACCGGAGCCCCGTCGCCGCGGCGAGCCCGCCCCCGACTACACCAAGCGCCTGACGGCGAGTCATCCATATCGGCGTCATGAACCAGTCCCCACGTGAGCGGCCATCCTACTTCACATCGACCTCGAACATCTTCGACACGACTGGCGACTTGTGACTCGCGACTTGTGACTGAGACAATACGGGCATGAAACGCTCTGGCGTCGCGGATTTGCCGCTCCACAGCGGACGCGTCCCGCAGTGGCTGGCCACGCGCATGACGACGATGGGGATGGCGATCGTCGAGAGCGTGGTCCATCACTACGGGCGCGGCGCGTTGCTGACGCGATTGAGCGATCCCTTCTGGTTCCAGGCGCTCGGCTCGGTCATGGGGATGGACTGGCACTCCTCCGGCATCACCACGTCGGTGATGGGCGCGCTGAAAAGCGGTCTGAATCCGCGCGCACAGGAGCTAGGCATCCACGTCTGCGGAGGTCGAGGGCAGCACTCTCGCCAAACGCCGGATGAACTGCGGCGCGTCGCGGAGCGGGTCGGCCTCGACGGCGACGCGCTCGCCCGCACGAGCCGATTGACCGCGCGCATCGACAACAACGCGGTCGACGATGGGTTTCAGATCTACCTGCATGCGTTCGTCCTGACGGCTGAGGGTGAATGGGCCGTCGTGCAGCAGGGCCTGAACACCGATCGCCGTCTGGCGCGGCGGTACCACTGGCACTCGGCAACCGTCCGCGACTTCATGGCCGATCCGCACGCGGCCATCGTCGGCGAATCTGCTGGTGTGATCCGCAACCTCGTCGACGGACGCGCATCGGCAGCTCGCGACGCGCTGCTGACCATCGCGCGGAGCGATCCGTCCGAGGTGCTCGCGACGGTGCGGCGGCTCGAAATGCCCGCCCATCACGACGTGCGAAGGCAGGACGTCAACGAGCGCCGCCTCGGCGCGGTGCTGGCGCTGGCGCACGAGCGTGACCTGAGGGATTTCGCGAACTTTCTGCTGCTCGAGCAACTCGGTCCGCGCACGCTGCAGTCGCTCGCGCTGGTCGCCGAGGTCGTGCACGGCGCGCCAACGCGTTTCGAGGATCCCGCGCGGTTCTCGTTCGCGCACGGCGGCAAGGACGGCCATCCGTTTCCGGTGCCGCTGAAGGTCTACGACGAATCGATCGCCGTACTCCGTCGGGCGCTCGACGCCGCGCGCGTCGGGCACGCCGACAAACTGCAGGGGTTCAAGCGGCTCGATGGGTTTGCGAGAGCCATCGAGGCGCGAGCTCATCCGCACGCGGACGTTGACCAGGTGATCGCGCACGAACGCATCGAGTCACCCACACTGGGAGGGCGGACCGTGTTCGACGACATCCGCCCACGAGCCCCGCGGGTCCCCGGCGAGAAGAGGCTGCTGAAGGGCCAGCTCGAGCTCTTTCGAAAGTAGCAACGGGACGGCGCCTCGACTTCAGGTGGGCCAGGCAGGCCGACACAATCCTGTGCGCCCCGGCCTGGGCCGTGTGCTAGATTTGTGCCGCTTTGTGCCCCCCGCCGGGCCCCGCGCCGCATGGCACTGCCATTCGGCGACAGGAGGATTCGCAGATGCGCTCGTCTCGGTTGTCCGCGTTGTCGAAGTTGACGGCCGCACTGACGGTCACCGCGGCCGCTCTGAGCGGCTGTTCCGCCAGCACATCCGGTCAGGCCCAAGCCGAATACCGCGCTCCGCTCACGGCCGACGGCAAGCCTGATCTGAATGGCATCTGGCAGGCGGTCAACACGGCGCATTGGGACCTCGAAGGACACCCGGCGCGGAAGGGACCGGTGGCACAGCTGGGCGCGTTCGGGGGGATCCCGGGCGGTATGTCCGTGGTCGAGGGCGGCGAGATCCCGTATCAGCCGTGGGCGCTCGAGAAGAAGAAGCAGAACGCCGCGAAGTGGCTCGAGCTCGACCCCGCGGTGAAGTGCTACCTGCCGGGCGTGCCACGCGCCACCTACATGCCGTTCCCCTTCCAAATCGTGCAGGGCGCGGACCAGATTCTGCTCGCGTATGAATTCGCTCAGGCAAGCCGCACCGTGTTCGTGAACGGGAAGGATTCGAGTCCGCTCGAGTCGTGGATGGGCTGGTCCAACGGCCGTTGGGAAGGTGACACGCTGGTGGTGGATGCTTCCGGCTTCAACGATCAGACGTGGTTCGACGCTGCCGGCAACTTCCATAGCGAGGCCCTCACGGTCGTCGAGCGCTACACGCGGACGGGTCCGGATCACCTGATGTACGAGGCGACGATCGAAGATCCGAAGGTGTTCACACGCCCCTGGAAGATCCAGATGCCACTGTATCGCCGCGTCGAACAGCACGCGCAACTGCTGGAGTTCAAGTGCGTCGAGTTCGCCGAAGAGTTGATGTACGGGCATCTCGTCAAGGAAACGACTCAGCAGTAGAGCGGGTAGCCAGTAGGCAGAAGGAGAGATCAAGATGCGCCTCGACAGAATCGGTGGAGGGCTCGTGCTTGCGGTGCTCACGGCGTTGACGCCGCTGGCGGGGCAGACGCAGCCGCCGGCGACCACTAGCGCGCGCTCGGGTCCCGCCGCCCCAGACGAGGCGGCGAAGGCCGTCGACAAGAATTGGAAGATGCCGAAAACGCCGTGGGGACACCCAGACATCCAGGGCATCTGGAACAACGGCACGACGACACCGCTCGAGCGGCCGGCCGACCTCGCGGATCGCGAGTTCCTCTCCAAGGAGGAATGGGCGACACGCGCCAAGGAGTCGGCGAATCGCGCGACCAACCGACCGGACGATCCCGACAACGACCTGGCACTCGCCTATGACAACGAGTGGTGGGATCGTGGGACACCGCTGCTGCGAACCTCACTCATCGTCGATCCACCCAACGGCAAGCTCCCGGCGCTCACGCCCGAGGGGAAGAAGGTCGTGGACGAACGCGCCGCGGCTCGGGCGAAGCGCGGGTACGCGGATTCGTACACCGATCGGCCGCTGCAGGAGCGCTGCCTCCTCTATCACGGCGTGCCGCCGTTCCCGACCGGGTACAACAACAACTACCAGATCGTGCAGACGCCGACACACGTCGCGATCCGCTACGAGATGCTGGCCGAGACGCGCATGATCCCGCTCGACGGCCGTCCGCACTTCGGCCCGAAAGTCCCCCAGTGGATGGGCAACTCCCGTGGACGCTGGGAGGGCGACACGCTGGTGGTCGAGACCACCGACTACAACGACAAGGCAACGTTCCGCTTCCACGCCGACCACCGCTCGCTCAAAGTGATTGAGCGCTTCACGCGCACCTCGGCCGACGCCATCGACTACAAGTTCACCGTCGAGAACCCGACCATGTATACGAGTTCGTTCACGGCGATCCTCCCGCTCGTCAAGTCGGAGGGTCCGATCTACGAGTACGCCTGCCATGAAGGGAACATCGGGCTGGCGAACGTCCTGCGTGGACACCGATACGAAGAGCGGCAGGCGAAGAGCGGAAAGGCGCCGAGGAAGCGGACGAATTGATAGGGAGGCTTTAGCTGTCGGCTCACGGCTCATAGCTCATCGCTACTCGATCGAGGAGATCCCCATGACGCGCACAGCGCTGGTTGCCGCCAGCGGGTGCCGTCGATGAGGTGGCCCTCGAGGAAGGCGATGGCCACGAACGAAGGACCGTCGCCAAAACGGCGCTGATTCGATTCAGCGAGGGGCTGGCCGGACAGCTGGCCGCCCACTGCGTTCGCGTATTCGCCGTGCACCCGGGCGTCGTGCGGACGCGGCTGCTCCAGTCGTACGGCCTGCAGATTCCGGACGACTGGTGTGTAGACCTCATGGACAAGCGCCGTCTGCAGGTCCCAGGCGCGAACGCGACCGGCAGATTCTCGTCGAGTTTGATCCTCACCGCACGTGGGCCGGCGCGACTGGCAGACCCTCCTGCGCCGAGGCTGCGGCAAAGGCGATAGCGGCGCGGACATCTGCGATCACCTCGCCAAGATGCAGATCGACCTCACCGATCCTGCGTTCCGGAGGTACCTTCTGCACAATGCGCGAGCCGCGCGGCGGGAACTCGAAACCCTCGTGCGTGCGGCGATCGCCGAGGGCGCGTTGCGCCAGGATGTGGACCCTCAACGGTTGGCCCGCACCATCGAGGTAGTGGTCAACGGATCGCTGATGACGTGGGCGTGCTACCGGGACGGCCCCGCGGATGCGTGGATGCGCCACGATCTGGAGTCAGTGCTCGATCTCCACCTCGCAGCCGAGCTGCGGCCGGTACGCTCCCGATCGCGGCGCCGGCGAGCCGCGCCGGCGAAACGCACGCGTGCGACCCGGTAGGATGAGGAAATATTCGAAAAGCCGTGTGGATGCCGGGAGGATCGAGGGGTCACTTAGCCGCGGCCACTGAATTGACCTGGATCGTCTTGGTCTTGGAGTCCAGCGTGCCGACGACTGTTACTTTCTTTCCGGCAAACTCTTTTGATTTGTCCTGGTCGCTCAACTGATAGATTTCTTTGCCGTCAAACAAAACGAACTGGCCGCCGTGGACCTCGGCGCAAGCGATGGCGCAGGAAGTGTCGGTCGACCCCATCCGCATTCGGGAATGATCGGCTGTGGAGCACTCGTCATCGGTGATCGTGCCTGAGAAGGTCTGTCTGCTCTGGGTTGCAAACATCGCGGCGGAGGCAAGAAGACATGTCAGTAGATATTTCATAAAGCTCACGCAAAGCGAAGTCATTCGCAACCTGCGGGAAATCGGGGGAAGGTGTCACACACCTCCCCCTGATTCGTTGTCGAAAACCCCGAGGCCGAGAAACTCTCTGCCGGTTATCGTCCCGGCCCGGTCCCAGTGGGCAGCATGATGTGGGCCTCGGGCGTGCCCGCAAGCATCAGCCAAGCGCCGCCTGCGTCACGGACCTCCGGCAGTCCGACCTGGTTCCCCCGGAGGTTCGGCATGGCGACGAACCAGTGCCGGAGGGCGGTCGCCTCGTTTTTGCCAAAGAGGTTAAACCATATGGACCCGACTTCGGACATTATGCGCGTTCCGTCTCTCCCGGCGGCCGCAACCAGCTCCTCAATCTTTTTCGGGTCGCCCCCCCCCAACTTCGCGAACTGTCGATTCTGCGCGATGCGCGGCAGGTTGGCCTCGCTGGTGGTGCACTCCACCGAGAACGGCCCCCGCTCTCCGGGCCAGCCGCTCAGGTCGTAGCAGACCATACGGTTGGTGCCTTTCTTCAACGTTTCATACGTAAAGTCGGAATTCCACTTAATGACCATGGCGTCCTTGGCCATAGCCGAGTCCGGAGCGGCGAGCAACGCCTTTTCGATGGGGTCTGTGGTCTCCTTTGCGATGGTGTCTGTGGTCGGCGCCTGCGCCGACGCGCTCATCGCAACCGCCATTACGCCGAGTACAAACAGAGAAATCAGTTTCATGTGCGTCCTCCAATTGCTATGCCGCAAATTTGGGTCTCCAAAAGCCAGTAGCAGCTACCACGACGGCGCGCACTCTGCTCTATTGAATTTTTCCGCCGACGGGCAGGCCGCTCGGTACGCGCTCGGGAATCGTCCGGTCGAACGAGTCATCGCTCAGAGCCCTTAAAAACTCGATCAGATCCGAGTCGTCGGCTTCCACTTCCCCCAACTCGCGAACCAGCGGATCGAGCTCCTCGCTGCTGACGTTCGGGTTCCGGGCGCGCCCGCCGCGGGTGTCTTCATAGAACCCCACGACGTCGACCAGCGTCCGGAACATGCCATTGTGCGAGTATGGGGCGGTAAAGGTGAGGTTTCGCAGCGACGCCGTGCGAAACGCATAGGTGTCGTTCTGCGCGCCCTCGTCGGAGGCGGGCAGAACGGGGTTGTCGGGCACGCCCATGACATGCAGTTTGTAATCGGAGAACATGGGCCCCTTGTGGCACTTGATGCACCCGACTTCCTCGAAGCGCTGCATTCCCCTGACCTGTTCCTCCGTCATGGCGCTGCGGTCGCCGCGCATGTAGCGGTCGAACGGCGAGTTGTTGGCCAGCAGCGTCCGCTCGAACGCCGCTATCGCCCTGGCTAGGTTTTGCGCGTTGACCGGCTGTTCACCGCCGAAGGCCCCGGCGAACAGGCTCCGGTACTCGGCGTTGGCCCGGAGCTTCTCCACCACTCTCGCGACAGCCACACCCCGCGGGTAGGTGTTCCCCCGCATTTCCTCATGCGACTTGAGCGGTTCGAGCGCCTGCGATTCGAGGCTCTTTTTTCGCAGGTCCCAGAACATCGGTGCGTTCGCCGGGTCATAGCGGCCCGATTCATCGCTGCCGCTGAAAGCAATGTTCAGAACCGTCGGGCTGTTGCGTTTGACGAGCGGGATTGTACTGCCAGGCGCGAGCCGCCGGCTGCTGCCCAGGCCGATGCCCGTCACGCCGACCGAAACGTCGCGGTTCTCCGCCCAGCCGTTTTGGGGATGATGGCACGTCGCGCAGGCTACGTCTTCGGGTCCCGATAAGAGCGGGTCCCAGAACAGCAGCCTTCCCAGCGCAACTTTTGCCGGGGTCGTGGGGTTATCTGCCGGCGCCTGCGGAGCCGACGGCAGCGCCGATAGCACACTTTGTCCAGCGGCGCCAACTTCCATGTAAAGGAGTACGGCGACCGTCGCTGCTGCGACCAGCAGTACGGTAAAAGGGTTTCGCTTCGAACAAAAATTCACGGAAGTGACTTTTCATCATTGGGGCTCCTACGGGTGATGTTCGAAACAACCGGTGCCCACATGTCGACGGGCGGGCGCCAAGCCTGACGATACACGCCAAGGCGGCGTGGCTCGGATGCCAACACCGACGGATCAAAGTACCGCAGGCGAATCAACCGCGCCCCGACCTCCCGAAGCGCCACGATCCGCCAGGCTGACCCCATCGCGAACGCGATCGCCCTGACGCTCCCCGCGCGCCGCTGGCTCCGCGTGCCCGGCCGTCCCGAGCGCACTCACCACCTGCGCGAACTACCCGATGCGTGCGCAGCAGCCGGTTCTAACTCGTGATCCTCGGTTGCCGCCCTCAGCTCGAACGGACCATCCGACATTTCCGATTTGACGACCGTTGATCGGCCACATCCTACACCAACAGAGCGCGTTCGGGTCCGGATTCCTCCCCGTATCGATCTCGCATCGAAACACCCCGTCGGCCGCTCGGATTGTGCCGTGCGGCACGACGCCCCCGACGTTCTTACGGACACGTCGCCTGCCTTCCGTCCTCTCTTCGTCCACAGTCTGCGGCAAAGCACGTCGCTCAGCCGGTTGGCACGGGCAGCGCCCAGATCCGTTGCGCTGCCTGCTTGCCTTCCTTGATCCACTGTTCTGCGGTGCCGCGCTTGTTGTAAAACCGCACGACCGCGCGACTCGGGACCTGGAGATTGGTCACGATGAAACCGACGCGCGGGAACAGCTCGCCAAGGTGGTGCTCGACTTTGGCCACGACCCGTCGCGGCGTGGTCCAGCTGTCCGCCTGATAGTGGAAGCTCTTGTACCGGACGAGCGGCGTGCGACTGGGCCGACCCGGCGACCGAAACAGGAGGTCCTCGATCGCCAGCTCCAAGTTACTGTTGGCCGGGATGCGGATGGCGTACTGGACGCCGCGTGCCTCCAACGCCTTCAAGTCTGAGGCTGGTCGTCCTGCTCGCCTTGTTTCTGTCGTGCGCTTGCTCCAAGAGTTCAACAAGTCCGAGCAGCCCACCATGGAACTCGGGACACGCTCGGCATCGCGCAGGCCGCGATCGACGAGTTCGCCGAACGAGCAACGAGGAAGACTCCATCGTTTTCGGCCACGATGCTGAAGGACCGCTCGATCGTCCAGCTTCGCTTCGCCACGGCGGTCGCTAAGGTCGAATCCGCACGAGCCTATCTGCACGAGGTCTTCGACGCCGCGTGGCAAGGCGCCCTAGACGGACGGTCCCTCGACCTGGCCGGCAGGGCCCGCCTGCTGCTCGCGTCGAGCCACGCGCCGATCGCGGCGGCCGAGGCCGTCGACCTGATTCACTCGGTCGCCGGTACGGCCGGCATTCGGAACGACCAGGCGTTCCAGCGCCATTTTCGCGACGTCCACGTCATTACCCAGCACGCGTTTGTCTGCGAGAGCCGCATGGAAGCGGTCGGGCAGGTTCGCTTCGGTCTCGATCCGAACTGGCCGTTCCTGCATTTCCAGCAGGCCGTGGAGAACGGTGGCACGGGACGCGAGAACACAAAGAACTCGGGCTGCAGATGCCCTCGAAGCGCTTTCCCGTGACACGCTGCTAGTCATCGTGCTCGACGATCTTCACTGGAGTGATCCCTCCAGCCTCGATCTGTTCGCCTACGTCGCCCGTCGACCCGATGTCGCCCGCTTGATGCTGATCGGCCTTTACCGTTCGACCGAGGCGGCGGATCGACGGCAAGCGCTTCGGGCGGTGCTCCAGGAGCTGCAGGCGCGCCGCTGCTGTGAAGAACGGAGGCTCACCCTTCTGACCGAGGCGAATCTGGCGGCCTACATCTCCGCCGTGGCATCGGCGAGCGACGTCGGTCCGCGTGCCAATCTGCTGTATCGGTCGACGGAAGGCAATCCGCTGTTCATCATCAGCCTTCTCCACGAGTTGCGGGCGCAGGACTTGTTGTTCGACGTCGATGGGCGGCTTCGATTGCGCTCGGCAGCTGTTCAACGACGGCTGTTGCCCGAGTCGCTGCGACACTTCGTCGATCGTCAGTTCGAGCGGCTCGACCAGGACGAGCAACCGCTGCTCGAGATCGCGGCGGTCGTCGAACACGAATGGGACAGCGATATCGTCGCAGGGGTTCTGGGCGCCGAACCTGCCGATGTCGATCGTCGAGCCGAGTCGCTAACGGCCAGGCAGGTTTTCATTCGTGAATGCGTGAGCGAGGGTGGCGAGTTACGGCCTTCACGCTTCGTGTTTCAGCATGCGATCTTCCAGGACGCGCTGTATCAACGCCTTTCCAGCGCTCGACGGCAATGGCTGCATGCGCGCGTGGCGGACACGCTCGACCGCGATCAGCGAATCCGTGGGTACGCGCCTGGAGAGCTGGCCCGTCACTTCGAGCAAGGCGGCCACGGAGACCGTGCCATCGCCCACTACACGGCCGGCGCCGCGCAGTCGATGCATCGCTATGCCACTCGAGAGGCCGATACTCAGCTTCAGCGCGCGCTGGCGCTGCTGCCGACGGTTGCCGAGCGCCGAACACGCGAAGAACATGAACTTCGGCTGCGGCTGCTCGAGGGTGTCGACCTGGCAGCGACACGCGGTCACGCCGCGCAGGAGACGGTACGCTGTTACGCATGCGCACAGCAGCTGTCCGAACGGGTGGGGGACGAGCATCAGCGATTTCGCGCACATGTGGGGCTGTGGGTAAGCGCTCTGGTCGGCGCAAAACTGGAGCGAGCTGCCGATCAGGCCGAAACTCTCGTGCGGCTCGCGCAGGATGGACTCGACGCCATCGAACGCATGCAGGCGCACTGGACGGCCGAAGTTACAGCGGTCAATCGCGGCGATGTCGCCGCAGCGCTGGCGCACTCCAACCTGGCGATCACCGCGGCACCAGCAACGGATGCCGCAACGCAGATCGAGCATTTCGGCCACGATGCTCACGTCACATGTCGCGGCTTCTCCGCGTGGGCGCTCTGGCTGGAAGGATCCCTGCGCCGATCTCGCGAAGTCGCCCTGGAGGCCGTCACGCTCGCGGAAGCGTTGAGGCATCCGCACACCCTTGCGTTCGCGTACTTCTTTGCCGCCTTCGTCTACAGTCTGCGGCGTGAAGCGCAGCCCACGCTGGAATGGGCGCAGCGTACCGTTGCCGTCGGCGAGGAACATGCGCTGGCGCAGTGGCTGGCGTTCGGCGGCATACTGCGCGGCTGGGCGCGTGGCGTCCTGGATCCACGATCGGCAGGCGTCGAGGAGCTCGCAAGTGCTCTGAGCCGCTATCGAGAGACCGGCGCGGAAATTTCGCGGCCTCACTTCCTTGGCCTGCACGCGGAACTGGTGGCGTCACAAGGCGAGTCGCGTCTGGCGCTCACCATCCTTGACGAGGCGATCGCCATCGCCCGTCGCACCGGGGAGGTGTACTATCTTCCGGAGCTTCTGCGCCTGCGGGCCGCCGTCGGTCTTTCCGGTCGGTCGAACCAGCGGAATCCGCAGGCAACCGCGGCCGCGCTGCTCGAAGAGGCGCTCGCGACAGCGCAGAGCCACGGCGCCCGCATGTTCGAGTTGCGGGCGGCGGTCGATCTGACCCGTCTTTCCGATCGCCGCGACAGAACCGGCTTTGAGCCGGCACTCGCGCGGGTCGGGGCTTGCCTACGCGGTTTGCCTGAGCCGGACGCGTCGCCGGACATCACCGCGGCATCCGAGCTGGTCGGCTTCGGGATCGGGCGGACGGAGGGGTCTGCGTGATCCGTGATCTAGGCCACCTTGGCGGCTGGTGCGAGCGCCCCGACAATCTCCTCGGTGCTTCGCACCGATCCGAATGCCAGGGCAAACGCATCGAGCGCGCCACGATGCATCTCCTCGCTCAGGGTCGTGCACGCATCTTCAGCCACCACGACTTCGAAGCCTGCATCTGCGGCTTCTCGCGCGGTTTGCGTCACGCAGACATCAGTTGTCAGCCCGGTGACCACGAGAGTCGTCGGTCCGAGGTGACGCAGCATCGCCTCCAGGCCCGTTGACGCGAACGCCCCGCTCGAGCCCTTAAGCAGCACAGGTTCGCCAGGGCCCGGTTCGACGGCGGCATCAACGCACCAGCTCTCGTCAGTGCTGGGAGGCCACACGCGGCTGCCGACAAGCGTCAGGCCCAGACGATCGAACGCCCGCAGCCAGCCTGGCAGGTCACGCCCATCTCCCGTCGTCGTACCAGTCGCTGTGTAGAAGATGGGCGCCCCGGCGGTCCGGTAGGCTTCCTGAAGCCGCCGCACGTTCGGAACGACGCGAGACCGCACCCGCTCGAAGTAGCCCGTCGTGACCCCTGGGGCGAGCGATTCGAGGACACGCGCGAAACTGTAGTGAGAATGGACGAAGTAGCGCTGAACGTCGATCACGAGCAGTGCCGTACGCGAGCGGTCGACGAGCAGCGGTTGCGCGTGTTTCTGCCGAACGATGGAGAGAACCAGATCCCGTTCCTTCATAAAGGCCTCCTTTTCAGCACTCGAGGCTCACTTTAGAAAGAACCGCGGGGAGAGTCATGCGAGTTCGGTTCAGAATGCGTTCAATCTCTCTCACCTCGATCCGCACCGAACTACGTCGCGCGCCACCTTCTAAACTCAGCCACGTTGACGAGTGGCGGGCTTGGGTCCGCGCCGTACCAACCGGCGACTACGACGAGCGTAGCGCTCATGGGACGGGCGGGGGATGTTGGCGTCCCCCGCTCGTGGTCTGCTGCCCGAAGAGACGTGATTCGTCTCGCACGGGCGATCGTGCACGGTCAGTTCGCCAACGGATTCGGGCGGATCTGGAATCGGACGATCTCGCTCGTCTTTCCCTTCCCACCTTCGATGTGCCAAGGCGAACCCGTGCCGAACGTGGCCCAGACGCCGCGCCCCTTCCAACCTGCGTTCGGATTATCGATGCGGCCATCCAACCCTCGGCTGTAGAAGCCCAGGGGATACGGCACGCGCATGGTGATCCATTCGCGACTCTGTGGAAGCAACGCCAGAATGGCGTCGGAGCTGGTGCCGGTTGCCAGCGGGACGTTGGCGCCAAGGCCCAGCGTGTTGAACTGGTCCACCCAGCTGTAATAGTAGTAATCGGCGTTGACGGATGTGGCGGCGCCACGGAAGTTTGGCCCGGGCGCCGGATAGAGCGTCCACCCTTCGACGCAGTGCTGTCCGGTCGCGGTCGCGCCGCTCAGCACCTTGCACTTGCGACGGTCGAAGCTGGCCATGTGGCCGCTCCCGCCGAGCGCGGTCCAGATCACGCCGTTGACATCGACGTCGATCCCGCGAGGACCGTAGCCCCACAGCTTCCGATCGATCTGGTCGTTCTGAAACGGCGGCTCGTACACTTCAGACCGGCACGTTTCCGGCGGGTTGCTGCCTGGATCCAGTCGCACCAACTGCCCGGGAACCGGATAACGGCGCGACGTCCAGACGGAACCGTCGGGATGCGGAATCACACCGTAGCCCCGCTTCTGTTCATCAGTGCTGCCGAACCGCGTGTCCCTGGCCGGGTCGACGGCAGCGCCCGGTTCGTTCCACGGCTTGGTGATCTTCCCGTCACCGTTGGTGTCAACCACCGTAGGACACCAGCCCGACGACGCCTGCTCGTCTTTCGTGGCGTCGAACTTCTTGGTATCCAGCCAGCCCACGACCTCGGTCGAGCCGCTGAGCCACAGCACGTCGTTCTTGTCGAACTGCAGGTGGTGCGTCGCGTAACACGAGTCGATTAGCACGAACTGCTTGGATTTCGTGTCGTAGTACGAAATCTGGCGGGCCGTCGTGTTCCGATCGATCGCGAAGTACTTCGCCGATGGATGACTCGATCCCTCCTTGCACCACGCGTGGTTGTCGGTTCCCGCCCGAATGCCCTGGGTCACCCACACGCGGCCCTTGTCGTCCATCATCGGGTTGTGCGAGTTGTACCCTTCGGTGTCTCCGCGCTGCGTGCCCCAATAGAGCGACGGCGTCGCGCTCGAGGGCGCCGACGTGACGATGGAGGCCGTCTGAGGCGGCCGCATCGCCGTACGAGTGGTCATGTTCAACTGCTCCGACCGATGGGTGACCGGGTCCGTGATGACGAGGCCGGCACCTCCCACTCCGTACACAGGGCCGTTCGGATAGAGTGTCGGGTTGCGTTTGTCGGTGACCACCTCGTCGTGGACCATCCCCTGTGGCGTCGCCCAACCCCACATCGTCAGCACCACGTTGCGTTCCTGCCCGCGTGGTCGTGGCGGTGCCGGAGGCACCGCGCCCGCCTTGATGCGATCGGTCCACTCCGCGTACAGCTCCAGGAGTTGGTCGCTCCCGATGCGGCTGGCCTCGGTGAGCATCGCAGGGCCGCTGCCCCCTGCCCTGATCCGGTGCAGCCACGCCGCTTTCGAGTCGGCGTGGTCCTTCATGTTGACCATCGGCAGCTCTCGCGTCGCCTTGTTCCCGATCTGGTGGCAGAGCTGGCAGCCATCCTTCATCCGATCGATCCAGTCAGCCTGCGTGCGCATATTGGGGCTGATGCCGTTCCCCCTGGGACCGGTCCCAGGGAAGTCGGACGCCTCGGGAATTCGCAGGAGCGAGTACCAGTAGTTGGAGGGATAGATCTCGGCGGCCTCCAGGGGCGTTGCCGCCTGGTTGACCCGAATCCGCACGTCAGCACCCGGCTTCGCCCGAGTCTTGCGGGAGTCGGTCAGGCCGTAGCCGCGAACCCACACCTCGTAGCTTGCAGCCGGCAGCTCGGGAACGAGAAACCGGCCCGCATCGTCAGTCACGACAATCTTGCGGAAGCTGGTCGGCAGGTCCTTGGTCTCGGCGATCACCCAGACCCCAGGCTCCGGACCCTTCGCGCCGGTCACGACACCAGCGATGTCGTTGGCGGCAGCTGCCACGGGACGTCCGGTCGTCGATACCAGGACAGCCGCCACGGAGCCAGCCATGGCCGTCATTCCGAAGAGGCGAATCGCGCGGCGAGTCATCATCGAATCCTCCCTTGCTGAGGCTTCCGCGGGAACCTGAAATCCAATCAAACGGGGATTCTACCAGGGAACATCGGTCTGGACCACAAGCGAGACGATCAAGGCCGGACAGGCCTCGGCGGCAGGGCGTTTTCAGTTCGGTAGTGCGCCCCGGCCCTCCGGCTCGATGGCGCGGGCACACGTGGCTCCAGCGCGGCGGCCGAAGCGATGGTGTCACTATCGGCGGGCGCGCCGCCGGTCACGCGGGTCGGCTGGCGTCACGGCAAGAGGCCGCAGCGCGTAGCGCGCTGGCTGCCGCCCACGCGTCTGTGGGTCGAGATGAGGACCGGATCACGGACCGTCAATACCTGGCACAGAGAACGGGGGACAGCCATGCGGAGCAAGGGTCAGCCACACGCACGCGGGTCTGACCGTCGCTCGTCGATCGCCAACCCTCCACGGCAGGATCTACGCGCCCGATCGCTCCCACGATGCGCTCGTGTGGGTCGATCCGGTCGAGCACGCCGCCGGCGAGTTCAAGATCGCTGACCCTTCACGTCCGCTTCCCCCGACGACAGCAATCGCCGCCAGTTGTACTCCAGCGTCCACGTCGCCGCCGTCGTGGTGGCGGCGCTCCGGGCCGCCTGGTGGGGGGTTGTTCGGTGAACCTTCGCGGGGTCGGTCTAGAATACGGCGTTCACACACATCATGTGAAGGGGGCGACATGCGAAAGGCAACATGTGTCACGTTCGGGCTCGTCCTGCTGGCCGGCGCCGCGTCGCTAGCGCAACAGGGGGACATGATTCAGGCGCACATCGGGCATGTCATGGACAGCATGCAGGGCACGCCGAACAGCCAGGGGCTCTTACCTACCGCGTTCGCCGAGGCGAAAGTCGCGTCGCAGCACGCGATGTTGGCGCTCAAGGCTCCAGACAACCTCGACGGACTCAAGCTGCATGCCGGTCACGTGATCCACGCGCTCGACCCGTCGGTCGAAATGAAAGGGCCCGGACAGGGCTACGGCGTCAAGCGAGCCGCCACCGGCGTGGCGCAGCACATCCAGTTTGCGGCCAAAGTCGAGAGCGCGTCGGCGAGCGTGAAAACGCATGCAGGGCACGTCGCGGCCGCCGCCAACAACGTGGCGAAGAAGACCGATGAAATCGTCGCGTTGGCACAGAAGGTGCGCGCGGCGACATCGGCCGCAGAGGCCCACAAGCTGATGACCGAAGCGAGCGCCTCGGTCGAGCAGCTGACCGCGGGCGTCGACGCCAACAAGGACGGCCGCATCAACTGGGATGCCCCTGAAGGCGGGCTGCAGCAGGCGCAACAACACATGGAGCTCCTGCGCAAAGGCGAGGCGAAGTAGAAGCTGTTTGATGAGGTGCCAGGCGCCGTCACGAACTCCGTGACGACGGAGCCGATGGCGTGCGGGTCGGCATCTCGTGACCATGACTCTGGGGTTCGTCGCGCCACGAACGCCCGCAACCATCTCCGCAGCGCTGGACGAGTGCTCGTTCACAAGCATGACGACGCGTCCGTGATGGCGCTGCGCCCCGAGCGCTTCCGTGAAGACGGCCACCGACCGGCCTGCGACACCGAACTTCACGATCAGCGGAAGGACCTGGACCTTCGAGCTCGGAATCCGATCGAACTGCGGCAAGCGTTCCTTCTCGTGGCCGGTCTGCGCGAGCTTGCGCCCGACGCTGTATCCGACTCCTCGCCGATCCGTCCCGGCTTAGGACCGGCGTTGCCTTTTGGTCACGACAGGCTTCGGCCCGCGCACCGCAGCGTGCTTGGGCCAACCTGCGCTGTGGCGGGAGCCGGGCGTGTCCGATCGGCGGGCATCGGTGTGCCTCCGCGACGGACCCCACCATCGAGAGGCCTCTAATGTCGGCGATCGTCTGCACGACGGCGTCCTGTTCCTGCAGACGATTCCCGACACCGTGCTCGCGCTCGACGGCACGAGCGGACGCGAGCTCTGGCGCTACCGCCACAGGCCGGCCGGGCCCTCGAGCCGGAAAATGGGCCTGGCCCTCGCCGGCGATCAGGTGATCGTGCCGACCTCGGATCTCGAGGTGCTGGCGCTCAACGCGCGGACCGGCGAGCGGATCTGGAGCCACCGCATCGACACGCCGGGGTCTTCCGAGGCGCGCGCGCGCTTTCAACTGCGGAGCGCCCCGTTCGTGGTCGGCGACAAGGTGATCCAGGGCGTCACCGCGAGCTTTGCGCCAGGCGGCGGGTTCATCGTCGGCATCCACCGGAGGACGGGGCGTGAAGTCTGGCGGTTCCACACGATTGCCCGGCCGGAGGAGGGCGGAGGGAACCGCTGGAACGGGCTGCCGCTCGACAAGCGCAGCGGCGGGTCGGTGTGGCATCAAGGCACGTACGACCGGCGGCTGCACCTGATCTACTACGGCGTCGCGCCGACCTACGACACCGGACCGCTGCTTCACCCCTCGGGCGAGGCGGACACGTCGCGCGACGCGCTCTACACGAACTGCACGATCGCGCTCAATCCCGACACGGGCAAGCTGGTCTGGTACTACCAGCACCTCGCGAACGACCAGTGGGATCTCGACTGGGTCTTCGAGCGGCAGCTCCTCACGCTGGACGTCGGCGGCCGCCCGCGCCGCGTCGTGATGAACGTCGGGAAGATGGCCATTCTCGACGCGCTCGACGCCGCCACGGGCGAGTACCTCTTCTCGATCGACGCGGGCACGCAGAACATCGTCACCGACATCGACCGCAAGACCGGCGCGAAAACGATCGATCCCGAGAGGCTGCCGAGTCCCGAGCGGCCGACGATCATGTGCCCGGGCGTGTCAGGCGCGCGGGCCTGGCCGCCGACTTCGTACAGTCCGCGAACCGGCCTTCTGTATCTGCCGCTGACGGAGTAGTGCAACCGCATGGGTCCGGAGGGCACGAAGCTGCTCACCTCGGGCGTGGGGATCAGCTCGGCCGAGCACCCCGATGCCGCGGACGGCAAGATAGGACGCCTGCAGGCGAAGGACGTCAAGGGCCGCACGCTCGGGTGGGTGCACCATCAGGCGGCGCCGCCCTCGACGTCGCTGCTGGCCACGGCGGGCGGCGTCGTGTTCTCGGGCGACCTCGATCCGGCGCTCAAGGCCTTCGACGACGCACCGGGCGAACTGCTCTGGCAGGCGCCGCTCGACGACCTGCCCAGCTCGAGCACCGTCACCTACCGCGTGGGCCGCGCGCAGTACGTCGCCGTGGTCGTCGGGCTGCGCAACAACCACGTGAGCGACTTGTCGCGCACCTGCAACGCGTTCCGCAAGCGGCGGGGCCTCGCCGCCGAGACGCCGACCGGCGGCGCGGCGGTCTGGGTGTTCGGGCTGTAGCGGGAATCGGCTCGAACCTGCTGACCTGTCGATCAGGGTCTTCATCGTCCGGGACTCGGTCAAGCAATCGGCCGAGCAGTCGCTTCGTGGTGGCGGCGTCCTGCCGCCGACGCGTGTGTCACTCCCAGAGCAGCGAGAGGTCGAGCTCGAGAGCCGCGAAGGGCTCGGCGCGCACGACGTCCTGGTCGGCGCACGTGGTCACGATCGACCAGCGATCGTTCTCGAGCCGCAGCACCTCGAGTGTGCGCGCCAGCGGATCGACCAGCCACGCGTGACGCACCTGTTCGCGGGCGTAGATCGCCAGCTTCTTCACGCGGTCCATCGAGGCGGTGGCGGGAGAGAACACTTCGCAGACCCAATCTGGAGCGAGGACGAAGAAGGCCTCGACTGGAAGGGAAGGCAGCCGGTCGCGTCGCCAGCCGGCCAGATCGGGCACCAGCACGTCGGACGCCAGGTGAAGCTCGGGCTCGAAGAGGATGCGCCAGCCTCCGGGACCGCCTCTTCCGCGATCGAAGGGGCCCCACAGCAACCCGCCAATCCCGGAGCTCGCGCCGGCGTGTCGGGGCGCCGACCTCGGGTTGACGTAGAGCGTTTCATCGAGAATCTCCGCCACGAGGTGGTCGGGCACCTTCAGCAGGTCGGCGTAGGTTGCCGGCTGTCGCGTCCGTTCAGGGCGCATGTTCTTTGCGAGGGTAACACGGCTCCGCGCGTTGCGTCGTCATGGCGCGATGTGTGAGCGGCCGACTGCGCGGCTCACGGCGGCGCGGCCCTCGCGCCTCGATCTCAGTTCGGCGGACGCTTCGGCCGCCAGTTGAGGATCACCCCGAGCGGGGGCGCCGGGCTGTCTTCGATGAGTGCGTTCACGAGGAAGCGTTGGCCGTCGGGTGAGACGGAATACTGGATGCCACTGAACGGCTCCGCCATCGGCGTCCGCGATGGGAAGAGCGGCGTCTTGGCACCGGCCTCGAGCACGCGTCCATCAGGCGACGTGCGGATGGGCACCGACGTCAAGCTCCGATCGGCGGCAATGTAGAAGAGCTCCTGGGCATCGCCGCGCCATCGAGGTTGCGTGCCGCCTGCCGTCGAAATCGCCGTCTTGGCGCCAGGGCCGGGAAACGCTTGCACGTACACTTCCATCCGCCCGGTTTCGTTGGACGCATACGCGATCCATCTCCCATCGGGCGATAGTTGGGCATCTTGCTCGTCAGCGTCTGTCCGAACAGCCGGGAACGGCTTCGGTTCCCCGCTCATCGGAAGGGCCCACACGTCCATACCAGATTGGGGATGGCTTTCATGATAGAGAACGAACCTGCCGTCTCGCGACCAGTCGGTGGGGAATTTCGGATACGCCGTCGAGAGTAGCAGCTTCTGGTTCGCAGAGCCGTCGGCGGCCTTCTGATAGAGGTCGCGGTTCGCCCATCGGCGTACGACTCGAAAGCGATGCGTCGACCGTCCGGTGACCACACCGGGGAGTTGTCAATCGCCGGCGCTGAGGTGAGCCGGATCGTGCCGCCTCTTGCATCCAGGAGCCAGATATCCAGATTCCCGTCAACAGTGCGCCCCATTGCGACCAGGCGGCCATCAGGCGAGAGACTCGGACTGTTGCCCCCGATCGACGCCTCGCCGAACCGCGTGATCTCTCCGCCGGTCCGGTTCATCCAGATGAACTGCTGCTTTGCAGGCGCGAGTCGGCTGCGATAGACGATGGCTCCCGAGGTGGATGCCGAGAAGAGCACCCCTGCGCTGCCTCGGACGACCAGCACCTGTCGCTGACCCAACTCGCGTTTCTGGAGGTCGAGCGCCTGGGCATGCAGGCTGCCGCTTCGGATGAAGAGCAGGTGGTCGGCGGCCACGGCCGCAGGCATCTGGTCGGCGTCGACGAGACGGCTGATTTTCTCCGTGCCAAAACGTCCACCGATACGTGGCGCCTCACGTTGACAGGGACGCCGGTCGGGACGGCGGGCCGCAGACGAGTACTCCAACGCCGGACGCCTCAGCGCGAGCAAGTGCTCGCGCTGGAGATACCGCTTGGCGCGCTTGCCGGACACGGCGGCCACGTACTCGGCGCGATAGAGCGGCCAGAATTTCCGGAAAAGGAACGGTCAGAATTTACGGAACCCGCATGTGCGGGTTGACCAGGTCCGAGAACGCTTTCGCGTCGTAGCCGTACTGGCGACCGCGAGCAACAGGGAGACGAGTGGGCTCGTCGTACTCGCTCTCCGGATCGAACCGCCAGATGCGTGGACCCGACGTCTTCTTGCTCGCGTTGCGGTGCCCGCGCCGAGGCCGTTCGGTCACCACCTTTGCCATGTCGTCCCGCATGCGGTAGCTGCCTCCAGACCGCCCGAATAGAATAGCGGATCCCGCGCGGATGCGTATGCTAGAGTCGACTCAACATGGCTGGCTCAATGGAGGTGTTCCCCGGTATCACGATGAACCCCGACGTGCGGTTCGGGAAGCCCTGTATCGCGGGAACCAGGATGGATGTCGCCACCGTGGTCGGACTTGTCGCAGCGGGCGAAACGGTCGAGACCGTCGCGAGTGAGTACCAGCTCTCAGTCGAACAAGTGCGTGCTGCGCTGGCCTACGCGGCATACGTCGCCGCGCACTTGCCACCCGCCGTTCGCCAGGCGTCTTGAAGATCCTGCTCGACGAGAACTTCCCCCTCGCGCTGTTCCGCGCTCTCGACGGATGGCGAGAGCGTTGAACACATCATCACGCTCGGCTTGCGCGGGACGTCGGATCAGCACATCAGGGAGCGTCTCCTCGACAGGGGCGTGTTGTTCCTGACTCATGACGAGGACTTCCTCTTCGACAGGCCGACCGAGGCCACTGTCGTGGTTTCCCGGGTGCGACAGTCACGCCGGCTGGCCGAGCGAGTGGAGGTATGGCGGCGGGCCGTGCTCGACCTGCTCAAGAATCCGAGGCCCGAGCGTCGGCTCGAGTTGATGGACGACGGCTACCTGCTGGCCTGTGAGGAAGGCCCCGGCCGAAGCTGGAAGGCGAAGTCACCGGGACCTCGGGACCGGCTGCCAAAGGACGACTGAGTCGAGCGGCTAGGCGGGGCCAGCGGATCGCAGTTCGTCCAGGGAGCGCAACCAGCGGGCGATGTGGTTCCAACTGGCGCGGTTCCTGGTCCACCACACCTTCATTCCCAGTCTCAATCGGCTGCAAGTAGTTGAAGGCCGGTGCGCTTACGGCGGTTCGAACAAAGCCGTTCCGTCGAACGCAATTCCGTCCGGAAAGAACAGTTGTTGGAACCGCTGGCGTTGTTCGAGCGACGCCTGCACCCAGAGGTCGACCGCGCGCGGCAGAACGCGTTCCGCGAACGCTAGGAGGCGGGCGACGCCCGGCTAGGCGGCAAACGCCTCGACGTGGCCGTGGAGAAAACTTTCGAGCGTCTGGTCGAGGATGAAGAGCGCAACGACGGCGCGCGAATACGCTAGCACCATCACAAAGCCCGACAGCGGGCGCACGCCGTGCCCGATGCGCATCGAGCCAACGCGCCCCAGGCGACTTGCGCTTCTTCCCCCGCCAGCATGGTCAGACGGCGATAGACCGTCGGGGGGGGGCCGCGCGGCGGATTAGACGGACCGCGCGCCGCAGCTGCACGACCGAGCAGGGATAGCCCCGTCCCTTCACCATCTCGAAGAGTCGAGTTGATCCGTCCGACGCCTGCCCCAGGGACGCCACGCCCGAGCAGCAGTTCCAATTCGAGAGCAACCTGGTGATGACGGCTGAAGACGAGTACGCCGGCAGCTGACTGGCGATGAGCGTCGCGGCCCGCTCGCTGCGATCCTCGATTACCTCGAGCAGATCCCGCCGCTCGGCAGCGGTGAGCAGCGCCAGCGGCCAATCCTCGATCGCGAGCAGATCGAGCTTGGCCAGTCGCACCAGCAGGCACGCATACGAGCCGTCGCCGCGACTGACCGCGAGCTCGTGGAGGAGCCGCGGCATCCGCACATAGGTCGCCGTGAAGCCGCGCCGACAGGCGCTCTGGACGAACGCCGACGCCAGCCACGACGCACTTGGCTGAGGATTCGGGCCACTCGAGCCGACAGCTGATCTGGGGCCTCCCCTTGCGCGAATCCACCACTGGACACCCGCACTGGAATCGGGGTAATCTTTTGAGTGCTCAAAATTTTGGTTTCGAGCATGTGTGAGGACGCCTCGACTTTGAAACGCGCCAGCGCGGTCCGCCTGCTCCTTGTCGTGCTGACGGGGTCGTTGCTGCTTGCCTCCGCGACGGCCCACGCGCAGACCACCGGCCTCCTTCGCGGCCTCGTCGAGGACGTTCAGGGCGGCGCGCTGCCCGGCGCGACGGCGACCCTCACGAATCGTCTGACCGGCCTTGAGATGACCACGACGGCCGGACCGGACGGCCGGTTCGAGTTCACGAACCTTCCATTGGACACCTACGGGTTGGTCGTCGAGCTCTCAGGCTTCGCATTGAAAGGGCAATCGGTTCCTATCCCCGCCAACGTGCCCGTCGATCTGCGGGTGGTCCTCGACCTGGCGGCTCAGTCCGAGACGATCACGGTCACCCCGGACGCTCCGCTCGTTGACGTGCTCGCAGCGGGCACGCGCACGCAAATCAGCCAAGAACGTGTGGCGATGATGCCGATGGCTCTCGGGAGCCGCGGGATCGAGTCGGTGCTCGTATCGTTTCCGGGCTTCGCACAGAACGCCAACGGCGCGATCCATCCGCGGGGGGCGCACAACCAGATGACGTTTGTCGTCGATGGGCTGCCGATCAGCGACCAGTTGACGGGCGCGTTCGCCAACTCCATCGACTCGGGCATCATCCAGTCGGCTGAGCTCATCACCGGTAACGTCCCCGCGGAGTTCGGCAGCAAGGTCTCGGGCGTCGCGATCCTCACCAGCCGCACCGGACTCGGGCTGGGTCGAACTGCGCTTGGCGACGTGATGCTTTCGGTGGCGGGGTACAACACGTGGCAGACGGGATTCAACGTCGGCGGCGGCGGTCGCCGGAACGGGTACTTCGTGTCGGCCACCGGCATGCGAACCGATCGCTTCCTCGATCAAGTCTCGCTGGATAACCTGCACAACAGCGGCGGCTTCGGGCGCATGTACGCCCGCCTCGACTCCACGCTGACCGACCGCGATCTCGTTCGCGTCAACGTGATGGGCGGTCAGTCGGCCTTCGAGTTAGCGAACCTGCGTTCGCAGCATGCCGCTGGGCAGGATCAGCGTCAGCGTCTGGCTGACGCCACCGCGTGGGGGACCTATCGACGCACGCTCGACCTCCAGTCGACGCTCGAAGCCACTGCTGGCTTCCGCCGGACGGGCGCCCAGCTGCTGCCCAGCCCGGGTGACACGCCGGTGACCGCGTCGCAGGATCGGCACATCTCGAACCTCGTCGCCAACGTGCGCTACACGAGGATGTTCGGCGCCCAGACGCTCCGGGCCGGCATCGACGCGCAGCGGTTCCCGGTGGAAGAAACCTTCTCGATGGCGATCACGAGCCCGACGTTCAACGAGCCGTTCGCCCAAGGCTTCAATCCGTCGCTGCTGCCGCACGACCTGACACGCGGCGGATCGCCGTTCCGCTTCGAGGACCGTCGATCGGGTTGGCAAATGAGCGCGTTCCTCCAGGCCACCACTCGCTGGCGGCGCGCATCGCTGGCGCTCGGTTTGCGCCACGACGCGTACGCCTTCGTCGTGCGCGGTAGCCAGCTCCAACCTCGCGTCGGCCTCTCGTACGAGCTACCGGGTACGGCCGGAGTGATGCGCGCCTCTTATAACCGGAACTACCAGACGCCACCCAACGAGAACCTGCTGCTCTCGAGCTCCCAGGCTGCGGCTGCCTTGGCGCCCGAGAGCGTGCGCGCAGCCTTGGGCGGCGCCTATCGGCCGATTCATCCCGAGCAGCAGCACGTCTACGAGCTCGGCTATCAACGCGCCCTGGGCCGCGCCGCGCACCTAGACGTAGCGGTCTATCGTAAAGACTCGGTGAACCAGCAAGACAACAACAACTTCTTCGACACCGGCATCATCCTTCCGACCACGCTGGCCGCGATTCGGGCGGAAGGCGCTGAGATGCGGCTGACCCTGCCGAAGCGAGCGGGGGTCTCCGGGTCGTTGAGCGCCACTATGGCGAGAGCCGTGTCGACACCGCCGTTTACCGGTGGACTCTTCCTCGGCCAGGATGCGATCGACTTGCTGTCCGCGGGTCCGTTCCGGATCGATCACGACCAGCGCCTGAGCCTGCATGGAACCGTGCAGTACAGCCACGCGTGGGGTCTGTGGCTCGGCGGGTCGGTCCGCTACGACAGCGGCCTGGTGTCGAACCCATCCGATTCGGAGGAAGTGACGGCGGATCCCGATTTCTACGACCTACTGCCATACGTGAACCTGACCGCGACGGTGCCCCGCGTGCGACCACGAACGATCGCGGACGTGGTCGTCGGCTACGACCTGCGCCCTGCAGGTCGGCGCACTTGGAGCGTACAAGCGCAGTTGACGAACCTGACGAATCGCACGGCGCTCTACAACTTCCAGTCCGTCTTCGTCGGCACGCGCCTCGTGCAGCCGAGAACGGTTGCCGTGAAGATCACGCGGCACTTCTAGCCGCTGAGCTCTCGGCCCTCGCTGGCCTCGGGTCGCATCAGCGGAGCACCTGAGCGACCTCATTGGCGGTTACGGAAGGACGACAAGTCGTGCTGAGCCTGGAGCGCTGAGCTTTGAGCAAATACTCCGCAACCGTCACGTGGCGACGGAACGGCGAGGCGTTTACCGACAACCGCTACAGTCGGGCGCACCGCTGGTTGTTTGACGGCGGCGTCGAGGTCGCCGCGTCGTCCTCGCCGCACGTTGTGCCGCTGCCGCTATCGGTGTCGAACGCCGTCGATCCAGAGGAAGCGTTCGTCGCGTCCCTCTCAAGCTGCCACATGCTCTGGTTCCTGTCCATCGCGGCGAGACGCGGGTTCGTGGTGGATGAGTACGTCGATGAAGCCGTGGGAGTGTTGGCGAAGAACAGCGGCGGCCGTCTCGCGATGACCGAAGTGACCCTTCGACCAGCCATCCGGTTCGGCGGCGAACGACAACCGTCCCAGATCGAGCACGACGCGATGCACCACGAAGCTCACGAGCAGTGCTTCATCGCCAACTCGGTCACAACGACGCTGCGGTGTGAGCCGAGGATTCGCTCCGGCGACGATAGTCACGGGACTTGATCTGAGGTGGATCGAGATCTCGGCAGGATCAAATGCACGTCTCCGAACTCGTGCCATAAGTAACCCCGATCGCGTGCGACGGCGTAGGCGCGGCAGAGTTCAGTTCGGCCGCGCTCGGATGAACCGCTGCTGGCGAAGACGCGTCGAGTATCGCGAGATGCGTCGCTTTGGGCTCGTGAAAGCCTGTGATGAGTCCGGTGACTGCGCGGAGCGGGCGATCACGTGTGATCACGAGCGTCGTCCAACCCTGCCCGGCCGCCGTATGGCCCCTGGCGTCCGTCACCGTCTCCAGTGCGCGGACCACCGTTGTCCCGACCGCGATCACGCGCCGACCGGACCGTCCGGCGGCATTGACCAGCGCGGCCATCTCCTCCGGCACGCGATACCACTCCTCGTACGGCAGTTCGTGGTCTTCCAGACTCGCCACGCCGGTGTGCAGCAGCAGGGGGGCGACCTGCACGCCGCGCGCGACCAGGCGCGTCACCAGCTCCGCTGTGAACGGCCGGCCGGCCGAAGGCATCTCGGCGCTCCCGGCTTCGATGGCGAATACCGTTTGGTACATGGCGTTCGGCCACGCGCGTGGAACGTATCCATAGCGGATCGGCGAGCCAACCCGGTCGAGATAGGCGCGCACGGGCTCGGGTAGCTCGAGTGACGCCAGCCACAAGCGCGATGCATGAGCCGACCGACCCACATGAGGATACGGTGCCAGAACGGTCGCGCGACCACCGGCCGGCAGCTCGAGGACGCTTCCGGAAAGCGGCTCGCGACTGAGTCGCGTCCCCACCGATGACGGCTCTCGGACCTCGAGGGTCCAGAAGCCGCCGGGCAGGGCCGTCGACAGATGGACGACACGCTCGGTCCCACTCGGTAACCGCGCCGGAACAGCAGCGTTCAGTGTGCCGCTCGTGTTCACAACGAGAACGTCCCCGGCATGGAGCCACTCCGGGAGATCGCGAAAATGCGCGTGCGCCACCGCGTCATGCTCGAGATCAGAAACCAAGAGACGGACGTCGTCTCGTCGCAATCCACGTGCCTCTGGCGGCTCGGTCGCTTCGAGTGACGGGTCGAGCGTCTCACGGGCAAGAGCGAGGCTATCGGATGCCATGAAGAGCCTCCTGTTGCGCTGCGAACCGGCGTCCGTGGATCGTCTCGAGGTCCTGCTGAAACAGCCAGTCCCAGAACGGTCGCGTCACCTCAGGGACCGGACGATCCGAGATGTCCTCGTTCGGGAAGGCCTCTTGATGCAGCGCCGTGCGCAGGTCTCCTGGATCGACCAGCACCGCCGACACCGTGCGCTCGCGAAGCTCCTCGGCGAGCGTTCGGGTCATCAGCTCGAGCGCGGCTTTACTGGCGCCGTAACCGCCCCAACCGGGAAACGCACCTTGCGCGGCATCACTCGTGATGTTGACGATGAGGCCGTGCCGCGCCTCGAGCAGCGGGAGCGCGAGCTGCGTTAGCGCCATCGGCGCCACCGTGTTGGCGGCGAGCACGCGGTCGAAGCGCTGGACGTCGAGCTCGGCCAGCGCTCCGAGGCCGCCGAGGATCGACGCGTTGTTGACGAGCACATCTAGCCCTCCACATCCGCGAGCGGCGTCAACCCACCGCGCGCGAGCGGAGCCGTCACTCACATCGCCGCGGATGGCGACGACGTCAGAACCGTGTTGAAGGAGCTCCTCGCGCGCGCCCTCGAGAGCCCGCTCCCCACGGGCTCCGATCACGAGCTGGTGGCCAAGGGCCTCGAGCGCGTGAGCGATCACGAGGCCCAGGCCTCGGCTCGCGCCGGTGACGATCGCCACCCGAGAACGTTTCGGGTTGGACCTGGATTGTGTGGATGTCGCGGCCGCTGTGCTCATGGCAAGACCCTCGCTGAGTGGACGCTTCAGTGCGTCCAGTCCAGCGTCGAACTTCAAGTTCACTTGAAGTCAAGAGCTTTCTTGGGCACACTGCGTCATGGACAAGGCCCTGACCATTGGTGAGCTCGCAGAGCGAAGCGGCGTCGCCGCTTCAGCTCTGCGGTTCTACGAGGCCGCTGGGCTGATTCACTCGGAGCGCTCGAACGCGGGCCACCGCCGATTCTCGAGGGCAGTACTCCGCCGAGTCGCGTTCATCGTCTTTGCGCAGAAGGTGGGGCTGTCGCTCGAGGAGATACGCGTGCAGCTGGCGATGCTGCCCCAGAACCGGACGCCAGACCGCGCCCACTGGGCGAGGCTGTCCGCCGCATGGCAGTCCCGCGTCAACGAACGAATCGCCGAGTTGGAACGGCTTCGAGCCGGCTTGACGCAGTGCATCGGCTGCGGCTGTCTGTCGCTCGATCGATGCGCGCTTGCGAACCCGCGAGATCGCTTGGGCCGGCGCGGGCCTGGTCCGCGCAAATGGATCGACGGGTGATCGCGCAACGGCGGCGCGTACGGCGCCGCCGCTGAGGATGCGTGAAGTGGACCGCGAGCCCCGACTAGATCGACGCCAACGGCTCGATGGACAGTGGGCCCGTGCTGTCGCCGAGCTTCTCCAAGGGCACGCCGGCTCTGTTCAGCAGGGTGACGAGCAGGTTGGTCATCGGTGTTTCGCGGAGCCGCAGGTGCTGGCCACCGACTGAACGGCCGGCCCCACCGCCGGCCACGAGCACCGGGAGGTCATGGTGTGAGTGCTGGTCGCCATCACCCAGACCGCTCCCGTACAGAATCATCGAGCGGTCGAGCAGCGAGCCATCCCCGTCGGCCGTGTCCGCGAGCTGCCGCAGGAACCGTCCGAGCAGCGACGCGTGGTAGGTGTCGATCTTGGCCTTCTTGGACACGATCTGGGGATCGTGCTGATGGTGCGACACCGCGTGGTGCCCATCCGGGACGCCGATCTCAGGGTACGTGCGATTGGTCTGCTCGCGCCCGACGAGCAGCGTGAACACGCGCGTGAGGTCGGCCCGGAACGCCAACGTGATGAGGTCGAACATCGATCGGGCGTGCTCGTCGATGGTCGCCGGCATGTCGGACGGACGATCGGGCAACTCCACCGAGGCGATGGCGCTCTCGGCGTCGGTTCGCGTGATGCGCACCTCCAGCGAACGGACTGACTCGAGATACTCGTCGATCTTCGCGCGGTCGCCCGTGCCCACGCGACGGGTCAGACGCGCAACTTCGTCTGTCAGCGAATCGAGGAGGCTCGCGCTTCGCTGCATCTGGGCACGTCGCTGCGCAGGGGTTCCTCCATCGCCGAACAAGCGCTCGAACACCACTCGAGGATGGATCTCAGCCGGTAGCGGATTGGTCGGCGTCCGCCACGACACGGTGTTGGAGTAGAAGCAATCGGCGCCGCTATCGCATGCGATCGAGGTGGCGCTCTCGAGGGCCAGCTCGAGGGACGGCAGCCGGGTGTCGCGCCCGATGGCCGCGGCTGCAATCTGGTCCGCAGTCGTGTCGAGGCGGATCTCCAGCCCGGTGGTTCTCGTCCACGCGTGTACGCCGCTGAGCCACGCTGCGGTGGCGCGATGGTGATCCGCGTTGCCGTCGCCGAACGACTCGGCCTGTCGATGCGCCAACCCGGACACGATGAGCACGCGATCGCGAAGCGGCTCGAGCGGCTTCAGAATTGGCGAGAAGGTGAACTGGCGTCCATCGTCGACCGGCGTCCACTGTGCCTGAATCACGCCGTTTGGCGTGTAGATGAAACCAAGGCGGGGCACCGGCCGTGCCGCGGTCCTGCTCTGAGCCGTCAACGCCGGAATCATAGCGTCCAGCAGTGGTAGGGCCAGCGTCGCCCCTGTGCCGCGCAGGAACGTGCGACGTGGCAGCATCCGTCGCGTGACGATCATGACTCCGACCTCCGCAGCTGAAATGGCCTGCTCGCCACGATCCCGAGCACCAGCTTCTCGAACCGATAGCCGTCTCGGAACGCCTCCCGAACGATAGCACGGACCGCGGCCGAGTCGGCGGCGATCAGGTTCCGGCCGATCGCGTAGTTCAACAGTTTTTCCGTGAACGTCGTGACGAAACGTTCGGGACGCTGCACCAGGGCCGCTCGCAGGCTCAGCGGATCCTTGAACGCGGTGCCATCGGGAAGCGTCCCCGACGCGTCGATCGCGGTCCCGCCATCGCCCTGCGCGCGCCAGCGTCCAATGGCGTCGAAGTTCTCGAGCGCGAACCCCAGCGGATCCATCCGCGCGTGGCAGCTCGCGCACACCGGATTCGCGCGGTGCTGTGTCATCCGTTCGCGCATCGATCGCGTCTGCTTCGGATTGTCGTCTGTCTTCAATGCCGGCACGTTCGGTGGCGGCGGTGGTGGCGGCGACCCCAGGATGTTCTCGAGAATCCACTTGCCACGAACGACGGGCGAGGTGCGCGTGGCGTAAGAGGTCAACGTCAAGATGCTGCCCTGTCCAAGTAGGCCACCGCGGACGCTGCCATCCGGCAACGTGATGCGTCTGAAATCGCTGCCGTAGATACCGGGAATCCCGTAGTGGCGCGCCAAGCGCTCGTTGAGAAAGGTATCGCGCGACGACACCAGGTCGACGACCGAACGGTTCTCGCGCAGGACGCTGCCCAGGAAGAGCTCCGTCTCGCGCACCATGGCCTGGCGAAGCCCATCGTCGAAGTCGGGAAACAACCGATCGTTGGGCCTCCTCGCCGGAAGGTCCCACAGATACAGCCACTGCGCCGCGAAGTTCGTGACGAGCGCGTCGGACCGCCGGTCAGCGAGCATGCGTCGCACCTGCGCCTCGAACACGCCGGGCGCCCGCAGTCGGCCCTCAATCGCGACGTCCAGCAGCTCATCGTCTGGGATGCTGCTCCAGAGGAAGAATGACAGGCGCGACGCGAGCTCGACGTCGGAAACCGGAGCCGCTGCGGCGCCATCGCGCCGCTTCGACCCACCCTCAACGCGGAAGAGAAACTCTGGGCTGACGAGCACGCGTTCGATCACGCGTTGGATGCCCGCATCGAACGTCCCTCCGCGACGCCCGGCTTCGAAGAAGGGCATGAGCGTGTGCACGTCCTCGATCGTGGCGGCCCGCCGGAACGCGCGCTTCGCCAGCAATCGCACGATCTGGCGCGCGCAGTCCGCACTCCCGACTGTGCGAGATGACGCGGAGGTCGCCCCTGCTGATCGACTCGACGCGGAAGCAGTCGCACCGCACCTCAACACGCGACGGCGACTGGAGGTGTCTCCGGCGCTGCGCGTGCCGAACGGTCCGCTGATCGTGACCGCCGAGACGGCCGGATCCAGCCCGCGACCGCGCCTGAACGGCACCGTCAATGTCTCGGCATAGGCGCTCGTTCGCTTCACGAACGACACACCGACGGTGCGCTGCCCCGCTTGAACCGGCACAGTGATCTCCAGTCCGTCACCTTCGCCACCGGACGCGGACGCACGTGGCTGACCGGCGGGCCCGCCGACCGGCACCAGCTGGACGCGCTCACCGTCAACGGCCACCTCGAGCTCGTGTCGTTCGCGCAACGGCCCCGCGAGCTCAACGCGCAGCCGGTACTCGCCCGTCAACGGGAACCACCGCCGGATCCGCATGCCGCCCCGCGTGCCGACCGGCAGGTCCGCGAACTGCTCGTCCTGCGGTTGCTCGAGAGCGGTCCGGTAGGTGTCGACGATGAGCGGCATGGAGGCGTCGCCGACGGCGATAGCCGCCAACTTGCGCGCAGCGGTCAGATAGCCCTCGAGCAGCGTCGGCGTGACAAACAGCGCGTCGGCGATGGTGTCGAACCCGACGGTGTTGTCGGCGGGTAGCAACAGCTCGATATCGAGCTCCTTGGGTAGATCGTCCAGCGCGAGGAGATCGCGAACCGCGTGCCGGTATTCGGTGCGCGTGAGGCGGCGAAACGCTGGAACGTGCCCGGGATCCGGCCGCGCGTCGGCGGAACGATCGAGCTCGCGCTCCAGCCACGTGGCGGCTGCATCGGCTTCATCGCCCGGAGGCCGGGCCGCACCAGCAGGAGGCATCGTGCCAGCCCGGAGCTTGCGGACGACGTTCTCCCAGAGATCCGGATCGGAGGCCACAGTCGCGAGATCGGCCGTGTCCAGAGCCAGCGGTCGCGCCGCTGGAATCTTCGCTCGCTGGTTGTGACACGTGACGCAGTAGCGATCGAACAGCGCTCGAGGTGGGGTGCCACTCACCGTGCGACTCGTCGTCGACGACTGGGCTGAGGCTTCGCGTCCCGCGAACACCGTCGCGAGCAGCAGAACTGCGAACGCAGACGCTCGCGCGCCTCTGGCAGGCCGTTTCGCGCGGGCCGGCCGAGTCGTCACCGCACCCTCACGGCAGCCTCGCCAATTGGGTCGCGGGATCGATGCCGCGCTCTTGCAGTAGGCGTCGGATGAACGCGGCCGTCTGTGGGACCTCCTTCTCCGTCTGACCGATGTACATCCCCTCGGTCAACATGAGCGGCGTCCATCCCAACTTCGTTCGTGCGGTCAGGTTCCCGCCCTTCTCGACCAGGAACTGGACGACCGAATTGACGCCTCGCACCGCTGCACCGTGAATGGCGGCCACGCCCTCCCACCGGATGTCGCCCTGGCGGGTCTCGTCGAACTCGTGGACGTTCAGCGGCAATCGATGCAGCAGCACGATGCCGTCGCCCTCGATGCGCACGTGATTGAAGTGCGCCGTCTCATTGATGTCCGCGTCGCCGTTCAGCTCCCACGCGAGCTTCACGGCCTCGAGCGTCCGTTGCTCGGTCACGCCGTTGTTCGGTCCCGGGCTCTCGCCCTGCCAGAACCCTACGCCTGCCGCGGCCATCAGCGGCGTCACGCCTTGTTCATTCGGGATCCGGGTGTCGGCACCGTGTGCGGCTAGCAGGCGCATCAGCTCCACGTCGCTGTGCTTGGCTGCCAGATAGTACGGCGTGGCTCCGACCAACGTGAGGTAGTTGCGGCCCACGGAGATGTTCGGCGGGTTATTCACCACCATCCCCAGGTCGAAGCCGCCCCGCTTCTGCTCTCTCCACGCGATGCGCACGTTCGGATTGGCGCTTCGTACCAGCAGCCGCTTCGCCAACTCGAGCGTGTCCATCCCATCGTCGAGCAGCAGCGGCGGCAGTCCCAGTGGCCACCCAGGCGTCCGCAGCCACGCGATGGCGTGCAGCGCCGACCCTCGGACATCGGGTGCGTTCGGGTTGGCGCCGCGATCCAGCAGCAGCGCGGCCGTTTCGAAACGCCCGTTGATCGTGGCGAGCATCAACGCCGACGTTCCGTCTCGAGTCGTGTCGTTGGGATCCGCGCTGTGATCGAGTAGGAGACCGACGATATCGCGATGGCCGCTCCGGGAGGCAAACAACAGCGCGGTGAAGCCGGCGGTCGATCGCGCGGAGACGCCGGCGCCCCTGTCGAGGAGTGCGCGGACCACCGTCGGGTGCCCCTCGACGGCGGCCCACATCAGCGCGGTCTGACCGCGCCAGCTCTCGCGAGCGTTGACGTCCGCCCCACGCGCAAGCAGCGCCTGGACGGCGGGGAGCGCGCCCGCGCGCGACGCGGCCATGAGCGGCGTTTCCCCTTCCGGGTTGGCGCGATGCGGATCAGCGCCCTTGTCGAGCAGCCGCCGAACGATGTCTGAGGATCCGTTGGCGCACGCAATCGCGAGCGGCGTCACACCGTAGCGATTGACGAGCTGCACGTCCGCGCCCGCCGCCAGCAGCGTCTCCACCATCGCCACGTCACCACGACGGACCGCCCACTGCAGCGCCGTCGTCCCGTCCGGCTCCGCGCGGTTGACGATGTCGTTTCCTTGTGCGAGCTTCCGAACCGCCGCCGCATCCCCCTGCCGGACGGCATCGAGCACCGCGGTCTGCCCGAGCGCGGCCTGAGCGGTCGCGAGCCACAGGAGGATCCCCACACCGGCCCGGCATGTCTGAGCAGACATCATCGGCGCCTTTTGACTCACCCCACAGCTTAGCCCGACGTGGACGCGTGAGAACCGCCGTCTAACGACTCGTAGACGACTGACGACTGGCGACCAGCGACTGCGTCAGAACCTCACGTTCAGACCGAACTTGATGAGCCGCCCGCGCTGGACGTCCGAGGCCCGGAAATACAGCGGCCCTAGCACGGTCGACCGCGCGCGGATCGCGGATCCGTTGGTCATATTGAAGACGTCGAGCACCGGCTCGACCGAATACCGGCCGACCTGCATCGGCCGGCGCAGGCTCAGATCCAGCATGTTCACGTCTGGCAGCCGGGTCGTCGCGCGCGGTTGCACGGCGACCGACTGCGTCACGCGCGTCAGCGGGACCGTCGCGCTCGTCACCAGGACTGTCGTCAGCTCCGGGAAGCCCCTGAAGTGCTGGAACGTGCCACTCACCGAAATCTTGTACGGCAGCTGATACATGCCGAACAGCTTGAACGAGAACGGCATGTCGTTGCCGATGCGGCCGCGGCGGAACGTCAGGTTCGGATCGTTGAGATCCTGGGTTCCGTAGATGTCGCCCACGTTCTTGCCAATCGACGCCCCACCCATCACCATCCAGCGGTTGCTGAGACGCTTGTTGAACGTGAAGTCGACGCCGTTGAACTCCGTGTTCAGGTCCGGTTGGTTGTCCCAGAGGTTGTCGAATCGACCGCGCAGCGCCGGGGCCTGATCGAAGACCGTGAGAGCCCGTCCGCTCACGGATTCGACGACATCACGCGGGATGTAGCTGTCCCTGGGGACCGCCAGGTTCCGCGAGCCGAACTCGTTCCTGCGCTGCCTGTTGATATAGGTCACGCCGAGCACGATGTTCCCAGGAACCTGCTGCTGAAGGCCCACGGAGAACTCCGTCGCGAACGGCCAGCTGATGTCGGCGTCGAGGCGATTCGCGGTCCCCAGGTTGAACCCTGACGAAGCGCCCAGCTCGGTCAGTTGCGGGACGCGATCGCCATTCGCATCGGTCCACGGACGCGTGTCGAACGTAATCCGTAGCGGATTGACCACCTGCAGACTGTTCACGCCAATCGGCGTGTTGTAGCGGTTGGCGGTCACCTTGATGGCCGTTCGACCGTCGCCCATCACATCGTAGATGGCACCGAATCGCGGCGACAGTGCGACCAGATCCGGCACGCCCTTCAGCTCCGAGAAGCACTGCGCGGCGATGAAGAGCGTCTGTTCCTGGCAAAGTGCCGGCATCCATGCGTAGGTCGACTCCACGCGGAGACCGAGATTGAGCGTGAGTTTGCGCAAGGGCGTCCAGCGGTCCTGGATGTAGCCCGCGTGATCGTGGCTGTACATCACGAACGCCGTCGGTGAGTTCCACGTATTCACGGAGTCGGGCACGCCGTTCCGGAACTGCGCGCGGAAGCCGGATGGCGCGTAGGGCGACACGAGGCCGTTCCATTCGTCGGACGCCTTCCGATATATCAACTGGTAGCCGGCCTTCAGGTCGTGCGAGCCCGCGAGCAGGCTCAGGCTCGAGAGGACGTTGACACGGGTGGCCGGCCGATGCAGGTAGTTCGGCGCGGCGGTGCGATGCTCGCGAAGCACCACGTCGAACGACGGAATCGCGTCCAAGGCGATCCCGCTCTGCGGCTTTCCGCGCTCGTCGCCGTGCAGCATGCTCCCCGAGACGTCGAGCAGCATCTTGCGCGGCAGGACCGCCGTCCACTTCGCCTGCACGATGTTGCTGTTGATCACCTGACGGGCCGTCGCCGCGTTGTCGATGAAGTCCGTGATCGGCCCTGTGTTCTCGGTGCGATTGAACTGTCCTTTGTTGTTGAAGTTGTAGAGCACGTGGAATTGATGCGTGTTCCGCGCCTGCCACGAGACCTTGGTCGAGATGTTTCGCATCAAGTTCTCGTCGAGCGCTCGCGTGCCGTCCAGGTTGTACGACCCGACACGGTACTGCCGCAACGTGGTGATCGACGCCGTCGTCGCGAACCACAGGCGGTCCTGCACAATCGGCCCCGAGATCGAGAAGGAGTTGTCGTAGATCCCAAGCGTCTTGGCGCTCGGCACGAGGTTGGGGTTGGCCGCCCGCGCGCGAGCCGGCACAGCCGCAAGCAGATCCGTGAGCAGTTGGCCCGAGAGATTGTCGAATTGCGTGCCGCTGCCACCACCCGTGAAGTTGTACGACCCCGTGAACCGGTTGGTGCCGGTCTTGGTGATCATGTTCGTGATCGGCCCGCCCTTGGCCGACTCCGCGGATCCGCTGGCCGTCTGGAAGTTCACCTCCTCGAACATGTGCGCGTCGAGGTAGCTGATGACGAATCCTTCGCCACCCGCCCAGGTCACGTCCATGCCGTCGATGGTGTAGCCGCGCTCGGCGTGGGTCGTGCCATACGCCTCGGCGAACGACTGCGAGAACATCTCGGATCCACCGACGTCGTACTTGTTCATGACGACGGCCGGCACCGCGCGTGCAATCGCCCAGATGTCTTGGCGCGCTGGGAGGACCTCGAGCGTCTCGCGAGTCATGACGGTCTGACGCAGCGTCCGCGTGGTATCCAGCAGCGGCGCCTGTCCCGACACGGTCACCGATTCCTGCAGCGCGCCGATCTCGAGCTTGATATCGACGCGAGCCGTCGTATCGGCATTGACGACGATCCCCTGCTGAATAGCGGTGCGGAATCCTTCGAGCGTCGCGCGGACCTGATAGGTTCCGGGCACCAGGCGCGTGAACTGATACGCCCCGCGAGCGTCGGTTACAGCCTGCTGGTCACCACCGATCACGCCAGGGTTCACGAGTCCGACCGTCACGCCTGGCAGCGCGGCGCCGGACTCGTCGATGACCGATCCGCCAATACCGCCAACGCCTTGGGCCAGCAACGCCCTCGGCGCCGACGCCAGCAACGTGACGCTCAGAACCGCCCTTGCGTATCGACTCCACATAGGTCACTCCTGCGAAATCCTCGCGAAATTCTCTCGAGGGTGGCTGCACTTGGCAGCCAACCACTCAAGTCGGCCGTAGGCTAGCGGATGTCCACGCAAGCCGCAACATCCAGTCATCGCCAGGTGGACGGTTTGTTCCCACCTTCACGCGAAGGCGACTTTGAGATCAGCCGCGACATCGCCGGCCGCCTCCAGAGCTGTTGGGAAGACACCGACCATCTGCCAAAACCCATGTATTTGGCCGGCAAAGCGCTTCTGGCGCACGCGGACGCCGGCGTCCTTCAAGCGGGCGGCATACGCCTCGCCCTCGTCTCGGAGCGGATCGAACTCAGCGGTGATGACAAGCGCTGGCGGCAAGCCCGCCAGACTGCCCGCCTTCAGGGGACTGGCCAACGCCTGATGCCCCTCAGCCGCGTCGCTCAGATAGTGGTTCCAAAACCACTGCATCATGTCCCGCGTCAGCAGGTAATTGTCCCCGTTCTCTCTATACGAGACGGTGCCGAAGTCGTGGTCGGTCACAGGGTAGACGAGGACTTGGTATCGCAACGCCGGGCCACGCTCGTCGCGCGCTCGCAGGGTGACCGCCGCCGCGAGATTGCCGCCCGCGCTGTCGCCGCCGACGGCGAGGCGCGTGGTGTCCACGCCCACCTGCGGTCCGTTCGCCGCCACCCAGGTGAGTGCCGCATAACAGTCGTCGAGCGGAGCGGGGAACTTGTGCTCCGGTGCGAGCCGATACTCGATCGACAGGACCTTGCAGCCGGCTCGGTTGGCCACCGCGCGGTTGATCGCGTCGACCCCTTCGATGTCGCCGAACACCCAGCCGCCGCCGTGGTAGTAGACGAGACACGGCAGTCGACCGCCCGCGGCACCCGTCGGCGTATAGACGCGCGCGGGCAGTGGCCCGCCAGGACCGGGAATCGTCAGATCAACGACTTCGGCGACCGGCTCGGGATCCCCACTCAGCGCGCGAAACCCTTGGGCGGCGACCCGAGCATCGACCGGCGACATCTGATTAAGCGGCGGCATGTTGGCGTCCGCCAGCTGCTTCAACAGACCGGCGGCAATGGGATCAAGTGGCATGGGCGCTGACCTCCCGTGTGGGCGTGTCTGTCGGATGGCTCGATCGCGTGAGCGTGAAGCCCTCGTAGCCCTTGGCGGCGACTTCGTCACACTTCTGTCGATACGGACCGACGCCGCCGATATACGGCAGAAAGACACGCGGCTTGCCGGGCACGTTCGCGCCCATGTACCACGAGTTCGCCAACGGATAGAGCGTCCTCGCGCCCAGCTCGTTGGAGTGCGCGACCCACGCCGTCTGCGCCTCGCGACGCGCTTCGATGGTCGAATACCCGTGGTCGCGGAGGTACGCCACGCAGTCCGCGATCCATTCAACGTGCTGCTCGATCGAGACCATCATGTTCGACAGCACGGACGGGCTCTGTGGTCCGGTCACTGTGAACAGGTTCGGAAAGCCTGCCACTGCCAGCCCCAGATACGTTTGCGCTCCGCCCGCCCACTCGTCGTTGAGCGCAACCCCGCCGACACCGCGAATGTCCATGCGTGTGAACGAGCCGGTCATGGCATCGAAGCCCGTCGCGAACACAATCGCGTCGACCGCGATCTCTTCGTCGGCGTCTCCCTGGCGGATACGGATCCCCGCGGGCGCGATCGCGGCAATCGGCGTCTTCCGAACATCGACGAGGCGCACGTTCGGCTTGTTGAACGTCTCGTAATAGCGCGTATCGAGGCACGGCCGCTTCGTGCCAACGGGATAGTCGCAGGGGCACAGCGCATCTGCAATGGCGGGATCCGTCACGATCGCACGAATCTTGTTGCGGATGAACTCGGCGGCCGTGTCATTCGCGGCCTTGTCGAACAGCACGTCGCCGAACGCGCCCACCAGCGCCACCAGATCACCGGCGTCCCAGCCAGCCTGATAGGCGGCGGTCCGTTCGGCCTCGCTCACCTCGACGGCCATCTTGATTGGGCCCTCGATCGGCACACCGAAGAACGAGTCTCGCGCGGCCTGGCGGTACGTCGGGTAGTTCGCCTTCAACGCTGCAACGGCCGCGGGATCGTTCGGACGATTGCCGGCCGGCATGCTGTAGTTCGGGGTTCGTTGGAAGACCGTGCTGTGCGCCGCCTGCTCGGCGATGATCGGAATCGATTGAATCGCAGACGATCCAGTACCGATCACCGCAACCCGTTTGCCTGAGAAATCGACCGGCTGGTGCGGCCACTTCTGGGTCTGGTACGTCTCGCCTCGATACGTCTCGATGCCGGGGATCTCAGGCAATTTTGGCGCCGACAGCGTGCCGACGGCCATCACGACGTGCTGCGCCGAGATCACGTCCCCCTGGCTCATCTGCACGATCCAGCGGCCGAGGCGCTCGTCGAAGTGCGCGGACTCGACGCGCGCGTTCAACCGTATGTCTCGCCTCAGGTCGAAGCGATCGGCGACGTGATTGGCGTATCGCAGAATCTCAGGCTGCGTGGCGTACTTCTCCTCCCACTGCCACTCTTGTTGCAACTCGCGGTCGAAGGAGAAGGAGTAGTCGACGCTCCGCACGTCGCAACGCGCGCCTGGGTAGCGGTTCCAGTACCAAGTACCGCCGACACCGCCTGCCGCATCATAGACGCGCGCGGTGAACCCAAGACCGCGCAGTTTGTGGAGCATGTACAGACCGGCGAAGCCGGCCCCGACAATGAGCACGTGGTAGGTGCCGGTGACCGCTGCCTCCGGCGTGGTGGTTCGGCGGTGTGTCGCTGCCGCTGCCATAGGATTACCTCTGCCGTTGTGAGACCGCGAGCCCACGGATCGATGTCGACACACGTCGCCGTGTGAGCTTCGACGGGCGGGCCCGTCGAGTCGCCGGGAAACGAGCGATTCTCCTGAGTCGCCTCCCGCGTGTCAAGGGAGGGAACCGAGATGGCCGATCTTGCCGTGTCAGGAGTGGCGATCGGATAGAATCCGGCCCCATCAACCACTGGCGTCGCGCACGTCACCGGTCGGGCTGAGCGAGGGTGTGTGGAGTTCGAGGCGGGCGACCCAAAGTGCTGACCGAACTTGTGACCATGATCGACGGCAGCGCGCTCCAGCGCGGCGCCCTCTTCCTTCTGAGCCAGATCCGCGGCTTCCCGCCGATCATCCAGACCGTGCACATCCTCGGTGTCACGGCAATCATGGGCTCCACGGTCTTGCTCGACTTGCGGCTGTTGGGCGTCGCGCTCAGGAGCCACCGGGTGTCCGAGCTCATCGGCCGGCTCTTGCCGTGGACCTGGGCCGCCCTGCCGTTGATGTTCGTGTCGGGAATCGTCTTCGTGTTGGCCAGGCCTCAGCGGTACGCCATGAACCCGGTGTTTCGCGCCAAGTTTCTGATGCTCTTGCCCGCGGTACTGGTCACGTTGACGTTCCACCTCTTCTCGATACGAGACCGCGAGTTCTGGGAAACGTCGCCCGGACGACGTGCACTTGGAAAGGCCGTCGCGGCCGTATCGCTGGTTCTCTGGCTCGGGGTCGTCATGGCCGGTCGTTGGATCGCGTACGCGGATTACCTGATCCCGGTGGAGGAATGAGTGGACGAATCGGTCGGCGTCCTGGACGGCTTGTGGATGTGGCTCGAGGCGCTGCCGCTGTCGGCCCGCATCGGCGAATCGGCCTGGTTTCCCTTCTTGGAATCGATCCACGTCGTCGCGTCGACGTTTCTCTTCGGCTCGATTCTGATGCTCGATCTCCGCTTGCTCGGGCGCGCGTCGGTGTCGCACCGGATCAGCCGCATCGTCGCTGAAATCGTCCCCTGGACGCTTGCTGCCGCCCTGCTCGCGGTGCTCACTGGCTTCCCACTCTTTTCGACGCGCGCGACGCACTACGCGCACAACATCGCGTTTCAGATCAAGATCGTGTTGCTGCTGCTCGCCGCGACGAACATGCTCTGGTATCACCTCCGCACGGCACGCACGATCGCCTCCTGGGACACGGCCCCCAAGCCGATCTCAGCCGCGCGGTTTGCCGGCATGTGTTCGGTGTTCATGTGGATCGGCGTCATGTTGTCGGGTCGGTGGGTGGGGCATCTGCTGTGAGCACGCCGGCAGGCTCGGCGTGATTTGCCCATTAGCGTGATTTGCCCATTGAAGTTCTTTGGCTGACTCGAAGCTGCCGCAGAGCTAGCGCAAATGACACCTCAGCCGTACGCACCAAGAACTCGAGCTTCGAAGTCGGTCGAGCTTGGAGAATTCGATCGCGAGCACGAGTTCTTCGTTGAGTCTGGAACTTGCCGCTGAGGTCACTCTGCTTCCAGACCGAGATCACCAGGATGTCCCTCGCGCCAACTGTGTAATCGGGTGAAGCCGCGGGCGCACCGCTCTGCGCCAGCACTGCACCGGCGCCATCCGGTAGGCCACCGACACAGAGCGTGAGGACGAGCAGCCAGGCGAAAATTCCTCTCGTCACCTTGACGTCCCCTTGATTCAAGTTATGCGCCGCTCTTGCCAGCGACCGCCGGAATCTGGCGCCGCGAGGAAAAAGGCTGTTTGCACTGAGAATGCCGCCGCCACTTATCGCGCGGGGCGAATCCGGCATCACCACCTTGGTCGCCTGCCCTGGTGAATCGTCTCCCTTATACCACCCTTTATTCTGCCTGGATTCGAACCTTCAGACACCCGGCAGACCTATACGACCCCCTCCAGATCCGCGGGCTTCGCCCGCCCGCCGCGCGGCGGGTCAGCGGACCAACGGCAGGGTGGTCGGGCAAATCAGCGCGGGCGGGCCATCGTCGAGCTCGCTAGCGGGACTGGGGAATCAGCAAGCAGGCCAGCGCACCCAGCAGGCCGGCCAACGAGAGCAGAAGGCCCGTGCGCCAGTGGCTTGGCCGATAGACGAGCGCTACCTCGTGGCGTCCGGCTGGCACCTCAATGGCCCGAAATGCATAGTTGGCGCGGAGAATCTCAGTCGCGCGTCCATCGACGGTTGCCGACCACCCCGGATAGTAAGTGTCCGCGAGAACGAGCAACGCGTCGGTCTCCGCCGTCACGTCCACCACCAAGTACGAGCCTCCGGCGTAGCGAATCGTCACGAGATTGCCCGTCGACGGCAAGCCGCCGCTGAGAGTCGGCCGGGCGTGGATTCCAGCACGACGGTGTCACGCGGGTCGAACGTTTCGGCCTTGCGTCGGTCCAAGATCTACGACGAGTCGCGCTCGACGACGATGCGACGTACGAGGCGCGCGCGCGGCAACGCCGTTGGGTTCTCGTAGATGTAGGCGTTCGACTTGCGCACCGGCACCAGCGCCTGCAGACGCGGTTCGAGCGGAAGGCTACTGATCAAGTACCGCACGCTGAGCAAGTCAAGCCACCGGGGATCGATCGTCGGAAAGGCGATCCGGAAATGATCGACGAGCACGCCGCCACCGGCCTTGGCGAACTCCAGGTAACGCTTCTGCGGGAAATCGGTCCCGCTGATGTCTGGAGATCCAGCTTTCTAACGCCGCGCCTCTCGTTGTTTCAGGTAAGGCCGACTTTCCGAGGGCCCTGGGGTACGCAGTCCTCTTCCAGCCGCTGCCCAAGGAAACGTACGATGACCTGGAGCGGGCTGTCGCGACCCTGCGCAAGGATGCCTGGTAAGGTCTGAATGGTCCGAATCGGACCATCGCGCCTGGGTGCCTAGCCAATCGACGATATCGATATCGGACGCGCCAAGGACGGGGTGAGCGCACTCTGGCCGAGGGGCTGGCCAAGCATGCGCTCCGTGATTGCCTGCGCGAGGGCAAGTGCGCGCCGCCCCTGCTCCCCCGTGACGCCCGCCTGGCGCCGCTGAACCACCGCGTCCACGAAGTCCTGAAGCTCTCGCTTGAGGGGTTCATCCGGCGTCACCGACACGTCCCCGGCTTGGATGGTCGGCTTCCCGCCGTTGCCGAGCGTGAGCTGCCACATCTCCACCTTCTGGGCCGCGTAGTCTACTGACACGTACGACGCCGGCTGGAAGAAGCGGATCTTCCGAACCCGGTCGCGGCTAATGCGGCTGGCAGTCAAGTTGGCGATGCACCCATTGGCAAATCGTAGCCGCGCGTTTGCGATGTCCACGCGCGGGGTCAGCACCGGAACGCCAACAGCCTCGATCGATTCGACATCTGCGTTGACCAGTGACAGCACCACGTCGAGATCGTGAATCATCAAGTCGAACACGACGTCGATGTCAAGGCTCCGCTCCGGAAACGTGCCGAGGCGGTGTACTTCAATGAACCGCGGGGCGGTGACGACGCGCCGCGCCGCGTCGACGGCCGGGTTGAAGCGTTCCGTGTGCCCCACCGCGAGGATAGCGCCTGTCCGGGCGGCCATGGCGATCATCTCGTCCGCCTCACTCAGAGTACGCGCCATCGGCTTCTCCACGAGGACCGATATCCCAGCCTCGAGGAACGGCATCGCGAGCTGATGATGAACCTCGGTGGGCACCGCCACGGTGACGGCGTCGACCTGATTCATGAGGTCATCAGTCCTCGTAAGCGCCTTGGTCCCCACAGTGGCCGCGATTTCGTCGGCTCTTGCCGCATTGCGGTCGACGACGGCTACGAGCGCCGTGCCAGGAAGCGACGACAGGATTCGTGCGTGGTGCCGCCCGAGGTAACCAACGCCAATGGCTGCGGTGCGCAGGGGAGAGATCACATCAATTGTCCTATCACAGAAGAGGGTTCGCCGGTCCCCAAATGGGGCCAGTCGCCTACGTGTCGGCTCGATATCCCATTCCAACCGAGGGCCAGGCCTCGGGGGGACGCTCGGTGTGGGAACCGGCTCGACCCAGCCCGTTTTCGCCTTCTCCGCCTACCTTTGTTCACATTTTCTGAGACTTCGACGTCTCACCTCGCCGGCGAATTCTTCGGGTTCTAGCTGTTTGCGGGACAAACCGTCCGCCCGCTTCCTCTGCGACGTGGTACCGCTTTGGCAGGGCGGGCGGATGAGTATGGCCCCTTCCCGGGGGGCGCGACAGGCGACCGGAGGGCGAGGGTCGCAACGGGCCAGCCGGAGACGGCATCAACGATCATCAGACGGAACCAACAGGTCATCCAAGGAGACCATCGATGCTGAAGAGCACTGCCGAAAAGGTGATGATTCATCCGACCGCGAACGTGGAAGCCACGGCGGTGCTCGGCGACGGGACGCGGGTGTGGCACCGTGAGCACGTGCGCGACGGAGCGTTCGTCGGCGGTGATTGCACGATTTCCAAAGACGTTTACATCGACACCGAGGTCCGCATCGGCAACCGCGTCAAGATCCAGAACGGCGTCTCAGTTTACAAAGGGGTGCTGCTCGAGGATGACGTGTTCGTGGGACCGAACGTGAGTTTCACGAACGATGCGTTCCCGCGCGCGTTCAACGACGATTGGCACATCACGTCGACCTTGGTCCGCCGCGGTGCCTCAATCGGCGCGAACGCGACCGTGGTGTGCGGCGTGACCCTCGGTCCCTACTCGATGGTGGCGGCGGGCTCCACGGTCACCAATGACGCCCCCCCCACACGGGCTGGTGATGGGCAGCCCCGCGCGTCTCGTCGGCTACCTGTGCCGTCACGGTCACCGAATGCGCGCGGACGGGACGCTCGACTACGTGAGCCAGTACCGCTGCGAGACGTGCAGCGAGACCTTGAAGGTCTCCTTCGAACTCAAGGAATTCTAAGGTTGGCCAGGCTCCCTCATCGGCGCTCGGGGGCGAAAACTGGGGCTTGGGCTTAACGAGCCACCGCCTTCGACCGAAAAGGCATGAGGGCAGCGATTCGCCGCCGGAGGATCTGTGCCTGAAAGCGCAGGTACTCGCGTGTGATCTTCCAGACCTTCGCCTCCGACTGGCCCGAGCGGCGAACGTGCAGAACCGTCGGGTATTCCGCCACCCGATACCCCGCCAGCAGCGCCTCGACGAGGAGCTCCGCAATCACCACGTAGCCCGCAGTCCGGGTCTGCACCCGTTCGAGTACCTCTCGGCGATACGCGCGGTACATGGCCGTCCAGGTGTAGACGCGCGGATCGACCAGGAGGCGATACAGCATCGAGGCGCCCCGGCTGAACACCAAGCAGTACGGCGGTACTCCCTCCACTCCACCGCACGGATGATAGGAGGAGGTAACCACCTGGACATCAGGAGACATCAGCTCGAGCAGCTCGGGAATGGTCTCCGGCGGGTACGTGCAATCGCTATCGGTGAACAACACGATGCGGCCGCGGGACTCCTTCGTACCGGTGCGCAGCGCGGCCCCGAGCCCGCGGTTGACGCCTTGTTGCACAATCCGCACCTGCGGATCGTGCCCAAACGAGCGCCGGAGGAGCGGATACGTCTCGTCAGTGCTGCCGTCATCGATGAACAGCAATTCAACGGTGCGATTCCGGCGAAGCTGCTCGACGACCGGTGTCAGCTGGCGGGTTAGCTCCTCGAGACCTTCCGACTCGTTGTAGCAGGGGATCACGATCGAGAGGTCGCAGGGATTGGGGGCGCTCATGGTGCTGGACATCTCAGTTCATGAAAGGGAATCGGCATCCCGCCTCAGTGCGGAGTGCACGCTTCTGCCGCGGCTTTCTCGGAGTCGGGTTCCGACGATGATCCGCGAAGCAGGTACGCCACCGCGCCAGACACGGAGAAGGCCAAGATGAGAGCGGTTGCCTCGAGCGAGATCAGGAGCGCCGATTCGGGCGACACGCCGACCCGGCCGAACAGCACCGTGAAGGTGGCTTCGCGAATCCCGAAACCGTTGACCGAAATGGGAAGGAGCTGAATCAGCCCGGCGAGCGGGACGATCGCCGCCAATTGGAAGAACGGCACGTGGACGCCGAGGGCCTTGGCCACGGCCGCGTAAAACAGGATGAACGTCCACTGAAGCAGCACGGAGGCCGCGAAAACCGAGAGCAAGCCACCTGGGGCCGCTCGGAAACTCGTGAGCGAGGAGCCAAGCGTCTCAATCTGACGTCCCAACCAACCGCTCTTCCGCCCGCCGAACTGGGCCAGGATCGCCGTGAGCAGCGGCGGTGTGAACAACACGGCAGCGGATGCGCCCAGCCCGCCGAGCAACGCGACCCAGATCCAGATAGCCGAGAACGGGAGCTGCTCCTGAGCCATCAAAGCGCCACCCGCCGCTTCAAAGAGGAACAAGCCGATCAGGCCGGCGATGCGATCGGCCACGACAACCATCATGGCGCGAGTCGTCGATCCAATGGGCCGCGCGGTATCCCGCACTCCCATCACATCGCCACCGATGTTGGTGGGGAGAAAGTTGTTGAAGAACAGCGAAACGAGAAACGACGCGGTCACCGACTTGAACGACATCCGTGCGTTCTGAATGGCCAGCAGACGGTGCCACCGCCAACTGCTCACGAGTACGGTCACAGCATACGAGGCAAGGGCGAGGACCAGCCACGGCAGCGACGACTGCCGCGCCGCGGCCCAGAACGCTCCTCCGTCAATCCGCGAGAACAACAGCCAGAGCAGGCCAGCACTGAACGCCGCCTTGGCGCCAAGCACCAGGCCAGCTGAGCCCGTCCGCGACTGAGGCTGTTGAGACGCGACGATCGAGGCGTTGGTAGAGGACACAGAGTGCTCCGTCAGGGTGATGTCAGGGGGAATCTGTACAGGGTTAGCAAGGCCAGTGCCCGGCCGAGCCCACGCGAACCGATTGCTCACCAGGCACTTCGATGTGTAGTCCAGGGAAGCACCCGCAGAGGGCGTTGCGCTCAGGCCCATCCCGGACAGCTCAGGAACCCCGGACGAAAGTCGGCGCCAGAGATGACTACGGGGCCGTTGGCTTGGGACCGCCGCCTGAGCCGTCGCACCAGTTCGCTCGAATCCCGGCCGGCTCGACGTTTGCTGACGTCGGTGTCAGCCATTATCGAACGCCGCCATCCAGCCAAAGTTTCGGCCCAATTAGGGGAGACCGGGTTGATTGGACAGCTGGAAGGCAGTAAAAGGTCGCCTCCGGAAGAGATTTTCGTGAAATCGAGAACCGGGGCCGCAACGCGCCAGAGTCGGGCGGAATTGTGCTGCGGCGACGCAGAAGGTCTGCGCCAGAGGCATCGCACTAGCTGAGATTACCAGCGTGATTATCTCAAGAACACCATTCAGAGTCAGTCTCGCTGGCGGCGGTTCGGACCTTCGGCAGTACTACCAGGTCCGGCCGGGTAGCGTGGTCGCGATGGCTATCAAACGCTACATGTACGTGACCGTGAACCGCCGGTTCGACAATACGATCCGGGTCTCGTATACCAAGACGGAGATCGTCGACCACGTCAAGCAGCTCCAACACGAAATCATCCGTGAAGCGATGAACTCTGTAGGCCTAAAGGGTGGTGTGGAAATCACGACCATCGCCGACCTGCCTGCGGGTATCGGTCTGGCCTCCTCGTCGACGGTGACGGTTGGCGCTCTCAACGCGCTGTTTGCCTTTGTCGGTCGCCACGTGTCAGCCGAAGAACTGGCTCAACGCGCCTGCGGCATCGAGGTCAACGTCCTCGGCAAGCCGATTGGGAAACAGGACCAGTACCTGGCAGCGTACGGCGGATTTCAGCACGTGCGCTTCAATCCGGATGAGAGCGTCGAGGTGAACCCGATCATCTGCTCTCATGAAGTAAGTAAGAACCTGCACCGACGCCTCATGCTCTTCTACACGGGGACTCAGCGCTCGGCCGACACGGTGCTCAGAGACGCGAAAAAGCGGATCAACGGCAACGGACACGTCAAAGCCAGCATGGACCAGATGGTATGGCTTTCAGAAGAGCTCCGCTGCCAGCTGCTCCGGAATGAGATTTCGCAGGTCGGCCACATCCTGGCGCGGGCGTGGGAGCTGAAAAAGCACATGGCCGCCAAGGTGACGAACAGCCTTCTCGACTCCTACTACAATAAAGCCATCGCGGCAGGCGCAGAGGGCGGCAAGGTGCTCGGAGCCGGTGGTGGCGGGTGCCTGCTGCTCTTCGTGCAACCACGGCAGTAGGCCCGCGTGCGCAAGGCGATGCTGGCCTCGGGTCTGACAGAGGTACCATTCGCCATCGAGCCTGAAGGAAGTAAAATCATCTATGTAGGGGGGAGCGCCACCCGAGATGACGCGGGCCCCGCTTAACAACGAGAGCTGACCCTGCCGATGGATGACAACCGAAGCATTCTGCTCGCCACGCTGGCTGAGACCGTGGCGCTCCATCAAGCGGTGGCCGCCAGCGGCGGCCAGCCCGTGCTGGACGCGGCCCGGGCCATCGCCGTGGCGTTCCGCTCCAGCAACAAGTTGCTCATCTTCGGCAACGGCGGCAGTGCCTCGGACGCTCAACACGTCGCCGCGGAGTTCGTGGGTCGCTTCCTCCGCGAGCGCTCGGCGCTGCCTGCCGTGGCGCTGACGACCGATACGAGTATCCTGACAAGCATCGGCAACGACTACAGCTTCGACCGCATCTTCCTCCGACAGGTTGAAGCGCTCGGCCGCTCCGGCGACGTGGCCCTCGGGATCAGCACCAGCGGCAGATCGCCGAATGTCGTGGCGGCCTTGGGACGGGCGCGCGAACTCGGATTGATCACGGTGGCGCTCACCGGCTGCGACGGAGGCGCCGTCGGCCGGGCCGCCGACGTGCACATCAACGTCCCTTCCCTATCCACACCCCGCGTGCAGGAGGTGCACCGCACTCTGCTGCACGTGATCTGCGACCTCGTCGAGCAATCCGTCGGAGGATAGCGGCTTCGGTCGTTGGTGCCCTTCTTCGACGGAAGCGGCGCCGCGACGAGGCGCGCACGGAACCCGCAACCAACCATCGAGGGGCAGTGGCGACGGGCGTCTCTACGTGCGCGACGACGTGTTGTAATACGACCCGTAGTCGCTGTAGCACGGGGAGTAGAGTCCTCCCCACTTGGGGATGGCGACCCGATTGAGGACGGCGCCGATCGACGCCACGCCGACGCGCCGAAGCCGTTCCGCCGCGAGCTTGGCTGTGCGGCGACGCGTGATATCGGCAGCGACGACGAACACCACGTGGTCTGCCTGTCGGGACAGCCCCAGCGCTTCGGCTGGACTGGCCGGCGTCGGCCCGGCGGTGAGAATCGACAGCAAGGGGCAGGGCCCCGTCCTGAGGGCAACCTCCAATGATTCGCGACCCGGGGCATTGAGGACCGTGGTCAGCCCGGGCTCGATGGGCAGGCTGAAAAGCGAATGGACGCTGGACCGGCGGAGATCGCAGTCGATCAGGAGCACGCGCCGGCCCGCGAGGGCGAACTCCAGCGCGAGGTTGCCGCCAACAAGCGTCTTGCCCTCTTTCGCACCAGAGCTGGTGACCAACACGACTCCCGACTTGGCTCCGGAGCTCGCTTCGATGTTGGCGCGCACATGAGCGATCGCTTCCCGAAAGCGAGGAGGAACGCCCTGAGTCACGAGCAGCCCGCCGCCGTCCTTCGCCTTGGGCAGCTGCTCGACCGCCCCCAGCAGCGGAATCCCGAGCTGACTCGAGATCTCGTCTGGAATCCGAAGCCGTGGATCGAGGTACTCCACGACAAAAGCGAGGCCGACGGCAAAGGTCAGGCTGGCGATCACCGCCAGCAGCAGAGTGAGCCGACCGACCGGGTTGATCGGGAAGCGCAGCAGCGTCGCCGGGTCGAGGATGCGGACGTTGCTGCGCTGTAGGTCGCTCGACATGCCGACGTTCTTGGCCTGCTCAAGCAGGCTCTGATAGAGCGCGCGATTGCTCTCCGCCTCTCGAACCAGCGCGGCGTACTCCACCCCCTTGCGATCCAGTTCCTGGGCCTCGCGCTTTTGCAGCTCGAGTGCCGCGGTCAGGCTCTGCTCCTGCGCTCGGGCTGTGAGGAACTCGTTCTGCACCGACCCGATGAGCGTGTCGATCTCGGCCGCCAGTCGCCGGTCGGCCTCGGCCTTCGCCCCGTTCAATCGGATCATCTCCGGATGCTTGTCGCCTAGGGTCAGCGCCGCTTCCTGCAGCTGCCGATCGATCTGATCGAGTTGCCCCTTCAGCTGCTGAATGTAGGCGTTGCCCGCGACGGCCGGGACCGAATCGAGCTGCGCCCGATTACCCCGAAGCTCACCGACACGCTTGAACAGTTCCTCCTTGGCTATACGCTCCGTACGCGCACGCGTCACGGCGGTGTTGAGGTCGCCGAGCCGCTGGACGACGATGTTCTGGCGCTCATCGAGGGACCCTGCGTTCTGCGACTCGCGGTAGCGTTGCAGCGACGCTTCCGTTTCCGTGACACGCATCCGCTGCTCTTCGAGCTGCCGCGCTATCCAACTGGTCGCGTCCTTCGCCACGGCCAGCCGAGACTGAAGGTCGCGCCGGATGAATGCCTCCACCATGCCGTTCGCGGCGTTGGCGGCTAGCTCCGGGTCGGATGACTGCACTGACACGTTCACCACCGCGCTCAACGGAACGAGCGCGACGCTCGTATTCGCCAAGAGTCGATCGACCAGCCCGGGTGGGACGGGCCCATCGGGACCAGGTGCTGCGTCGCCAGCCGTGGTCGCGTACTCCGGATGCCGCCAGAACTCGAGCGTCGTGACGACTTGTTCGGCGAGCGAGCGACTGCGCAGCACTTCGGCGACGGTCTCGAGGTATCCCTGCTGAGGTCCTGCGTCAGGGGTCTTCAGCAGGGTGTCGGTCGCGGTTCTGGACTCAACGGTAAGGCGCGCCGTCGCGCGGAACAAAGGCTTCAGGGTCCTGAGGAACGCGATGCTACCTGCGAGCACCAAGATGAACGCCGCCAGTGTCAGCCACTTCCGCCGAGCCAGCACTCGAAGGAAGCCCCACAGCATTGTTGTCGGATTGAAATCAGAGTCATCGCCCGACGACGGGATGGCCATGCTGACGCGAGATGAGACCGGCTCCCCGCCTTGCTGAGCCCACCGCACACCATCCGACACCCTGCTCTGTGGGAAATCCAGGGGTTCGGCCCGCATCGCGATTGGCCGACGCCGATCCACCGGATTCCGCCCTGATCTGACTTGTGCTTCGCCCTTGAGTGTGGAGTGCGAGGGGTCGTCAGCCGTCGAAGGATTCTCGCGCGGGTAGCGCTCCAGGACTTCCCCGGCCGGGTCCGCGGTCTGGTCATCGGACGGAGGGTCAGAGGCTCCTTGTCGCAGTCGATGATATGACTGTTCGACTCGGCTCATCGTTGGTCGCTCACCCTCGCCCTCGCAGGCATGCCACCCGCCGTCGGCGCTCTCTTCCCCGCCTTCTCAGCGTGGCATGGCAAGCGTCCCACGCAGGCGACCAGAGTATCCTGAGTAGAATTTTCGCCGATCCGGGCGGAAACCGAACAGGACTTCTGGGCGCTCCTCACAGTTTTGCGTGCAAAGACGGCACCAGCCGGCAACCCTGCTGGACGTCGAGGGGAACCCCTGGGCCATCAAAGAGTTGAGCCCTGGCCAGGTTTGATGACGCGGCTCCGGGCGACAGGTATTGGGCAAAAGGTACGGTGCCTCGGAAACGAAGTCCATCAAGCAAGAGACAAACGCTCAAACCGCTCTGAGACCATGGATGGGTCATCGGCCTGGGCTGGCCACAACAGACCCGAGTCTCACGGCCAACATGGGCTCAAACCTTCGCCAGTCCGGGAACGCGGTTTGAGCTGCTCAGGAAATACGCCGCGATGACCGACACGACGCGCTGCTGCTGATCCGGGGTCATCTCGCCGTAGATTGGCAGCGCCAGCGTCTGCTCCGCCGCTCGCTCTGCGTGGGGGAAGTCACCGCGCGAGTATCCCAGGTGCGCGAAGCACGGTTGCAGATGGAACGGCACCGGATAGTAGATCTCGTTGCCGATCGCCTCAGCCTCCAGTTGACGCTTCAGCCCGTCACGGTCAGACGTACGGATGATGAATTGATTGAAGACGTGGCGTCGGTCAGCTGGTTCGGTCGGCAGGCCGATGGAGTCGAGCAGCCCCGCGCGCGCAAACAGCTCCATATAGCGCGCGGCGTTCGCCCGACGAGCTTCGGTCCAGGCCGCGAGGTGTGGCGCCTTCACGCGGAGAATCGCAGCTTGGAGCGCATCGCATCGGAAGTTGCCGCCGATGAGTGAATGGTAGTACTTCGGGTGCATCCCATGCACCCGCAGCAGGCGCGCGCGGTTCGCCAGCTTGGGGTCATTGGTGGTGAGGAGCCCGGCGTCGCCGAACGCGCCCAGATTCTTGCTGGGGAAGAACGAGAAGCAGCCGAATGTCCCGAATCTGCCTACTGGGCGCCCCTTGTAGGTGGCCCCGATGGCCTGCGCGGCGTCCTCAATGACCGCGACCCCTCGACCTGCTGCCTCGCCAACAATGGCATCCAAGTCGGCGCTCAGCCCGTACAGGTGGACGGGAATCACGGCCTTGGTCCGGGGTGTAATCGCCGCGGCGAGCGCTTGCGGATCGACGTTGTACGTCACCGGGTCGATGTCGACGAACACAGGGGTAGCGCCGACCCGCGCGATGGCGCCGGCCGTGGCGAAAAACGAGTAGGTCGACGTGACGACCTCGTCGCCGGGTCCGACGTCGAGCGCCATCAGTGCCAACAAGAGCGCGTCGGTCCCGGACGACACTGCCACGGCGTGCGGGACACTCAGCATATTCGCCAGCTCGGTCTCGAGCGCTTCCACTTCCGGTCCATTGATGTATTGCTGGCTGTCGCACACGCGTGTGACGCTGGCCAGAATGGCTTCCCGGAGGGGGTCGTACTGGGGGCGTAGATCGAGGAGCGGGATCCTCTCAGTCATTCTCTTGGCTATTGAACCTAGTGTCTTGTAACCGTTGAAAGTGAAACGAATGGTGTCGGTTGTTCGTGCCGCTCCACAGAGGCGAGCATGCGAACGGGACGTCTCTCGACCACGATACACGATCCCCGCCAGCATCGGTTGTCTGGCACGCCAACGGGGAATCCCCGGGCCGCCATCCGGCCGGCTGCGCCAGGACGACAGACACGGCGGCGGCTGCTGTGGAAGCCTGCAAAGATGTCACCGCGAGCGCGCCCCTGGCAATGGCCGGCCGATGACGCTCAGCCACAAACACTTAGCTCAGCGTGTCAGGCTGCGACGAGGAGACGTGCCGTGCTGAAGGACCGCGGAACACTGCCGGCAGGGCGTTCAAAGTTGTCCAGGAAGGGGACTACTCGACCCACCGTCGCGTCGTCACTTCACTCCCTCAGCACACGCCTCAAGGCATCGACGCCTGACTCCTGATCGACAGAGGGATCACCAGCATCGACCTGATCCCCGTGTCGTTGTTCACCCACGCTCGTGGCCGGGCCTGATGCCGAGAACGGTCCGGCCGGCGGTGCCTGTTGCGGCCGTGACCTCGGCGTCCCGGCCTGCCGCAGATCGAAATCCCGACACACTTCAAAGACGACATTCTTGCTCACGGGCCGGCGACCGAGTGCCATGCCGGTCAACAGGGCATTGTCGCAGATCACATTGATGGTGCGCGGAATGCCGTGCGAACGCTCGTGAATGAGCATCACGGCTTCTCTCGTGAATAGCCGCACGGCCTCGCCGCCCGCCGCGCGGATTCGGGCGCTCACGTACGCACCGGTCTCTTGCAGCGAGAGCGGATCGACGAAACACCTCAACGCGATCCGCTGCTTCAACTGCCTGAGGCTGGGGTCGCTCAGCCGCGCCGCCAATTCGGGCTGCCCCGCGAGCACGAGCGGCATCAATTTGTGCGAGTCGCTCTCGACGTTGGCCAGCAACCGAATCTCCTCGAGCAGATCATGCCCAAGGCTCTGCGCCTCAACACGGTGCAATCCGGGGCCAACTACCTGCGACCGACGGCGATCATGCCCGGCCGGATCGCAGTTTTCGGTCTGACCTACGCGTTCTGATCGACGGAGCCTCACGAACCGCTGGACATCGACGGAAGCGACCAGGGCTCACACGATCAAGGTAACCATGGGAACGAAGAGCCACAAGGAAGGCAGGCTCTGGTCGAAGGTGGGCCGACGCGTTGGAGCGTTCGGTGGGGTACGATACGTCACCGTGGCACGGTGGTTGGAGTCGAGCGGCGGACCTCGGTGAAGTCAAGGTAGCGCGCGCATCCGACTCGAGTCACCTGCGCATCCACCTGATACGCGCCATCAGCCAGTCTCGCGGTCTCGACGCGCCGCACCGCTTGCACTGAGCCGAGCGCCGGGCCCCCGCGTAACGCCTCGTCGATGCTGCGCCCGGACATCGTGTTCGGGATCGTCAGGCCCATCAACTTCAGCAGCGTCGGAGCCAAGTCTGCGTTCGACGTTGGGACTCGGCTACGCGTGCGCTCGCGGAAATCCGGACCGGCCGCAATCAGGGTGTTGTGGATGTCGTAGGGACTCGAGGTGCCATGACCCGCCACGCCGCCCTGAGTCGAGCGTCCGGCCCAGCCGGTCTCGTTCTTCTGGTGATTCCAGTTGCCCGACACCAGAATGTCCGCAGATCGTCCGACGCCGTGCCGACAGGCGGATCCTCCGGTCTCCATGCGGGGCCGATTCCAGGATCCGCCGTTCCTCTCGACGACGCCGTTCCATCGGTTCGGCGTGAACATCAGAACGCGAGAGGAGGACGCGCTACTCGCCGCATGCCACACGATGAACGCGGCCGAGCACAGGTGGGTGGGCCCCGCGATGCACGACCGGATCGTCGGTGCCCTTGAAACCTGCTGCCGGCAGGGCAAAATGCTGCGGATCCAGAACCGCCACGTCGACTGGACGCAGCACCAGATCGCTATCCCCGGCGGTCACGCGAAGGACGCGGAGAACAGACGCGTTCCTTTGATTCACACGGCCGCTTGGCGCCGATCCCGAGGCGCCGCGCGACCCTGGGACCCCACGCGTTCGTGTTCGGCACGCCCGTCGGCGAGTTCCAGGACAAGCTGCAAGACGGCCTGGGAATCCCTCATCCTCCTGGCGAACGGTCACGACACCACACGCGCGAAGCCCGGAGCTCGGGTCGATCGCGCGGGAGATCGATCTCCACTGGCACGACGTGCGACATGAAGGCGCATGCCGGCTCCTCGCCGACGGCGTCGACATCCGCACGCTCCAGTTAGTGCTCGGGCACTCCGACATCAACACGACGCAGCGGTATCTGAACATCAGAGACGAGGAGCTGCGAAAGGCGTTGACGGGTGTGTGGGAACGTCGACGACAACTGAAGGCAGTTGGCGCGTGATGACACCACCACGGACCGCTCGACGCCGCTACGCATTGTCAGTCACTTGTCAGTCAGCGCAGAGCTTCGCCATCGACGAATTCCGAGACGAGTGACCTTCCTCAGGAATTTGGCGCGCCCTGCAGGACTCGAACCTGCGACCTCCTGGTTCGTAGCCAGACGCTCTATCCAACTGAGCTAAGGGCGCTGAAGCGGAACTCCAAGTCTACCGCACTTCTGGACGCTTTTCGACCGCTGGGCCGTGAGTCACCCGCGAGACGCGAGTACCAGGCGCTCGGCGAAGAGATCCTTGTCCCCGAGCAGGGCGGCGAGGCGGGCTTCGAGCTTCACCAGCGTCGCGCAGTCCTGTGGGTCGAGCCGCGTGGTGTGTCCACCGCGCGCGGCGAGCCATGAGAAGACCAGGGGCGCAAGAGGCGTGGAATCCTCCCGTGTGCGAAGTGGCGACCGAAAGAAACGGAACGCGCGCCGGACGTGGATGGCGAGGTCACAGCCATCCCGCGCCACCGATTGCTGGAACCACCCGCCGTCGGCGCGTGCACCCACCAGCTCGACGCGAACCGGATCGACCGACGGCAGCACCAGGAGCACATCCTTCCACAGCGACTGCGGGACCTCGCGCGTCCGGCTACTGGGCGGTCCGATCTGCACGTTCACGATCGGTTGCAGGTCGCGAATGAGCACTGCCTCCCGCAGCAACGCCTCGAGCTCCGACCCCACGTCGAACCACTCGACCTGCGCCACGCGCGCCAGAGGCGCCTTCAGCCCCCGCCATCGCCTCGCCCCGAAATGCGCGCGCAGTCGTCGCTTCAGGTTGACCGCTTTCCCGACATACAAAGCCTGCCCATCGGTATCGCGCAGAACATAGACACCCGGTGTCGCGGGCGCGGTGGCGATGACCTCCTCACCGACGGCGGCCCACGCATCGCGCCGATCCTCGAGCACGAGTGCCTGCGAGACGAGTTTGCGCGCGAGCGCCGGCGGCGCGTTGCGGATCCCGAGTATGTCGGACGCCAGCCGGACGTAGTCCGGCGTGTCGCCCATCTCGTCGAGTCGCCCTCGCAGTCGATCGCGCAGCAGCACGTGAGCACCGATCCGGTCAGCTGGCCTCGAAACGTCGAGGTCGGCAGCGCAGCCGCTCAATGCTATTACAATCGACGCCATGCGCCCGGACATCGAGCACAAGTCGCTGGGTCCGCGTCAGGTCCGATGCTTCGTGCTCACGGTCAGTGACACCCGAACCGAAGCCACCGACACCGGTGGCCGCGCCACCGCGGATCTGCTCACCGCAGCCGGCCACCTCCTCACCGGCCGAGCCATCGTCAAGGATGAGCCACAGGCTATTCGAGAGGCAATCGTGCGGCAGATCGGATCTGGTGATTCCGACGTGGTCATCACGACAGGCGGGACCGGCATCACCTCTCGCGATGGAACCCTTGAAGTAGTCCGCGCGCTCCTCAACAAAGAGCTGACCGGATTCGGTGAGCTGTTCCGCATGCTCAGCTATCATGAGATCGGGCCGGCGGCGATGATGAGCCGCGCCACGGCAGGCCTGGCGGGACGCTGTGTCGTGGTCGCGCTGCCTGGGTCGGAGGCCGCGGTCCGCCTCGCGATGGAGAAGCTGCTCATTCCCGAGCTCGGCCACCTCGTCCAGCAGGCCTCACGCTGATGCGACCTTTCGCGTCCACGATCCCCGTTGAAGAAGCGCGTCGACGCCTTGCCGACGCGGTGCGTCCCGTCGACCGGACCGAGCTCCTGCCGATCACGGAGGTCGCCGGGCGGGTCGCGGCCGCAGATGTCTCCGCGCAGCTCTTCGTTCCACCGTTCGCCCGTTCGCTCATGGACGGTTATGCCGTCGTGGCCGCCGACACGGCTTCCGCTTCTCGCGAGGCGTCAGTACGCCTGGAAATCGTCGAGCGTATCTACACCGGACAGCCACCGACACAGCGCGTGTCATCAGGAAGATGCGCGGAAATCGCGACCGGCGCGCCGCTGCCCGAGGGCGCGGACGCCGTGGTGATGGTGGAAGACACTACGGCCGACGGCCACGACGCGGTGCGGGTGCTCACGGCAGTGACGCCGGGGCAACACATCGGACGCCGAGGCGCGGACCTCTCGCCGGGAGACGTCGTGGTCCGCAGGGGGGACCTGCTCAATCCGAGTCGCATCGGGGCGCTCGCGGCAGTGGGGATCACGGAGATCGACGTCTTCGTCAGGCCGCGCGTCGCCCTCATGTCCACAGGTAACGAGATCATTCGACCTGGCGATGGACTTGCCGAGGGCCAGATCTACGACGTCAACCTCTACACGTTGAGCGCGGTCGTTTCAGCGCACGGCGGATCCGCGGAGCCGCACGACGCCACACCGGACGTCATCGACGATCTCGAAGTCGCGCTGGATCGCTGCGCTGACGCCGACATCATCGTGTGGTCCGGTGGCAGCTCGGTCGGCGAGAAAGACCTGATCCTCGACCTGGTGCGGCGTCGAGGTCAGATGATCTTCCACGGCATCGCGGTAAAACCGGGGAAACCGACCGCCTTCGCGCGGATGGGCGACGCGGCCTTCTTCGGCATTCCTGGTAATCCGGCATCGTGCCTCTCGAACGCCTACATCCTGCTGGTGCCGTTCCTTCGCGCGACGGCACGGCTCCCCCTCGACACACCGCGCGTCGTTCGCGTTCCCCTCGCCAAGCGAATCGTCTCATCCGCCGGACGCCATCATTTCTATTCGGTCAGACTCGAACATGGATCGGCCATGCCGGCGTTCAAGGGCTCCGGCGACATCACGAGTATGTCGCGAGCGGACGGCTACATCGAGATTCCCGAAGACCAGGGCACGGTGGAGGAAGGAACGGCGGTGACTGTGACGCTCTTCTGAAGAGCGAGGATTCAGGGGGGGTGCAGGGGTTCAAGGTTCGGGGTTCAAGGGCTCGAACCCTTTGAACCCAAGAAGATCCTATGAACCCGAGGTCAGGGACCCACCGAAGTATGACGGCAGAGGCAGATCGCGCATGGTGTGGAGCCCGGGCGCCGCGCCCAGGACCTTCGAAATCGAGTTGACGACGATGGATGCCGTCGCGACGTCGCCATGGATGCCGCCGGCGATCTTCATCGAGAGATTGGGGTGGCCCTCGATCTGCACCGCATCGTACGACTCGGGAGCCCCCAGGTACGCCTCCATGTGCAACGTGATCACCGGCGTCCGCCCGTGATACCCGATGCCGTCCTGAACAATTCCGCAGACGTATCCCGGGTCCACGGCTAGAAACTCGCCCGAGATGGTCACGGTGGCGAGCTTCGGCTGAATGTCGTCCGTGATCCGACTCAGGTTCCAGCCAACGGCGTCTGCGATCATCGCGATCGACTCGGTGAGGCCGACGTGGCGGACGCTGCCATCCTCGACCCTCCGCTGGAACTGCTTTGTGGTCAACCCCGCGCCGATCTTCTGTTGAAACGGCAGGCGACGGATGCGGGCGTCCTGCACGCGTTGGACTGAAATGTGATCGACACGCTCGCAGACAGCCGTCAGCGCAATCGGCAGCGCGTCCATGGCGAAACCGGGGTTGACACCGGTCGACAGGACAGCGACCCTCGCCTTCCTCGCCCACGCGTCAATCTGTCGGGCCTGCCGCGGGTGCGTGTACCCGGGATACGACAGCTCCTCGGTGGTCGAGACGATAGGCGTGCGCGTCCTCAAAATCGTCTCCAGCTGCGGCATCACGCCTTTAATCGAAGAGCTCGTGCACAGCACCACGACATCGGGTTTGGTGGCCTTGATAATGGTCGGGGCGTCGGCACCAACCTTCACACCCAACCGGCGGGCGCTCCCACGCTTGAGCGCGCGACTTGGCGTCACGCCAATCAGATCGCCGAGGTCGAGATCGCGCTTCAGCGGATCGATGTCGACGGCACCAACGATTGTGAAAGCCGGACGCTCTACCAACTGCTTCGCGACGGACACGCCAATGGGACCAAGACCGACGGACACGACGCGAATGGCAGACATGACCGGGGAATTATAGCGCGACGGTTGGTGGTACCATCGACGCGTGGCTCGCGCCCGCGGCGCTCGAGAGCATCCGCACGACTCGCACGCGATGACGCGCGCGGCGATACTGTCCTGTCTCGTCATCGGTGTCGTGCTGACGATCGTCGTGTCCGGACAAAACGCGGCGCCGCCATCAGCCGGCACGCGCGGAGCCGCGAACGCCGCGACGCTGCCGGCACCCACAGGCGCGGTGATGCCGACACGCTCGCCACGCAATGCGAACTACACGATTGCCGCGCGCCTGGATCCCTCGACACGCGCGCTCACCGCGTCCGAAACGATCGTCTGGCGCAACATCACCGCGAACCCTACACGCGAGCTGCAGTTTCACGTCTACTGGAACGCGTGGCGCAACGCCAAGTCGACGTTTTTGCGCGAACGAGCGCTGCTCCGAACGCCCTTCCACGACGACGAGGACTTCGCGCGCGTCGACATCAAGAAGCTGATCGTCCACCAGCGCTCCTCGGGCCAGGAAGCCGAATCGCTGCGTTCCGACCGCACCGCGCAAATGACCTTCATCGCGCCCGACGATGGCAATCAGGACGATACGACGGTGATGCTCGTGCCGCTCGCGGAACCGGCGATGCCAGGTGACACGGTGCGGATCGAGCTGGACTGGACCGCACGGGTGCCGAAGCCCTTCGCACGAACCGGCTACATCGGGAGCTTCTACTTCTTCGCTCAGTGGTTCCCGAAGTTGGGCGTTCTCGAGGACACGGGCTGGAACTGCCATCAGTTTCACGCGAACACGGAGTTCTTCTCGGATTTTGGCGTTTACGACGTCAAGCTGACCGTCCCGACACGTTGGCGTGTCGGCGGCACGGGCGTCGCTCGTGCCGAAACCGAGAATGGGGATGGCACCACCACGCACTCGTACTACCAGGAGGATGTCCACGACTTCGCCTGGACCACGAGCCCGACGATGATCGAACGTACGGCGGATTTCGAGCCCGATCAGGCGGTCCCACCGTCGTCGTCCGGTTCCCGGCAGGGACCCGTTCGGATTCGATTGCTCCTTCAGCCCGAGCACGCCCCACAGGCGGACGCCCACATCGAGGCCGCGCGCGCGGCGCTCAAGTACCTGTCTCGCTGGGCTGGGCCGTATCCCTACGATCAGCTCACGGTCATCGACCCGGCCTATCAGAGCGAAGCCGACGGGATGGAATACCCGACGCTCATCACCGCCGGGACTCCATGGCTCGCGGCGTCGCGTGTGACCATCAACACGCCGCACGAGGTCGTGCTCCACGAAGCAGGACATCAGTTCTTCTATGGCATCGTCGCCTCGAACGAATTCGAGGACGCCTGGATGGACGAAGGGATCACCACCTACCTGGCCGCGCGAGCGCTCGTTCAGGATCATCCGCGCACGTACTACGAGCAGCGCTTCTTCGGCAACTTCGTCCCGTGGGTCTTTCGTGATCTCGAGGTCTCGCGGGACACCTACTGGAATCGGCTGCCCGGGTACCGACGCACGCCGGAGACCGATCTCCCCTCGCATCCGTCGTTTCGATACAGCGTGTCGGGCGGCCGCATGGTGACCTACAGCAAAACTGCGCTGTGGCTGAACACGCTCGAGCGACACTTGGGCTGGCCGACCATGGAGCGCGTCCTCCAGACGTACTTCGACCGCTGGCAGTTCAAGCATCCGAAGCCAGCCGATTTCTTCGCCGTCGCCAACGAGGTCGCCGGCCAGGACCTGATGTGGTTCTTCGACCAGGTGTACCGGAGCTCGAACGCGTTCGACTACGCGATTGACACCCTCAAGAGCGTGAAGGAAGGCGACGTCTACCGCACCGACGTCATCGTGTCACGAAATGGCGGAGCGGTCTTCCCGGTTGACGTGACCGTGACGCTCGAGAATGGCGAGACCATCAAGGAGCGGTGGGATGGCCAGGACCGCTGGAAGCACTATACGTTCACGCGATCAGTGCGCGCCACATCGGCCGTCGTCGATCCGGACCGGGTTCTCCTGCTCGACGTCGATGTGACGAACAATTCCAAGACGATCGACGGCACCGCCGGCCGGACCGCGGCGACCAAATGGTCGCTGAAATGGTTGGTGTGGTTCCAGGATTCGCTGCTCTCGTGGGCATTCTTCGTATGACGGCGTGGACGGCGTGTGCCGATGGCGTCCGCCGCGTGGCCGGCTCCTGGAACCTCGTGCTGCTCCTCTGGCTGATCACGCTCCTCTTCAGCGTGCCTCTCGGGCTCGCTGTGCGCAGTGATATCGAGCGACAGCTCGGCTCGAGCCTGGCGGCACAGGCGCCGATCTCAAGCGCCACCTACGACTGGTTGTCGGAGTTCGGCGATCAAGCGACCGGTGCGGCCACAACCGTCGGTCCGACGATCATCGGCTTCGGCGTCGTGGTGGACAACCTCAGTGCGTTCCTCGACTGGGACGTGCGACCCGTGATCGTGGGCGCCATGGGCATCGCGTACGCCTTGCTGTGGCTCTTCCTCTCCGGAGGGCTCATCGACCGGTTCGCACGCAATCGCGTGACGCGCACCCACGCGTTCTTCCAGGTATCCGGCGGCTACTTCTTTCGGTTGTTGCGACTCTCAGCGATCTCGACGTTCATCTACGCCGGCATTGTCCTTCACGCGCATCACTGGCTGCTGGACGACACGTTCGATCGGCTCACCGACAACCTGGACACCGAGCGGACCGCATTCTTCATCCGCGTCGGGCTGTATGCCGCGTTCGTCCTCCTGCTCGCGCTCGTCAATATCTGGTTCGACTACGCGAAGATCCGACTCATCGTCGAGGATCGGGGGAGCGTCATCGGCGCGCTGCGAGCGGCCGCACGATTCGTTGTGCGGTCCGGGTTCGGCACATTCGCTCTCTATGGACTGGACGCTGCGATCTTCGGAGCCATGCTCATCGCTTACGCGCTGGTGGCACCGGGCGCCGCATCCACCTGGCTCGCGTTTATCGTGGGCCAGGCGTACGTCGCCGCTCGCATCGCCGTGAAGCTCGTCTTCTGGGCGTCCGAGATCGCCTGGTTCCAGGGACGTCTGGCCCACGCGGGCTACGCGGCGGCACCCGTCGCTGTGTGGCCCGATTCTGCGGCAGCCGAGGCGATCGGCCAATCACTGGGTGCAGGCGACACCACTCCGCAATCGGTCTAGCGACGGTGTCGCGTCGCCAGACGCAACGAGCATCCGTCAGCAAATGCGAGGGAGTTGTTCCCCGGTCAGCATATCGACGATGCGCGTCGCGCCGATTTGACTGCGCATCGTGACCAGCCCGGCCGGACTCGGCGTGACCTCCCCGACCACGGTGGCCTGCTCGCAAGCCCTGAAGCGATGAAGCACGTCCAGCGCCCTGACCGCGTCACCCGGCGCGACGAAGGCGACGAACCGCCCTTCGTTGGCGACGTACAGCGGATCCAGACCGAGGATCTCGCACGCCCCCCCGGACATCCGCTCGGACTGGGATGCGTGCTTCGTCGACATGCGTGTGAAGCTTCGAGGTCCGTGCGATTTCAACGAGCGCACTCGCGAGACCACCCCGCGTCAGGTCGCGGAGGCAGTGCACCTCCAACCCTTCGTCGAGGAGCGCGCGCACTGGCGCCGCGAGTGGCGTGCAGTCGCTCTCGATGGTCGATTCGAAGCCCAGGCCTTCGCGGGCGGCCATGACCGCCATCCCGTGGCGACCGATGTCGCCTGACAGGAGCACGACGTCGCCCGGCCTCACGCGAGTCGGCGCGATGACGCGGTCGTGCTCGATGACGCCGATGCCGGCCGTATTGAGGTAGAGGCCGTCCCCTTTTCCACGGTCCACGACCTTCGTGTCGCCGGTCACGAGCCTGACTCCGGCTTCGTCGGCGGCACGACGCATGGAGGCGACGACCTGCCACAACGTGTCCATGGCGAGCCCTTCCTCCAGGATGAGGCCCACGCTCAGGTACAGCGGTCGCGCACCGCACATGGCCAGATCGTTCACCGTGCCGTTGACCGCGAGCGTACCGATGTCGCCGCCGGGGAAGAACAGCGGTCGAACCACGTACGAATCTGTCGTGAACGCCAGCCGCGCGCCCTCCACCTCGAGTCGCGCGCCATCGTGCCTCTCGGAGAGCGCCTCGTTGTCGAAGGTGGGGACAAACATGCGCTCGATCAGCTGATGCGTGAACTGGCCTCCGCCGCCATGCGCCAGCAGCACCCGTGGGTACTGGCTGATCGGCACGGGACATTCGAAGCTGGTCATGCGCTTCCCTGTCATCGCGACACCACGTCTGCGTGTGGCGCGCGACGGTATCGGTAGTACGCAGCACACGCGCCCTCACTCGACACCATCGTCGCGCCGAGTGGATGGTCGGGCGTACAGCTCGCGCCAAACGCTGGGCACTCATGCGGCTTCATGAGGCCCTGCAGGATAAGGCCGCTCCGACATTCCGATGGCTCGTCGAGGGACCGATCGGCCAGGCCGAAGCGCTCCTCCACGTCGAAATCCCGATACTGAGGCCGAAGGCCCAGGCCGCTCGCGGCGATCTCCCCCACCCCCCGCCACTTGCGCGGCCGGATCTCGAACACCTCTTGCACCAGCCGCTGCGCCTCGCGGTTGCCTTGCGGGCGGACGGCGCGTGCGTACTGGTTCTCCAGGTCAGCCCGGCCTTCTTCGAGCTGCTTCACACACAGGTAGATGCCCTGGAGAATGTCGAGCGGCTCGAAACCGGTCACGACGATCGGGACGCGGTAGCGCCGTGCGATGGGCTCGTATTCGTGGTAGCCCATGATGGCGCACACGTGACCTGCCGCCAAGAAACCCTGAACACGGTTGACGGGCGACGACAGGATGGCGTCCATCGCAGGCGGCACCAGCACGTGTGACACGAGCAGCGCGAAGTTGCGTCGGACTTCTCTCGCCGCCTGGAACACCGCCATCGCGTTGGCCGGGGCCGTCGTCTCGAAACCGACTGCGAAGAAGACCACCTGCCGTTCTGGATTTGCGCGGGCCAAGGCAAGCGCGTCGAGCGGAGAGTAGATCACCCTGACGTCGCCACCCTCGGCCTTGACCGAGAGCAGATCGTTCTTCAGGCCGGGGACGCGGAGCATATCCCCGAACGAACAGAAGATCACGTCTAGACGAGCGGCGATGTCGAGGGCCTTCTCTATCACCTCGAGCGGCGTGACGCAGACGGGACAGCCTGGTCCGTGGACGAGCGTGATCGACGGAGGCAGCAGCTCGTCGACACCGAATCTGACGATCGCGTGCGTCTGGCCGCCGCAGATCTCCATCAAAGTCCAAGGTCTCGTCACAGTGGCCTTGATCAGTCCCGCATAGCGGCTCGCCGCATCCGGATCACGGTACTCATCGACGAACTTCACGCAGAGCCCCCTTCCTCGAGCTCGGTCAACTCGCCCATGGCTCGCAAGTACTCGAAGACGGCACGAGCCTCCCTCTCATCCACTGTAGAGATTGCGAAGCCGACGTGCACCAGCACGTAATCTCCGACCCGGGCTTCGGGGACGTAGGCCAAGTTGATCGTCTTGACGACGCCCGAGAAGTCGACCTTCCCGCTGCGGAGGTACGGATCGTCGCCCTCGATGCTGACGAGCCTGCCGGGCACCGCGAGGCACATCAGGTACCTCCCTCGACGAGCACCTGAGTACCTCGGGTCGCCAACCCGCCAGCGTCTTCGTCGACCTCGGCCTGTCTCAACCCGCCGCCTCGGGCGGCGTGCGCGACAAACGCCAGTTGGCCGAGCGCCAGTCCACCATCATCGGGAGGCACGCGCTGATGCCAGTACGGGCGAAATCCGACCGCGCGCAAGCGCTCGATGGCCGCTTCTGCGAGGTGCTTGTTCTGGAAGCAGCCGCCGCTCAGCACGACGTTGGGTCTGGAGGCTCGACCCGCAACGGCGACGATGAGATCCGCCAGTGCTGCGTGGAAGCGCGCCGCGATCGCGCCAGGGGCTTCACCGCCCCGCACGGCCTCGATGATCGACTGGACCATCGGCCCCCAGTCCGCGACCCACGTCGGGGTCTCCCACCCGCTGAAGGCGAACCGCGCAGGCGACACCAGTCGACACAAGTACGCGCCGTCGACTCCGGGGTCCACCGCTGATTCGAGCATCATGGCGGCCTGGCCCTCGAAGCTCACGTGAGTGCACAGGCCGGTCAACGCCGCGACGCCGTCGAAGAGTCGGCCGGTGCTCGTGGTCATCGGCACGTTCACGCCTCGATCGAGCATGCGCCGGAGGAGCGCAAGCTCGGACGTGGTGAACGCTCGTGCGATCGGGAGATTGTCGAGCCCGTCAATCGATCCGGTCAGTCCGTGCCACAACGCCAGAGCGGTGCGGCGTGGTTCGCGGACCGCGCGCTCGCCGCCAATCAACTGGAGCGGCCGAAGACACGCGAAACGGGTGAACTGGGCGCCGTCCGCCAGCAGGAATTCGCCGCCCCACACGGTGCCGTCGCGCCCGTATCCAGTGCCGTCCCACGAGACACCCAGCACGGGGCCATCGATCTCGTTCTCGGCCATGCACGCGAGCACGTGCGCGTGATGGTGCTGAACGCTCAACACCGGCAAGCCACGCGACCGGCTGTCCATCGTGGACCGGTAGTCGGGGTGGAGATCGGCAACGACGCACTCGGGAGACCACTCGTACAATCGCTCGAGATCGCGGATCGCGCGTTCGAACGCTTGGGTCGATTGAGCCGTGCCCAAGTCGCCGATGTGTTGGCTGATGATCGCGTTCGTCCCCACGGCGACCGCGACGGCATTCTTCATCTGACCCCCGACCGCAAGGGCCGGCGGGAGCGGAATCGACGTGGGCACCGGGAGCGACGCGAAACTACGAGACCGTCTCAAGACGAGCTCCCGGCCCGCCACGATGCGCGCCACCGAGTCATCGACGTGTCGGACGATCGGTCGATCGCGAACGAGGAAGACGTCGGCGATGCCGGCCAAGCGCTCGAGGGCTTCGTGTTCGTCGATGCAGATGGGCTCGTCCGAGAGGTTGCCGCTCGTGGCAACAATCGGCTGACCGATCTCGCGCATCAGCAGGTGAGGAAGCGGCGTGTACGGCAGCATCGAGCCAAGCCACGCACTCCCTGGCTCGACAGACCCGGCAATCCTGCCGCTGAACGCGTTCACCCTCGACAAGAGCACGATAGGGCGCTCCGGCGAGGTGAGGAGCCGTTCCTCCATGGCAGACACCTGACACACGCCGCGCACGTCGAACACGTCAGGAAACATCACGGCCAGTGGCTTCTCTTCTCGATGTTTCCGCTCACGCAACCTGACGATCGCGACCTCTGGTCCGGCATCGACCATCAGGTGAAACCCACCAAGTCCTTTGACTGCGACGATACGCCCGTCACGTATGGCCGCAACGGCTGCGTACAGGGCGTCGGCTCGCTCGGCCACCAGCTCACCGCACGCGTTCCAACAGGACAGCCGGGGTCCGCACACTGGACAGGCATTGGGTTGAGCGTGGAATCGCCGATCGCGCGGATCGTGGTACTCACGATGACAATCCGCGCCCATCGCGAACCGGCGCATCGACGTGTGCTCGCGATCGTAGGGCAGCGATTCGATGATGCTGAACCGCGGCCCGCAGTTGGTGCAGTTGATGAACGGATATCGGTAGCGGCGATCGTCCGGATCAAGGACCTCGCGCAAGCACTCGTCGCAGGTGGCGATGTCGGGCATCACGAGCGCGTCGCGCGGACCGCCGCCATCGCTTTCGCGGATCTCGAATCCCTGATGGCCCACGGCGTCGAGCCAGGTGCTCTCGAGACTCTGAATCACCGCCCTCGCGGCCGCTCGCGGTCGAGCGCCACGAGAAACGCCTGTAGGGCTGGTGTCGAACCCTCGACCTCCACGTGCACGCCCTGCGCCGAGTTGAGCACCCAGCCCTCGAGGGAGTAGCCACGAGCGAGGCGGTACACGAAGGGTCGGAAACCAACGCCCTGGACGGCCCCGCGAATCACCGCACGCAGCCGCTCACGCTCGGACACGGGCCACCTCACCGGGAGCCAGTCGCGCCACTCAGAGGCCCTCCCTGGTCGAGCAGGATATCCCGAAACACCTTCAAAGCAGGATTGACAGCCAGGCACGTCGTGCGTGCTCGTCGACTCACGACTCGACGGAGAGACCATCGTCGCAAATCGGACGGCGTACCTCGCGTCGTGAACACGGCGCGAGCAGAACGCCTTTGGTCGCTCGACGCTGTCGAGCTGAGGGAACAGGTCGACCGCGAGCAAGTGGACAATGATGGCCGCCGCGACCTCGCCGATGGGTGGGCCCCCCCCCGGGCGGGCCGATCGGCTGGTTGCGGGAACCGCGACGGTCAGCAGGAGGATTCGGCGCCCAGGGGGAGGAGTCGGGGCGCGATTTCGCGTTACACTCCTGCTTTCCAGACCCCCACGGAGGCTCCATGACTGTGACCCGTTCGATCGCGTTGACCGTCGCCGCCACTGCCCTGTTCGCCGCCGTCACCGCGCTCGCCCAGGCTCCCGCGTTCAGGCGCACTGTCCTGCATCAGGGCGACGCCTCGACGCCAGGACGGGAAATTATCATGGCGAAGGCCGAGTTCCCGAAGGGGACCTCAACGGGCCGCCACACACATCCCGGTGAGGAGAGCAGCTACGTCGTGTCGGGAGCCCTGTCGCTCGAGGTGGAAGGGGTGACCAGAACGATCAAGGCGGGCCAATCGTTCTTGATCCCGGCTGGCAAGGTACACGACGCGGTCAACGCCGACGCGGGCGAAACGGTCGTCATCGTCAACTACATGGTCGAGAAGGGCAAGCCGCTGACCACGCCGGTCAAGTGAAGTGGTGAGGTGGACATGCGTCACACAACCATCCTCGCCGCGTGTCTCGTTTGGGCGCTTGGAGTCGGCACGGCGCAGGCGCGTGTCACGTCGCTCGTCATCACGAAGGTCGAATCGCCGACTTTTGGCAATACCGTATTCGGTGCAGTCGGACCGTACGAGAAACTTGTCGGTCGCGCGGCCGGAGAGGTCGATCCCAAAGATCCCAAGAACGCGATCATCGTCGATCTCGATCTCGCACCACGCAATAGCCGCGGCATGGTCGAGTACTCGACGCCGGTCTATATCCTTCGGCCGGTCGATCGCGCGAAGGGCAACCACCGCATCTTCTTCGAAGTGAACAACCGCGGCGATCTTCACGCGCTCGGCCAGCTCAGCGACGCGCCTCGCACCAACGATCCCACGACCGCCGCGGACGCCGGCAACGGCTACCTGATGCGGCAGGGTTACACCATCGTCTCGAGCGGATGGGACGTCACGGCGGGATCGGCCAACAACCGACTGACCATGACGGTGCCGATCGCGGCCGCCCGCGACGGGTCTCCAATCGTCGGCGTCTCCCTTGAAGAGCTCGTGATCGATCGCGACGGCATCACGAGCGGCACGCTGACTTACCCCACCACTACCCGCGACACCACGCAAGCAACGCTCACGGTCCGCGCGCGGTACGCAGACGCGCCCCGACAGCTGGGCGCCTCGGCTTGGGAATTCGCGGACGACACGCACATTCGCTTGCTTCCGGCAGGCACGGCCTTTCAATCGGGCACGTTGTACGAACTGACCTACCGCGCCAAGCATCCGCTCGTGGCGGGGCTGGCGTTTGCTGGCCTTCGCGACGTGACCGAGTATCTTCGGTACGGGCGCGTCGATGATGCCGGGCAGGCCAACCCGTTGGCTGGTGACATCGAGCGGGTCTACGCATTCGGCGTGTCGCAACCCGCTCGGTTTCTGCATGACTTCATCCACCTCGGGTTCAACGGCGACACCCGGGGTCGGAAGGTGTTCGACGCGATCTTGTCGTGGATCGGCGGCGCCAGCGGCGGGTTCTTCAACTATCGATTCGCTCAGCCTGGCCGCACGCACCGCCAGCACATCGGTCGCTGGTATCCCGAACGACAGTTCCCATTCGCCTGGGCGATCACAACCGATCACGTCACCAACGTCACCGGCGGGCGCCTCGCGCGGTGCCTGAAGGACGACACCTGCCCCAACATCGTCGCGGTCAACTCGGAAAACGAGTACTGGGCAAAAGCCGGGTCGCTGCTCCACACCGACACACGGGGCAAGGACCTGGCGGACCCGCCGAACGTGCGGCACTACCTGCTCTCCAGCTTTCCGCACAGCACCGGTCAGGCGCCGTCCGGACGCGGCCTCTGCTACTTGCCCCAGAGTCCGCTGCTCGCGAACGCGACATTGCGAGCCCTTCTGGTCGATCTCGACGCGTGGGTCACCACCGGGCAGATGCCGCCGGCGAGCCGTGTGCCGCGAGCGGGCAACGGAACCCTCGTCCAGCCAGGTCCGCGGGCAACCGTTGGCTTCCCTGAGATCCCTGGTGTCATCTACAACGGTCGACTCCATGAGGGCGACCTCCTGGACTTCGGCCCGGAGTTCGACAACGGCATCCTGACGACGCTTCCGCCGAAACTGGTCGGCAAACCGTACGCCGCGCTCGTGCCGAAGTCCGACAGCGATGGTCACAACATCGCGGGCATCCGAACGGTCGACATCGAAGTGCCCGTCGCCACGTACACCGGCTGGGCGCTCCGCGGGGACGGATCGCTGGGTGAGGGGTGCGATGCCTCCGGACAGCAGATCGACTTTGCGGCGACAAAGACCGAGCGGATCGCGAAGGGCGACATCCGGCCGTCGCTCGAAGAGCGCTATCCAACCCACGACGACTATGTACGGAAGGTGACGGCCGCCGCGGCCAAGCTCGAACAGGAGCGCTTGCTGCTTGCGGAGGATCGCGAGCGCATCGTCGAGAGGGCACGCCAGTCGACCATCGGCCGTTCGCTCACGCAGCAGCAGTAGAAGACAGGATCGCCATCGATCGACCGGCAAGGAGCCTCTATGTCGAGACCTTTCGTTGCCCTATTGAGCTCGGTCCTGTCGATTGTGTTGACTGGTGCCTTGCTGCGCGGTCAGGCGACGACACCGAAGCGCTTCCCGCAGCTGACGCTCGACCAGTTGAATGGACAGGCACGGCAGCTCGGCGACGAGATCATGAGAATCTCGAGCGTCGGCCTTGCGGGGCCCTATAACTCGATGCTGCGCAGCCCGGTCATGGGCGACCGGCTGTTCCGTCTGCTCGACTACCTTCGATTCAACACGTCGGTGCCGCGTCGGCTGAACGAATTCGCCATCTTGATTCAGGCGCGTCTCTGGACGTCACAAATCGAGTGGTACGCGCACCATCCGCTTGCGCTGAAAGCCGGCTTGTCCGAGGCGGTCGCGGCCGATCTGAAGGCGGGCCGACGACCGGCGAACATGCAAAGAGACGAGGCGGTGGTGTACGACTTCTGCATGGAGCTCTCGACGAAACACCAGGTGAGCGACGCCACGTTCGCTCGCGCCAAAGACGTGTTCACCGATCAACAGATCGTCGATCTCATCGCGGTCAGTGGAACGTACGTGACTGTGGCCATGTTGCTCAACGCCGCTCAGGAGCCAGCTCCTGGGGGCGTGATTGCCATCGAACCCTTGCGTTGACACACGCACGTGAGTCTTGAGGAGGTTGCCATGCTGCTCCGCTTCGTCACTTCGTTGGGGTTACTCGCTCTGGTGGCCGCGCCGGCCAGCGCGCAGTCGTCGCGAACGGCATCCGCCTGGGCGTCGACCGTCTCGAACGACGTGCGCATCATGTCGAACGTCACGTATGTGACCGTCAACAACTGGGATGCCACGCTGGACGTCTACACACCGACGTCGCCGGGTCCGCATCCGACGATCCTGCACATCCACGGCGGCGGCTGGACCGGCGGATCCAAGGAATCCGTCAGTCTCCGCTTGCTGCCCTATCTCGAGATGGGCTTCGCGGTCGTCAACGCAACCTATCGGCTCGCCCGCGTCTCCGAAGCGCCGGCCGCCGTCGAGGACTGTCGCTGCGCGCTGCGGTGGATCGTCCAGCACGCCAAGGAGTACAACCTCGACCCGAATCGGATCATCACGATGGGGTATTCCGCAGGCGGACATCTGGCGCTCACGACCGGCATGCTGACGCCAGCAGCGGGGCTCGATCGCCAGTGTCCGAGTAACGATCCCCTGAAGGTGGCAGCCATCGTGAACTGGTTTGGGATTACCGACGTCGTGGATTTGCTGGACGGTTCGAACACACGGCCGTTCGCCGTGCAATGGCTGGGCAGCCGGACGGACCGGGTGGAACAGGCGCGCCGCGTGTCACCGCTGACGTATATCCGCAAGGACGTGCCACCGGTGTTGACGATTCACGGGGACGCGGATCCGACCGTGCCGTACTCGCAGGCGACGAAGCTGCACGCCGCGTTGCAGCAGGCGGGTGCCACCACGGAGCTGCTCACGATCCCTGGCGGGAAACACGGCGGCTTCCCCGCCGATCAGCAGATTCGAGCGGTGGACGCGATCCGCGCGTTCTTCGCGAAGCACGGGCTCATGCCGAAAGCGGTGGCCGGCACGGCCCAGCAATAGCGTCAGCGCTCGCTCTAGACCTGGAATTCGACGCCCGCCGGCGGCCGGACGGCATGGGCCGCGATGAGCGTCTTGATGCCGTCGGCGTCGAGCGATTCGACCATCAACAGCTGCTCGGCAATGGCACGAACCGATGCCCGCTGGATCTCCACAATCTGGCGGGCGGTTTCGTAGCCTCGCATCACGAGATCCCTAGTCTCTTCGTCGACGCGCCGGGCGGTCGCCTCGCTGATCCCGGCGCCGCGCTCGCCCTCCCACGGATTGCCTGGCGTGCGATACGCCAGCGGCCCCAGCGCGGACATCCCGAACTCGCAGACCATCCGCCGGGCGATGTCGGTGGCCCGTTCGATGTCGTTGCCGGCTCCGCTCGTCATCTGATGCAGGAACAATTCCTCGGCGACTCGGCCACCCATCAAGATCGCGATCTGCGCTTCCAGGTACTCGCGCGAATGCGTGTGTCGGTCGCCTTCCGGTAGCTGCATCGTCACGCCCAGGGCCCGCCCACGCGGGATGATCGTCACTTTGTGTAGCGGATCCGCGTGCGGCAGCAACGCCGCGACGACCGCATGCCCAGACTCGTGGTACGCGCAGGTGATTCGCTCGTGCTCGGTCATCGCGAGCGACCGCCGTTCGACGCCCATCAGCACCTTGTCGCGGGCCTGCTCCAGGTCGTCGGTCGTCACAATCTGACGGCGCGCGCGCACGGCGAGGAGCGCAGCTTCGTTCGTCACGTTCGCGAGGTCGGCACCGGAGAAGCCGGGGGTGCCGCGAGCGATCTGGTGGAGGTTGACGTCCTCGGCCAGCGCGATCTTCTTCGCGTGAATGCGCAGGATCTGTTCGCGGCTTTTCAGGTCTGGTGCGCCCACGCTGACCTGGCGATCGAAGCGCCCCGGCCTGAGCAGTGCTGGATCCAGGATGTCGGGACGGTTGGTTGCCGCCACCACGACGATGCCCTGGTTGGGCGCGAAGCCGTCCATCTCGACGAGCAGCTGGTTGGGCGTTTGCTCCCGCTCCTCGTGGCTGAGCGAGTTGCCGCCACGGCTTCGACCCACGGCATCGAGCTTGTCGATGAAGATGATGCACGAAGGATGGCGCCGCGCGTCCTTGAACAGCTTGCGGATCCGCGAGGCGCCCACGCCGGCGTACATCTCGACGAAGTCGGATCCGCTCGAGAAGAGGAACGGCACCTTCGCCTCGCCGGTGATGGACCGCGCCAGCAGCGTCTTGCCCGTTCCGGGCGGGCCCACGAGCAGCACGCCCTTCGGGATGCGACCACCGATGGCGGCAAAGCGCGCCGGCTCGCGGAGGAAGTCGACGATCTCTTTCACTTCCTCTTTCACTTCCTCTTTCGCCTCATCGACCCCCGCGACGTCGGCGAATGTCACGCTGCTGACAACGTCATCCGCTTCGCGGGACTTGCTTTCGAGGGCCGGAATGCGACCCGAGGTGATGCGAAAGAGGGAGAACCCGAGCACGCCTAGGAACAGCACGCCAAGGATGAGCGACCCGTATTCGACGATCATCGGCTGGGCGGCCGACCGGACGTCGATCTTGACGCCCTTCTTGGCCATCTCGGTGGTCATGCTCGAATTGATCGCCAGGTAGCTGCCCGGGGCCGTGGTCAGGACGACATCGCCTGACGGTCGTGTCACGTGGAGTGTGTCGCCGACGATCTCGATGGATGCAACGTTGCTGCGCTCGACGTCGTTCAGGAACTCGGAGAACGGGACTCGGGTCGTCGGAGTGCCCTTGTGCCGTACCTGGAGGGCCACCGTGACGCCGAACGCCAGTGCCGCTGCGATCCAAAACGCGCGAGACGGTTGCCACTTTCGAGAAAGCACGGCTACTCCACTTTGGACCGGCACTCCAGCCGGATGCTTGAGTTATCGGCAACTCACCGTGCGACTGCCGCGGGTCGCGTGAAATTATTCGCTCGCCACCCAGGCCGGGAGGCGGGAGTCGAGGATGCTCAGGTTCGAAAGTCCCTGGGTTCGGAGGTTCGCGGTCGCAGGCGGGGGTATTCGCCCCAACCGAGCAATCGTGTGAAGCCGTTTGCGCGGCCGGCTTTCCCGGTACCGGTGACGGTCTGACTCAGAACGTGAAACGGCGGCGACTCACAGCGTCACGTTCCGGACTTTCTCGACGATGTGGGAGTCCGAGATGCCGTAGCGCACGAGCAGCTCCTCTGGCTTGCCGCTCCTGGGAATCTCGCGGACCGCGATGCGATCGACCCGGATGCCTGCGTCCGCGACGGCCTCGGCGACGGCATCACCAACGCCGCCCGCCGCATAGTGATCCTCCACCGTCACGATCCGGCCGCCCGTGGCCTTGCCGGCTGCGACCAGTCCCGCCCTGTCGATGGGTGCGAGGCAGTACAGATCGATGACGCGAATCAGCGTGCCGGACGCCTTCAGCGTGTCATGCGCCTTCAGCGCTTCGAACACCGTGACACCCGCGCCGACCACCGTCACGACATCTCGGTCGCTCTGCCGGAGCACCTTGAGGCCACCGATCTCGAACGTCTCGTCGTTCTTGTAGATAACCGGCGTCTTGGGCCGGCTGGTGCGCATGTACGCAGGGCCTGAGTGGTAGGCCATCAGCGCCACGAGCTTCTCCGCGCTCACCGCGTCGCACGGGTACACCACCACGTAGTTCGGCTGCGCGCGACACATCGCGAGGTCCTCGAGGGCCATTTGCGAGGGCCCGTCCTCCCCGATCGAGACGCCGGCGTGGGATCCCGCCAGCTTGACGTTCACGTTGCTGATCGCCGACATCCGGATGAAATCCGCGGCGCGGGTCAAAAAGCATGCGAAGGTCGACGGGAACGGGATGGCCCCACGAGCCGCGAGCCCCATCGCGGAGCCAATCATCACCTGCTCGGCGATGAAGTTCTGATAGAAGCGGTTGGGGAACGCGCTCTCGAACCGCTCGCTGAACGTGGAGTTCTTCACGTCAGCGTCGAGCGCGACGATGCGTTCGTCGGCGGCGCCGAGCTTGGCCAGCGCGGTGCCGTAGGCTTCGCGCGTCGCCACCTGATCCCCGATCGCGTACGCGGGCGGAGCGACTGGCTTCGGCGCGGGCGGACTCGATGGCCGAGATGGTGGCCTGGGAATCCGACTGGCCAGGTCCACCACATCGGCCGCTGGGACAATCTGCCCTTCGAGTTCGGTTATCGCGCGATCGAGGTCATCGCCCTTCTTGAGCGGTTTCCCGTGCCAGTTGTCTTTGCCCTCGATGAACGAAATGCCCTTCCCCTTGAGCGTCCTCGCGACGATCATCGTCGGCCGACCGTTGGTCAACCGTGCTTCCGCATAGGCGTCGAGGACGGCGGACATGTCGTGCCCGTCGATGGTGATCGCGTGCCACCCGAACGCGCGCCACCGGCGCGCGAACTGGTCGAGGTCGTGCTTCCACATCGTCGCCCGGCTCTGGCCGAGTGCGTTGACGTCGGTAATACCGCACAGGTTGTCCAGCCCCTCCTGTTCGGCGATGGCCGCGGCTTCCCAGACGGAACCCTCGGCCGACTCGCCATCGCCGATGAGGCAGTAGGTCCGGTAGTCGGATTGGATTCGGCGGGCGTTCAACGCGGAACCGACGGCGGCGCAGATCCCTTGTCCCAGTGATCCGGTGGCCACATCCACGAACGGAAGCCGAGGAGTGGGGTGGCCTTCGAGGTCAGAGGTGAGCTCCCGCAGGCGCATCACCTCAGATCGGTCGAGCGCACCGGCAGCGGCCCACGCGGCATACAAGAGGGGCGCGGCGTGACCCTTGGACAGGACGAATCGATCGCTGCCTGGATGCTGCGGATCCTTGGGATCGAAGCGCATCTCGGCCAGGAACAGCGCCGCCACCAAGTCAGCGGCTGAGCAGCACGTCGTCGGGTGTCCGCTTCCCGCTTCAGACGTGGAGCGGACGGAGTCGATGCGCATCCGCGCAGCGGCGTTGTTCAGGGCGGCGATGAGGGCGGCGCGATCCAAAGGGCCTCCGGGAGTGGGGAACGGGAATGGTGGAATCGTCCGGAAGATTGTAGATTGAGAAGGAAGATTGCCCAAAACCCGCGAATCCTTGAACCAGCGAACCTTGAAACCTTGAACCTTCGAACCCTTTGAACCTTCGAACCTATAATGACGCGATGTTCGTGGTGCGCTATGCGGTGCTGGCGGGGCTCGTGGTGTGGACTGGCGGCATGGTGGCGATCGGCGCCATCGTCGCGCCATCGGCGTTCCAGGTCCTGGAGGCCGCCGATGCGCACAACGGGCGCGTTCTCGCTGGTCTCTTGTTTGGCGACGTCCTGCGCCAATTCAGCGCCGTGGCGTATGTCTGCGGCGCAGTGGTTGTCGCCGGTCTCCTGATCATGAAGTTCGTCGGTCCCCCGCCGCGGGCCTTCGTGCCGCGTCTGATTCTCAGCGTGGCGATGCTGGCCAACGCTATCTACGCGGGCGTCCCAGTGCTGGGCGAGATCGCGCAGATCCAGACGGCGGCGGCCGGACCCATCAATGCGCTACCGGAATCGGATCCGCGTCGGGTCCGCTTCGACCGGCTGCATCAGACCTCGACGACGCTGATGTCGGTGAACCTCGGCCTCGGATTCCTTTCGCTCTTCTGGTACGCCCGCGAGTAGCGGTCCGGCTCGCTCCCACACCATGGCGACACACACGATCACTCTGATTCCTGGCGACGGCATCGGCCCGGAGGTCACCGACGCGGTGCTGCGGATCGTGGAGGCCAGCGGCGTCTCCGTCACATGGGAGCGACACGACGCAGGTGTCGTGACATTCCAGCGCACGGGGCGGGCCCTGCCGCTGGAGCTGCTCGAGTCCATCAAGCGAAACAGGGTGGCGCTCAAAGGCCCGGTCACCACGCCGATTGCGGAAGGGTTCACCAGTGTCAACGTCGGGCTGCGCAAGGCGCTCGACCTGTTCGCCAACTTGCGGCCGGTATGGAATCTTCCGGGGGTCCCTGCCCGCTACTCGAACGTGGATCTCGTCATCGTGCGCGAGAACACGGAGGACCTCTACGCCGGCCTCGAGCATCAGGTGATCCCGGGTGTGGTCGAGAGCTTGAAGATCATCACGGAACGGGCTTCGACGCGCATCGCCCAGTTCGCGTTCGCCCATGCCAGGCGGCACGGGCGTAAGAAGGTGACGGCGATTCACAAAGCCAACATCATGAAGCTCAGCGATGGCCTCTTCCTGGAGTGTGCGCGGGCCGTCGCGCGCGAGCACGCGGACATCAAGTACGACGAGAAGATCGTCGACGCCACGTGCATGCACCTGGTCATGAACCCGTCGCAGTTCGACGTGCTCGTGATGCCCAATCTGTACGGCGACATCGTCTCGGACTTGTGCGCGGGGCTGGTGGGTGGACTGGGCGTCGTGGGGTCGGCGAACCTGGGCACAGAGGCGGCCGTCTTCGAAGCCGTGCACGGCAGCGCGCCCGACATCGCGGGCAAGGGCCTAGCGAACCCCACAGCCCTCCTCCTCTCCGCCGTGCTGATGCTACGGCACCTCGGCGAAGAGCCGGCCGCAGACCGCGTCATGAGCGGGCTCGGAACGGTGCTCACGGAGGGCACCCAGACCACGAAGGATCTGGGCGGCACGGCGTCCACACAGGGCTTTGCCGACGCCGTGTGTCGCGCTGTGGAGGCCTAGACGGAACTCTGCCGCCTGCACGCAGCTGCGCTCGGAAGTGCTATAGTCCGAGGTTCATGCTCGATGACATCACGCAGGCCGTCTTGGCCCGAGAAGAGGTCATCAAGTACCTCAGCGGCGGTTATAGCCAGCGTGGAGGTGAGGCACGCGACCGTGTGCGCGCGTACCTCGAGGAGCTGCGCACGACGCAGCGGCACGCCATTTACCGTGCGCTCCAACACCCGCTCTATCCGATTCTGCGCAAGATCGATCGACACCACGAGCATTTGGATCGCGTCGCCGAGGCCGTGCGAACGCATCGCCTCGTCTATGCGTCGAATCATCGCAGCCACACGGACTATCTCGTCGAGCCGCTTGTGCTCGACGACAACGGGATTCGCCCGCCGCTCATCGCGGCAGGCATCAACCTGTTTGGCGGGCCGCTCGGCCTGATCCACAAGCACGTGACTGGCGCCATCCCGATACGGCGAAACACGAAGGATCCGGCGTATCTCATCACGCTCAAAGCGTACGTGGCCGAGATGCTGAAAAAGCACGATCTCTTCTTCTATCCGGAGGGCGGCCGCAGCTACAGCGGTGAGCTCAAGCCGGCGAAGACGGGGCTCTTCCACGCGGCACTCTCCGCAGAGTGTCCGAACCTGGTGATCGTGCCCGTGGCGATCGCGTACGACCTCGTGCTCGAGGATCGCATCCTGGCCCGCCAGCGTGTGAAGAAGCAGCAGCGCCCATTCGGGCGAGAGCTCGCCGAGATGGTGCGGTACGCCGTCGGCTACCACTCCCGGGCCGTTGTCACCTTCGGGACACCGGTCCCGGCCGCCGGGACCGATCCACACTCGAGAAGCGACGTCCTCGAGCTCGCGCGTACCGTGCGGCAACACGTCGGCGCGCTGTACAAGGTCTTGCCCACGGCGCTGTTCACCGCAGCGATGCGCCCTTCGCTCCTGCGGTGCGATCTCGAGGGGCGCATCGACCGTCTCATCGAGGAGCTCTCCGCCCGTCGCGCGAACCTCGCCGTGACGAGCGGGCGCCAAGCGGTGGATGAAGCCGCCGAGGCCCTCGTCACGCGCGGCATCGTCGTCGTCGATCGCGGCCGTTTCCGCGTGCGCGACCGCACCGTACTGCGCTACTACGCGCGCTCAATCGAACACCTGCTCGTCACGCACGGCCGCGCGCACTGATACCACCTGATGTTCGACCGTGCCGCCAAAGCGGTGTTCCACCTGTTGGCGCGCAGCGCCGGCGTCAAGCGCCTCGCGTCGCGCCACGGGATGCGCAAGCCCACGAGCTTCGCACGCCGGTTCATCGCCGGCGAGACCGTCGAGGCGGCGATCACAGCCGCGCGAGCGGTTGAGGCGCAGGGTCTGCTCCAGACGCTCGACTACCTCGGCGAGAGCGTCCAGAGCTCGGCCGAGGCGGACGCCGCCACACGCGACTACTTGCGTGTGATCGACGCCGTCAATCAGGCAGGCATCATCAAGAACCTGTCGCTGAAACTGACGCAGCTCGGGCTCACCGTCGACCGTGCGACCGCGGTGGACAACATGCGGCGTATTCTCGACGCGGCCGACGAATTCTTCGTCCGGATCGACATGGAGAGCTCCGCGTACACCGACGTGACGCTCGAGGTCTTCGAGACGCTGTGGCAGCAGGAGTATCGGAACATTGGCGTGGTGTTGCAGTCCGAGCTGTATCGAACCGACGATGACATCACACGGGTGAACCGATTGGGTGCGCGGATACGTTTGGTCAAGGGCGCGTACAAAGAGCCCGCGACGGTGGCACACCAACGGAAGGCAGACGTGGACGCCGCATACATGCGGCACGTCCAGCGTCTGCTACTCGAGGGCACCTATCCCGCGATCGCCACGCACGATCCAGTCATGATCGAGAGGACGCAGCGCTTCGCGGCGCAGCACACTCTCGGATCGGACCGATTCGAGTTCCAAATGCTCTACGGCATCCGCCGCGATCTCCAGCTCTCGCTGGCAAAACAAGGGCATCGGATGCGAATCTACATTCCGTTCGGACGGGAGTGGTTCCCGTATTTCATGCGTCGGCTGGGCGAACGCCCGTCCAACGTCGCGTTTGTGCTCCGCAGCGTGCTGCGAGAAGGCTGAGAGCCGATCGGCTCTCGTGTCCAGGCTCTCCTATGCGACGCGTCGGACTGGCGCCTTCGGGGCGGCAACTCTCGACGCTGGAGGCTGAGGCGGTCGCACCGCCATTGTCCCCGGGACATCCCATCCTGGCGACTCGCGGCCACATGTGATGCACCGCAGGAACATCCGCCCGTGGTCGAACTGGACCATGTCGTCGTGGCCCTGAAGTCCACAGACGACTTGGCCAAGTCGTTGAAGGGCCAAGGCGGCGAGCCCAGGAACCGGCGTCACCGTCGACGCAGGATCCGCGCGCCCGGACGCGTCACACACGCTTCGGCGCCGCAGTCGACACGGTCTCATGCCTTTTGACCTGTTTATATCGACGCCTCAACCGCGCCGACCGTTCCCATCGTTCTCGAGCTTCGAGTTCGCGCTTCTTGTGGGAGCCGTCTCAAGCCTCATGCCGAATTGGCTCCCGGCCTTTTTGCGTTGCCTGACGCCTGAGAGCCTGGACGCGCGTGGGCACGACGGTCCCAACCCGGGCACCCGCTTCGCGCTATCCTCAGCACCATGACTCATGCGAACGGCGAGCGAAACGATCCTCCAATTGTGGCGATCACGGGCGCCTCGGCCGGCATCGGGCGAGCCGTGGCCTTGCGTTTCGCCCGGGAGGGCGCCGCCGTGGCCCTCTGCGCACGACGTGAGGCGAAGCTCGTCGAAGCGGCCGCCGCGGTCGAGCAGCAAGGCGGACGCGCGCTCCCCGTCGTCGCGGACGTGACAGACCCCGAGGCGATGCGGACGTTCCTCGCACGGACCGTCGCCCAGTTCGGCCGGCTCGACGCCATCGTCTGCAACGCGGGCTTCGGCATCTACGGCACAGTCGACGTCATCGAACCGTCTCAGATGCGGAGACTGATGGATGTGAACTTCATGGGCACGTACCACGCGATCCGCCTCGCTCTGCCGGAATTCCGTCGGCTCGGCCGAGGCCACGTCTTCGTCATCTCGTCGATCGTCGGCCGGCGCGGCATCCCGTTCATGGGCGCCTACGCGGCGACGAAGTTCGCCCAGGTCGGTTTGGCCGAAAGCCTGCGGGCGGAGCTCCGTGGATCGGGGGTTCACCTCAGCGTCGTGTACCCGATCGCGACCGACACCGAGTTCATGAGCGTCATGAGGCGTGAGTCCGGCTTCGCAACGCGGGCGCGCGGGCCTCGCCAAAGCGCCGATGTGGTCGCTCACGCCATCGTTCGCGCGTTCGGCAAGCCGGTCGCCGAGATCTACCCGTATCGACCGTCGAAGACTCTGGCAGTCCTCGGCGCCCTCGCACCGTCGTTGTGCGACCGCATCGTCCACATGTGGAGACGCGCGCCGATCGCGGCCTCGTCTGGGTCCGAGAGCGTATGACCGCGACCCTGGAGGCTCTCGATCCCCTCGAGCGCTCGCGCGTGGTTGCGGCAGCGGTCCGTGACGCGGGTGGACATGGGTACGTCGTCGGCGGGTGGATACGCGATCGGCTGCTTGGGGCGAGCTCCAAGGACATCGATCTCGAGGTATTCGGTCTGTCCGCCGAACGACTGCGCGCCGTGCTTGAATCTCTCGGTCGCGTGGAGGCGGTCGGCGAAAGCTTTCAGGTGTTCAAGATCGCCGACATCGATGTATCGCTGCCGCGGCGCGAATCGAAATCAGGGCGCGGGCACAAAGGCTTCCACGTGTCAGGCGATCCGACGATGTCCCCTGCAGAGGCGGCGCGCCGGCGTGACTTCACGATCAACGCGATCTCGTGGGATCCGCTTGGACCGGAGGACGAGTTGGTTGATCCGTTCGGGGGACGACAAGACCTCGACGCGCGCGTGCTCCGCATGGTCGACTCGTCGACGTTTGGCGACGATTCCCTGCGCGTACTGCGAGCGGTGCAGTTCGTCGCGCGATTCAACCTGACGCTCGACCCGGCGACGGCCGACGTCTGCAGAAAGACCCCGCTGGACGATCTGCCGGCCGAACGCGTCTGGGGGGAGATCGACAAGGTACTCGCCGCCGCACGCCCGTCTCTCGGATTCGCGCTCGCGCTGGAGCTCGGCATCGTCGAACGGCTGTTTCCCGAGCTGCACGCGCTTGTGGGCTGCCCTCAGGAGCCGGAGTGGCATCCCGAGGGCGACGTCTGGGTCCACACGTTGCAGGTCATCGATCAGGCGCGGACCCGCGTGGATGATCTGCCGCGGCCGGAGCGCCTTGCGATCATGTTGGGAGCGGTGTGCCACGACTTCGGCAAACCCGCCACGACCGCGTTCATCGACGGTCGTATCCGATCCATCGATCACGAGGAGCAAGGCGTGGCGCCGGCGTCGGCGTTTCTCGACCGCCTCAACGTCCACACCCTCGATGGCTACGACGTGCGCCGACAGGTGCTCGGAATGGTGGCGCAGCACTTGAAACCGGGCATGTGGTTCAAAACGCGCGACGAGGTCGGCGACGGCGCGTTCCGTCGGCTCGCGCAGAAGGTGGATCTGGAGCTCCTGGCGAGACTTGCGAAATCGGATTGTCTGGGTCGCGAGCCGGGGCAATTCAACTGCGACGCGATGGACTGGTTTCTGGAGCGGGCGCGGATGCTCGGCGTCGAGCACCACGCGCCGGACCCTCTGCTGATGGGGCGACACTTGATCGATCTTGGCGTGCGGCCCGGTCCGCGCATGGGCGAGATTCTGAAAACGGTGTACGAACAGCAACTGGACGGCGCCGTTCGCTCCTTGGACGAGGCGATCCAGGTAGCGAGAGCGCTTGTGCAGCCCGGGGACGGTCCGCCACTCTAAAGCGCTCACCGCCTCTCCGCTTTTAGCGCTCAGTCGTTGGCTCTTCGCTCTGCGCCTGCTCTTCACTCGAGAGGTGTTACCATCCCCGACGGGAGGAGCCGCATGAAGTTGGCATCGATTCGGTTGACACGTGGCGCAGTTCTGGCGGTCTCGCTTGGCGCAGCGCTCGCCATCGGCGGTTGGCGAATCGGCTCGATCGCGGCGCAGGTCCAGCCGGGCACACCAGAGTCGCACATCGCGGCGGCTCGTCATGCGGCCGGTCAGGATCATAGGGCCGTGTTCAATCGCACGTGCGGACAGTTGACGCCGCCTCCGGCCAACGCCGCGCGACCCCCACGAGCGCAAGGGCCACCACCGCGTGCCTCGTGGTACGCGAAGCCTGCGAAGGTCTTCGACAACCTGTATTTCGTCGGTCAGACGGAGTACTCCGCCTGGGCGGTGACCACCTCGCAGGGCATCATCCTCGTCGACACGATTTTCGACTACTCAGTCGAGACGGAGGTGGCCGACGGTCTGAGGACGCTCGGACTCGATCCGGCGCAGATCAAGTACGCCATCGTGAGCCATGGTCACTCGGACCACTCGGGCGGCGCGAAGTTCCTTCAGGATCGGTTCGGCACGAAGATCGTGCTGTCAGCGGCGGACTGGGAGCTACTCGAGAAGGGTCGCGATCCGGCACCGAAACGCGACGTCGTCGCCACCGACGGCATGAAGCTGACGCTCGGCGACACGACGTTGACGCTGTATGTCACACCCGGGCACACCTTGGGCACGCTCTCAACCATCATCCCGGTGAAAGACAACGGCAAGACGCGTATCGCTGCGGAATGGGGCGGAACAGCGTTTAACTGGGTCACGAACCCCTCGGGATACATCACGCCAGACCGTCCACCCCGGTTCTGGTTCGACATCTATAGCAAGTCCGCGGAGCGTTTCCGCGACATCGTCGCGAAGGAGGACGCGGAAATCATCATCGCGAACCACACCGACTTCGACGGCTCGAAACGCCACCTGCCCCTGCTCGCCAAGCGGAAGCCGTCCGATCCGAATCCCTACGTCATTGGCAAGGAAGGGGTCCTGCGCTACATGACCGTCGTCGATGAGTGCGCCAAGGCGGGGCTGGCGGCGAAGTAGGCAAGGAGCTACTTCGTGAGACTGCCCTCAGCGTTCCGGACTTCCACAGCACCGAGCTTGAGTCTCTGAAGCTCTGGCGTGATCTTGGAGCGATCGCCGACGGCGATCACCGACAGCTTCTCGGGCACGAGGTACTTGTCGGCGACAGCCTTCACTTGTTCGGTCGTGACCGCGCCGAGCGTGGTGGGGAGCTTGGCGTAGTAGTCGAGGCCCAGGTCGTAGACGTAGATGTTGCTCGTGCTGCCGGTCACGCGCCCGCTGGTTTCGAACTGTGCCGGCAGCGACCGTACGAGCGAGTCTTTGGCCAGCGCGAGCTCTTCACCAGCCGGCGGCTTCTCCCGCATGCCGCGCAGCTCCTTGAAGATCTCCGACACTGACGCTCCCGTCACCTCTGTGCGAACGCCGGTCGCCACCATGAATGGCCCTGTGCCACGACGGAAGACGAACTGGGAGCCCGCGCCGTAGGTGTAACCGTGCACCTCTCGTAGGTTCAGGTTGATGCGGCTCGAGAAGAGACCGCCCAGGCTCTCGTTCATCACCTGTAGCGCCTCATACTCGGGAGTCGATCGAGGTGCGCCGAGACCGGCCACGCGCAACTGCGTCTGCGGTGCGCCGGGCTTGTCCACGAGCACCAGGCGCGCGGGCACGGAATCCGGGGGGCTCAGCGTCGGCTGCACCGGGGTGCCCTTGGCCCACGTGCCAAACGCCTTCTCGATCGTCGGCCGGAGTTCGTCACGTGTGATCTGACCGGAAACCACGAAGGCGGCGTTGTTCGGCACGAAGTTCCGGCTCCAGAACCCGTGCATGTCCTCGCGAGACATCGTCTTGTTGGACGCTTCCGTGCCGAGCTCGGGGAAGCCGTAGGGGTGCTTCTCGCCGTAGATCACCGCCGAAGCCACCAGGGATGCCACGGCGTTCGGGTTCTCGCGCTGCTGGAGAAGGCTCCCGAGTCGGCTGGCCCGTTGACGCTCAACCTCCTCGGTCGGAAACGACGGCTGGCGTGTCACGTCTGCCATGATGTCCAGGAGCTCGGGGAAGTTGCGACGAAGGGAGCTCGCCGTGACCTGCGAGGCGTCCATCGTGGATCCGGTGTTGAGCGATCCACCAAGCCTCGCCACCTCGTCCGCAATCTGCAGTGCGGACCGGGACGCGGTACCCTCGTCCAGCATCGACGCGGTGAAATTGGCGAGTCCCGGTTTGTCGACCGGGTTGGCGCCGCTGCCAGTCCTCACCACGAGGCTGGCGGACACGATGGGCAGGCCGGGCCGCTCGTTGACCAGGACCGTCAGGCCATTTGGGAGCTCGAACGACACAGGCAGAGGCACTTGGAGGGCCTTCACCGGTCCTGGTTTGGGCATCTCGCCGCGCCAGGACTCGTCTGCGTTCAAGGACTCGGCACCGGTGCCGGCCGCCGCCTGGCTGGGCTTCGGCGTCGGCACCGGTGCGCCGAGATCCGGAGTACCTGGCACGGCGTGCACGACGACCCGTGATGTCGGCGTCAATTGCTGCTGCACGAAGGTCTTCACCGACTCGGGCGTCACCGTGCGATACCGCTTGATGTCATCGGGCAGGAAGCCAGGAGTGCCCAGGTAGTGGTTGTAGCTGTTCAGTCTGTCTGCCACCCCTCCGAATCCGCCGAGCGTCTCGAGTCCCTGAATGATGCGGGTCTCGATGACGTTGCGCGCCCGATCCACCTCGGAGGCCTCGGGTCCCGTCTCACGAAGCGTCTGAAGGGCCTCATCGATCGATTTCTCCAGATCCTCCGCCGTGTGCCCCGGACGGGCAGTCGCCTCAATCAAGAAGACAGATCCCAACGTCAGTGACTGCTGCGACGCGGTCACGGTCTGTGCGATCTGCTGTTCGTAGACCAGCTTCTTGTACAGGCGGCTCGAGCGGCCCATGCCGAGGACCGACGACGCGATGTCGGCGTCGGCGTCACCGGGCTTGAAGATCGGCGAGGTCAGCCACGCCATGTACACCCGTGGTAACTCGACCCGGTCCTTCATCACCGCGCGTCGCTCGGAGGTGATGGGCGGGGTCTGCACCGACGGCTTGGCTACCGGTTTCCCCTGCTTCAGCGTGCCGAAGTACTTCTCGACCAGTGCCTTGGTGGCGGCTTTGTCGATGTCTCCGACGATGGCCAGACTCGCGTTGTTGGGCGCGTAGTACAGCTTGAAGAAATTCTTCACGTCCTCGAGCCTGGCCGCCTGGATGTCTTCGTGCGATCCGATGATCGAGGCGTAGTACGGATGTCCTTTCGGAAAGAGCTGATGAAACAGCGCTTCTTCGACGATCCCGTACGGCTGGTTCTCGACGCTTTGCCGCCGCTCGTTGCGAACCACATCCTGCTGGTTGGAGAGGTTCGCTTGATCGACTTTGTCGAGCAGGTAGCCCATGCGGTCAGACTCGAGCCACAGCGCCAACTCCAACTGGTTCGAGGGGACGGTCTCGAAGTAGTTCGTGCGGTCGAAATCCGTTGTGCCGTTGATGCTGCTGGCGCCAGCCCCTTCGAGCGACTTGAAGTGCGTGTCGCCAGGCACGTGCTTCGAGCCTTGAAACATCATGTGCTCGAACAGGTGCGCAAAGCCCGTCCGCCCGACGTCTTCGTTGGCCGGACCGACGTGGTACCACAGGTTCACGGCCACGAGGGGCAGCCGGTGATCCTCCGACAGGATGACCTCGAGGCCGTTCGGCAGAACGTACTTCTCGAAATCGATCGTCGGAATGTCAGCAGACGGGGCCGCCGCGGTCGATAACCCGGTCGGCGGCGAGGTCGACTCGGTCGCGCCGCCACACGCCATGCCGAACAAGATCGAAACCACCACGGACGTCCAGATCAGCTTCTTCACGTGCCACTCCTCGCGTTCATTGTTCCTTTATCGGGCGGGCAAGACAAGGGAGGGTTCGTCGTTGGTCCTCGAGCGTTGGTCACTGATTTGACGTCGCTGGTCACGATCGATGCCGACGCCCGACCCACTGCGTGGACGTGCGCTGGCGCGCCCCGAGGTGACTTGAGGCCTGCGACCCTTGTGACGCGTGACGAGAAGGTTACGACCGCCTCGGCCCTCGGCCGGCAAACTGCTAGCATCAACGCATGTCTCGCTACACGTTGGTTTATGGACTTCGGCTCGTTCCTGATCACTCGGTCAAGTCGGTCGAGGGCGCAACACTCACCCTCGCGGATGGCACGACGGCTGGTGTGACGCTGCACACCATCGACGGCACAATCCCGCAGCTCCGGCGCGCCCTCGACCGAAGCCTCGATGCGTTCTTCGACCTCTTGCCAGGAGCAGCTGAGGACGACATCGAAGCGTTCGGCGACTAGACGATCGGCCGCCCCGAATCCTGGCTGGGTCGCGACAGCATTCTGGTTCGGGGCGGCACAGGAACCAGCCGTGCCCAATCAGTGTTCGGCGCGCCATTCCTCGAGCAGTCGAGCAACGCTCCCGGACACCGAGCGGAAGGCGGGCATTCGAGCGTATTGGGGCAGACACGAGCGATGAGCAACGCCCCGAGGCGGGATGCCCCGCCGGGCAGGCGGTACTGATTCAGCGCGCACAGCGACTAGCGCGTCGAAGCGGCCGCCGTCGTGGCCAGAAAGGCTTTGAAGCCTCGATAGAGCTCCCAGAGATCGACCTTCGAGGAGATGTCCATCGGCGAGTGCATGCTGAGCAAGCCGATACCCACGTCGATGGCATCGATGTCCGCGTTCGCGAACCACTGCGCGATGGTGCCGCCGCCATAGCCGGCACGATACGCATGGGTCTGCCACCGCACGCCCGCGTCGTTGAAGATGCCGCGGACTTTCGCGAAGTATTCTGCGTCGGCCTCACGACCCTCGCCGTACTCCTTGAAGACGAGCCCCCAGCCCAACCGCGCCGAGCTATTGGGGAGATAGGGCTGAGGAAAATTCGGATCAAGCGCCGTCGTGCAATCCGAGACGAGCACCTGTGAGGACCGGAGCGCGTGGCGCAGCATGAGATCGTTGTAGACAGGCTCCTGTGCCGCGATGATCTCGGCAATCAGCGTACGAAACCACTCCGAGTCGACTCCCGTCGTCCATGAGTTGACCTCTTCGTTGTTCACGCCGTAGGCGATAGCCGTGCGCTGCGGCGCGCTCGTTTCCGCGATGGCGCGAAACGCCGCGTAGCCGTTCGACCGGTCGTCGTGGCCATAGGCGCCGATCAGTTGCCTGTCGAGCCCGATGTCGACCGGTCCTTGAGCGGGGACGATCTGGATGTCGGCGGACAGGAAGTCCTCAGGCGTCAGGTTGTACTTGGACTTGAGAATCTCTGCGGCGGCCGCCGCGGTCGTCGCCAGCAGCGGGTCCAGCTCCTCGGTCTGAATCACGTCGCGATTTCGCCGTTCTCGGAAGTCGTTGTCGACGTGCGGCGCGAGGTCCGGAATGGTCAGCACGGGATCACCCGAGGCGTGGCCGACGTCAATGGTGACAACGGTGCCGTCGGTCTTCATCACGCGTCCGATCATCGCGAGCGGCCGGTTGACCCACTGATAGTTCTTGATGCCGCCGTGCACGATGGTGTCCAGGAGGACGAGATCGAAGCTCTCGCGCATCGGCTTCGGCTTGAGTCCGATGAACACCGAGTCGTTGTGGGTGTTCACGATCCGCGCACCCGCCGTCATCGGCTCGCGACCGATCACGAATGCGACAATCGTGCGATCTCGGTTGATCGCGTACCACCGCGATCCAGGTGTCACGGCCGCTTTCGTCGGCGCCTTGGGCCACGACCTGAATCCGGCAGCCTCGACCATCTTGGTCGCTTCCCGAACGAAGGTCAGCGAGCTCTTCGCCGATCCGATGAACTGCTTGAACTCTTCGCCGAACGTCATCACCTGGTCGCGCTCTCCCTGCGACAGCTTTGGCCACACGGGACCGGGCTGCAGCGCGTTCGCCTGTGCATAAGCAGATGGGCTCGGCGCAAGCGCACACGCCCACGCGACCGCTACGGCCGCGGCGACTTGAATTCGACGGCGCGACACCGACTCGGAACGCATCATGAAAGCACCCTTTGGGATAGCCGAGGAATCTCCCTCTCGCCTTCACATCATACAATTCGAGCGTGGCACGGGATACGCTGCTCGATTTCTTCGAAGACCTGGCTCGCGCGGACGGTCCCTTCCTCGTTCACGACGATGGGTATTGCGAGCGCCGGTTCACGTACGGGGAAGCCGGGCGCGCCGCGCGAGCGTTCGCAGCTCGGCTGCACGAGGCCGGCCTCCGGAAGAACGACACCGTCGTCTTCTTCTCCGAGAACCGCCCCGAATGGATCGTCGCCTTCTGGGGATGCCTCCTCCGCGGCATCATCGTCGTGCCGATCGACTACCGGAGCACCCCCGACTTTCTCGCACGCGTCACCCGCATCGTCAGGGCCAGGGTCGTCCTGGTGGGCCAGGACGTCCCACCCTTGGAGAGTGATCACATCGGTCCATCGGCCGTCGTCTGGAAGCTGTCGACCATCGACTGGGAGGCCGCGACAGGGCCCCTCGATCCGGTCGCGATCACGCGCGACGACACGGCGGAAATCATCTTCACGTCCGGCGCGACGGCTGAACCGAAGGGCGTCGTCATCACTCATCGGAACGTGCTGGCGAACATCGTGCCGGTCGAACGAGAGGTGCGGAAGTATCGGAAGTGGGGCACCCCATTTTTTCCACTCCGGTTTCTGAACCTGCTCCCCCTCAGCCACATGTTCGGGCAGGCGATGGCGACCTTCATCCCACCGATGCTGCCGGGGGTTGTCATCTTCATGCGCGGGTACAACCCCGTCGAGATCGTCTCGCAGATCAAGAGCCATCGGGTCTCGGTGCTCGTGTCGGTGCCGAAGATTCTCGACGTCCTGCGTGAACACGTCCTGCGGCTCGCTCCCGAAGTGGCCACACCCGGACCGAAACAGCACTTCGCGAAGCGCTGGTGGCGGTATCGCCGGATCCATCGACTGTTTGGTCTCAAGTTCTGGAGCTTCGTCGTTGGTGCGGCGCCGCTCGAGCCCGAGCTCGAGGCGTTTTGGGGCGAGCTGGGCTTCGCCGTCATCCAGGGATACGGGCTCACCGAGACGGCGCCGATCGTCACACTCAACCATCCGTTCGCGACCAAGCGTGGTTCCGTCGGCAAGGCGATCGCCGGGGTGGAAGTGAAGATCGCGGAGGACGGCGAGATTCTGGTCCGCGGCGAGAACGTCACCAAGGGCTACTTCAACGCCGAAGCCGAGACGGCCAGGGCGTTCGAGGACGGTTGGTTTCATACGGGAGATATCGGAGAGGTTGGACCAGGGGGGCAGCTGTTCATCAAGGGCCGCAAGAAGGAGATGCTCGTCACGCCCGAGGGGCTTAACGTCTTTCCGGAGGATGTCGAGCGCGTGCTCAATCGGCTGCCGGGTGTGAAGGATTCGGCGGTCGTGGGCCTGACTGGTGGTGAAGGGGGAGCACCTCGCCACGGAAGTGAACGTGTCGGGGCGATCCTCGTGCTCGAACCCGGCGTGGACGTGGAGGCGGTCGTTCGGGACGCCAATGCTCAGTTGAGCGATCACCAGCGAATCCGGAGGGCACTCGCCTGGCCCGAGCCCGAGCTGCCCCGCACCGAGGGCACGCGAAAGCTGAAACGGGCGGCCATCCGCGACTGGGCGCAGGAGACTCTCGCCGGACGCGCACCGCAGATCGCCCACGCGGGTGTGGATCCACTGGCGGCGCTGATCGCCAAGTACGCTGGTCGCACAGATCTTGCGCCGGGTACCACGCTCGAAGAGCTCGGCTTGAGCTCATTGGAGCGCGTGGAGCTGATGGTCGCGCTCGAGGATACCTTTCAAACACGCATCGACGAAGCGGCCTTTGCCGGTGCACGCGACGTGGCCCAACTGCGCGCGCTCGTCGCGCAGCCGTCGCCTTCCGACACGCTCGTGTCCGAGCCGGTCGACTTCCCCTCGTGGAACCGGTCGTGGCCGGCGCGACTGGTCCGCAGGGTGAACCTTCCGCTCTGGATCCTGCCGCTCGCCCGCGTGTTCGCCTGGGTCCGCGTTGAGGGGCTCGAGCACGTGCGCGACCTCAAACGACCTGTGATGTTCGCCGCGAACCATCAGAGCCACATGGACGCGCCTGTCGTCCTGGCGGCGTTGCCCGGGCGCGTGCGGTATCGGGTCGCGATCGCGATGGCGAAGGAGTTCTTCAAGGCGCACTTCTTCCCGGAGCAATTCGGACGCCGCGCGTGGTTCACGAACAGCCTGAACTACTACCTGGCGGCGCTCGTGTTCAACGCGTTTCCACTTCCCCAGCGTGAGGCTGGGGCGCGCCAGACCCTGCGCTACATTGGCGAGGTGCTCGAAGGCGGCGACTCCGTGCTGATTTTCCCGGAAGGACGTCGGAGCCCCACGGGTGACGTCGACGCGTTCCGACCCGGCATTGGGATGATCGCCGCTCGCCTCAGCGTCCCGGTGGTCCCGGTCCGCATCGAGGGGCTGGACAAAGTGCTACCTCCTGGGTGGCGGATGGCCAAGCCAGGCCGCGTTCGAGTGGCGTTCGGTGCTCCGATGACGCTCGCAGGCGACGACTACGAGGCGCTCGCACGGCGCGTCGAGGACGCCGTGCGCGCGCTGTAGAGCGCATGGCGAGGCGCCCGCATGTCAAGGGGCGTCGCGCAGGCAGCGACCAGGCGGTGGGAGAGGCTGGGACCGACCTACCAGCCCTACCTGATCCCTGCCCACCTGTGGCCTGCTACACGCCCGCTTGCCCGATCCTGCCGGGGAGGTCGCGCCAGGTGGCGCGACCTCCCGGCCGTGTGTCACAATGTTGTGCTCGCGTCGCGCGCGAGCGGAAAGGACAGCTAGCCCGATTGAGCAAGGACGATTTGATTGACATGCAAGGCACCGTCGTGGCCGTGCACAGCGGCGGCCTCTATCGCGTGCAGTGCGACGCCGGCCACGAGGTACTCGCGCAGCTGAGCGGACGCATGCGACGCTTCCGCATCAAGGTCGTCCCGGGCGACCGCGTCACCGTCGGCGTTTCCCCGTACGACCCCGTGCGAGGCATCATCACGTTCCGCGCCCGCTAGCCGGCATCAGAGTTTGAGCTCCAACACCAGCAGACCTGCCGACACACGACGCCCGCCCCGTCGTGGACATCCCGTATCGCGCCGTGGACCGCGCGCACGCGTTCCGCCCCCCCGACCAGCGTCCGCGGTGTCCGCCGCGACCCTCGAACCGGTCGACTGCGACGCCACACCGCTGCCCTTCAGCTCACTGAACCTGGATCCGCGCCTTCTCGAGGGCACACGAGACCTCGGATACAAGGAAACGCGGCCCATTCAGACAGCCGTGCTTCCGTTGGCACTGAGTGGGCAGGACGTCATTGCCTGTGCCGAAACCGGCACCGGCAAGACCTCCGCGTTCGTCATCCCGACGGTCCAGCGACTGCTGGACGATGATGCCGAGCTCGCCGCTGCCGGACCGGCACCCGCCGAGCCGAAGCGCAGCCGAGTGCTGGTGCTGGCGCCAACCCGCGAGCTGGCCGTCCAGATCGAAGACGAGATTCACGGCCTGACCTACCACACGTCCATCACGAGCGTGCCCGTTTACGGCGGGGTCGAGATGAGCGGCCAGGAGCGCGCTCTCAAGGCTGGCGTCGACATCATCGTCGCCACACCTGGGCGGCTGATGGATCACATGCGGCAGCAGAACGCCGACCTCGGCGCCATCGAGTTGATCGTTCTGGACGAAGCGGATCGCATGATGGACATGGGTTTCTGGCCCGACGTGCGGAAGATCATCGCCGCCATCCCGAGCGAACGTCAGACGCTGCTCTTCTCCGCCACGATGCCTGACGACGTCGTGCGCCAGGCCCTCGAGATCGTTCGGGATCCGAAGTACGTGCAGGTGGGCCATCGCAGCAAGCCGGCGAAGTCGATTACCCACCGGATCGCGTCCGTTCCCTCGTCACATAAACTCGAGTGGCTCATCGACCATCTGCGCCAGGCACGCGGCCCTGTGTTGGTGTTCACCCGGATGAAGGTGGGGGCGGAGCGGCTTGCGCGCAAGTTGCAGGCAGCCGGCATTCGGTGCGCCGCCCTCCACGCCGATCGCTCGCAGGACCAGCGACGCGCGGCCGTTGAGGGTTTCCGCGGCGGCACCTACAACGTGCTCGTCGCCACCGACATCGCCGCTCGCGGCCTGGACATCGACGGCATCCACACGGTGATCAATTACGAAGTGCCCGACTCCCCTGACGCGTATGTGCACCGAGTGGGGCGCACCGGTCGCGCCGATGAGTCGGGCCGCGCCATCACGCTCGTCTCACCGGAGGAGCGACACGCGTTTGCCAGTCTGGAGCGGTCCGTCGGCGTACGCGTCGAGCCGGAACTCCGTGTAGAATCTGAGCACGATGTCTGATCGCGTCGAAAGCCCATCGGCTTCGGCGGCGGTGCTCCGCTTCAAGTCGTGCCGCTGGCGACGTCCTCCCGAGGACGGACCCGAGTGCTGCGGACATCGCGACGTGCTGCCCATCGCCGGCACGAGCTTCAACCCCGAAGCGTGGTGTCCGGACTGTCAGTTCTACAAACTGCGCCGGACGCCCAAGAAACGCTCGCCCGACGACGACTACCGGTACTAGTCCGAGAACTCCTTCGCCAACTCCACCCACTCGCCCTTCGGCGCGAGTTGGCGGTACGCGGTCCAGTGCGGCTTCGCCTCAGGCGACAACCCCATCTTCTCGAACGTCACCGCCAGATAGAAATGCGCATCTGGGTAGGTCGGGTTCAACCGAAGCGCCTCTCGGTAGCACGCCTGCGCGTCGGGGAAACGGCCCAAGTCGTGGTGGATGTGCCCGAGATTGAAATGAGCCTCGAAGTAGTCGGGTTCCATCCCAATAGCCTGCTCGTAGAGGGCCTGCGCCTCGATCAACTCGTCCCGACTGTAATGGATGTTGGCGAGGTTGATGAGCGCCGCGACGAGGCCGGGGTCGAACTCGAGGGCTTTCCGGTACTTCGCCGCCGCTTCGGCCACCATTGACGAATCCCCGTCGTCGAGCATCGATGCCGCCCGGAAGTACTCCTCGGCCATCTGGGCCCGTCGCACGGTCGTTGGCGTCGGCTGTGCCTTGGTCAGCGCGGGCACGTGCGAGCGCCGTCGCTCGAGCGTGATGATGCGAGCCGGCTCGGCCTCCAATCGGAAGTCGAACGAGAGCTGCCCCTCACGGGCTGCCAGCAACGCCTTGATGACACTGCGAAAGGAGGCGCCCTGCGAGAGCTCGTCGTTGGCCTGCTTGATCACGGCGAGGTCCTGAAACGTAAAGTACGTATCCGCGTTGTTTCGCAGCGCCGGCCGGACCACACCGCACTTGATCAGGTAACGGAGGTGATCTTCACGGAGCGCACGATACCGTCCGAGCACGTCGCGCACGCCGTGATACTGCTGGCGCAGTTCGGTGGGCGTCGGTACGCCGACCACGCGGCAGAAGGCGTCTTCACTCAGGATCTGAATGGTCGCGGTCTGCTGCTCGTTGAGCTCCTCCGCCCGCTTCAACTTCAGGCTTTTCGCCCCTTCCCCTTCCCCCGCAGCACCTTCGTCACCCAGTCCGCCCATCACGAGCATGGTCGTGCGGGCGCTCACATCGTCGGCGGTGGCGCCACCCAGACGCTCGACGAGCGCGCGGGCTTCTTTGTGTCCGAGCGACGCCAGCTTGCCGGCGAGGACGACGAGCTGACCGGCGAGCAGCGACGACGATGGAGGTGGTGGCGTGGTGGCAGACACGCGATGACGAGCGGCGCGGCACGGGCGATCAGGCCGCCGTGCCGAACGCTGCCTCAAGATGATGGAGAATGGAAGCGAAGTCAAGGTGCAATGTGCGTCACGCGGTCTGCGCATGATTCTGGCTGGCGACATCGGCGGCACGAAGTCGGTGCTCGGGCTCTTCGAGACGAGCTCAACGGGTCGGCCGACGCCGCGGGCGGTCCGGTCGTTTGCGACGCCTGCATTCCCTGGCGTGATCGAGATGCTCTCGGCGTTCGCCACGGATTCCGCGGTCGGCGGCGCCGCCGTCCGGACCGCGTGCTTTGGCGTAGCCGGGCCCGTGCTCGAAGATTCCGCCACGCTGACCAACGTGGGGTGGCACATCCACGCCCAGGCTGTGGCGCACGCGTTCGACATCGAGCGCGTCGTCTTGCTGAACGATCTCGAGGCGATGGCGTACGCCGTCCCGGCGCTCGCGCCGCAGGAGCTGTACGAGCTTCAGAAGGGCGAGGCGGCGGTCCGAGGTAACAGGGCCGTCATCGCCCCGGGCACCGGACTCGGACAAGCGCTTCTGCACTCCGTCGACGGCCGATTCGTGGCTGTGGCCTTGGAAGGCGGACATGCCGACTGGGCCGCTCGCTCCGAGCGCGACATCGCCTTGCTGCGTGACCTCACGCAGCGCTATGGGCGGGCCGAGGTCGAGCACATCCTGTCTGGGCCAGGCCTTGTGAACCTGTTTCGAATCACGCACGCCGGACCGTGTCTGGCGGTCGAGGACGAGACCAACCCCGACGCGCCGGCAGCGATCACGAGCGCCGCGTTGCAACGGCGGTGTCATGGCTGCGTGGAGGCGCTGCAGCTCTTCGTCGACGCGCTGGGTGCCGAGGCTGGCAACTTGGCGCTGCGCACGATGGCCACCGCCGGCCTCTTCATCGGTGGTGGAATCCCGCCGAAGATCCTGTCCGCGCTGAGTGACGGGCGCTTCCTGCGCGCATTCCTCGACAAGGGGGCCATGCGGGGGCTCCTCGAGCGGATGCCGGTGCGTGTGATCCTCAATCAGGATGCGGGTCTGCTTGGTGCGGCCGTGTTCGCGTCGGACAGCCCGCGTTGACGCGACGGCACCGCTGAGGCGGGTGCGCTTCCCGGTAGGGACTTGGACCCCGACGGGTGTGACGGAGTCGAAAAACCGTCGCGAAAACTCGTAAGATTGGGTTTATGCGACTTCTTGCTGCCGCAGCTGTCGGCGTGCTCGCCGTCACGTCGCTCGACCTCCCCGTGGCGGCCCAGCGTGCGGCGCCCCGCTCGCCCATCGCGGTGCCGCGCCGTGATACGACCGTGCCGTTCAAAGTCGGCGAGACGCTGACATTCGACGTGTCGTGGGCATCGTACATGGTCGCTGGCACGGCGGTGTCGACGGTCCGAGAGCGACGCAGTTCGTCGAGAGATTCGGCCGCGTACTACATCGTGGCGGAAGGCAAGCCGCTCCCGCTCATCTCGCGGCTCTACTCGCTGTATTACAAGATGGACACGCTCCTGGATACAGCGACGCTCCTCCCGCAGCAGATGACGCTGTACAGCGAGGAGGGACGCCGCACCCGGCTGGGGACGACGCGGTTCGACCGATCGTCTCAGCGTGCACTCTTCGAGCTGTCCGGTGAGCGGCCGATCAAGACCAACGTGACGGTGCCGGCCCAGGTGCAGGACGGACTCTCGGTGATCTATGCCCTCCGAGCGATGACGTTGTCGCCGGGAAAGACGCTGAGCTACTCGATCCTCGACGAAGGTGCGCTCTACACTCTGTCGTTGAACACCGTGGGCTCCGAGAATGTGCGCGTGCCACTCGGGGACTTCAAGGCGTGGAAGCTCTGCGTCCGCATCGTCGATACGCAGGGGCGTCCGGTGGGTGAGAACCTGGGCCTTTGGATCTCGAATGACGCTCGCCGGCTGCCCGTCAAGATGCAGGCGGATCTCCCGGTTGGCAGCTTCGCGCTCGCACTGCGCGAGGTGCAGTAGCGAGCGGTGCGGATTCGACTGAACGGCGATCCCTACGAGATCGCCGGCCCGCTGACCGTCAGCGCGTTGCTCGCGCTCCTGGACATCGATGCCAGGCGGGTGGCCGTCGAGCACAATCTCTTTGTGGTGAAGCGGGCGCAGTACGACCGCGCCGAGATCCACGAAGGCGACGAGATCGAGATCGTCAACTTCGTGGGCGGTGGATAGCACACATGAACCAGTCCTCTGGCTCCGCAGTCGACACCCTCACAGGTGCAGCCGTCGACCCGCTCGTGATCGCGGGCAAGACGTTTCAGTCTCGCCTCATCGTGGGCACAGGCAAATACGCCACGTTCGACATCATGCGTCGCGCCCACGAAGCCTCGGGCGCCGACATGGTGACGGTGGCCGTGCGTCGGGTGAATATCTCCGATCGGACGAAGGAGTCGCTGCTCGACTACATCGATCCGGCGCGATTCTTCATCTTGCCCAATACCGCCGCTTGCTACACCGCAGACGAAGCCGTCCGCACGGCCCGATTGGGTCGAGAGGCGGGGTTGTCCAACTGGGTCAAGCTCGAGGTGATCGGCGACGAACGGACCCTCTTCCCGGACAACGAACAGCTGGTCGCGGCTACGCGCATCCTGGTCAACGAGGGGTTCGTCGTGCTGCCCTACACGAGCGATGACCTTGTGACGTGCCGCAAGCTGGAGGACGCCGGCGCCGCAGCGGTCATGCCGCTCGGCGCGCCCATCGGATCGGGGCTCGGCATCCAGAACGTCAACAACATCCGGATCATTCGCGAGTTCGCGCGCGTGCCGCTCATCGTCGACGCCGGCGTGGGCACGGCCTCAGACGCGGCGCTGGCGATGGAGCTCGGCGCCGACGGTGTCCTCATGAACACCGCGATCGCCGGTGCGCAGGACGCCATCACCATGGCGGAGGCGATGAAGTTGGCCGTCCGCGCCGGGCGCCTCGCGTACAAGGCCGGACGGATCCCACCAAAGATGTACGCGACGGCAAGCAGCCCGGTCGAGGGCCTCGTGGGTCGGTAGACGCTTCTGGAATTTCGCCCACCGAATTCGTGCCGCTGTCGCGCCCGATCACGGTCCGTGGTGTCGGGGCGCGATCGCACGTCTGCATCTCCTTCGATCCCTCGTTGCGCACATCAGTCACTCGACGACCCGTGACTGCACAATCGCACGCTGCGCCATGATGACGAGGATTGTCGTGACTAACGGAATCAGGTGTCGGTACTTGGCTTGCTCGACGGGGAGGGCGAGTGAGCACGGAAACTATGACACCATCTGTTCCACATCGCCTCCACGCTGCGGCGTTTGTCATCGCCGTCGCCTGCGTCATCGGCCTGACGAGTGTGGCCGCGATGTCCGACGCACCGCTGCAGATTCCAGGGCCGATGATCGCCGAACCAGCGGACGAGTACCGAGGGTTCACCTACGTCGGACGCGCGCCGGTACCGGACGGCATGATGGCGGCGCCCAACTCCGCGGCACGACCCGCGACGTTCGTCGTCACCTACAACACCGCGTTTCCGCCGGCGGCGCGGACGGCGTTCGAGCACGCACTCAGTATCTGGGGCTCGGTGCTCCACTCGCGGGTCCCGATCCGCGTGACCGCGAACTTCCGGACCGAGCTCAGTCCGTACTTCCTCGCCTCGTCGGGCGCGGCTGCGATGCTCCGCGACTTTCCGAATGCACCGAAGCCAAACACCTACTATCCCGTGGCGCTCGCCAACTCGCGCGCTGGCTACGACCTCACGTCCAACGAGGAGATCGTCGCGAACTTCAACGCCTTTTTCGATTGGTACTTCGGCCTCGACGGGGCCGCAGGCGAGCGCTTCGATCTCGTCACGGTCGCCCTGCACGAGATCGGACACGGACTCGGTTTCGTCGGATCGTTGCGAACGGTCAACGGCGTGGGTTCCTGGGGCGTGGGCTGGCCGCCACTGCCGATGGGCTACGACACCTTCGTCAAAACGACGACGGGCCAGCGGCTGCTCGATGGTTCGGTGTTCCCGAACGGCTCGACGACACTGGGTGCTGCGCTGACGAGTGAGAGCATTCGGTTCGAACCCACCGATGACAGCCGTGCGGCCCAATTGTTCGCGCCGAACCCCTGGTTGCCCGGATCGAGCATCGCGCACCTGAACGACAACGCCTATCCGCGCGGGGACATCAACTCGCTCATGACGCCATCGGTCGGCCCGGGCGAGGTCATCCACGACCCCGGCCCAATCGCACGAGCCATGCTGGTCGCCCTCGGTTGGGCCACTACTGACGGGGTGGGAGTCGAGCCAGTCCCGGCTGCCCCGCGAAACCTGCGCGTCACCCTCAGGCGCTGATCGCCTCTCCGTGGGCCGCCGCAGGCGGCCGAAGAACCATCCTCGCGTTCGCTGCCTACCCCGTTTTGTAGGACGGGACGATCTCGTCCAGGCGCCAATGCAAGCGCGCCAGCGATACACCCGTCTCCGCGCAGAGCGCGCCGAGGTGTTCGAGCTGCTCGACGTCAATCGCAGGCGTGGTGATGACCACAGTATCCACCGCGTCGTTCCCGATGAGAGACACCAGCGACGCGAAGCCACCGAGCACCGGGTACCCCTGCATCCACGTGCGGGCCATCAGCGGGTCGTCGTGAATGAAACCAACCATACGGTAGCCGTTCGGGTGGCCCTCAAGCAGTTCGCGCACCGCCGTTGCCGCTCCATCCCCCGGCCCGTAGATGATGAGCCGCTGGCCCTCGTGGCGCCACCGGTGCACGAACTCTCCAATGAGGCGGAACGATGCGCGAGAACCGATGAGGGCGAGCATCAGGAGGGCGGCATAGATGATGAACACCTCCTTCGGGAAGGGCCGTAAATCGAACCACTGCCAGGTCACGATCACGGAGGCTACCGTGCCGGCAATGACCGCCTTCGAGAACGTGACGCTGTCCATCAAACCGAAGTAGCGCCACACACCGCGGTACCCCCCGAACGCGAACAGCGCGACGATCTGAATGCCGACGACGAGCGGGAGCGACGCCAAGAAGATCTTGAACGCGACGCCGAAATCGACCCCCGTGAACCGAAGGCGGTACGACAAATAGTAGGCGAGCGAGACGAGACAGAAATCGAGCAACACTTCCGCGACGCGTCGCTTGTACAGGAAAGTGAAGACCACCGGCGTCGCGCCGCCGCTCCTCAGCACGGCAGCATCCGCCTCGTCGTAGACGCGGACGTGGGCCAGGTACACCGCCAGGATGATCATGACCAGGACGAAGACGGCGGCCGCGAGGCTCGCCCAATCGTTCTGGAACCGATGAATGGACAGCGCCAGGAGTCCGCCCAGGCCCGCGAGCGTCCACAGCACCGCCACGGCTCGTCGCTGGGAGAGCCCCATCGCAACCAGCCGATGCGAGGAGTGGTCGCGACCGCCCTGCGCAGCGCTCCGGCCCGAAAAGAACCGTGACGCCGTCACCAGCGTCGTGTCGAAGATGGGCACCAGCAGCACGAGGAGCGGACCGGCGATGATCGACAGGACGCTCGAGGAGGCCTGCGCCTTCGAGTACGGCGTCAGGGTCAGGACCGCGAGGTTGAGGCCGAGGAAGAGACTTCCACCGTCGCCCATGAAGATGGACGCTGGATGGAAGTTGTAGACCAGGAATCCCGCCGTAGCGCCGAGCAGCAAGGTCAGCTGCACCAGCTCCGGTGACTGACCACCGGACAGCCACAGCGTCGCGAGCAGGGACGAGCCGGCAATCAGTGTCGTGCCGGCGCACAGGCCGTCCATGTTGTCCAGAAGGTTCAGCGCATTGGTCAGGCCCACGATCCACACCATGGTCACGAGCGTGTCGAGCGTGAGCGACGTCAGCCACCCGAGTCGATATCCCTGCGAGACAAAGAGCGCGGCAATCGCGATTTCCGCCACCAATTTGGAGTACGGCTTCAAGTCGAGCAGGTCGTCGACCAGTCCGACGAGGAAGATGAGGCATCCACCGATGAGGATCACCGGAATGGCACGCCAGCCCCCCAGGCCAACCTGCAGGCCCAACACCGTTACGGCGATGGCGACGCCACCCAAGAGGGCGGTCGGGGCACGGTGCCACCGATCATCTGTGGGCCTGGCGGTGAAGCCCCAACGCCGGGCTGCGTGACGGCACATTGGCACCAGGCCCAGGGACACGGCCGCGGCCATCAGCGCGTAGAGACCTAGCTCAAGCATGAAGTCATGTGTGAGGGATGCGCGAGGGCATTCTACCGCGCGTACTCTCTCTGCGCCGCCTCTTCAAATGGGGCATTGAGGCAAGCGAACACGACCTCCGTGACGACCTACGTCCGCGACCGCTCGTCGCCGGTGGGTGACGGTCCCGCCGGCGGCGGGAACGCGCCCGAGTATCGCTCGACATAGGGAACGGTGAGCCCGTGACGAAGCGCGCGCTGCAACTGTTCGGGCGCGACGCGGGTGCCGCGCTGGACACTCGCCCGATCGCGCCAGACGGCACGCCAGTGCCAGACGGCGTCAGCCTTCGCGCGCCAGACCGCGCGCCCTTGCCCGCGGAACGGATAGTAGACAAGCGCGGCGAGATTGAGCAGAACGTGCTGGGGCAGGTAGCGCCACAAGAGCGGCGCCGGCATGTCTTTCAAAAACGTCCAGACCATGTTTCGCTCGCCGTGGTACACGGCGAAGTCGCTGCGGTAGCCGCTGAACGCCGAGCTCACGTGGTCGACGATCGCCGTCGGTACATACAGGCACGAGTGTCCTCGAAGTCGAAGGCGAAACCCCAGGTCCACATCCTCGAAGTAGCAGAAGTACCGTTCATCGAAGCCGCCCACCTCCTCAAACGCCTCGCGGCGATAGAGAGCGGCTGCCGCGCAAGGCGCGAACACCTCTGTCACCTCAGAGGGACCGGCGGACACCGGACGACCGTGCGCGTTTCGCCAGGCGCGACCCGAGACGTGGTATGAATCGCCGGCGCCGTCGAGGAGGTGCGGAGCCGACGCCAGCCGGATCTGGCTGGCGAACGCAGCGGCACCTGGATGGTCATCGGCCGCTCGCATCAGGGCGGCGAGCCAACCGGGATGCGCGATGGCGTCAGGATTCAGAAGGGCTAGCGCGTCGTACCGCGAGGCGGCCGACGCCGCGACATTGTTGGCACGGGCAAAGCCCGCATTGCGTGGAAGCATGATAACCTCAGCACCTTCCAGGAGACTCGCCGTGGCGGCAAGCGAGTCGTCGGTGCTGGCGTTGTCGACAAGCACGACATGGTCGGGCGGACGTTCCTGGCGCGTGACCGATTCGAGACAACGGCGGAGAAGCGCTCCGCCGTTCCAATTAACGATGAGGAGGGCAACGGTCATAGTCGTAAGGCCGGCGTGTGCGCGGGACCCCTGCTCCCCCTCAGCAAATCGGGGGCATGGGCGAGGCCCAAGCACGAGCCTGACAGTGTAAGTCACCCACCGGATCTGTATGAATCCACATTTCGAAAGTCGGCGAACCGGCAATGACCGCGACGTGTCGGGTCACGCGGAGGTTCCCCGGCTTGAAGCGATAACTGACGGCCAGCCGAAGCGAGCGGCCGGTGTTCTCGGTCCCCACTCGCTCGAACTCGTATCCATCGGCCCGCGAGCCGAACGGCGCATGCTTTCCGTTGATCACGGTCCACGTGTCCGCGGCAGCGGTATGCGTCCATGGCCTCCCGGTCGGCCCCTTGAGTGTGACTAGTTGGTAATCAACACCCGCGTCAACGGTGAGACTCAGCCGCGCGCGGCCTGCCTCGAGCGTCCAGGTGCGGGCACCATCGTCGTGCGTGATAGTCGCGTCCCCCAGCGACTCGACGACCGTGGCACGAGCGGGCCTCGCGATCAGCGAGGACGCCCCCAGAACGGCGGCGACGACGACCCTGTTGAAAGCGGACTTACAGAGGGCAGGGCGCGAAAAACTGTTGCGAGACGGACCTATAACTCCCTTATCGGACTCGTGCGCGCGTGAAATAGCGCCGGAAACGGCACTCCGACTCAGGCAGAGGGGGCTGGCTGGGGCTAGTATGCTGTCAATCGCTCACATGACGGCGTAAGGAACAGCACAATATGAATCGTGGCCGCAGTTCGAGCGAGAGGGCCTACGGGCCTCGGGACAAAACGAAGGTCATCAACAACTTAGGCCGAGCCCGGATCGCGGGCTCTGACCTCGAGCGCAGGGTACGCCCTTTGCTCATCTGGGAGCTATGAGCGCACGAACACTCTTCCGGACTTGCTGCTTCGCTGTCGCAGCGCTGGCCACGACGGCAGTGGCGCAGGCCGCCAGCGCCACCCTCGCATGGGACGCGTCCATCGAACCCGGGATTGCCGGGTATCGCGTCGAATACGGCACGCAGCCAGGGTATTACACGGCCGCGGTCGACGTGGGCAATCGCACCACCGCTCAGATCCTGAACCTCACGAACGGTAGCCCCTACTACTTCGTCGTGCGGGCCTACAACACGTCGCGGGTCGTTGGCGAGCCGTCGGTTGAAATCTCGACCCGCGTCGGCGTGGCGGCCGCGGTGGCTGGGGACTTCTCGGGCGACTACATGAGCGACATCACGGTGTTCCGCCCGTCGAACGGCACGTGGTACATCAAACACTCGAACGGCCGGACCACCGGTGTAGCCTGGGGGGAACAGAGGCGACATCCCGGTCCCCGTTGACTACGACGGCGACGGGCTTATTGACATCGCCGTGTTCCGACCGTGGAACGGCACGTGGTACCTGCGATTCACGGCGACTGGGTTTGCCACGGGGGTCCAGTGGGGCAACGAACACGACAAACTCGTTCCTGAAACTCGTTCCTGGTGACTACAACGGCGACGGCAGGAGCGAGATCGCGGCGTTTCGTCCGTGGAATGACACGTGGTACGTGCGCTCGCTCGCGGGTTGGTCGACAGGGTTCCAATGGGGGAACGCGGACGACATCCCGGTTCCAGGCGACTACGACGGCGACAAGGTCATCGACTATGCCGTCTATCGACCAAGCGCCAACACGTGGTACATCAAGCGCTCACGAACGGGAGCTGGCCTCGCGTTCGCGTGGGGTAATGCCGGCGACAAGCCGGTGCCGGCTGATTACGACGGTGACGGGAAAACCGACTTCGCGGTGTTCCGTCCCTCGGGCGGCACCTGGTACATCCGGTACTCGGGCACCTCTGCCTCGGCCACCATCCCCTGGGGGAACACCTCCGACGTTCCGGTCCCTGGAGACTACGACGGCGACGCGAAGGTGGATGTCGCCATCTTCCGCCCTTCGAACGGTACCTGGTACGTCAAGTACGCGTCGGGCGGGTCCAATGGATTCCAGTGGGGCAACGGCAACGACACGCCGATTCTGAAACAATAGGACCACAGGGCGTCCGATCCGCGACCGCTTCGAGGGGGCACGCTGAGAGAGCGTGCCCCCTCGTTTCGTTTTGCCGCCCGCCCGTCCCCGCTTCCTCCGTAATACACTTAGCAGTGTCCTGGGGTCCACTTCAGCATCGCGACCCCTGTTGTTACGACGTCAACCTCGATCACGATGGACTGCTCGCGATCGGCGGTCAAGGTTCCGGCCAGACCTTCCCGATCGCCTCGGCCGAGCCAGACGATCGAGCCGGGACCGGCGAAGTCGGGCTCGAGACCTCAAGGTGGCCCGTCGAGCACCGGCCCGGCGCTGATGATCGCGGCCAACGGTCGATCGACCACCAGGAGTGAATGGCCACGAGTCGCCGCCCCGCCATCGACGGACAACAGCGCACGATGTCTGACCGACCCGGCGGCAGCGTAGCCGGGACGCCGCCACGAGAAAGTCGTGTATGGCTCAGCGAACGTCACCTCACGCCACCGTGTGTCGCCCAGCCAGCGCACCAATGGATCGATGTCGAGCGTCGGTACCCACTTGTCCACGATGACGACCGCGCCAACGCCATCGGGAGTCAGCGTGTCGGGATACTTGAAGGCGGTGTTGTCCCGCAAGGCTGCAATGTGGGCGGGGCTCCGTTCGCCGGACGATACGAGCGGCCACAGATAGAACGGTGACGTGCTACCTGCTCGCGTCAGGTACATCGGCAGCGCGTACGTGGCTTCGAAGCCATATGCCGTGCCCGAATCACCAGCCATCAGGATCGCGCTGTGCGGAGGCACGTTCTCGGCCAGGAACCTGACCATCCGATCGAAGGCTTTGGTCTCGGCGACAAACGGTTCCACCAGCGCCACAGTGGACGACACACCCCTGCCCAGCGCTGGAGCGAGCGCGAGTACCGCGAGCGGCCACGCAACGCGCAATCGGGGATGCTGTCGCATGGCGGCCAAGGCCAGTGCGATGGCACCGGCGACGCCGACCATGAAGGGCAGAAGATATCGTTCTCGCATGCCGTTCCTGTAGAGCACGAGCTGCGGAACGAGCCAAAGACTCAACACGCCTGCCACCGCCAGGATCAGCTAACGACGGCGGGGTTGTTCGATCCACGTCAAGCCCGCGACGGCGATGGTCGCGACCAGTGCGATCCGTACGGTCAGTGGCACCACCGAGACGAGGTCGAGCCAGTGCTTGGGGTCGAAGCTCGCACTCAAGAGCCCGACCATGCTCCCGCTATAGCCGGCCGGCAGCGCCATCAAAGTCGCCAGGACCAAGGCGATGTGAAGCGAGAAGATGGAGATGCCGACCGCCAGCGTCCCGCGAAGCGCTCGCAGCGCGTGGCCCCACGAGTCGCCGTGAAACCACCGATGGCACGTCAGCCAGAAGAGCAACAGCGCCGGAACGAGGATGACGAAACTCTCTTTTGCCAAACCGGCCAGCGCCAGACAGGTCAGCGCAAGTGCGGCGGGCCCGGTTGGCCCGGACTCCCGGCGCGCCGCGTTCACGATGCCCCAGGTCGCGGCTGAAGCCTATAACATGCCCGAGGTTTCGGCTGGAATCAGATTGATCCAAATCCAATGCTGCGTCCCAGTTAGCAGCACGAGCAGCACGAAGACAGCCGTCGAGACGACGTCCGCGCCAAGCGTCCTCAGCGCCGCGTAGAGAAACCAGCATGTCGCGCTTCCGCACAGCAGCACCGCCGCGTGCCAGAGGTGAGGGTGAGGGCCCAGCAACGCGAAGCCGAGGACAACGTACGCCTGGTACCCTGGTCGGAAGCGACCGTACGCTTGGACGTCCTGTACGACGCGCGTCCACCAATCCCCGAACGCGGTGGGCCCGCGCCTGAACAGGATGTGGTCCTCGACGACGTAGAATTCGGCATCGAGCACCGACCCGAAGAGCAGCAGGAATGCCGTGGCAATCAGCAGGAACGCTGCAACCCCTTCGCGCCTGGACGGGCTGACGCTCTGGTGGGGACGCGACGCGATGACGTCGACTGACGGGAGGACCGTCCGATCCATCACGAGTCGCTTCGTGTCGTCAAGGCTGTAGGGAACGCCGGTACCACTCGATCGTGCGGCGCAGACCATCCTCGAACGAAGTCTGGGCGTGGAATCCGAAGAGTCGTGCGGCTCGGCTGACGTCCAGTTGACGGCGTGGCTGCCCATTGGGCTTCGTTGTGTCCCACACGATCTGGCCCTCGAAGCCCGTGAGCCGAGCGATGAGCGTTACGAGGTCGCGAATCGAGATCTCGTTGCCGCTCCCGAGGTTCACCGGCTCGTCACCGTCGAACCGCTCGCTCGCCAGGACGATGCCCTCGGCGGCGTCCGCCACATAGAGAAATTCGCGCGTGGCCGATCCATCGCCCCACACCTCGACCGTTGGGGCGCCGGACGCCACGGCCTCGATGCACTTCTTGATGAGCGCCGGGATGACGTGCGAAGACCGAGGATCGAAGTTGTCGCGAGGGCCGTAGAGGTTGACGGGGATCAGAAAGATCGAGTTGAAGCCGTACTGTTGTCGATACGCCTGACTCTGCACGAGAAGCATCTTCTTGGCCAACCCGTACGGCGCATTGGTTTCCTCGGGGTAGCCATCCCAGATGTTCTCCTCGCGGAATGGGACGGGCGAGAACTTGGGGTACGCACAGATGGTGCCGACGGCGACGAACTTCCCGACACCCGCCTGACGCGCGGCCTCCATCAGTTGCACGCCCATCATGAGGTTGTCGTAGAAGAACTCGCCCGGCTTCTCGCGATTGATGCCGATGCCGCCCACCGTGGCGGCGAGGTGGATCACGACGTCCTGCCCGGCGACCACACTCTGGCACGCATCCCATCGGCGCAGGTCGTCCCCGGCCCGCCGCGGAATCCGCAGCTGATCCTGACGCACACCGCGGCGTTGCAATGCCTGCACGACGTACGATCCCAGAAAGCCGGACCCACCGGTCACGGCAATCCGTTTCTTCTCCCAGAACGCGTCGCTCATCGTCATGCCCGGTACGCTCAGCCGACGGTGAGTGCCTTCACCTTATAGGACAGCGGGCGGTGGTCGTCGGCGCCCATGTAGTCGTGTGGCGTGACGAACGCGCTCGCGGTGACGCGCAGTCGATGTTCACGCGGCGGCACGCCTCGAAGCGGAATCCGGAGCGCGAACGCGCCCTGGCGCGTCGCGCGCTGCGTGCCGATTTCCTGCCCGTCAAGCGCGAACGTCAACTCGAGCACCGTCGGCATCTCGAATCCCCCCGTGCTCGCTGAGAGCTCGCACCACGCGTGCCCCGGCTCGACCACGATTACGGACTCCCACACTGGACCCGCCCAGCCATCGGCGTGCAGCGCCACGAAGTCCCGCCACGCCAGGGTCTGCGCGCTCGCCGATCGGCCTCGCGTCTCCGCCCGCTTTCGCCGATCCAGCAACGGCCGCACGCGCGACCGCCACATCACCCACGACTTCCGGTGCGAGCAGCGCACCCGCGGTCGCCAGCGCCAGCCCGACGGGATATCTCCCCTGCCGCCACGACTCCCGGCCGCGCTGCAGAAGCGCCACTCCCCGTCGCCGGCGGCCGAACCGATGGCGCACATACAACCACTGGATCCGCCACCGTTGCGGTGAGATCGGAGAGCCCCAGTACCGCCGGCTCACCTGGACCGCCTGCTCCAAACGCTGCGCGTCGGTCACGGAGCTGGTCTTCGACTCCGAGTGGATCCGGTACGTCGCCAGCACCTGATCGACGAAGTGGAAGTTGTAGTTCCGGCTGAACCGACAGAACAGATCATAGTCGAGCATCAGTTGTTCGCGCTCGTTGAGCGGACCACAGCGCTTCCAGACCTCGGGCGTCCAGAATACCGCCGGCTGTGGGATGCAGTAGCCCTTCCAGATTTCGAGCACCCGCCGGTGGCTCTCGAACTTTCGAGCCGGCGGTAGCACTTCTGCCGGAAGAAGACGTCGCCCACGGCCAGCGCTTCGTCGATGAGCAGAACATCCGCCTCCATGCTCGTGCTGACGGCGAAGGCCAACCGCACAAACATGCCGCTCGAGTACACCTTGACGGACTGATCGATGAACTCCCCGATGTCGGCAAACGCCGCGATGTCGTCGAAGCGCGCGAGCACCTGCTCGCGAGAGAGACCCTGAATGGCCGCGTTGAGAAAGACGTTCTCGCGCCCAGTGAACTCAGGGTTGAAGCCGCTGCCCAACTCGAGCAACGCCGCGACACGACCGCGGATATCGACCTCGCCTTCGGTCGGTGCGATCGTGCCGGCGATCATCTGAAGGAGGGTGCTCTTCCCCGATCCGTTGCGCCCTATCACGCCGAAGCGTTCGCCCGGTGCCACGTCGAAGGTCACGTGCCGAAGCGCCCAGAAATCTTCCCCGTAGTGACGACCGAAGCGGCCGAACACCATCTGCTTCAACCGATCCTGAGGCTGCGAGTAGATGCGATAGCGTTTGCCGACGTCGCGGACCGCGACGGCGAGTTCGCCCATCGATCCAGGCGACTTTGACGACACAGCCGATGACGAAGACGGAGAGGGGGCGTCCGTCAGATGACGTCTCCAAAAGCACGGCACGTGCGCATGAACCAGGCGTACCCCACCACCATCACCACGGCGCCGAACAACGCCGCCAGCGCCCACGACGTCCACGCCACCGGCGGGCCACCGAAGATGGTGGCGCGCAGGGCCTCGACGACTGTCGCCAGCGGACTGGAGCGCAGCACCGCGCGGTAGGGCGACGGGATGGCCTCCATTGGATAGAAGATCGGCGTCGCGAAGAACAGGATCTGCACTGCAAGCGCCACAGCGTACCCGAGATCGCGAATGAACACGCCGAGGCTCGATAGCATCCACAGGAGCCCGAGGCTGAGACACACGACCGGCAGCAGCACGACCGGAATGAGCACCCAGCTTGCTCGCGCCGCGCCGCCAAGCGCGAGGTGCGCGACGAGCAGTACGGCCAACCCGATGGCCGCGTGAAACAGTGCCGATCCGAGCACGCTCACGGGCAGTAGCTCCAAGGGGAACACCACCTTCTTCACATAGTTCGGCGTGCTGACGATGAGTCCGGCGGCGCGGGTCGCGCATTCACTGAAGATGCCGAACACAATGAGCCCGGCAAAGAGCACCAGGCCGAATTGCGCGAGCCCGTCCGACGCCACACTCGGCCAGCGTTGCTTCAGCACGATACCAAACACGAAGGTGTAGACGAGGAGAAGCGCGAGAGGATTGATGAACGACCACGCGAGGCCGAGTAGCGAGCTGCGGTAGCGGCCTTGGACCTCGCGTCGTGTGAACTGACCGATGAGGCTCCACCCGCGCCACAGTTGCCGGAGCAGCGCAACCGGGTTCAGATGGCTCGCGAACGATGCCGAGCGTGCGGACAGCGTCACACGAGCGCGCTCGGTCCCGAGTGATGGAATCGCCCGTAAGGATGTCGGTGTCTCCAATGGAACAGGCGTCGGCTCCGGTATGCCGAGCCTGTGGATTATACCAACTCCGTCAGAGGCTCACCCAACCTATGCTACGCCGCGTCCGAGCCCAGCCTACGGACCAGCTAGGGTTTCCGAGGCGACGCTGCTCGGAACGTCCCGGTGCGAGGCTCCGCACCTGAATCGTCAGGAAGTCAATCGCAAGGCAACAAGCAGCCGCCCCATAGATCACCGTGCCAGAATCGGGCGGTCGGCCCCGTTGCCCCACAGCGTGCCGGTGAAGAAGCCCGTGGTCGGCATGCCAGGTGACGTCTAGCACGCCACCGCAGATGTGGCAGCGCCGGTCGGTCTTGGCAGCAATCAGTGCCCGTTGTTCGCGGGAGAGTCGAAGACGGGGACGACGGGGCGACAGACGCTGACGCCGTTGCGTGCGGAGCGACTGGAGGGTCTCAATCAGCAGTGCTTCGTCTGGGGAAGCGGTCGGTCTTGGGCGAGCGGTAAGACGGGGCATGGGGGAGATTATGCCCGTGGATGGGACGGGCACTCTCCCAACGTGGTGTTCTACGCGTGCGCGTCCGTCTTCCGTCGCCCATCCAGCAGTCGGTAGATGGTGTTGTGGCTCACGGGCGTCCCGTCCTCGGTTAGCGTCTGGGCGATAGCGCGGGTGGAATGACCTTTCCGCGACATCTCGCTAATCCGTTTCTGGAGCGAACTAAAATCCTTCCGTCGCTTGAGCGCACCATCCGCAGTCTTGGCATACCCAAACGGCACCGCACCCCCGACGAACCGACCCTGTGCGCGTAGGTGTTCCTTCACACTGGCGGTGCGTTCCCCAATACGTTCGCTCTCCATATTGGCAACCATCATTAGGATGCCGAACACCAGACGAGAGACGGAGGAGTTGAGCACCTCACCACCCATATCCATCAGATGGAGTCCGACTCCCTTGTCCCGCAGCGACTCCGCAATCTCCAGTGCGTTCTTCGCAGACCTGAACAGACGGTCACCTTTGGTCACGATGATGTGGTCACCCTTCCGCAGGTCCGCGAGGAGCAGCGCACCCTGCTCACGCTTCTGAAGGCTGACCGTTCCACTGGTCGCAGCATCCACAAAGAACTGGCTCGGTGCGGGAAGACCGTTCGCTTGGCAATACCCCGCAATCCGCTGCTGCTGGTCCGCGAGGGAATGTCCTTCATTCGCTTGCTGGCGGGTCGAGACGCGGCAATACCCGAACGTGCGGGGGGTGAGGGTCTCGTCGGCGCGGGTGCGTTTCTTGGTCATATGTCATAGTGTAGTAGGTCACTATGACAAACACAAGGCTTTTCTGGCTCCCTGTAACGCTGCGACCAAACCATTACAGATGGAACCGTTGGGCGCGGGTCTGGGGAGTCGCGTGGAAGGGGGTTAGAGGACGTTGGTTCACCCCTGATCGCGGTTCCATAGTGGGTTGGCGGGGTATTACGCGACCCTCAGAACGTCACCGAGACGAAAGCTGACTCGCGTGACGTAGTGGTGTCCTTCCCGAAAGCTGCTTGATGTCTTATTGAGCGGCAGACAGCAGGGGACATCGTGGAATCGTTAGTCCTTGACCAAATCAAACTTCACTTCGTACCTAAAGAACTCAACGTCTGGAGCGACCGTGAGAGCACGCTTGATTCGCTGGTCGTCCTCGGAAGCGATGATCACGCCTCGCACCCGATGGTGGTCCTCGGCAGTGACTTCCTTGATGTAACCCATGTACCGCAGGATTTGCCCGACCACGGAGTCGCTCGCTCTGCCCTTCTTGAGTTCCACGATCAGGAGCTCTCGCTTGTCCTTGCTAATCGCCAGGATATCGATAGCGCCAGTGTCGGTTGGGAACTGCTGTCCGAAGTTCTCCCCATCGTTGTAGAGGCCATATTTCTTCCCGAGCAGGGTTTGCGACCAGTTGGCGACCAAGAAATCCTCTAGATGTTTCTCCAAGGCAAAGACCAGCGGGTCTTGGACATCGGGATCCGTGCTGATCAAGGCGGGTTTCTGGGCTTCACCCTTGATCAAGCTCGTCAACTCCTCGCGGTGTTTGTTGATTTGACAGACGGTGGCAATCGACCCTGTTGAATGTCTTAGGGCGTCACTCATTGCGGAACGCTCAATGGTGCTCTCAAACCAACGGACCTGTCGTTGGTGTGGAAGACCTGCGTCAGGAACAAATCGGTACTCACCTTGAACTTCACCGACAAAATATTTGCCTGTGCCATCAGGCGAGAGGACTATGTCTCCGTCCTCCATATTTTTACAGAGTGTCCAGAGCAGACCGCAGCTCAAACCAGCAGCGATATTTGTCTTGGCTGGATTGGCTTGGAGATAGACGGGTATGAACTGTTTATTGAACTTCCGCCAATCGTCTGAGAGGTGTCCAGTTAAATCTTGCTTGATTCCGAAGTTGGCTCCGATAAATCCGCGCTGGCGGCATTCGTCGGCATACACACTGTCCTTGCCAAGCATGACCCTGTAGAACTTTTTCATCGGTGGCTGCTCCACCAGATTGCCGTTGACGCGAAGGCACATTCTCTACCATGACTGGCAACCCGCGTCGGGTTCTGGAGGCGGCTGCTGGCGCGGGTCTGGCGGGGTCGTTCGGAGGGGTGGATAAGACGCTCGGGAGCGGGGAGATGGTCGTCCTGGCGAGGTCTGGCAGCGTCTGGAACGGGTCTGGTGGGACCCTCAAAACCCGACTACTTACCCGACTACCCCAAAAACACCAACGGACGCTCCCGTGTGGGGTAGCGTCCGTAAGTCCTTGCCTTGATTGACTTTCTATTGGTGCGGAAGAGAGGACTCGAACCTCCACGGTATTGCTACCGCCAGCCCCTCAAGCTGGTGCGT
>VFZL01000001.1 GCA_016871175.1 Acidimicrobiia bacterium | reverse complement strand
ACCGCCCCACACGACGAGCGCCAGGCACAACACCGGCAACTCGCGAATCACCGTTGCGTCACGCATCACGTAGGCCTGATCCCACCGGCGGAATCACGGCCCCGCCGACGCGACAGTTGGGCAATCGGCGACGCCCGGAAAGTTCGCGGCGTCGAGGGCGTGCTCAACCAACCGCTCCTGTCGACGACGCCACAGGGACGCCGAGTCGCTTGTTGACGAACAGTCGTACGCGCACGCGGGGAACGGTTCGAGCACCAGCAGCAATCCCACCCGGCCCGACGCGATTCGCGTCAGGGCTGGCCGGCGCTGGTCTCGGATGCGACGTCACGCAACCGTTCGTGCACCGCCCCGGGGATGCCAAGCGACGGATCCGCACCAAGCTGCTTCAGCAGCGCCGCGGTCTCCGGAAACGCTTGGAATTGAAACGACTGCTTGGCACCCTCGGCGAGGCGGTATGCCGTGCGGCCGCGGAAGTCGCGGGCGTCGATCCGAGCGCCGTGCTCCACCAGATACTGCACCACTTCGTTCAGGCCGCGCATGGCGGCACCATGGAGCGCTGTGAAATCCGCCTCGTTGACCGCATTGACGTCGGCACCGGCCTCCACGAGCCGCTTGACGGCCTCCTCAGCACCGGCCACCCGGAAGCCCCGTTGTCGACCCGGGGTGAACGTGGCGCCGCCGAGCCCTGCCGCCGCCATGAGCGGCGTGGTGCCGTCCACGGTCGGTATTCGGACATCGGCGCCTCCATCGAGCAGCCCCTGCAGGACCTCCCCGGCACCTTCCGTCCCAGCAACAACAAACTCCAACTCGAGCTGCAACTGATTCGCGCTCGCCGCGTTGGCCGCCACCCAAAGAGGCGTCGCGCCAACCAGATCGCCGGTCCCACACGCGAAGGGCTCGAACGCGCCCTTCTTCGGGTGCCCGATGTAGAACATCTGCATCGCCGACGTGGTGGTCCGCGCGTTCGGGTCCGCGCCGCGCGCCAGAAGCGCCTTCACCAACAACGCTCGTCGCGCGGGGGGAAGACGCACGCCGGCGATCGGGGCGAATTGGCCGCCCACACCGTGCGAGCGGTACCAATCGGCCAGCCACAAGCCAGCGTTGCCGGCAGCCGTGTGCAGCGCCCGAACACCACCCATCCCCCCATTCGGGTCGGCACCATATTCGAGCAGGAACAGCGCGAAGTCGACCTGGCCACTGTCGATGGCGAACGGCAAGACGTGGGTGCCGTCGGGCGCCGTGTCGTTGACTCGTGCGCCGGCCGCCAGCAGCATCTTGGCGATGGCGATGTTGCCGGTCCTGGCGGCGTACATCAGCGGCGTGAAGCCTCGCGCCGACGCGGTCCGGACGTCAGCATGCCCTTCCACGAGAACGCTGGCGATGTCGTCGTGCCCTTCGGTGATGGCCCACATCAGTGCCGTGTTCTTCTCGAACAGCGTCTCGGCATTGACGTTCGCGCCATGAGCCAACAGCGTCTTGACCACTGCGACGTTGCCGGTCCTGGCCGCGATCATCAGGGGCGTCCGACCGCTGGCCTGGGCCAGATTGGGATTCGCCTTCGCCTTGAGCAGCCGCTCGATCATGGCGAGGTCCGCGTTCTCGGCCGCTCGGGCGAGCGATGTGACGCCGTGATCGTCGGCCGCGTTCACGTCGGCGCCGGCCGCGAGCAGGAGATTGACCATCTCCAAGTCGTTCCAGTGCGCGGCCCAGAGCAATGCCGTCGCCCCGTCGGCGCGAGGAGCATTGACGTTGACGCCCGCCTTGAGCAGCGCGCGTACCGCCGCTCTGTCCTGGGCGGCCGCGGCCGCGACCAACCGCACGTCAGGATCGACCGCCGCGGCTGGCACGGACACTCCCGCGAGGAGGATCGCACACAGCCCCGCCGAAACGCCCAGACTCCGGACCATACCGATCGCCTCCTCCCCGGCGAGTAGGCTCGCCTCGATGCCCAGCAGTAACCATAGTCGCTGGACGTCGTCCGCGTCGAGCGGGAACTTCGCGCCGCAGCGGCCGACCTCGACCGTCTCCGGCCCGGGATGGGTTTTTCGTCGGCGCTCACCGTCGCGGGCCGGCGCCATCGGCGATAATGGGCGCGAATCGGAGGTAGGTATGGCGCACGCCTCACGCATCAGCTCCGCACGGGTTATCTCGATCGTCTTTCTGGCTGCGCTGGCTTCACCGATCGCGGCGGGAGGGCAGACGGCTGATCGGCGCACGCCGTCGCAAGGTGGCTCGCCGAAGGGCTCGTCACTTCGCACGTCCTGGGGACACCCCGATCTGCAGGGCGTGTGGACCAATACGACCACGACGCCACTCGAGCGTCCGGACGATCTGGCCGGCAAAGCCGAGCTGACGGAGGATGAGCGAGGCAAGCGCAGTGCCGAAGTCGCGGCGCGCGTGAGCTTCGACCGGCGGTCGGCCGGCAACGTCGGGGCGTATAACGAATTCTGGATGGAGCGCGGCGCGCTCAACAACCGCACCTCCCTGATCATCGACCCGCCGGACGGCAAGTTCCCCGCGATGACGCCGGCCGGCAAGGCACGGCTCGATGCCCAAACCGCCAGGCGGAAGGATCATCCCGCTGATTCGTGGCTGGACCGGAGCGCCTACGATCGCTGCATCACGCGAGGCGTCCCCGGTGTGATGATGCCGGGCTTCTACAACCACAACTATCAGATCCTGCAGACACAAACGCACGTCGTCCTGGTGGCGGAGATGATTCACGATGCGCGGATCATCCCGATCGACGGTCGCCCGCATCTGCCGAGTACGATTCAGCAGTGGCTGGGCGACTCGCGGGGCCGCTGGGAAGGCGACACGCTCGTCGTCGAAACCCGCAACGTGAACGACAAAGCGTTCGACCCTGGCGGTGCATTGTTTGCCGTCGGTGCCTCGGTCAGATTGACAGAGCGGTTCCGGCGGACCGGGCCTGACACCATCGATTATCAATTCACGGTCGACGCGCCTGAGGTCTATACGCGTCCGTGGACCGCGTCCACCCCGATGCAGCGGATTGACGGCGCGATCTTCGAGTACGCGTGCCACGAAGGCAACCACGCGATGCCAAACATCCTGAGCGCCGAACGGGCCAACGAACGGGATGGCAAGTAAGCCCGTTCTGGTGGGCCGTGCAGACGGGCTAGCCACGTTGGCGTCGGTCGACGAGGCGCTCGCGCCGGTGGCGCGTCGCCTGAACGCCGAACGGCTGGTGCTCCTGGCCTGGCCGCGCGCGATCCTGCTTCAACTCGCGCATCCGCTCGTGGCCGCCGGCGTGTTCGATCACAGCTCGTTTCGAGGCGGACCATCGGCGGCCGCCACACGGCTCCGCGCGACAGTACGCGCGATGTTGTCGCTCACCTTCGGGACGACGGCACAGCGTCAGCAGACGCTCGACTCCATCCGCGGGATCCACCGCCGGGTTCACGGACATTTGAGCGTCGCCACTGGTCGATTCCCCGCAGGCACGCCGTACTCCACCAAAGACCCGGCGTTGCTCCTGTGGGTCCACGCGACGCTCCTGGACTCCATTCCGCTCGTGTACGAGCGCACCGTGGGACCGCTCAGTGCGGACGAACGTAACCGGTACTGTCTCGAGTCCGCCGCGGTGGCGGTTGCGCTCGGCGCGCGGGATCGGGACGTTCCACGCACGTGGAACGAGCTGAACGACTACCTCACCGGGATGTACGCGAGCGGTGCGATCGCGGTTGGCCATCAGGCGCGCGAGCTGGCGTATGCCGTGCTGAGGCCTCCGCTGTCGGCCCTCATCGCGCCGGTCACGACACTGAATCGTGTGGTCACGGTCGGCACGCTTCCCAGACCCATACGTGAACAGTACGGGTTCACCTGGAGCGAGCGCCACGACCGTCGCCTCACGACGGTGTTTCGGATGCTGGCCGCCCTCAGGCGCCAGCTGCCCGATCGCCTAGCGCACTGGCCGGAAGCGAGGCGGGCGAGGTCGAACCCATAGGGGCGACCGCCGTGTCGAGGCCACCGGGGAGGCTGCGGGTGCCGTTCTTACCCGAACAGGCTCTTCAACACGAACCAGACGTTGGCGGGACGCTCGGCCAGACGTCGCGTGTACCAGGGGAACCAGTGCTTCCATAAGCGACCAGGACGCGGAGGTTCTTGTCCACGTCGTCGGCTGATCGACGCCGGTACGCCTGAAGCGCCACGCCAGGGCCGGCCTCGCGACCAGACGCACCTCCGCACGAGGGCTCAGGGGAGCAGCGCAACCGCCCGCAGTGGCGCACCGGAGCCACCGGCAATCTTCATGGGCAGGGCGATCACGTAGGCACCGCGCGGCGGGAGCGCGTCGAGCGACGCCAGGTTCTCAAAGGCGGGGACGTCGCGCTCGTACAGCACGCGGTGCGATTCGAATCCCTTCGACTGGCCGTAATCGATGCTGGCCGTATCGATGCCGACGGCTTTCACCGGCCGATTCGCCACAATCCACCGCGCAGCGTCGGGGTGGAGCCCTGGAAAGTGGAGATTCGTGACGCCTGCTTCGCCGCGCTCCGCCGTGCCGACGTAACGCACCGGGTCCGGCCAGCGTGAGGCGAAGCCGGTTCAGAACAGCAACATCACGTCAGGCGTCAGGCGTCCATGTGTACGCTCGAACGCCTCCAGGTCCGCCCCGGTGATGAGATAGTCTGGGTCGCGGGCAGCGGCGGCCGTGACGTCGACCACAACGGCCGGGCCGAGGAGTCGATCGAGAGGCACCTGATCCACGGTCTGACGTCCCTGCGCGAAGTGAACCGGCGCATCGAGATGCGTGCCGCCATGCTCGGAGCTGAAGAAGTTGTTCGCCGTGTAGTAATAGCCACTTGGCGTGACGCCGTCAGCAACCTTCTCGAGGCGGAACGGGTCCGCTGTCGGCCAGAAGACTGCGCTCGCGTCGTACGCGTGTGACAGGTCGACGACGCGTCCGGCCGGGAGGGTGAACGCGGCATTCGCGCCAGGCTGCGGCACCGCGGGCACAGACGAACCAGCTGAGCAGGCGGCCGTCGAGATTCCTGCGATGGCCAAGGCGAGTTGCGCACATCGCCCCATCGTCGATGTACCGATCCCCATACAGAGCCTCTCCGCGAGCCTACACCGGGAGCGCCAGTCTGTTGCTCACTCTGCCGCGGGCACCCCTCCTCCGACGGCAGCGTATGATGTGGCGCAGGTATGAGGCGCGGCCCGATCACCTTCCTCGGTCGAGCACCTGTTCGACCGCTGACCACGGAACGCGACGATGGTAGCCATGCGCTCGAGACAGCCCCCCCGCGACAACGCGTTCATATTCGCGGCCATCGCGCTTCCGCTGGTGGCGGCGTTTTTTCTCGTCGCCTCAACGGTGCCGCGATGGACCGTGCCGCTGCCGACCTACGACATGGTCCTCAAGATCGACGGACCGTATGACGCCGCGAGGCCCTCGACATCTATGGACTTCGGCGTACGTGACAATCGCGTGGTCGCCATCGTCACGCCGGTGGCCTCAGGCGGCTACAGCTGGCGGCGGAACCTGCTCCTCGTCGACCACGCGACGCTGACGGCCAAAGAGATTCCGTTCACGGCGCCTGATCGACTCAACGAGGGCGAATCGGAACGTGTGATCGTCATCGACGCGTTGGCGACGACGCCCGTCTCGACTGCGGTCGAGGCGCCGGACGGCTATGCCCTTCGCACGCCCGACATGTCGGGCGGTCCCGGGCTCATCGGGGAGATCTTCGGCATGCGCAGCTACCGTCAGCGCATCACCCTGTTCAGTCGCGGTCGCGGCGTGAACATCACACTGCCCGCGCCGTTCACCGATGCGTATCGGCCGATCACGTTTGTCGGCTGGGTCACACGCGATGAGCGACGCTGACCGCGCGCAAGCGCTCCACGACATATCCACGCTGGCCAAGCGGCACGGGCTGTCCCTGCAGGACATCGCAGAGGCATTGGGCGACGTCGCCCCGGTCAGCCACGGCTCGCGTAGAAAGGAACTCCTCATCCGCGTGCTGGGCTACATCGGCGGAACGTTCGTCTTCGCCGGCGTCTGCGTCTTCATCGCGCTGCAGTGGGACTCAATGTCACCCGCGGGGCGGGTCGTCATTACGCTCGGCTCTGGCGTAGCCGCGTTCGTCCTGGCCGTGCTCGCGCAGCGCGATGGGCGATTCGACAAAGCCACCACGGCGTTGTTTCTGATGGCGACGGCACTCGAACCCACCGGCCTGATCGTGCTCTTCGACGAGTACGGCGAAGGCGGCGACTGGCGGTGGGCCGTCCTTATCGTTTGCGGCACGATGGCCGCGCAATTCGGCGCCGTGTTCGTGCCGCTGGGCCGCGCGACGTTGCTGCTGGTGAGCGTGGCCTTCGCCACGTGCTTCGCGTGGACCGCCTTCGCCCTCCTGGACGTGGACGGCGAAGTGATCGCGTTGGTGGTCGGCGCGAGCCTCGTGTTGGCCGCGACGGGTGTCGACCGCACGCGACATCGGCCGGTCACGCCGGCGTGGTATCTCGTCGGTGCCACCGCGGCGCTGGCTGGCCTCTTCGCGATCCTCGAGCGCACACCGATCGAGGTCGTCTTCTTGCTCGCCGCGGCTGGCGTCGTCTGTCTCAGCGTGGCCGTGCGGAGCCGAACACTGCTGTTCGTCGCCACGCTGGCGATTCTTGCCTACACCGGGTGGTTCACGAGCGAACACTTCGCCGACTCGGTGGGCTGGCCGATCGCGCTCGTCGTCTTCGGCCTGCTGCTCATCGGTTTGAGCGCGATGGCGTTCCGGATCGATCGGACCTATCTGCAGCGTGGCGCCGCCGGGCGATAGTTTCCCCCGAGACTATTTAGCGGCCGAGGATTCTTTCGCGCGAGCGCCGCCGAGGATGCCGACCAGCCCGTGGTTTCCTTCGTGGCACGCGTACTCGTAGATGCGCTCCTCGTTCCGGCTCATCGCGATCTCCGCGGTCCACGGCCTCGTCCAGACGTTCGGATCGTTGACGGTGAACTGATACAACAGGGTATCGGGGTCCACGCGCGTGAAGCGCTCCGTCAGATGCAGCTTCGACGTCGTCCTGCCGTTGAGGAACGCCGTCTCGCGCTTGAAGTTGACCGTCTCCACAACCAGGGTGTCGCCTTCCCAGCGGCCGCGAGAATCGCCGACCCACTGCGGCAGCTTGCCATGCGGTCGTCCGTCCATCGGCACGATCCGCGCGCTGTGGATCATCTCGTTGAGGATCACCACGTAGTCACGTGTCTGGAAGATCTGGACGTTCTGGTTGTACGCCGCCGGCGTCATCGGTGGTCCAGAGTTGAAACCGAGAATGCAGCGGACCTGTAAGCCCCCCGGCCCGAGGTCCTCGACGAATCCGCCAGGCGTGGGCTCGTGACGTCCCACACCACGGCGCGCGGCGGTGATGGCGGCCTCCCGCTGTTTCGCCTGTTCGGTCTGCGGCGGCAGCCGCCCATCGGGCGGGTCCACGATCAGCGACGTGCGCCTGGTCCCTACCACTTTCTTGTCGGCGTCATACCAGAACTCGTTGTAGTTCCCGACGATGTCAGCCGGTGGGTTCTTGTCGTGATCCGCCTTGTCGGCTTCCTGTCGCGCGTACTCCTCAGCCTCGTCCTCGCTGAAGACATCCTTCCCGCGCAGCGCGTCCGGCCGCTCGAGCGGCGTGACGGTGGCGTAGTTCCACACCCCCTGGAGGTCCGGCTGGCCGTCAACCGTTCTCGGCAACTTGGCCTTCTTCACGGCCGCCGCGGCCTTCTTGGCGCTGGGCGCGGGCGCTTGTGCCTGGCCCGCTACGGAACCGGCGACGACCAGTACGACGATACCGGACAGCGTTACGACCTGTTGCGTGAGCCGTGGCCACTGCATGCAAGACCTCCCGTCAGATTGGCATACCTTACCAGACCCGGGGCCCATGGGGATGACGCGTTGAGCAGTTCGTGAGACCATTTTCGCGTGAGCTCCAGCCTTCTTGCGCGCGGCGCCGTGGCTCTCGCCGCTTCCGGGGTCTGGCTGACCGCTGCGCCCACAGCTCAGCAGCGGCACGGGGCCGTTCAACAGGGCGACATCGTCAGATTGACGGACCGCACGGCCGACATCGAGGTCTCGATTCTGCCGTCGGTCGGAAACATCGCGTTCGACATGCAAGTGGCCGGACACCACGTGTTGCGCTTCCCCTACCAGTCGGTCGAGGAGTTCAAAGCCAGGCCGGCGATGACGGCGCTGCCGTTCATGGGACCGTGGGCCAATCGGCTCGACGAACCGGCGTTCTACGCCAACGGCCAACGCTATTCGTTCGATCTGCGCATCGGCAACGTGCGCGCGCCCATTCCCATCCACGGGTTCTTGACCACCACCGACGCCTGGCGCGTCATTGATGTGCGTGCAGGACGCGATGGGGCGTCGGTCACGAGCCGTCTCGACTTCTTCCGCCAGCCCTCATGGATGAAGCAATGGCCCTTCGCGCACACGATCGAGATGACGTATCGCCTGGCGGACGGCGCACTCGAGGTCGACACCACGATCACCAACCTGAGTGCCGACCCGATGCCGGTGAGTGTCGGATTCCATCCCTACTTTCAGCTGAGTGACTCCCCTCGCGACGACTGGACGATTGCGATCGGCGCTCGTACGCGCTGGGTCCTCGACGCTGACAAGGTCCCGACCGGAGTCACCGAGCCGGTCGAGGCGCTCCTGCCCGGCGGGCGCGCGCAGCTTCGCGACTACAACCTCGACGAGGTGTTCAGCGATCTGGTGCGCGACGCATCCGGTCGAGCGACCATGACTGTCCACGGCCGCACGCAGCGGCTCGATGTCGTGCTCGGTCCCCGCTACCGAGCCGTTGTCGCGTGGGCGCCGAATCCGCGCGGGACGGGACGCGGCGGGCAGGGCCCGTCGCCACCCGCCGAGCGCAACTTCGTGTGCATCGAACCCATGGTCGCGATCAGCAACGCGTTGAACATGGCCGCGCGTGGCACCTACACGGAGCTTCAGACAGTCGAACCCGGAGGTGTGTGGCGGGAAAGCTTCTGGATCCGGCCGAGCGGCTTCCGACTATGAGAAGCTGGCCGCACATCTCTCCAGCGTGGCTCATCGACCGTCACCGATTCCACGACCGTTAGACCAGCGCAGTGTTGGACTTCCCCTGGCGCCGCGGCGCTCACGCACCGTGAGGGCATCACTTCGGAATGGTCCAGAAGAACACCGACCGGCCGTTCACATCGAGCGTCTGCTCCGGCTTCCAATCACCCATGTCGAAGGCATGCGAGACGATTCGGGTGCCGGGTTTCAGCTCAGACTTGAGCTTGGGGATCAATTTCACGTTCAGGCTGGGCAGCAAATAGAGGGTCACGACAGTCGCGTCGCTGATGTTCGTCGTGAACAGATCCTGATTCAGAAATCGGACCTTGTCTCCAACCCCTGCCTTCTGCCGGTTTTCCTCGGCTTCCTTGATGCGTTGCGGGTCGATATCGATGCCCGTCGCGCGCAAGGCACCGAAATCCTTCACCGCTGCGATCGCGATTCGTCCGTCACCCGATCCGAGGTCGTAGAGGACGTCTTTGGGTCCGACTTTGGCGAGCTTGAGCATCGCCTGGACCACTTCCGTGGGTGTGGGCACGAAGATCACGTCAGGTGCGCGCAACGGCGCCGCAGCAGGTGCTGGCTGGGCGAGAGATGGGGCGACGGGCGTGGCGAGCGCGAACACCGCTGCGAACGTTAAGGGGATACCGATGCGCTTCATAGTCCTCCTTCGGGGAGCGTGGTTCGGCATCAGCTTACGTCAGGAGGCCAGCTCGCGCCGAACCTCCCTGCGTGTCAGACCAGTAGGTCAGCAGACGCCACGATGGTGCAGCTTCACACCGAGCCGCCTCGTCTGTGGCGAATTCTCCGCGGAGAGTGTTGTGCCGCTCCTGTTCGGCGAGTAGCCTGGCGCCTCGTCGTCGTCGAACTCGCGGAGTTCACTGACAGGCCGCGGCGCTCGTGCGGCGCGGCCCTTCTGGAGGTGTCAGGGCCATCGTTCCCGCGTCGATTCCGCGCGCCGTCCACGACATCGCGACGAGGATCAGGATCTGTGAGGCCACGAGCAGTCCGTAGGGCAACGCATCGCTATGCCAGGCTTCGAAGCGAGGCAAGAGCGGGTGTTCAAGGAGGAGCGACATCGGTTGCGCGACGACCCTGAGCGCAAATAGGCCGGTCAGCAGCCAGAGCCAGAGCCCGAGTCGAACAGTTGGGCCGTACACATTCATAGGGACAGGGTATGGTGTTCGATCGCCTTTGTGTACTCTTCACGCGGAGACTTGGCGCGCACCTCGAAACTGTCATCAGTGCGACCATCCTCACGAGCCCATTGATCCCGCCTTGTTCATCGACGCAGGCGCGCTGAACCTCAGCGTTTACTCATCGGGAGCGGAAGACGCGTGTGGCGGGATCCTCGATGCACGCAACGGAACGCTTCTCTGGAAACAACCTCTGGGCGCAGATGCTGAACAACCCGATTACGTACGCGATGAACGGCAAGCAGTACGTCGCGGCGATGGCGGGCCTGACGCTGTTCGTCTTCGCGCTTCCTTCACGTCAATTCGAGCCCGCAACGTCCTTGGACGACGTCGACGGCACCGCTGCTCGGCGGGTCCTTTCGCCACGGGACAAAGCGCGGCCTCCGGCGGGCGCCTGACTGAATCGGCCGCGCGGCCCGGCGTTAGGGCGTCAGACCTCTCACGACACACAACTCAAGAACTACCTTAGAGCGTCGTCAAGTCGATTGCGGCGTTGCTGTCACCGAACTTCTGGAGGCTGACGCCGTACCGATCGGTCAAGCCGAGCATCAGGTTCGCCAGCGGCGTACCTTTGGGATAGCGGACGTGGCGGTTGCCGCGGATACCCAGCGACTTGCCACCCACGACCATCACCGGCACGTCGAAGTTGCTGTGCACGTTGCCGTTGCTCATGCCGCTACCGTAGAGCACCGTGGTGCGATCGAGCAGCGTGGCGTCACCGTCCTGAATCGAATCGAGCCTCTTCAGGAAGTAGCTCAGCATCTGGACGTGATACGCGTTGATCTTTGCATAGGCCGCGAGCTTGTCGGGGTTGTTGTCGTGGTGCGAGATGGCGTGGTGCGCCTCGCCAATGCCGATCTCCGGATAGGCGCGGCCGGTATTCTCGCGGGCCATCATCAGGCTGCTGACGCGCGTGATGTCGGCCTGGAACGCCAGCACCTGGAGATCAAACATCAGCTCGATGTACTCCTTGAAGTTGGCGGGCACGCCGACGGGTTGGTCTGGTACCGCGAAGTCCGTATTGGTCGACTCAGCCTTCGCGATGCGTCCTTCGACATCGCGCACCGCGTCGAAGTACTCGCCCAGCTTGGAGCGATCGCGTGACCCGAGCTGGCGGCGAAGGTCGGCGATCTCCTGAGTGATCCCATCGAGGATGCTGCGATCTTCAGCGGCACGGTGCATGCGCTCTTCCGCAGTGCTGCCCACACCAAACATCCGCTCGAAGATGAAGCGCGGATTCGTCTCCGACGGCAGCGGCATCGTCGGGGTTCGCCACGACATGCAGTTCATGTACGCACAGGCGTAGCCGTGATCGCAGGCGCCGACGACGTCGATGCGATCGACCGCGGCTTCCAGCGACGACAGCTTGGTGTCCTGGCAGATCTTGGCGGCGATCATCTGATCGATGGTCGTGCCGGCCTCGAGGTCAGCGCCTTCGGTCGGCTTCGCATGGATGCCGCTCATGAAAGCCGGTGCGGCGCGCGGATGCTGTCCACCGACGTCGCCCTGGTCGGTGGCGGGGAAGTTGTCGAGCCCGGTGAACACGGCCAAGCGATCCCGGTACGCCTCGATCCCTTTGAGGATCGGTGACACCTCGAAGTCGACACCCTCGGTGGCCGGCGTCCACTGGGCCATGTGGGCGCCATTGCCGACGTAGACCGCGGCAAACCGCGGGCTCCCCTTCGACCTCGACTGCGCGCCCAGGGCGGGCACCATCGCATCCAGCAACGGCAAGGCGACGGCCGCGCCCATGCCGCAAAGGAACGTGCGACGCGGCAACGCGAGCTTCGTGATGATCATGCGTGTCTCCAACAGCCTCAGTTGCTCAACTCTACGGCCATTCTGTGCGTAAACGGCGTGCTCGCCACAACCTGCTGAATGAGCGACGCGAACCGGTAATTGGTGCTCGCCGCGCCTCGTTTGATCGCGCGCACCGCAGGCGTATCGCTCGCCTCGAGGCCTCGACCCAATGCGTAGGTTAGCAGCTTCTCGACCATCGTCGTCTTGAACTGATCCGAGTGTTCGCGGAGCAGCGCCTGAAGCTCGACGGGACCGCCGAACTTCGCGCCGTCGGGCAGCTGGCCCGACGCGTCGACCCGCGTGCCGGATGGATAGATGTCTCGCCATTCGCCGATCGCATCGAAGTTCTCGAGCGCGAATCCCAACTGGTCCATCTGCGAGTGGCAACCGGCGCACACCGGATTTTTCCGGTGCGCGGCCATCTGCTCGCGGATCGGCAGCACCTTGCGCGGGTCCCGCTCCTCGGCCAGCGCAGGGACGTTGGGCGGCGGCGGCGGAGGCGGCGTGCCGAATACGTTCTCGAGAATCCACTTGCCGCGGATGACCGGTGAAGTCCGGCTCGGATACGACGTGGACATCAAGATAGCGCCTTTGCCGAGCAGACCGCTACGGACGCTGCCGTCCGGCAACGTGACGCGCCTGAAGCGCTCACCCTGCACACCGGGAATGCTGTAGTGCTTGGCGATACGTTCGTTCAAGAAAGTGTAGTTGGCGTCGAGCAAGTCGGTGATGGGGCGGTTCTCCCGGACGAGGCTCTCGAAGAAGAGGTTCATTTCTTGCTCAAGCGCCGTGCGCAGGTTGTCGTCGAAGTGGAAGAGCGTCTCCGGGCTCGGTTGGTGCGACCGAACGTTGCGTACGTGCAGCCACTGTCCCGCGAAGTTGTCGACGAGCGCCTGAGACTTCCGATCGGTCAGCATCCGCTCCACCTGGCGCTGCATCACTTCCGGTCGGTGCAGCGTGCCCTTGGCGGCCAGGTCGAGCAGCGTGTCGTCGGGGATGCTGCTCCACAAGAAGAATGCCAGCCGCGATGCCAAGTCGATGTCGCTGAGCCGATACGGCGTGTTCGGCGCGACGGTCGATGGCTGACTCTCCACGCGGAACAGAAACTTCGGGCTCACGAGAATGCTGCGGAGCGCCATCTCGACGCCTGACTCGAATCCACCCTGCTGAGCGCCGGCGCGATACCTCGCTAGTGGCACTTCGATCTCGGCGTCGGTCACTGGACGGCGATAGGCGCGGCGCGCCAGCGCCGAGATGATGCGCTTGGCGCACGCGTCATCTCCCCGCGTAGCGGGCCCCGCCGAGCCGGTGGGCGATGCCGCGCCGGTGAGTGCCGCAGGGCGGCACAGCAGCACGCGGCGGCGGCTTTCCGTGTCGCTCGTGGTCGCCGTGCCGTTCAACGGTCCGGTGATCCGGAGATACGAGAGCTTCGGTATGCCGCCGACTGGGCGATACGGTTCGCGGCGCAGTGACGGGTCGAAGAGATCCTCGGAGACCGAGGCCGTCCTCTGGGCGAAGTACGCCTGCACGAGGTGATCGCCGGCTTTCACGTGCACGGTGACCTTCATCTGGTCGAGCATCTTGCCTTCGAGCTCGGCTCGCTTCGGTCCGAGCCGGTTGCCTTTCCACTCCGGTCCGCCGAGACCAGCCGACCAGACCTTGACGCTATCGATGGCAATGTCGAGCTGATGAATCTCGTCAGAGAAGTTCTCGAATCCGTCGTTGGCGCCGTTCTCTTTCGGACGCGTCTCGATCAGGTACTCGCCGTCGGCGGGGAACAGATAGCGGACCGCGATCCCCCCGCGCGTGCCGAACGGCATGTCGTCGCTCCACCGCGTCGCGACACTCCGGTCGGTCGGCTCGAAGAATGTCTCGGGCGTTGGCAGACCGCGCGGACGTGTCAGCGCGATTTGGCTGATCTTCGCGGCGGCACTCAGATAGCGCTCGGTGAGCGCAGAGGACAGCGTGAGCGCATCGGCGTTGTTGTCGAACCCGAAGCCCGCCGTGTCGGCCGGCAACATGGACGTGACGTCGACGTCCAGCGCGAGCAGATCGCGGATCGCGTTCTTGTACTCGGCACGGTTCAGACGCTGAAGCCCTGGACGTCCTGGATTTGGTTGGGTCGCGGCGGCGCGGTCGAGATCCGCGACGAGATACCTCACGAGACCGTCGACCGCCGTCTTGTCCGGGCGCGGGCGTCCCGCCGGCGGCATGGCACCGGTCTCCAGCTTGCGGATGACGCGTTCCCACGCCTCGCTGTGCTTTGAGGGGGCTGAAACGTCGAGGGCGCTCAGCACGAGACCGCCCGATTTCAACCGGTCGTTGTGGCACGTCACGCAGTACTTGCCGATCAGCGCCTGGTGGGCGGCAGCCGTCGACGTCGTTGACGTCGACGGGGTCCGTTCCGATGCTGGCTTCGCCGTCGTGGGCGACTGCTGCGCGCTCCCAGCCACTCCGAGCGTGACGACGAGGATCGCGCACGCGCCAACCAACATTCCCGTCAACCTGCGTGTCATCGAACCGCCTCCTCGCGTGGCAAGGCTTCTTCGGGGATCATGTTCGGGCAGAAGCCGGGGCAGGGGATTTCCTTCGCACCGAGCTTGCGCAAGAGCACCGCCGTGTGCGGTTGCGAGGCGAACGAGTTGCCGTATTCCACACCGTTGGCAACCGCCAATGGCGTTCGACCGCTCTTGTCGGCGACATCGAGCTTCGCGCCGCGATCGAACAGATACTGCACCACGCTATTGGCACCGCGGTACGCGGCGGCGTGCATCGCCGTCTCGCCGGTATCGGCCACGAAGTTCACGTCGAGCCCGTGCTCTTCCACCAGCAGCTTGACCGCTTCCAGCACGTCGGCCTCGCTCGCCCTTTCCTGATTCGACGCCCACGCGATACCAGCTGCCGCCATCAGCGGCGTAATGTTGACGCCCGTGTTGATCTTCGGATCGGCGCCGTGGGCCAGCAGCAGCCGCATCACTTCCACGTCAGCCGCCTTCGCGGCAAAGAGCAACGCGGTTGCGCCCACCAGACGACGGCGATAGCGCGCGCCTTCCCAGCGCGGCTCCATGTCGGTGTTGCGGCCGTTGACGTCCGCGCCATGGGCCAACAGCGATTTGATGACGCGGATCCGATCGATGTTGACGGCAATGAGGATGTCGCTGACGTGCCAGTTGGCGACGTGCACCGCAGCCTGCAGCGGCCGGCCCCACGAGTTGCTCCGGCCGTTCCAGAGCTCGGTGCCGGTATCGCGCAGTTGCTCGCGGAAGGTGGGCGTCTTGAACGCGATGTTGATCTCCGAAGCCTTGGCGCCCGTTACCGTCAGGTTGGTGGAGCCGCCTTCTGCATTCGGATCGGCGCCCTTGTCGAGGAGCAGGTCCACGAGATCTTCATGGCCGTTGATGATGGCCACGAGCAGCGGCGTCGCGAGGTCACCAGGCCGCTTTTCGTTGACGTCGGCACCCGCCGCGAGCATCGCCTGCACGGTGCGCACGTCTCCTTTGCGCACAGCAAACACGAACGGGGTCGTGCCGCCGTTGGAGCGCGCGTGGAGGTCGGCGCCTATCTTCAGCAGCGCGGACACCATCGCGCTGTCGCCTTCGGCCGCGGCCCACATCAGCACTGTTTGACCGTTCCACGTTTCCTTCGCGTTCACGTTGGCACCCGCACGCACCAACGCCTCGACCGCGTCCACCTTGGACGATCGCGCCGCGTGCATCAGCGGCGTTTCGCCGCTGTTCACGACGTGCATCGGGTCATTCGGGTTGACGCCCGCTTCGAGAAGGAGGTTCAGCACCGCCGCGCTCCCTTGCTGAGCCGCGAGGGCGAGCGGCGTGACGCCGTAGTTGTTGCGCGCGTTGACGTTCGCGCCGGCGCGGATGAGCGCGATGGCCGACTCGGCATCGCCGCGGTAGGACGCCCAGTGAAGCGCGGTGGCGCCGTCGGCTTGTGGCGCGTTGACGTCCGCCTTCTTCTTCAGCAGCGACTGGACGGCCTGCGTGTCGCCTCGTTGCACCGCGTCCGCAAGCGGCGACGGCTTGGCCGGGGGAACCTTGACCACTTCGGCCGCGCCCAGTGTGGCCACGAACGCGGCCACCACAGCAACGATTGATCCCAACTGGCGTCGACTCGACAGCATAAAGTGCCTTTGTCGTGAACTTTACCGCAGTTGGTGCACATGAGGTGCATGAGACTGCGCGTTCATTGCCACGTTCTTCGCACGCACGCTCGGTCACGACGTGCGGCGATCGTTACGAATTCCTCGTGCTAATCTCGTCCGTGGAGAGGGAGGCCCACGACAGACTCGATGTCCACCTTGCTTCAGCAGCGCGACGAAGCCCGGCACCGGCAACGGCTGGCGCTCTGCGAGAGCACCCGTCGGCTGCTCCGCGAGCATCTCGCGGCGCTCATCCCCGGCCAGCGCGTGGTTGTGTTCGGTTCGCTGTTACAGCCGGGTCGCTTCAACGCCGCTTCCGACATCGACTTGGCGCTCGAGCGCGAGCCAGAAGGGATCAGTGTCGGACAGTTGATGTCGAAGCTGAGCGAGCGGCTTGGCCGTCCCGTTGACGTCGTGCTGCCCGATCACTGTCGGTTTCGGGACCGGATTTTGAAGGAAGGCGACGTGTGGATCAGCTAGAGCTTCAGACTCTGACGGACGAGATCGCCGCCGATTGCGCGATCGCGGCTGGAGCGTTCGAACTGGCCGCCAGCCGCTTCGACGAAGGGTCGCCGGCGGCGTACGACAGCGCCGGTCACCATCTGACCCGTTTCTACAATGTGATCGAGCAGATGTGCCTGCACTCTTGCTCAAGTACGCACGACGCGTCGCGGCGGCTTTGCCAGGGCTTGCGAGGTCGTTCGTCGTGGCGGTGGCCAAGGAGCAAGAGCTCCAGAATCCGGCGTTCGATGTGAAGCGTCAGAGTGATTGACCGTATGAAGCCCATTTACATTGCCGCGTACCACCAATCGCCCTTCGGCAAGCTGTTCGATATGACCGTACCGTCGATCATCGAGCGCGCCGTTACGGGCGCGTGCCAGGAGATCGGCGTTGAGGCATCGGCCATCGACGTCGCCTCGATAGGCTCGGCTTGCAACTTCTCGTTGAACGAACAGGGGTTGCTCGCGGGTCTCCTGGCCAGCGTGCCGGGTCTCGAGGGCAAGCCCATCGAAGCCGTCGAGAACGCGTGTGCCACAGGTGGACAGGCGGTGCTCTCGGTCGTGCACAAGCTGCAGCTCGAGCTGGGTGACGTGGGCATCGCCGTCGGGTTCGAGAAGATGCGGGACGCCGCGGGGAAGATGGACGGCAAGCTCATCGGACGCGTGCTCGGGTACTTCTCGCATCCCGATGAGCGGGAAGGAAAGGTGTTCGTCTTCCCGCATCTCTTTGCTGAGGTGATGGCCGCCTACATGGCCACGCACTGCGTCACGGCGCGGGAGCTCGCGTCGATCGCCGTGACGGAGTACGCGAACGCCCGCTTCAATCCGTTCGCCCAGATGCGCGACGTGACCCTGACGCTCGACGTGGCCGAAACCCTCGAGGGCGTGAATCGCTCCATCGTCGAGGGGCTCCCGCTCAAGACGTACGACTGCTCGCAGATCAGTGACGGCTACGCGGCGATGATGCTCGCCACGCGCGAGGGGCTCGAGCGTCTCGGCCTGTCGCCGGCGCAGTGCGTACGGCTCGCGGGCTGGGCGCAGGCGACCGATCCGCTCAAGAAGGCCGGGCGCGACGTGCTCCGCCCGGCCGGTGCGTACCGCGCTATGCAGAAGGCCTACACGATGGCAGGCATCAAGGCCAACGAGGTCAACGTGGCCGAACTGCACGACTGCTTCACCGTGATGGGTGCGATTGGGACCGAGGTCGTCGGCAAGGCGGACGTCGGTCGCGGCGCCCGATACTGGGCCGACGAGCGCGCGGCGGTCACCGGCGAGTGCGCCATCAACACGTCGGGCGGCCTCATCGCCAAGGGTCACCCGATCGGCGCGACCGGCATCGCGATGATTGGCTGGTCCGCGTGGCAACTGGCCGGCAAGGCACCGCGCGAGCTCCAGGTGGCAAATCCGCGGTACGCCGCCACATTCAACATCGGCGGCCCCATCTGCGCGTCGGTCTGCACGGTCCTAGCGCCGCCGGCCTGAGCCTCGCTCGTCGGCCCGCTCACCACGCACCCGCGACGCCACGACCGAGCTTCTGAGCACGGTGCGGCCCGACGTTGCCAGTGTGGCGGCGGACACTCAATCGACATGGGGACGGTGAACACTACCGTTGGCCCTCGCCGACCTCAATCGATTCGCGACGTTGCTCCTGGACCTGACAACCTCTCACCCGATCGGCAGCCGTCATCCGGCATGGTGCGCGCAGCAGTACGGCTCCTGCCGTCGACTTCTAACCGGAGCGCCGACGGGGCGTCGAACCTGCCGGGAACCCGGCATCGGTTCGGGGCGAGCGCGGCCGCCGTCCTGATAGGAACTCGCGTCGGCTCGAAAAGGCAATTCCGCGCGACTGGTATTGCGCTTGCTGCCCCCAAAGGCGTCACGACCACCGACTCGACGCGGCGATCAGGCGGCCTGTCAGCCGACGGGAGGGACTCGGGGATGTTCCCCACATTGCTGAACGCCACCCAGCCAGACGGCTCGTGGTGGCATGGGCGCGATGCTCTGAGTGCGCGGTACCTCGACAGCAACTTCCCCTGTCGCGCGGCTTGTCCCGTCCACACGAACGCCGGCGGATACGTCAGCCTCATCGCCCAGGGACGCTATCGCGAGGCCTATCTGCTCGCTCGTCGTCCGAATCCGCTGGCGTCGATCTGCGGGCGGATCTGCGCGCACCCCTGCGAGGCCGCGTGCCGTCGCGGTCAGCTCGATGCGCCGATCGCGATTCGAGCGATGAAACGCGTGGTCACCGAGCAGTTCGGTATCGAGAGCGCGTGCCGCTTCGACGAGATCCTCGAAGCGGTCGAGCGCCCGCGTCCGCGTGCGGCAGTCGCAGGCCGCGTTGCAGTCGTCGGCTCGGGTCCTGCGGGGTTGTCGTGTGCGCACGACCTCGCGCTCATGGGCCACGCAGTCACGCTCTTCGACGCCGCACCAGTAGCGGGCGGCATGATGCGGTTGGGCATCCCCGACTACCGCCTCCCGCGGACCGTGGTCGAGCGAGAGATTGCGTTCATCGAATCCTTGGGGGTCACGTTCCGGTTGGGGGTGGAAATCGGGACCGCCCTCACCTTCGCCCACCTTCGAAGGTCGCATGACGCGGTGTTTCTCGCGCCAGGGTGCCGCAAGGGCCGAAGCCTGCGTCTGCCGGGCGTGGATTTGCCCGGTGTGCTCACTGCCGTCGACCTGCTCGCGGCGATCAACCTCAATCAACTGCTCGACGTCGGCTCCTCGATCGTGGTCGTGGGCGGAGGCAATGTCGCGTTCGACGTGGCGCGCACTGCCCGACGCTTCGGCGGCACCTCCCAAGACACCGAGGAGCACCACAACCTCGCGACCGACGCCGCGGTCGCCGCCTCGAGCGCGCTCGGTCGCCGAGTCACGCTCGTATCGCTCGAGCGGCGCGAGGACATGCCTGCCGATCCGGAAGAGATCGAGCAGGGCTCGCACGAAGGCGTGGAGCTCGTCCATGGTCGAGGGCCGAAAGCGATCCTGGGACGCGGGCGGGTCGAGGCACTACAGACGATCGACGTCGCACGCGTGTTCGACGAGAACGGTCGATTCGCGCCCAGCTTCGTCGACGGTTCGGAGCGTGAAATGCCGTGCGACACCGTCGTGCTGGCCGTCGGTCAGATCGGCGATCTCAGCTTCCTCGGTCCGAATCACGGGCTGACCACCACACCCCAGCAGACCGTCGTCGTCGACCCTGCCACGCTCACGACGTCGGTGCCGGGTGTCTACTCTGGCGGCGACATCGCGTTCGGACCGGGCATCGTGATCGCCGCGGTGGCGGACGGACGCCGTGCGGCGCGCTCGATCGACACCTACCTGACAGGCCGCCACGACGAGGAGCCGGACCACGTCGTGCACGTCTTCCCGACGTTCGGCTACAGCCACCCGTTCGCGCGGGGCGACTACGAGACCGTCCCTCGCAGCCGAGTGCCGGTCACGCCGATCGAGCGGCGGCAGGCGAGTGAGGAGGTCGAGCAGGCTCTTTCGATCGATGAGGCTCGCGCGGAAGGGAGCCGTTGCCTGCACTGCCGGGTGAACACGATCTTCGACTCCTCTCGCGTCCAAGGATCGGAGTGCATCCAGTGCGGTGGCTGCGTGGATGTCTGCCCCGAGGCGTGCATCGACCTCGTGTCGATCATGCGGGTGGCGGCGGCCGAGAACGAGGCTCGAGCGCTGCTCCCCAACGGCGCGCCGGCGGAGTTGCTCGACCGTCGATCCGGCGCGGCGCTCTTGAAAGACGAAACCGCCTGCATCCGCTGCGGCCTGTGCGCCCGACGGTGCCCCACCGGCGTCATCACGATGCAGGCCCCCTACCGGCATGATGAGGCCTCTCTCAGGCGATGGCCGATCGGGTGATCTGATGGCTCTCATCGACGACCTGAGGGCCACGCGTGCCGAAGGCGAAAGTGCGCACACTCGCCGTGTGTTCCTGCAGGCGGTCGGAGCGGGCGCCTTGGCGCTTGCCAACGTCGGGACGGCGGTCACGGCAGTGCGCTATCTGTGGCCCGAAGTGCTCTTCGAGCCAGAGACCCGGTTTCGCATCGACCGACCCGACGACATCGCGGTCGGCACCCTCACCGTGCTGCCGCAACAGAAGGTCTACGTCATGCACGCCGCGAGCGGATTCATCGCCATGAGCGCCGTCTGCACGCACCTAGGCTGCTTGACGCAGTACGAGCGCGAGAACAACCGCATTCTATGTCCGTGCCACGGCAGCCAGTTCGCGCCAGACGGGAGCGCACGGCAGGGCCCAGCGCCCCGACCACTGCCGCGACTCGCGCTCTCGGTGGAGCGCGGACTGCTGGTCGTCGACACCTCGAAGGTCGTCGCACCCGAGACGGTGCTGAAGGTGTAGCGCGATGGCCGGCACGCTGTCGATGATGCGCACGCTGGGCCACGCCGTCACGGCCAATCGTGTGTACCGCTCCATCGTGCGACGGGGTGGGCGGCGACCAATCGCAATCGGTCGCTCGCCGTCTTCAGCAACTTCTTCCTCCACATCCACCCTGTGAAGGTGAACCTGCGCGCGATCGAGTTCAGCCGGACCTTCTACCTCGGCGGACTCTCGGGCGGCTGCTACTTCATCCTGGTCGTGACCGGCATCTTCTTGATGTTCTACTACCACCCCTCGGTCCCGCGCGCCTACGACGACATGAAGGACCTCCAGTTCGTCGTCTACATGGGACCGTTCCTGCGCAACCTGCACCGCTGGGCCGCGCACGCGATGGTGGCGTTCGTGCTGCTGCACATGGTCCGCGTGTTCTTCGCGGGCGCGTATCGGCCGCCGCGAGAGTTCAACTGGTTGATCGGTGTGCTGCTCCTGCTCATCACGATTCTGCTCTCGTACACCGGATACCTGTTGCCGTGGGACCAGCTGGCGTACTGGGGCGTCACGGTCGGCACGAACATGGCCGATGCCGTGCCGGTCATCGGTCCGCAGATCAAGTTCCTGTTGCTCGGCGGCAACGCCGTCAACGAAAACGCATTGCTCCGCTTCTACGTGCTGCACTGCGTCGTCTTGCCGCTTTTCTTGACGGTGCTCGCGTCCGTGCACATTTGGCGCGTCCGGAAGGACGGTGGGATCTTCCTGCCCGATCGGTCGTCGGCGCCCGAGCGCTCATCGCACACGCCAACCACTGGGGATGAGGGGGCGTAATGGCCACGGCTCCGCGCTTCGCGCTCCATTGCGACGACGACGCGCGACGCTCGCCGATTCGTGTGGTTGTCGTACAAGGTGATCGCATGCCGGCCGTCGACGCAGACGATGAGCCGATGGTGATGACCGTTCCGCACCTGCTGGTCCGCGAGGCGATCGCGTTCGTCGGGTTGTCGCTTGGGCTCGTTGTGGTGGCGCTGCTGTTCGACGCGCCGCTCGAGGAGTTGGCGAATCCGGAGAAGACACCGAACCCAGCAAAAGCCCCGTGGTACTTCTTGGGTTTACAGGAGCTGCTGCACTACTACCCGCCGCTGATCTCCGGCGTCGTCCTACCCGGCCTGGTCGTGCTGGCGCTCGTCGTGGTGCCGCACTTCGACATCAACTGGAAACGCGAGGCCTTCTGGCACGTGCACAGGGCGCAGCGGCTGGGCGGGGTGTCGGCGGTCGTCGCGGTCCTCTCCGTCGTCCTGTTGACGACCGGCGCTCATCCCGTCTGGCCCATGGTGATTCCGATCTGGGACAGCGAGGCGCGAGGTTACTACACGGTCGCCGGCATCCTCGGGGCAGGCATCGGTGCCGGTGTCGGCGCGATCATCGATGCGGTTCGCCGACCGTCAGCCAAGCCCTCCTCTTCCGCGCGACCTCGCGTCGATGTGTCGCCAACCGTCAGCCGACACGTCCGGGGCGCGCTCGTCACTGTACGGTACTGACTCGTCGAGGCTGCTATGCTCGTCGCGTGAGGGTCTTACCGGTCCTTGTGGGGCTCCTGATTGTGTTTGGGGGCGTGGGAGCACTCGTCAGTCCGATCGGCAGGTGTCTGGGTGAAGACGATCGCGTGGCTACGCACGTGCGAGGCCACGTGGTCCTTTGGCTGCTGTTTGCGGCGATCCTCGCGGTGGTCCTCTTGTGGGAACGCGAACCGCTCGCGTCGTTGTGGCTGCGACCGCTCCGCTGGCGTTCCCTGCTGCTGGGGATCGCGTTGGCCGCCGTGCACATTTACGTCGTGTTTCCCTTCAACATGTGGTTCCTGAACAAGTCCGGTTTGTCTGGATTCGGTGCCGGCATGAACCGGGTGCTCTCTCTGCCGATGTGGTTACGGATCGTCGCCGTCATCACTGCGGCGGTGGTCGAGGAGACCCTCTTTCACGGGTACGCGCTCACGCGGCTCGGCACGTTACTCGGCAGCTACTGCGGTGCGGCCGTCATCGTCGTGCTCGCATTTGCGTTCCTTCACTACCCGATGTGGGGATCAGGGCCGGTGCAGACCTTCGTCGTGGCCGGTGCGGTGAGCGCCGTCGTCTTCATCCTCACCCGCGATCTCTTCGCCATGATTCTGGCGCACGCGCTCGTGGACACCATGGGGCTGATCGTCACGCCGCTACGACTTGAGTGGTGGAACGCGACTGAGGCGGCTGCGAAGATAGGGGCTAGGCGAGGGCTAGGCGGGCCCCTTAGCCCGTCTTCCCCTCGCCCCCTAATGGCCTCTGGGCAAGGCGCCGACGGTATACTCGCAGGCGCGATTCCTTCCCCGGCATGCGCTCGTTGGCCATGACCGCTCGAGTACTGTCGTTCTCTGTGAACGGCCTGACCCAGCGGTCACGCCTGGACGCCCTCCCGCTACAACAGTGGTCACGGTGGATGACGCTCCTCGGTGTGGCGTGCATCGCCTGTCTCGTACCGTTCTGGCTCCGGATGGTGGTTTCCCCGGCGCCGCAGGAAATGCGAGAGGGCGCCCTCCTCTGGTCCACCAGGGCGCTGCTTGAGTTTCGGAACCCGTACGCGTTCGAGACTCTGCCTGGGCCGGCGAATCTCTACGGTCCGCTCTACCCGCTGCTCGTCGTGCCGTGGGCCTGGCTGTTCGGTCCGACGCTCTTCACGCATCGATTAGTCAACGGAATCGGCATCACGATCGCCTGCTTCCTGATCTACCGCACCCTGCGTGCGTTCGATGCGACACGTCCGACGGCCCTGGCCGGAGCCGCGATCAACCTCGCGGGCCTGCTGTACTGGGTGGGCCCCACCGCACGACCCGACGGGGTGGGTATCGCCTTGCTCATCGCAGCCTACGCGACGATGGCGCCCAATCCTGCGTCACCCAAGCGATTCGCTCTTGGTCTGCTCCTGTCCCTCGCCGGTCTGGCGACCAAGGTCTATTACGTCTTGCCGGTCGTCTCGGCCGTCGCCTGGATCGGAGTGAGACGGGGCCCAACCATGGGCCTGAAGGCAGGGGCGGTGGCGGCCTGTGCGACGGCCATGACGATGATTGGTCTGGCCACGATGTACCCGGCGTGGCCATCTATCGTGCTCGGTGCAAACCTCCACGCCACCACGTACGACGTGGGACACCTCGTGAGACAGTCTCTGGATTGGACGCTTTTCAGTCTCCCCCTGATTGTGGCGGCCGTGATCGCCTGGCGACCGTGGCAACGAGCGATGGACCTCTGGACCGTAGCGCTCCTCGTGGGGCTCGCCGCCGTCTTGCTCGTGCTTGGCGGACACCGGGGCGCGCACATGACCTATTTCTTCCACGTCGTCACACCGCCTCTAACGATCGTGGCGCTCCGAGAGGCCGATCGTCGGCTGCTCGCTCGCGTTGCCATGTCGCTCGCACTGCTCGTGGCGGTCGCGATCAACGCCCACTGGTTCACGTTCGACCTGGACCGCATGGCTCGGGCCGAGTCGACATTCGACCGATTGGCGCGCGCCATCGACGCGGCCGTCCGTCCGACGGGGACGAGCGAAGTGGCCCCGCTGCTGCTGGCCGCCGGTCGCGATCCCATCGAGACGGGTCACACGGAGTACTTCCACAATCGGCGGCTCCCGGCGTATCTCGCTCCTCTCTGGGGAGAGACTGAGCGCTTCGAGACAGCCGTGCGCTTGTTCGAGCGACGCTTCTATTCCGCCATCCACAACGGGGCCTTCGATCTCGTCATCTCGAACCGGCTCGCCCTCGACCGCATCACACCCGACGCGCTCGCGGTCCGCTATCGACCCGTCGAGCACTTGGTCATCGACCTCCCGTGGGCCCAGCAGTCGTGGCCGGTCGAGATTTGGAGGCGCCAGCCTAACGAAGACTAGTCGGGCTCTGCGCGCCCCCCTACGTCGCAGCGCTTCGGCGGTAGCTCCGGCTCGGTCGCTGCTCACGACTGCACGGCTTCGCCTCGAATGTATCGCCCCGCCCTTCGTTGACTCTCCGTGTCTCGACGCGCAGTCGCCGATACATTCCGTCAGCAGCGTGCTCCAACCTCTTCTCGTTCTCCTCTATCTGGCAAGCCTCGAATTGGGCAGAATCAGCATCGAGCCTGCCGGTTTCTCCCTGTTGCCCCTAGCTCCCGGCTTACTCTTTGTGATCCTGGCGGTCGCGCCGCCGGCGCGTCGCCTGCCGCTCGCGATCGCAGGAGCTCTCGCCAGCAGTCTTTCCGCCGGGATCATCGGCCAGGACCCGATCGGACTCGCGCTCGCGCGGGGATATGCGGACGCGGCTGGGGCCACCGCCGGCGCGGCTCTGCTGCGGCGGCGCGGTGTCGATCTCCGTGCAGTGTGGACCGTCAAGGATGCGCGGCACCTCATCGAGGCGGTCACAGCGGATGCCGTCGTGGGTGCCACCTGCTGGACCATCGCCGGTCCATCCGCGGCATGGTGGCAGTCGCTCCTGAGTGTCTGGCACCTTCGGTTCATTGCTGACCTGTTCAGCATGTCGATCGTCGTGCCGGTCGCCATCGTCGCCGCTCGGCGCCATCTGTTGCCGACGGGACGCCGCGCGGTGGAAATGGTGGCGATGCTCGGCGGGGTGGTCGTGGCCGCCTATCTGATGTGGTCCGGGCCAGGGTATGCGCGACCGGGTCTGCTCGCGCCGCCGCTGGCCTTGGCGGCACTGAGGTTTCCGCTGGCAGGTGGTCTGGCGAACGTCGCGTTTGCCTTGACTGCCGCCGGCACCCTGGTGTGGCGTTCGAGCGTGTGGGCGGGATAGGCGAGCACCGCGGAGGTCCTGACCAGCGTGTGGCTGCACCTGATTGTCAGCGGCGCGTTCTTGGTTCTATCAACCGGTGTCCTCGAACGTCGTCGGTCCCAGAACCTCATGCGCGGCGTGCTCGACGGCGTGAGCGAGGGCATCATCGTGGTCGACACCGACAAGACCGTGCGCGCAATGAATCGCAGCGCCGCGGCGATGCTCGCGGTGGATGCGGGACGCTCAACCGCACTTGAGGCGAAGCGCTTGATTCCTCTGCTCGAAGGGACGCCTGCGGTCGCCGAGGACCCCATAGCCCTCGATACCATCGCGATCCGGGCCGATGGCCTGGAGTTCCCCGTCCATGTCTCGCTGAGCTCCGTGCCGGTCGACGACGAGCGCCACACGCTCATCGTGATACGTGACCTCTTTCGCGAGCGCGAGACCGAGCAGTCGCTCGCGATGAGCGAGGCCCAATGGCAAGCCGTCCTCGCCGCGCTTCCCGATCTGATCGTCATCAGCGACCGGACCGGTCGCTGCGTCGGCGCACACGCGTCTCCGCAGTCGAACATCGCCGTCTCCCCCGATCAGCTCGTCGGACATCGAGCGGTGGACTTGCTCGCGCCGGCCGACGCGGCGCCTCTCGAAGCGGTACGCCTGCGAGTGCTCGACACGAAAGCACCCGAAGTCCTCGAGTCCCAGGTGTCATGGCACGGGCGCTCGGCCTGGATCGAGTCGCGGGTTGTCCCGCTCGGGTCGAATCGCACGCTCAGCGTGATGCGTGATGTCACCGAGCGACGCGCCTTGCAGGACCAACTTCGGCAAGCGCAACGGCTCGAGGCGATCTGCCGACTGGCCGGCGGCGTGGCCCACGACTTCAACAACCTGCTCACCGTCATCGGCGGCGCGACCGAGCTCGCGGTGGACGGGATAGCGCCCGAGGACCCCAATCGACGCACGCTCCAGGAGGTCCGGGAAGCCACGATGCGTGCCGCACAGCTCACGCAGCAACTGCTCGCGTTCGGCCGACGGCAGGTGCTCCAGGCCGAAGTGTTTGACGTGCGCCAGGTCGTGCGCGGCTGTGAGCACATGCTGCGCCGACTGATCGGCGAACACATCCAGCTTGCCTGCCAGCTCGGGGAGCGCGTGCCATGCGTACACGCGGACCGCGGGCAGATCGAGCAGGTCTTGGTCAATCTCGTGGTGAACGCGCGCGACGCGATGTCGGCGGGTGGTCAGCTCACGATTCGTGTGGAGGGGGTGGAGCTCTCCGAAGAACAGTGTCGCGCACACGAGCTTCGGCCAGGGCCGTTTGTCGCGCTCAGCGTGATCGATACCGGAGTCGGCATACCGGCTGCGGTGCTCGAGCACGTGTTCGAACCGTTCTTTACGACCAAGGAATCCGGTGGAGGGACCGGCCTCGGCCTCGCCACGGCCCACGGCATCGTGCAGCAGAGCGGCGGCTATGTAACCGTTGCCAGCCGCCTGGGTATGGGCACCGCCTTCGTGGTTCATCTTCCGGCGGTGACCGACGCCGTGGAAGCACTGCCCCTGCGTCCGCCAGTCACCATCGCGGACCCCCGTGGTGAGGAGACCATTCTGCTCGCCGAAGACGAGCCGGCCGTTCGCGAGGTGACGCTCCGATTTCTAACGTCGGCAGGCTATCACGTGGTGGCCGCCGAGAGTGGCGACGAGGCGCTGACGCGCCTAGATGGACACGACGGCCCGGTCGACCTCCTCTTGACCGACGTCGTGATGCCCGGCATGAGCGGTCCGGAGTTGGCCACGCACGTGCAGCAGCGCTATCCCGACGTGCGCGTGCTCTTCATGAGCGGATACCCCGATGACGCGCTAGAAGCACATCATATTCCGGAGGATGCCCCCACGCTCGTGCAGAAGCCTTTCTCGCGGCAGGTTCTGTTGACAGCGGTACGCGGGGCGCTGTCGGCCGCCACCGTGACGGCCTGAGCGCCCACCGCTTCACCCGTCACAACTCGGGATTGAGGACGACGGGGCCAAATCGGGACTGAACGGGCTCGATTCGGGCTGGCGGTCGTCCCGCAGCGCGCCCGCGTCGATCGCGGCGAGCAGCGTCACTGTGAACGTGCTGCCCTGTCCGGGAACGCTGGCCGCTTTGATGTCCCCGCCCATGAGTCGGCAAAGCCGACGGCTGATCGCAAGGCCCAATCCGGTTCCGCCGAACCTTCTGGTCGTCGAGGAGTCAGCCTGCGTGAACTCGTTGAACAGCCGGCTCATCTGCTCGGCGGTCATCCCGATTCCGGTGTCCTCGACGCGAAAGACCAGAGCAGCGAGGCCGTCGAGCTCGACGCGAGTCGCGCCCAGTTGCACGAGGCCGCGTTCGGTGAACTTGGCCGCGTTGCCGAGAAGATTCAGGAGGACCTGCCGCAGGCGCATCGCGTCGCTGGCCATCACGCCCAATGGCGCTGGTCTTACCAGCTCGAAGCGATTGCCGTTGCGCTCGAGCAACGGACGCGCGGTGTTGATGAGCACCTCCAGCACGGGACTTACCTCGAAGGTCTCCACGTCCAACCGCATCCGGCCGGCCTCGATCTTCGACAGGTCGAGGATGTCGTTCACCATGCTCAGCAGGTGTTTGCCGGAGGCGATCACCACCCCTTAGTCGCGCGAGGCGTGTTCCCGTCCCTCGGCTGCCGCCTCTTCTTGAAGCATCTCGCTGTAGCCGATGATGGCGTTGAGCGGCATCCGTAGCTCGTGGCTCATGTGCGCCAGAAACGCGCTCTTCGAGCGACTGGCGGCTTCGGCGACGTCTCGGGCCACGATCAGTGCTTCCTCGGCGCGTCGGCGTTCGAGGACCTCTGCCTGCAGTTCGCGTGTGCGGGCGTCCACGCGATCCTCGAGTTCGTCACGCGCTGCCTCGAGGTGCTGGTGGGTCCGTGCCAGATCCTCGAGGAGCCGCGTGGTGCGGAGCATGTGTTCCACGTGGCTGTTCATCAACTGGAGGAACGCGAGGCTCGACGGCTTCGGCGCGTCCTTGAGGTGAGTACTGCGCTTCAGGACCTTCCCCGCGGCAACGAGCACATAGCTCGGCAGGCCTTCGCGATCGCGCAGTGTCATCACGACGTGGAAGGCGTCGGCATGACCCGGTAACACCGAACATGGCACGTGCGGCTCGAACGCGGGCCACCGGCCGAGGAGGGTCTCTCGGCGCACCACCGCAGGCCCCGTCGCATCGCTGAGGGCGAGGGCAAGGGTGGGCCAGTCCGCCACCGAGCGCATCCGATCGGGCAGGCGCGCCGGATCCTCCGCAACCGCGTCGGCATCCGACGCCAGCACGGTCACCCACACACAGCTGAACAGGCGTTGGAAGAGCTCGACGGTCGCCGCCAGGATCTCGCGAGCAGTGGAGCGGCTGGTCCACCCGAGTGCGAACCGGCTCAGCAGCTCGATCCGAGCGACCTGGCGATCGATTTCGTTCTGCGACTTGTGAAGGCTCGCCTCGATCCGAACGAGCGTCTTGATCTGCTCGTCGACCGCCCGGTTCTGCCGACGCAGATCTTCCACCTCAGACACGAGAGTGATGTCCGAGCTAGGCGGCGCGATCGTACACGGCGCACAACGCCACAGTGTAGTTGTGGTAGTAGGGGCGCCCGGCGATGGGCGCGATCTCACCGTAGGTGTGAAACCCGAGCCACGGTGTCGTGGGTCCCAGCGTCTTGCGCAGCGGAACGACGATTTCGGCGGCGGTGCACGCGCCGAACAAGATGCGACCGCGACCCGCGCAGTCGAACTGCAACACGAACGCCGGCGCGTCGCCGTTGTGGCTGTCGAGCACGCGCTCGGCGCACGCCTGCGCGCTCCGTTTGATCTTGTCGGGATCCCGCCGCGTCAGGTGAATCCGGTTGCCTTCGGTCAGTCCGCCGCCCGGGAAGAACAGCTCGCCGGACGCCTTGTCGAGCCGGAGTGGCGTCCGGATCACGTACGGATCGTATCCACTGGTGTCGCCCGCGATCGGCTCACCGATACACAGGTGGCTGATGCCGTCGGCGTTCAGGTCCTCCGCGTCCGACGCCAGGTACTCCTTGAAGAGCTGCCAGGCCGGTATGCCATCGATCTCGCGGATCCATCCGTTTTCGGCGTGGGTCACGGTCCGCTCGAGCCCAATCGGTGCGCAACCATGACTCACGGCGATCTCGACATCGACCACACCCGAGATGGCAAAGGCCACCACACCGCCCGATAGCACCCGGTTACCGGCGTACTGATACGTCTGCTCAAAGCTCATCGCGTCGGCAGCGGTTCCTCCCACGATCGGCACGGACCCCATCTCGTCGTGCAGCGCTTTGAGGAAATCCGTGCAGTTGCCCATCAGGCCATCGGAGAGGATGCAGAGGCACTTCGGGTCGGTCACCTGGGCCTTCACCATCTGGCCAAGCCGCTTCCCGGCGTCGGTCGGCTGCAGGGCATATTCATCGACGACGAACGTGTCGAACCGGATGGACGTCGAAGCGATGGCCATGACGGCAACAGCCGCGGACGCCTCGAGCGACTCATCCTGCGCGATCACACCCTCCCCGGAACAGCCGAGTACTCGTGCGTCGGGAATCGCCGATTGGATGACATCGATCAGGGCGTGCTGCTGGTAGTCCGACGTCGCGAACACGAGCGCAAGGTCTGCACGACCGCCTGGTAATGGGGCCACTGCCGCTTGTGCCGCCTCGCGGCCGGCGGCGACCGCATCTTCAAGCGCACAGACTCCGACGTGAGCTCTCGTGGGCATCGATCAGAGTATCGGTGCACTAGGGTCTGGCTTGATACGTTGCCGATTCTGCGCAGCCCGCGCTGGCAGTTACGGGCAGTCGTGGGTGCCAGTCGTGGGTCGATTGGAGACCACGCACCGCACCACGGACTGGGGCCGCTGATTGACGGTCAGAAACATGCGCCCGATGTATTCGCCGATGAGCCCGAGGAGCACGAGTTGCGTCCCCGAGAAGATGAGGAGTGCGGCCATCAGCCAACCAAACCCGTACGTCGGACCCACGTCCCGCAGCCACAGCCAGGCCACCACGAGAAACGCAACGACCCCTACAGCGGCCATGACGACCCCCAGAATCCCGGCGACACGGAGCGGCACGAGTGAGAAGTTGATCCACGCGCTCAGCCAGAGCCGAATCAACCGGCGCATCGTGTACGTGCTCTCGCCCGCGTGCCGTTCCTCGTGGCGAACGCGGATCGAATCGATCCGCTGCGTGACCTGAAGAATGAGGCCGTCGATGTAGGGATACGGCCCGGCGTACGCGGCGACCTGCGTGGCCACAAACGCAGTGACGCATCGAAAGCTCGAGAGGTAGAACCCAGGGGGCTTGTCGAGCACGAAGTCGGTGACACGGTTCGTGAACCAGCTCCCGAGGTTCCGAAACGAGGAGTGCTGCTTCACCTCGTAGTTACCGAACACCACGTCGAGGCCGCTCGCCACCGCGTGCTCCCAGAGGCGCACTGCCTCGGCGGGCGGATTCTGCCCGTCATCATCCAAGTTAACGATGTGGCGACCGCGCGAATGGCGCCAGCCGGTGAGCACCGCGTTGTGCTCACCGAAGTTGCGCGCGTGCTCGACGAGAGTGATCGGCACGCGCGCAGTCCGAATCAGATCGCGACAGACCTCACTCGTGCGATCCGTGCTGCCATCGTTCACGAGGATGATTTCGTGGCCACCCGAAACGTCCAACGCGTCGATCTCGCGTACCACGTCGGTGATCGTGTCCGCGCTGTAGAACAGCGGAATGACAAACGAGAGCGCGACAGACGACATCCCGGAAACTACTTTACCCCGCTTTCGCCCGCAGCCCGTCTGCTTGCCGCCGATTACCGGAGAGGCGGCTGTCCTACATGTCCATGTAGGGCATCGGCGGCACCACACCGTTCAACCGCGCGTACACGGTGAGTGCTCCACGATGATGTGCTGTGTGGTCGGTGATCGAGCTGATGATCGCCATGCGGGGCAGCCCGCCCATGATCGGCCCTGACGGCAGCGGCGCCATGAGATCCGCGTCGCTCTTGGCACCGATCACGGCCTTCGCGTTCGCAATGGCTCTTTCGAACCACGCCCGAGCGGCCGACAACGAGGTGTGAGTCGCCACGACCTTCGCCTGCCCCTCCCAGTCTTGACTGAATCCTTCAGGCCGGAAGGCCCCTTCGATGAACCAGTCCACGGTCTGAGCGGCGTGAGCGACCTGCTGTGCGGCGGTCATCATGCCCGGGGACGGCGCGAACGCGGAGTGGGCCTCCGTCAGATGACGCGTGGAGCGATTGAAGAACTCGTGGACGGCATTCAGCTCTCCGACGGCCTGACTCGCGAGTCACATGAGCTGTCTCCTTCTTAGTGCAAAATCGAATATTCGCTTTGTGTTCGCTCCCCGGTCAAGTGCCTCCGGTCCGGGGCGAGCCACCCACCCGCCACCATCGGTGTGCGCTGAAGAACGGACGGCTGCGCCGACCCCCGACTCGAAAACCCGACCGCGCATGCGGGGGCCAGCAGCGCAATCAACCGAGTACGTCTCGCCAGTTCGAACCTCCGAAATCTGGCCACCAGGCGTCAACCCGCGGTATCGTTTCTTGCGTCCGCCACCGCCACCGCCGACGGCGCTGGAGGACGGGAGTGTGACGCATGGCCCTGACGGAAATCCCACGCCCGGCATGGACCGCGGCGCTGAACGACTTCAGCGCCGCGCACGAGGGATGGCTGACGACGGTCGAGGCGTGGACCCCTGAGATCGGCGCCCTTCCCGAGATTCACGACCTCCCCTTGGTCGGCGTCTCCGCTGACCGCGACGAGGCCGACAACGCTATCACCATCTCCGTGGGCGCCACGACGGACGACCACATGAGCCACGTGATCCACCGCGCCACGAGCATCACGATAGAACGGCACGCCGGCGGTGACCACGCCGCTCTGCACATCGAATCCGCAGGCGGCGTGAAGACGTCGGTTCGCTTCGGCGCACCGAACCTGCCAGGCAACCGTTAGAACGCCACTCTCTTCGTAAACTCGCCGTCGACAATCAGATTGACGCCGGTGATCCAACTGGCGCGGTCGCTGGCGAGGAAGGCGACGGCGTCGGCGACTTCTCCGGTCGACCCATGCGGCCCATCGGCTCCAGCGCCCTCATCCTCTCGTAAATCTCGGGCATGTGGGTCTTGATCCGATCCCAGGCGCCGCCTTCGAATTCGATCGGTCCCGGCAAGACGAGATTCACCCGGATCCCTTTCGGTCCGACGGCTTGACTGAGCTGTTTGGTGTAGGTGATGAGTGCCGCCTTCATCGCGTTGTAGGCGTGTGGCGCCATGAACGTCTCTACGGCGGCCGTGGTGCCGATCGCGACGATCGCTCCACCCGACGTCATCTTTGGCAGCACGGCATCGCAGCCGCGGACTGTGCCGAGCACGTCCACCTCGAAGTTCGCCCGCCACTGCTCGACCGGGTCGCGACGACTTCCGGCGGTCACGTTCGGCACGAAGACGTCGACGCCGCCAAGCGCAGCGATGGCGTCGTGTATCCACTGCAGGTAATGGCTGCCGCTCCCCACGTCGCAGGCACGACCCCAAACGCGAGTTCCCTGCGCGCCGAGGGCCTCCACGGCCGCCTCCACGTCCTCTTGATGCCGAGCACAAATCCCCACATGCGCGCCCTCTTGCACGAGCCGCTCGGCGATGCGGCGGCCGATCCCCTTCGTCGCGCCGGTCACCAGTGCGCGCTTTCCGCTGAGCCCGAGATCCATCATCTCTCCTCGGCCACTGTACGTCGCCCGCACCGGGCAGACGAAGGCGTGATGTTACGATGAACACCAGGATGAGCGCGAGTTGCAGACGACGCGATCGCCCGCCGCGCTCAGGCGCGCTTCGCCGGGGCATCTTGTACGCCATCGCGCTCTGGGTCGGCTGTGCGCCCCGCACCGCCCCTCCGCCTCTCGTGTCATACGCTGTCGAAGAGCGCTCGATCGCGGAGATTCAGCGCGATCTGATAGCCGGTCGTGTGACCAGCCGAGAATTGGTCGAGCGCTACATAGCTCGCGTCCGAGCGATCGATCAGAGCGGACCGACGCTGCGGAGCATCATCGCAATCAATCCGAGGGCGCTCGAGGAGGCCAGTCGCCTCGATCGTGAGCGCGCCGCGGGCCGCGTTCGTGGTCCACTTCACGGCATTCCTGTGGGGATCAAGGACAACATCGAGAGCGCGGATCCGTTGCCGACGACGGCAGGATCGCTGGCGCTCGTCGCGAACGTCACGGGCCGAGACGCCCCCCTGGTTGGGCGGCTTCGCGCGGCAGGTGCGGTCATCCTGGCCAAGACCAATCTGAGCGAGTGGGCAAACATCAGGTCCACATCCTCCACGAGCGGCTGGAGTGCCGTCGGAGGACTCACGAAAAATCCCTACGCCCTCGATCGGAACGCCTGCGGCTCGAGCTCCGGCAGCGGCGCAGCCGTCGCGGCCAGCCTCGTGGCGGCCGCGATCGGGACCGAGACCGATGGGTCGATCACCTGTCCATCGTCCATCAACGGCCTCGTCGGTGTGAAACCTACGGTCGGCCTGGTCTCGCGTCGTCACATCGTGCCGATCTCGTCCGCCCAAGACACCGCGGGGCCGATGACGCGGACGGTCGAGGACGCCGCAATCGTGCTCGCCGCAATTGCCGGTTCGGACTCGCAGGATCTGGCCACACGCGACGCGGACGCTCGGAGAGCTGACTACGCGGCATCCCTATCGGCCGATGCGTTGAAGGGTGCGCGGCTCGGCGTTCTGCGATTCGTCGCGGGATACGATGGGCGCCTCGACGCGCTCTTCGACCGCACCCTGGAGACCCTGCGCGGGGCCGGCGTCACCGTCGTGAACATCGGTGGAATCGAGCAGGCGAAAACGCTGGGCGCTGATGAAATGCGTGTGCTCCTCACGGACTTCCGCGCGGAGATCAACGCCTACCTCGCCTCGACGCCGAAGACGGTGACCACGCGGACGCTGACCGACGTGATTGCCTTCAACAAGATGAACGCCGCGCGCGAGATGCCACACTTCCAGCAAGAGCTGTTCGAGCAAGCCGAAGCCACGGCCACGCACGACCCTCACGCGTATCAGCGCCTTCGCGCCGGTGTAAAGGCCGCCGCCGGCAGCCTTATTAACCGTACGCTGGCGGCGCATCAACTGACGGCGCTCATTGCCCCGACGACGGGTCCGGCGTGGCTCACCGATCTCGAGCGTGGCGATCAGGTTGGCGGGAGCGCCGCCGAGCTGCCGGCCGTGGCAGGCTACCCTCACGTGACGGTGCCGATGGGGTTCATCGACGGCCTGCCGGTTGGGCTGTCCATCATCGGCCCGGCCTGGTCAGAGGCGACGCTGCTGTCGCTCGCCTACGCCTTCGAGCAGCGCGTCAACGCACGTCGGCCCCCAACGTTCGCTGCGTCAGCGATACCCGCACACGCCAACGGCCCGCGCGACGGACCGTGACCTCACGCGGAGCCCGCGCCGTCAGCCCTCGGGCAGGAAGCGGGCGTCCAGCTTGGTCTCGACGACTCCGCCGCTCGGGCCACGTTCGACGCGGTACGCACTCGCCCCGGCTCGGGCCGTCACGACCTCGACCAGGTCCTGCCCCACGAAGTGGATCGCGGCGTCATCGTCGATCGCGTAGCCGGCAGGAAATCCCTCGGCGATGAGGGCGTGGTAGAGCGGACGCCGTTGTGGCTCGCCGTCGTAATGCGGGCAATGGCTGCCGCGGAGGAACCCGAGCCCGTCACGCAGCGGCGCCAGACGCGCCAAGTTGAACGAGTCCGTCGTGCCGCATTCAAACCAGCACAGCGATCCCGCGCTGCCACCGGTCAGGATTACGCCGCGTTCCCACGCCGCTCGAAGCGCACGGTCCACACCGTGAACGCGCCACACCGCGAGCAGGTTCGCCGTGTTGCCACCCCCAATCCAAATGATGTCTTGCGCCAGTAGATAGGCCTCGATGTCCTCGACGGTGCGATTGAAGAGCGCGAGGTGCGTCCGCTCGGAGCGCTCCGCCGGGAACCGGGCATACATGTTCACCAGCGTTTCCGTCGAGTCGCCGGTCGCCGTCGGAACAAACGCCACACGTGCCCGCGGCTTTCCGGCAAGTTCGAGCAGGTACCCGACAAGTGGATGCGTACGGCCTGACAGCGGGCGCAAGCCTCCAAACGGGACAATGTGGCACATGTGGACGTTCAGCGTACACTGGAGTGATGGGAACGTCACCGGGCATGGCGCACGATCCGGCGCTAGGCCATGGGTCGACCGAGGACTGGGCCTGGAGCGTCGCCCTCGCGGCGGCGGAGGTGGCCGAGGCGTGTGCGCTGTCGGGACATTCGCAGTCGTTCGCGGTCGGCGAGGCAGGGCTACGCTCGGTCAGCGACTCGGATCGCGACGCGGTCATCACGTGGCGACCACACGACGGGTGGGCCGCTCGCCTGCCCGATCATCATCCAGGTCGACCGCTGTTCGACCTGTATCTCCCGGTCTGCAGCGCGACCAAGGCTCACCCGGTAACGGTCGGCCACCTCGGGCAGAGCCTCGACGGCTTCATCGCCACGCATACGGGCGATTCCCAGTTCGTCACGGGCCCAGAGAACCTGAAGCACATGCACCGGATGCGAGCGCTGTGCGACGCCATCATCGTTGGCGCGGGCACCGTCGCCGCCGATGACCCTCAACTCACGACGCGCCACGTCGTCGGCTCGAACCCGACACGGGTGATCATCGATCCGACACGCCGCCTCTCTGAGCACTACCGCGTCTTCAGCGACGATGCAGTGGAGACGATCGTGGTGTACGGCCGCTCGCTCGTTCAGCCGGACGAGCGGACGTTCGGCCGGGCGACGATTCTCGCCCTCGACGATCACGATGGCACGGTCGATGCCGCCGCCATCCTCGCGCTCCTCCGCGCGCGCGAATGCCATCGCATCTTCGTCGAAGGCGGTGGCGTCACCGTCTCGATGTTCCTCGAGGCGAATCTTCTCGACCGCTTACAGATGGCTATCGCTCCGATCATCATTGGCGACGGCCGGCCCGCCATCCGCCTTCAGCAGCCGCCCGCGGCACTGGGCGATTGCCATCGGCCGCGCTACCGCGTGTTCCGGATGGGCGGAGACATCCTGTTCGATTGCGACCTGCGGGCCACGGCGAATGACCCGAGTTCGTCGCTGCCAGACGGCTCCATCCTGGCGCGCGTGATCTGACGGCTACCGGGGCCATCCCGTGCAATCCTGGTGGCCCACGATCAACTCAGACACGCCTGCGTCGAGCTGCGCGAGCCGACGGGTCAGCCAATCGCGCACCCGCGGCCCCTCGCCTCGGGCGATCTCCGCTGCGGCCGTCGCCCATCCCTCGAGCAGCGGGCGCTGCAGCGAGGCCGCGGCTCCGCCCAGCACCCAGTCACTGGGGGCCGAGGCAACTTCATAGCCGGCCGCGCCGAACAGGCGAATCGCAGCCATTGCCGCATCAGGGCCAAGCGCTCGACCGAAGCCCTTGTTCGTCTGCTGATGACGATTCACCAACGAGCGGATCCACGCATCGTCTGGGTCTTCGGGTCTACAGGCCATCCGGCCGTCGTACGTGAGTGCGAACAGCACAGGTGTCCCACCGGCGGCGCAACGGTCGACCAGCAGCTCCAGCCATCGCTCTGACACGAGGTCCAGGAGCGCGGACGCCGTCACGAGCTGGCGGCCTTCAAAGAGCGGCCCGAACAGCGCGTCGTCGGCCAGCCTGGACAAGTCCGCGGTCCGGGTCTCGAACAGGCAATCGAGCGTCGGACCGCGCGCGACGAAAGATGAGGAACCGCCGCTGACGATCGCGCCGCGATCAAGGGCCCAGGCCGCGATATGCTGTGGCAGCTGGTGCAACAAATCAGCATCGCGATCGACGAGGCACCAACACTGCGCACGACTCGATAGGTGGGGAGCGACGTACCGTACGTTGGCGCCCGTGCCGGTACCCAGGTCGAGAATGCTCAGCGTTCGCTCGTCGCGTACACGCCCGGGCCCGAGCTTCTCTACGAGCGCCCCGAGCAGCTCCACCGATCGCGCTTGGCGATCCGCGGGTTCCCGAAGTGTCAACCACTCGGCGCTGAAATCACCCATGACGAACGAGCGCCTCGGCCATCTCCGCCGCCGCCGCTTCCCAACGGCGAAGCCGCGCACGTTTCGCGCGCGCCCCGGTCGCCAGACGCGCGCGCACATCCGCGTCGAAGACTCGACGGAGCGCCTCGCGCCATCCGTCGATGTCGCCCGGAGCCACGAGAACACCCACGTCATCGGTGACGAGGTCGGCGATTGCCCCGGTCGGCGTGCTGATGACGGGTAAGCCGCGTGCGAGGGCTTCCGCCACCACCATCCCGTACCCCTCGTAGAGCGTCGGCAAAACGAACACGTCGCTCCGATCGTAGTAGGCCGAGACCTCCGGGGCGTCGGCCTCTCCCACGAGGCGGACCCGGTCCTCGATCCCCTCCTCACGCAAGACTTGTCGAAGGGCGACATCCGTCTGCGGATCTCGGTCGGCGCTGCCAACACAATCCAGATGCCATCGAAACGACCGCAGCATCCCCAACGCGCGAAACAGGATCGCATGCCCTTTGCGCGGTGAGAGCGAGGCCACGCACACGAGCCGAACTTCATTCGACTGGGAACCCCTCGCCACCGGCGCCGGGTCCGTACCCGGCTCGACCACGGTGATGCGGTCGGCGGGAACATCGAGATCGGCTAGTGCGCTCACGGTCCGAGCGGAGGTGACAATCACGTGCCGGACGGCCGCGAGCGCACGCCGCTCACTGGCGTGGAGGCGAGCGGCTGTTTCGCGGTCGATCCCGGTTTCGAGCGCGAGCGGATGGTGCACCAAGCCCAGCAACCTCAATCGTGAGACGTGCCTCGCCACCTCGACCGGCATCGCCCCAAGGGCCAACCCGTCGATCAGGACACGCGTGTCATCGGGAATCGCGGCCAGCGTGGCGTCCGTGCGCGCGAGCGCTGCTTCGGACGGCCGGGGGAACGTCCCCTCGAGCGAGCGCACGCCAACCCTCCATCCGAGGCGACTCAGCCCATCTCGGATGCGTCGGTCGTACTCGTATCCACCCGTCCGCGTGTCGAGATCCCCAGGAATGACAAAGGTGAGAGTTTGCGGGTTCGAGGACTCGAGGGTCAAGGGTTCAGCAGGGTTCTAGGGTTCACTGCTAGTGCTCGATCAGCCGTCCCTCGAACGACGCGGCGGCCACGTGCGACTCGTGCAGCGTCACGCGGATGCTCGCGATGCCGAGCGCGCCCGGGCCAAGAGCACCTCGACGAATCGCCGCAACCATGCGCGTGAAGACCGCGTGCGCCAAGAACTCGGTCGTGGTGTTACGTCCTGAGAATTCAGGCAGTTCGTCCAGATTCCGGAAATTCAGCGGTGCCAGCTCCTGGTGCAAGACGTTCGTGGCGAGGCCGATGTCGACGACGATGTTGTTGGGATCGAGATCGGAGCGTCGAAACTCGACATCGACGATGAAGGTTGCGCCGTGGAGGCGCTGCGCGGGCCCGAACACGTCGCCCCTGAAGCTATGCGCGACCATGATGTGGTCACGAACGGTCACGGTATACATATCGCTAAGAGTAGCGGATCCGATGGCACAACACGTCACCGTCGCCCGCGGCAAGCGTTGGCATCAGAGCAGGCAATTCGTCGAACGGGCTCTCACCACTGATCAAGACGTCGAGCGCAGGGGCCTTCAGCAGGTTCAACGCCAGCGCCATTCGCCGACGATGGCTCCAGCGAGGGCGTTGTGGTGGCGCGACATGCCCTACTTGTGACGACCGCAGAGTCAATCGCCGAGCATGGAAGGCCTCGCCGAGCGGCAGCGCCACGGACCAATCGCCGTACCAGCTCAACTCAAGCACGGTCGCTTCGAACGCAGCCAGGCGCAACGCGAGTTGCAGGCCGATAGGAGAGCCGCTCGCATGCACCACGACATCTGCGTCGGTGGGTGCGAAGTCCGGAATCGCAAACGCCACGCCGAGACGCTCGGCGACATGGCCTCGCTCCTGCCGCACGTCGATGAGTGTGACGTCCGTGCCAGGTATGCGACCGACAAGCCAGGCGACGAGACACCCCACCACCCCGCCGCCAATCACCACGACGTGATCGCCAACCGAAGGCTGCGCGTCCCAGACACCGTTGATCGCCGTTTCGAGGTTGGCAGCCAACACGGCTCGCTCCGACGGCACCTCGTCCGGCACACGGTGCACCGCGGACGCGGGCACACAATAGTGGGTCTGATGAGGATACAGCGCGAACACGCGACGGTTGAGCAGCGTCCGCGGCCCGTCCTCGACAACCCCGACGCTCGAGTAGCCGTACTTCACCGGCGCGGGAAACGAGCCAGCTTGAAACGGGGCGCGCATCCGTTCGTACTCGGCTCGGGGCACCCGGCCGTGAAACACCAACGACTCGGTCCCTCGGCTGACTCCCGAGAACAGCGCCCTCACCACCACCTCGTCTTCGCCACGGGCGGCCAGGGTCTCCTCGCGAATCTCTCCCCGTCCGGGAGCCGACGTCCAAAACGCGCGTGCCTTCATCTCACTCCTACGAACGACGCACCGACCAGCCCTTCATTCTGCGGCTTTTGCGGGCCGCGATACAATCCCGAGCGGGCATGGTGGCAGGGCCGCAACACGTCGACGTCAGGAACACCGGTGTCGTGTCAGCCGCAGGCAATGGCCTCGCCGTCGTCATCTTCGTCGCACTGGGCTTGCAGGGCGCGCTGCGCCTGAGCCCGCTCGACATCGCGCGGGCGACCGCGCTGTTCGTCCTCGTGATGGTCCTCGCCGTCCGCGCGCTCCCAGCGCACCACCCGTTCAGGCACTTCGGTCCGGCCAATCAGATCACGACGCTCAGGGCCGCGCTCGTTGCGCTCGTCGCGGGGTTCATCGGGGCGCCCGAGAGCCCGCTGATCGCCTGGACGGCAGCAGGGCTGAGCGCGCTGATTACCCTCTTGGATGGCGTCGACGGTTGGTTCGCGCGCAAGACCGGCATGTCGAGCGCATTCGGAGCGCGATTCGACATGGAGGTCGACGCGCTCTTGATCCTGCTCTTGTCGATCCTGGCCTGGCGCCACGACAAGGCTCCGGCGTGGGTGGTTCTCTCGGGCGCACTCCGCTACGCATTCGTCCTCTCCGGATGGTTGGTGCACCGCATGCGCCAACCGCTGCCCGAGAGCCGGCGGCGCCAGACGGTGTGCGTCGTCCAGGTTGTGTGTCTGGTCGCGGTTATGGTGCCGACAATCCGACCGCCGGCGAGCACACGCATCGCAGCCGTCGCGCTACTCGCACTCGTGTACTCGTTCGCGGTCGACACGTGGTGGCTGTGGCGACAGCCGCGGTTCACCGGTGTTCCCGCCCACTCCTGAGGCCGGATTCCTCGTGGGTGCGCTGCGCTCGTCGATCCAACGCCAATGGGTGAGCCTCGCCGGCGCTCTGCTCATCCTCAACGTCTCGTTGTCGTTTCGGAACCTCCGGCCAACGCCCGCCGTCTGGTGGGCCGGCGACCTGTCGCTCGAGCTGGGTATCGGCCTGCTCTTGCTGTTGTTGGCCACGCGGCGCGGCCGCCAGGTGCCTCCGCGGGCGCTCGGCATCCTCTCCGTGGTCTGGGCGGTGCTCGTCTTCGGCCGGTACGCGGACGTGACTACGCCGGCGCTTCTTGGACGCGAGATCAATCTCTTCTGGGACCTCCGATTCGGTCGCGATGTGATCGAGATGTTCGCGAGGGCGGTGCCATGGTGGCTCGTGGCTCTCATCGCGCTCGGGTTGCTCGTCCTCGTCTGGTCCCTCCATCGCCTGCTCCGCTGGTCGCTCGGCCGAGTGGCGGCCGCCGCTTCGGACACAACGGGCGAGCGGCGCCGGATCGCGGTCACCGGGATCGGATTGGTGCTGCTATTCGCGCTCGAGCGAACACTTGGGTACGCGGTGCCCGTCTTCGCGTTCGCGGCGCCCGTGACTCAGATGTATGTACGTCAGGTGAGGCTCGTGCGCGACGCGCTCGGCGCCGCGTCACGTGAGTTGCCCCCGACGCCGCCGATGAACTCCGATCTCGCGCTGGTGGCCGGCGCAGACGTGATCCTGATGTTCATGGAGTCGTACGGCGCGGTCACATGGCAGCGACCGGACTTCATAGAGCGACTCGCGCCGCTACGCGCGCAGTTGTCGGCAAGCATCGGCCAGACCGGGCGCGGGGTGGTGTCTGGCTTCGTCGAAGCGCCGACCTACGGCGGCTCGTCGTGGTTTGCACACATCAGTCTGCTCTCGGGTGTGGACATTCGCGATCCGAACGCGAATGCCCTGCTCATGACCCAACGGCGCGACACACTCGTCACCGCGTTCGGTCGACGTGGTTTCCGGACGATCGCGTTGATGCCGGGCTTGTGGCAGGCATGGCCTGAGGGTGCGTTCTACGGCTTCCAGGAAATCTACGGCGGCGGGCGGTTGGACTATCGCGGTCCGCAGTTCGGGTGGTGGGACATCCCGGACCAGTTCGCGCTCGCCAAACTCGACGAGCTGGAACTGGGCCGCCAACCGAAGCGTCCGCTGTTCGTCTTCTTCCCCACCGTGAGCACGCACACGCCCTTCACGCCGACACCGCCCTACCAGCCGGACTGGGTCCGGATGCTGAGCGCCCAACCCTTCGACGACAAGATCATCGAGGAAGTCTTCGATCGCCAACCGGATTGGACAAACCTCAGCCCGAGCTACGGCGATGCGATGGCCTACGCTCACGAGGTGGTCGCGGGCTATCTTCGACAGCACGCCGATCGGGATCTCGTCCTCATCGTGCTCGGCGACCATCAGCCACCGGCACTCGTGAGCGGCGAGGGGCAACCGTGGGACGTCCCGGTCCATGTGATCGCTGCTCAGAGAGACATCCTCGATCGGCTGCGGGTGTTGGGCTTCTCCGACGGCCTCGATCCATCCGGCGATCGGATCGCGAAGATGCACGAGCTACTCCCCATCCTGCTCGATGCCTTCGGCAATCGAGAGCCAGAGCCCGGCCGGCTCGCTGGGCACCGGGTTCGCCGGTCTGACTTCTCGCAGGCCCTCATACGGCGCGGGACGACGGTTCAGGTTCGGGGCGGAGCCCCTACCGATCACGACCCGATCCGTACCCCAACCGTGAAGCTGCGGCCGCGTGCCGGAGCGAACTGAAACTGCTCGCGGTAGTACCGATTCGCCAGATTCTCGACCGCCACCGTCAGCGTCGCGCGATGGAGGCCGGACCCGAGGCGAACGCCAGCGCCAAGTCGGTGGACCACGAAGGCATCGAGTGACAACAGGTCCTGAGCGATCAGGAACGGCGACTCGAGCACGGTAAGGGCGACGCGGTCGACGCTTCCCTGCGCCCGTACGCCGTACTCCGACCACCAGCGTGCGCCCGACTCCGTGTAGCGAACGTTCGCGGTGACCTTCGACGGCGTGATGTTGTCGGCCGGAGTCCCCGAGAGCGAGCTGCCATCGAGGGGATTCTGGCCATCCGTCACGGCGCCGCGCATGAACGCCCCCGCCAGGTTCAACGTGAGCACACCGGGCTCCGTGACGAACGGCTTCTGCGCCTGGAGCTCAAGACCGTGGATCCGCACGTTGGCGAAGTTGGTGGCCCGCGTCAGCGGACCCGCGGCCGTGCGGGCAATGACCAGCTCGGATGCGATGAAGTCGCGGTACTGATTCAAGAAGAAGAAGGCACCGCCTGTCCACGAGCCAGCGCTGATCTTGGCGCCCGCGTCGAAGTTGTTGCCTTTCTCTGGTTTCACCGTCACGTTGGGGATGATGTTACCGGCCGTGGCCGGCCCGGCGAAGAGCAGTTCTTCGAGGTTCGGATGACGAAAGCTACGGCCGAACCGTACGTACGGGCTGACCCGTCCATCCGGGTTGCCGATGACGCCGATGTCACCGGTCAGCGCCTTGCGCGCATAGGTCGCGCCGCTGGGATCGGGCAACGTCGATGGGTCGATCGCCGGGCGGGCTCCGGCAATGAGCGACGACACGTCGTAGCCTGGGGTGGACGCCGTCGTGACGGCATACAGATCGCCGCGCAGTCCGGCAATCACGGACAGCCGCGACTGAACCTTCCATTCGTCTTGCGCGAAGAACCCGATGTCTCGAAAGGTGGCGTTCGGCACGCGGACCGGGCGACTCACGGTGGACGGGCCAAGGACGACCGGCTGCGGGAACACCACCGCGCTGGGCCCACGCGGCCCTGCGACCACCTGACCCACCATCGTCGATGTCGTCTCCGTGAGGCGATCATCCTGGCTGCTGTCCCGGTAGATCGTCAGGCCGGTCGTCAGCAGATGATTGGGCGCAGGAACGATCGCGGCTTGTGCGTCCACGCCTGGCGTCCAGACCCGCTGCCCGGTCAACGAGCGGACGTGCAGCCGCATCACGCTAATCGGAAAAAACGTCGCGGCAGGCGCCGGGAACTGCACGGGAAAGCGGTTCTCGAGCGTTCGTTTCTGCCGCTGGTAATACGCCGTTACTGACAGATTCGCAAGCCACCGTGTGATGGCGCGAGCCTCGTAACGGGCTGATACCCGGTCGAAGTCGCTTTGCGGCAACCGCACGACGTTGAAGAAGTAGGGTTCGACGAAATCCGGGAACCCCGTGTCACTCACCCGCCGGCGCTGGTAGCGGACGCGCACCGATCGTGTGTCGCTCAGCTTGATCAGCCCGGACGCGCTGACGAAATTCCCCTTCGATGCCGAGTTCGGCACGAAGTTGTCGGTGCGGACGAAGGGCGCGTTGAAGGGATCAGGAAACGCTCGAAGGTTGAAGCCTGGGAAGTTGTTGTCGATCGTGTCGGCCCGAGCCAATTGACCCGAGGCGAAGAACGGTCGCGTGTCCTCGTTGGTCAGCGACCCGGCCGTGTACTCGTCGTATCCCTCGGCTCCTCCCTGAATGCGAACCGCATAGCGCGGCGCGCTGGCGCCCAGGCTGAGCGACCCGCGCCATCCTTTCTCGTTCGAACTGAAGAAGCCGTTGAATCCGTAGACCCAGCGTCGGGTCTCGGTGAACGTTGGCTCGTTGGTGATGATGTGGACCGTGCCGGCGAGCGCGTCTGTGCCGTACATCAGTGATCCCGCACCAGCGATCACCTCGACGCGTTCGATCTCATCGGTCGCCACCAACCCCACCTCAATGCCTGCGCGGTCGGTGGCCGTCCGGGCCGTGTTGAGCCGTTCCCCGTCGACCAGCACCAGCAGTCGCGTGGAGTCCAGACCCCGAAGCCGCGGGCGCACACCAAACGGTCCGTTCCCGACAGGCGTCACGCTGACGGCCGCGGCGATCGCGTCTCCGGTCGAGAGCGCATTGGCGCCAAGGATGGCCTCCTTCGGCAGCGTCTCGATGTGCAGTGGGATCTGTCGCTGATCGCGCTCCGACCGCGCGGGGGTGATGGTCAGCTGGATGGAGCTCGGGCCGAGCTCAAGGGCCACAGGCACATCGATTCGATCCGAAGGCGAGGTGATGTCGACCGTCCGCGTGAACGCAGAGAACCCCTCGCGTGTCACGATGACCAAGTACGAGCCGACCGAGGGGGCTTCCGCCTGATATCGGCCCTGGCTGTCGGTGTCGGCCTGACGTTCGACCCCAGTCGCGATCTCACGCACGACGACTCGCGCACTCGGCACGACCGCGCCCGATGGATCGGTGATCGTCCCGGAGATCTGAGCCGCCGTCGCCACGCGTGCGGTCACCAAGACGAACAGGAACACGAAGACGATGCGCATTCGAAGGTTCGCAGAGTCGAGAGTTATCGGGGTTCAAGGGTTCAGCAGGGTGACTCCCTCCCTTAACGACATACACTCCCAAGCACACCGCCGCCACCGCAGTACGTGACGTCCTGCAGCTGAATCGGGATGCCATCGGGGTCGGTGCAGTACAGCTCTGGAGTGCCCTCCTTGGCGCCGCCGCGATCCTCCCGCCGCATGCTGACATACCACTGGAGCGGTCCAGGGGCGTTTGTGCCGCGCGGTTTGATGCCGAAGCTCTCGAACGCTTTTGTGAGCCGGTCGACGTTGAAGTTCTCGACACCCAGGCACACGTGATTGATGCTCGCCGGTCGTGGCGGCGCGGGCGGTCCGCCCGCACGGCCTCCGCCTCCGCCGCCTGCGTACATCAGGAAACCGACCCGCCCAATCGCAAGCGTGGGCGCCGTCGGACCTTGATACGACCGGATCGGGAATCCGAACAACCCTTGATAGAACGCGTTCGACCGCTTGGCATCGGACACGAACATCGTGAAGTGATTCAGCTCCCTCACGGCGATCAGCCCCTTCGCTTTCGACGGCTCGACGTTGTCACAGATCTCCCCAAACGCGCCGCGGCCGCCGCAGTACCGATGATCCTGCAACTGCATGACGATACCGTCGGGATCTGCAAAGTAGAGCTCAGGCGTCCCGTCCTTCGCGCCACCGAATTCCGGTCCGCGCATGCGGACGCGGACCTTCATTGGTCCGCCGCTCAATCCACCTCCGCCAGCCTCTGCCTTCGTGATGCCGTGCGCCGCGAGCACTGACAGCACGCGGTCGACACTGAAATCATCGACCGTCACGCAAAGGTGGTTGATGCTGGGTGATGCCGATCCGGCTACGCCGAGGGCCAGAAACTGGGGCCCCGAGCCGATGCGCAGGCACACGGTCGCTGCCTGGCGGGCCTGAATCGGCATCCCGAGGAGCCCTTGATAGAACTCCAGCGACCGCTTGGGGTCTGACACGCTGAGCGTCAGATGGTTCATCTCGCGCGCCTTCAGCATGGGCTTGGCGCCCTGAGCGCTGGCACGCGAGGCGGCCAGGACCGCGGACGGCACGGCCAGCAGCAACGATCGCCGCGTCATCCTCCCTGAGCCCTCCGACGCCGCCGTCAGCGTTGAGAGCGCTGATTCCTGCGATCTGTGTGCGTCCAGCCGTTCGTCCATCCTGCTCCTCCGTTTCGGAGCCGTACTATACTCGTGTCGCCGTGATCTGTCCCAGTTGCCAGGCGCCGCTGACCACACAGGCCTTCGGGGGGTCACCTTGGTCGGTCGGTTGAAATCGACCTGTGCCTGGCGTGCCACCTGCTCTGGTTCGACCAACGGGAGAGCCTCCAGCTCACACCGGGCGCGACGCTCCGACTCTTTCATCTCATCGGCGAGCAGGCGACGAAGGAGCGCCGACCGGTGGCGGCAGTCACGAAATGCCCCCGCTGCTCGTCGCAACTCCTGGTCACACACGACCGCCAGCGCAACGTCGGCTTCCAGTACCGACGCTGTCCGCACGGACACGGTCGTCTGATCACATTCTTCGATTTCCTGCGGGAGAAGAACTTCGTGCATCCGGTGTCACCCGAGCAACTCGCGGAGATCCGGCGGAACGTGCCATTCGTGAACTGCTCGAACTGCGGCGCGCCAGTCGACTTGGCGAAGTGTTCCGCGTGCGGGCACTGCGGCTCGCCGCTGTCGGTGCTCGATTTGAAGGCCGCCGGTGCGCTCGTCAACCAGCTTCAGCAGGCGGACACACCGGACCGCCCGATCGACCCAACGCTTCCGCTCCGCCTCGAACGGGCCCGTCGGCAGGTCGACATCGCCTTCTCGGGAACCGAGGGCCGCAACTGGTTCGAGGTGACCCGAAGGCAGCCCGCCGTACAACGCGTACGCGCGGTGCTCGAGGACTACCTCGCGGTAGAACGATCGGTCGACTCGAGACCCTAGCAGGATCCGCCCCAGACCGGCGGGCAGGTGGCTCCTCCTACCGTCGATCTCCCACTACCGTGGGACTCTCCGCTGCGGGTCGCGGAGGCAGCTCGGAGGCCGGAGCATCCGCGTGGATGCCGGGGAGCGGCACGGGAGCCGCCTCGCTGGGTCCGGACTCCTGGGACTGGTTGGTCTGCCGAACGACCTCGAACACCGCGAGCGTGAGCGCCACCGTCACAGGCCCCAAGACGATTCCCAGCACGCCGAAAACGTTCAGTCCGCCCATGACAGAAAAGAAGATCAGGAGCTCGTGTAACCGCGCGCGCTTGCCAACGAGCCTGGGCTTCAGGAAGTTGTCGACGGCGCCGACGACGAAGAGCCCCCAGGCTGTGAGAATCAGAGCACGGAGCCACGCACCTGAGACGGCCAACAACGCCGCCGCCGGCGCCCACACGAGAAACGCGCCGGCCATGGGGATCATGCACAGAAAGAACATGACCACGCCCCACAGCAGCGGAGACGGCAGCCCGATCGCCCAGAAGATGAAGCCCCCGAGAAACCCCTGGATCGCCGCGACGACGAGGACGCCGTACACGCTGGCGCCGATCACCTCTTGCGTCCGCGCCACCACGGCCCGGGCCTGCATGCGGTCCAGCGGCAAGACGTCGTAGAACGCCCGACGAATGGCGTCGCCGTCCCGAAACACGTAGAACATCGTGAAGACCACGAGAAAGGTCTGCACCACGGTGGACACGACGCCGCCCACCATGCCGAGCGTGCGATTCGCCAACGCGCCGCTGATGGCCTGTAAGCGCTCGAGGAGAAAGTCACGCGATTCCAGTTGATACAGGTCGATCCAGGGTAGCCATGGTTGCACGCGATCGAGCAACAACTGGACGCTACCCCACTGCGAGGTACCGGTGTTGACGGTGCGCGCCATGTCAGAGATCTCGCCGATGACGGCGATTGTCACGAGCGTGGCGGGTGCGAGGATCGTGACGACAACCAGTAGCGTCGACAGGGTCGCGGCGAGCGGCGGACTGTTGAAGCGGGCCAACAAACGCCGATAGACCGGCATGAACACGGCCACCAACACGACTGCCCACAGCAGCACGTCGACGAACGGCTGGAGCATGAGCCAGCAGAGGTACAGCGCCACCAGCAGCCCCAATACCAGGGCGAGCCACCGCGCAGTCAAGGAGGGCACGAGACCAGCATACCGGAGGTCGCACGATCGCGTGTGGGCGGCGCCAGAGTAAGCTGAGGAGCAGTCATGTCGTCCATGCCGCTGCGCCTCAGTCTGCTCGATCAGTCGCCCGTGTCAGCGGGCTCGACGAGCGCCGACGCCTTGCGGCGCTCGCTGGACCTGGCGCAGCTGGCCGATCGACTCGGCTACACCCGCTACTGGGTCGCCGAACACCATGGGACGACGATGTTGGCGTGCGCCAGTCCCGAGGTGCTCATCGGTCCAATTGCCGCACTCACGCGGCGCATCCGCGTCGGCTCCGGTGGTGTGATGCTGCCGCACTACAGTCCGCTCAAGGTTGCTGAGACGTTCACGATGTTCAGCGGCCTCTTCCCGCACCGCATCGACCTCGCGCTCGGGCGGGCCGCTGGAACCGACCCGCTCACGGCCTACGCCCTGCAGCGCGATCGCCGCCAAGCGGCCCCCGACGACTTCCCGCAGCAGCTCGTCGAGCTCCTGGCATATCTGCACGACACGCTGCCCGCCGGCCACCGCTTTGCGCGGCTCGCCAATCTCCCCGGCAGTCCAGGACGTCCGGCCCCTTGGCTCCTCGGATCGTCGCCTCAAAGCGCTGTCTGGGCCGCGGAGCTGGGCCTCCCTTACGCGTTCGCGGACTTCATCAACCCGAACGGCGCGGCCATCGCACGACGTTATCGCGAGACGTTCCAACCCTCGCGCGCACTATCCGAGCCGTACGTCATCGTCTCCTCGTGGGCGTTGTGCGCCGAGACCGACGCCGACGCCAACCGCATCGCCTCCAGCGCTCGCATGGGGTTCGTCCGATTCCTCCAGGGTCAGCCAGAGCCGGTACCCTCCGTGGAGACGGCAGTGGCATTCCTCGACGCGAACCCTGACGCCGCCTCGGCACTCGGGCATCACCGCCGATGGACAGTTGGCACGCCGACCCGCGTGCGTGAGCAGCTCGAGGCGATCGCTCACGAGTACGGCGCCGACGAGGTCATGGTGGTCACGATCACGCACGGACACGACACGCGGTGCCGATCGTACGAGCTGCTCGCGGAGGCGTTCAGGATTCCATCGTCCTCGAGCGACGCACACGTCAGCGCTGGAACGACTCCACGCGAGACGCAACGCTCAGCTTGACGAGATAGCGCATAGGGTCTGCTCGAAAGGCGAGCTGCAGCGCTGCCAGACTCGTGGCGCCGCCATAACTGATGGCGGAGCATAAGTGCTTCAGCATGTCGTGAATGACGACTCGGGCTGACCCGCGGGCCGGTACGCTGACCTCGATCCCTTCGGCCCCGATGGCTTCCACCTCATTCGGATCGGAGTCCTCGATGTCGAGTCGATCTCGCACCGCGCCAATCGACGCCATGCCTCGGAATGCCTTGAACGGCACCTGGACAATCTTCTGCGACTCGGGCACGACCACCGCTTTGTGCACGATCTCGCCGGGAGCCTCATCGGTGCTTGCGAACGCGGTCCCGAGCATGACCGTATCTCCGCCGAACAACAGCGCCTGCGTCAGGGCCCCATCCCGGCGAATCCCTCCGTCGGCGATGATCGGGACCGCGCCGTCCACCACCTGTCGACAGCGCACGAGCGCTTCCACCTGTGGAATGCCGAAGTTCGTTGTCAGTCGCGTGGAGCAGCCGCCGCCCGGGCCGATACCAACCTTGATCGCATCGGCTCCCCTCTCGAGCAAGAACCGCGCGCCTTCACCCGTGGCGACGTTTCCGGCAACGATGTCGACATCGGCGCAACGCTTCCGGACCTCGGCCAACGCGCGCTCCATCACCTGCGAGTGCCCGTGCGCGATGTCGATGACGATCACATCGGCGCCCGCCCGCTGCACCTCGATGGCACGCTCCAAGTAATCGCCCGTTGCACCCACGGCAGCACCCACCACGAGGCGGCCGAGCCGGTGGCGCGTGGCGAACGGATGCTGGGCTTGCTTCATGAGATCCTTGGCCGTGACGAGCCCCATCAGGGTGCCATCGGGCTCGATGAGCGGGAGCTTCTTGACCTTTCGTTCGACCATCACGCGCTCCGCATCGGCCAACGTGATGGGGCCTTCGTGCAGCACGAGCCGTTCCCGCGGAGTCATTCGCTCGGCCACTGCCGCGTCACCGGGAACGAAACGGATGTCACGCTCGGTGAGCAGGCCGCGGAGGCGTCGCCGTCCGTCGACGACGGCCAGCGTCCCCACCTTGGTGCGCTCCATGGCGCGGCGCGCGTCTTCGACATGCGCGGTGTCCTCGATGGCGTGAGGATCGGCAATGACGCCGTGCTGCGTCCGCTTCACGATGGCAATCTCGGCCACCTGGGGCCCGATGTCGCCAGACCGGAAGCCGCGATCGACGATGCCGAGTCCGCCCTCCTCCGCCAAGACAATGGCCATCGCCGCGCGCGTGACCGTGTCCATGTTGGCCGACACGATCGGCCGGCGCAGCGTGAGATGGCGCGAGAAGCGCGCCGACAGGTCGACCACCTGCGGGTCGCGGCGCGGCAGGATCCCGCACTGGGGCGTCAGGAGGAAGTCGTCGAACGTGCAACCGCGCACGAACTCGATGAGGGTCACTGGCTACTCGGGGCTCCGCCCCGGCCCGCCTCGCCCACCAGGTCGGTGGCGTCGAAACTCCACAGCGTGCGCAAGTCGCCTCCCAAGAATCGCGTGAACGGTGTCGATTCAGCCAATGTACACCAGACGCCGCCGTGGGCACGCCGGAAGGAAGGGAGGAGAACCTCGGTCGGCTCCGCACCCGCGTCGGAGTCGAGCGCGTGGTACAGTCGGACATGCCTGTGTACGCCGTGCTCACGTCCGTCACCAATCAACCCGGCATACTCTTCGGGCTCAGCCGCGTGCTCGCCAACCACGAGGCGAATATCACCCACGTCGATATCCTGGATCGTCAACCGCCGGAGGCGCAGGTGTATCTCGAGTTCGCAACCGAGCGCCCCTTGGAGTCCGTGATCCACGAGCTCGGCGACGTCCCCGGCGTGCGCAGCGTCGAGGTGATTCCCTCCTTCGCGAAGCTGTACGGCAAGCGGATCGTGATCATGGGTGGCGGGGCCCAAGTCGGCCAGGTAGCGCTCGGGGCCATCACCGAGGCGGACCGCCACAACATCCGCGGAGAGCGGATCTCAATCGATACCATTCCACTCGTCGGGGAGGAGGCGCTGGCCGCGGCCGTGCGCGCCCTCGTCCGCCTCCCACGCGTGCGTCTGTGCGTGCTGGCGGGGTCGCTGATGGGCGGCGACATCTCGAAGGCCGTCGAAGATGTGCGTCAGAAAGGACTTGTCGTCATCTCGCTGAACATGGCGGGGAGCGTCCCGGACGTTGCGGACCTCGTCGTGTCGGACCCCGTGCAGGCCGGTGTCATGGCCGTGATGGCCGTCGCCGATACGGCCAAGTTCGATATCGTCCGACAACAGAAGCGCCGATATTGAAGTAGCGGGCAGGGGTGTGCGGCCACATGCCCCCGCGTGAGGCGGCGGGGGAGCAGCCGCTCGAGGCCAGAGCCGCATGGCTCGCATCGGTAGGCCCCAAGGACCGCCTGAGGAAGAGCCGCATGGCGAACGGGAGCGTCCCGGCCACCCACTGTTCGTGGGGTACACGCTGGCGCTGGTCACCTGTGGGGTCGCGGGGCTCGTTCAGTACGCGCTCTCGCCGGTACTCGGCGATCGCTTTCCCCTAGCCGTGTTCTCCGCCGCCGTGGCGGTGGCCGCGTGGACCGGCGGGTCAGGCCCGGGACTCTTCGCAACGCTCTGCGCGGCGATTGCGGGGATGTACTTCTTCGTCGAGCCCCGCTACACGTTGTTCATTCAGCGACCGGACGACTACCTCGCGCTCACGTTCTTCATCCTGACCGGCACCGTCATCAGCCTCTCGATGCGTCGGCTGCGGCGGCAGGCGCTCTCGGACCGCGACTCCCGAGCGGAGGCCGAGCGCCTACTGGCGGAAGCGGAGAAGTCTCGCGGCCGCGCGGATCTCGAGCTTCGAGAGCGCCAGAAGGCCGAGGAACGCCTGCGTGAGAGCGAGGCCAAATACCGCGGGCTCGCGGCGCGGACGAACAAGCTATACGAGCTCAGCGTCGGGTTGTCGGAGGCGGTGACCGTGGACGCCGTCGCTCGGGTCATGGTTCACCCGGGGGAAGATCGTCGTGGGCGCGTCGGCAGCTTCCGTGTTGATCCCGAGCGAGGGGAACACGACGTTCGAAACGCTCTATGCCGATGGGTACCCCCGTTCGGTCGGCGAGGCGTGGCAACGATATCCGGCCAACGAAGGCCTTCTGTCCGTTGCGGCGGTGCGGCGTCGCCAGCCGATCCTCGTCTCATCGTTCGACGAGCTCCAGCGACAGTATCCGGCGTCGGCCGCGCCGGCCGCCGACGGGGGCTTTACGTCAGCCGCCGCGCTGCCCTTGCTCATCGAGAACGCAGTCATGGGCGTGCTGCTCTTCCACTTCACGGCACCCGTGCACTTCGATCCGGGATATTCAGCGCTGCTGCTGTCGGTGGCGCAACATTGCGCACAAGCGCTCGAGCGCGCGCGTCTCTACGAGTCCGCTCAGGCGGCACGGAACGCGGCCGAGGAGGCCAACCGCGCAAAGGATGAGTTCCTGTCCACGGTCCCTCACGAGCTCCGCACACCGCTCAATGCGATGTTGGGCTGGGCGTCGTTGCTGAAGAACGGGACGCTCGACGAATCACGCCACGCCCGAGCGATTGAAGCTATCTACTCGAATGCCACGCGACAGGCGCACCTCATCGAGGAGTTGCTCGACGTGTCGCGGATCGTGGCCGGGCGGGCGCCGATTGATCGCCAGACCGTCGACCTCGGCGAGAACGTACGCGGAGCCGCCGAAGCGATTTTGCCGCTCGCCGAGGCAAAAGCACTCGAGGTTCGCGTCACAGCGAATCCCGGGACCGCCGTACTCGGTGATCCCCGACGCCTCGAGCAAGTGTTCCTGAATATCCTGTCCAACGCCGTGAAGTTCACGCCGCGCGGCGGGCGGATCGCGGTTGACATGACGGCCCTGGGCGAGCACGTCGAGGTCCGCGTCATCGACACGGGCAGCGGGATCGAGCCCACCTTCCTGCCACATGTGTTCGAGCGCTTCCGGCAGGCCGACAACACGATGGCCCGCAGCGTCGGGGGACTCGGGCTGGGTCTCTTCATTGCCCGTCGGCTGATCGAGGCACAAGGAGGCCGCATCAGCGCGCAGAGCGACGGCGCGGGTACGGGCGCCACCTTCACGGTGTCGCTCCCAGTCGCCTCGACCGCGGCCGGATCCGGCGCCCTCCCGCCGCTGGCCTCCCCGCCGGGCGGCCAGAGTCCGTCCGGCCAGGGCGAGTCCGCCGCCGCGGCATGGGCAGCAGTCGCTCTGGAGTCGCGCGACCAACTCGTGCGCGCCGGGCGCGCGCTGACGGGTGTCCGTGTGCTCGTCGTCGACGACGATGGGGACGCGCGCGAGGTCATGACCTCGACTCTCGAGGGCGGCGGCGCGATCGTTCGAGCCGCGGCATCCGCTTCGGAGGCTGTGCAGTGGCTGTCGCGCGAGCATTTCGACGTGCTGCTGACCGACCTCGCCATGCCCGAGCAGGACGGCTACGAGCTCCTCCGCACAATCCGCCGGCAGACCGCCGCCTCCTATGCAGACATCCCTGCCGCGGCCGTCACGGCGTCTGCGGGCGACGGGGAGCGCGCACGGGTGCTCGGCGCCGGCTTCCAGGTCCACCTCCCCAAGCCCGTCCAACCGGAGACACTCGCTGCGACTGCCGCGCTGCTCGCGACGGTCATCCAGCGTCAGTCGTTGACCAAGGACTAACCAAAGAGTTGGAGCTCCGCGGGAGGTTGCCGCTGGAGACCGCGCTTCATGGCACGGAGACGCTCGGCGCGGCCGATTAGGCGATTCAAGAGCTCCGTGATCGTCCAGTGATGCGGCGCCGCCGACCAGAGATAGAAGGCGAGCGATCCAGGCAGTGTATTGATCTCGTTGAAGTACAACGTGTCGTCGTCGGCGTCGATGAGGAAGTCGATCCGCGAGATTCCCTCACAGCCCAACGCGCGGAACACCGTCACGGCGTGCTGCTGGGCACGGCGTCTCAGCTCCTCGGGCAGATCGTGGGGATCGAGTACGCGGAGCGCGCCCGCCATACCCTGGCTCGTGCCCACGCTCTTGCCACCCTGTCGCTTGTATTTCTCGCTGAAACTGAGAATCGACGCGGTGGACGTTGCGGGCATCTCGGTCACCGACGGCACGGGCTCGTCGAGGCCGGCGACCGCCACGTTCAGCTCGAGCCGGTTCTTGATGAAGGGCTCGATCAGCGCCTCGACGTCGTACTCGAACACCTTCAGGATGGCCGCGACGAGGTCGCCCGACGTCGACGCGGTCGACACACCGGCGCTGGAACCTAGATTGCACGGCTTCACGATCACCGGCCAGCCAAAGGCCCGCTCGACCTGTTGCACAACGTCGCGCGTCCAGACAGAGTCGTGCTCGAGGACCGCACGCTCGCACGCCACACACGGCACGATCGGTACACCCGCGTTGGCTGCCAACACCTTCGTGAGCCGCTTGTTCATCCCGAGTGCGGACGCTGTGACTCCGCAGCCGACGTATGCGCATCCGCTCACTTCCAGCAGGCCCTGAATGGCACCATCCTCACCGTAGGTCCCGTGGAGCATGGGCAGGAAGACGTCGACGTGCATGGCCTCCCGCGAGAAGGTGCCTGGGGCCCTGACCGGGACGAGCATGGATGTCCCGAAGCCGGCGCCGAGGTGCACTTCGGTCAGGCGCGACCGATTCGGCCCGCCGCGCTTGAACGACTCCGTGTGCCACAGATCATCGCCGATCCACCATCGCAGCTGCTGGTCGATGTAGACCGGCATCGGGGTACACGTGGCGGGGTCGAGTGCGTGCAGGATCTGAAGACCGCTGACGATCGACACGTCGTGCTCGAGCGATCGGCCACCAAACAGAACCGCCGCTACTCGAGGCGCCGTGCGTCCAGACGAGGCGTTCGCGGCGGTCATCACGCGCGGACCTTAGCGCGCCCGCCGCCCCAGAAGAACCCTTCCGTGTGCTCGTAGAGATCCGGTAAGTCGTTCTCGAGCACAACCAAGTCGCCCGGGTTCACGTGCTCCGCGATCCAGCGAAACGCCTCGGTCCGACTGGCGACCGCGACCAGGCGGTCCGGCCGACCCACGGCTTGGTGCCCGTGCAGGAAAGCGGCCCGATTCGTCTCCGCTACCACGAGAGTGTTATCGCACACAGCCGCCGCCTCGCGCGAGAGCGCCGCGTTCACCTCCGACTGCGCGGCTCCGAGCTCGATGACCCCAGGCGTCACGAGCACGCGCTTGGCCGCGGGCAGCGCCGCCGCCACCTCGAGGGCCGCGCGAAAGCCGTACTGATTGGAGTTGTACGCATCCCGAATCCAGGTAATGCCGCGGTCCTCCACGACCTCGAGCCGGTTCGATACGGCGCGAATCGTCCGAAAGGCAGCCACGGCCACGGTCGGGTCGACGCCGAGCGCGACGGCGAGCGTGAACGCGCCGGCCAGGTTGTGCACGATGGGGCGACCATGAATGGGGGTCACGCAGGCGTACTCCGCTGTGCGGGTCCGCAGGACGAACGACGTCCCCCCTTTTGTGAACTGAACCCGCTCGAGCCGGGTATCGAGATCTTCCGTCGAGACCTCGCCATAGAGGAGCGCACGTCGATTCGGCACCGTCCGTGCGATCCGCAGCGCATTCGGGCTGTCCGCGTTGACGACGAGCAGGCCGCCGTCTGGCAGCGCCTGAGCGAGCTCGCGTTTGGCGATGAAGATGTTCTCGAGCGAGCCAAACCGCTCGAGGTGCATGTCACCGACTGCCGTGACGATGGCGGCGTGCGGCGGGGTGAAGTCGCACAGCCGTCGGATCGAGCCAATGCCGTAGGCCCCCATCTCGACCACCATGAACTCGTGACCAAGGACGAGGTTCTCGCGGATATGACGCGTGAGGCCCATGATCGTGTTGATGCTGCCGGTAGCGGCCAGCGTCGGGGCTTTGAACTGGAGCAGGTGCGCCAACATCGCCTTCGTGCTGCTCTTGCCGTAGCTTCCGGTGATGCCGACCACGAGCGGCTGTACGCGCGCCAGCAGGTCCGTGGCCTCGGCTCGGTAGACGCCCTGAGTCGATCGCTCGTACGGCGACAGGAGCGCGTTCGCCACCACCAGCACCAGCGGCAGGAGGAGGAGACCGAGCGCACCCGCGACGCACACGGCCCAGAGGTCTGGCCCATCAACCGTGGCGATGCCAACCGCCCAGAGCACGACGGCCAGCACCGCGGCGACCGTGGCGATACGCGTCGCCCGCCACGTCATCGTGAGCGTGATCTTCCCCGATGTCCGCGGATCCGGTTGCGCGAACGCGAGCACGACGGCGCCGATGACGAAGAGCGCGGTGCTGAGGCCCGGACGCCCTCCGGCATTGGCCAACCACGCCGCACCGGCAGCCAGCCAGAAGCCCGGGTCGGTGAGCGGCCGCACACCCGTCCAACCCATGAAGCGGCCCGCCTCGTACCCCTCCTGCTGGAAGTACCGCAAGTACGCGAGCAGCCGGCGCCATCCGAGTACGACTTGTGCCGCCGCCACGGGAACCGCGAGCAGCGGCGCCTCACCGGGCATGGGCCGCTGGCTCCATGGTCGCCAACCAGTGGCGGATCTTGAAGGCGCAGAGGTGAGAGCCGGTCCCGCGGTACAGATGATGGTCCTTGTGCGGGAGCACGTCGAGGTTCGCGCGGTCGGGCATGAGGGCGCGATACGCGAATCCGAGCCACGGGGGGGTCTCGGTGTCGTCTGTCCCGTAGATCAGGAGGAACGGACACGTTGACGCTCGCGCACTCTCCGTCAGATCCTCGTTCACGGTTCGGACCAGAATCGAGCGCAGAGGACCCGCGGCGAGGTAATCTCTAGACCCGTAGCGTCGTGTGTGCCAGGCGAGCGGCCCCTCGCCCGTCAGCGGTTTGACCCACGCCAGCAGCCGCCGCAATAGCCAGATGCCGGTACGGCGAAGCCGAGCCCGGGTCCACTGGCGGTTTGGCAGGCCTGGCACGCCGAGCAGCACCACGCCAACCAGGTTCGGCAGACGGCGCGCGGCGAGCCGCAACGCTACGCGCCCTCCGAATGAATGACCGACCAGTACGACCGTCCCCTGGACGCGTGAGGCGAGATAGCGTTCGACCAGGTCGGCGTACTGCGGCGTTCCCCAGTCAGCGGGCGCCGTCTTGACATCGCCGAACCCCGGTAGGTCGATCAAATGGATGCGATGGGTGTGTTGAAAGAGGATCGCGATGTCGCGGAGGCTGTCACGCGTGAGCCCCCAGCCGTGGAGGAAGACGAGGTGTCGCTGGCCATCGGGGCCGAATGTCTCGTCAACGAGCGTGCCCCCGCCGTGCTCGAACGGTTGCGAAACCTGCGACAGTCGTCCTCCTGGTGCGCACGGTGAGTCTATCACGCGTGCACAGGTCGACCGCCCCTACACCGCAACACGCGGGGTCGGCCGCAACATCGTGAGGAGCGCGGAACGCAGCGAGCGTGCACGGACGATGGAGGAGAACGGGCTCGAAGCCGAAACCTGGCACCCGTGATGATCGACGTGACTCCGCCCAGCGGGGTGGGCGGTCCTCATGTGGCGGGTTCGCTTGACGGGGTCGACTCCGTTAGCTAGCCTAACGCCGCGTCCGCCCTCAACAAGGAGACCGCCGTGAGCCGAGCCGTCATCGTCGCCTTTAGCGCCGTCCTGCTCTGCCCCATCGAAACCAGCGCGACCGAGTGCGGTTCACAGGGACAGGCCAGTTCTTCGGCCCGGGCGATTTCAGCCGGTCGAATGTGCTCGGCACCATCACCGAGGAAGGGAGCGACCAGGCGATGGCGTTCAACGCGAGCGCGCTGTATCGCCCTTCGGGCAGCAAGCTCAGCGTCGGTGGATCGGTGCGTCGCAACCCAGAATTCGAGTACCAACAGGAGGCGACTTTCGGAGTGGCATCGGTATTTCCCCCTCCGGGAACGCGCATCTCTCGGCATCGCGTGACGTTCAAGGTGCCGGACGTCTACTCGGTCGGTGCCGCCGTCCGTCCGACCGACAGCCTACTGGTGTCGTTCCAGTACGACCGCGTCCTCTACTCGCAGCTGAGCAAAGACCTGCAGAACGTCAACACCGGAATTGACGTGCCGGCGCCGGTGCCGGAACTGACGGTGCCCGACATCAATCAAGCCCGCCTGGGTCTGGAGTACGCGCTCGTCCGCGGCACGCAGGTGACCTCGTTTCGCTTTGGCACGAGCTACGAGCCGGCCCACCAGATGACACTCAAGCCTTCGGCGATCAACGTAGAATACGAAACGCTCTATCCTGCCGGAAACGGGCAGTGGCACCTCGCCTCTGGTATCGGTGTCGTGTTCCAGGACGTGCAGATTGACGCTGCGGTGAGTATCTCGTCGCGCTCCAGAATCGTCTCCGTCTCGGCGGTGTACAAGTTCTGACAGCGCGTCGCGGCGGGCGTCTGCCGGGGAGCCGACGTTCGGTTCCTGGCCGTTGCCCCCAGGGACCCTAGGTGAGTAACGCCTCGAGGGCCTTGCGGACGGCCTCGACCGCTTCGTCATGCGATCCGGAGGCCCTCGCCAGTCTCGCGATCCGCTCGGCGGCGCTCGGGCGCGCCGAAGTCGCGGCGTGCCGGCCCAATGATTCTGAAATCATCCCCGCACAGGCGGTGAAGTTCGTCTTGGGGTCGATCAGAATGAAGCCGCCCGTGCTGCGATTCTCGCTGTAGCGGTCGAACAGAATCGGCCGCGCCGTGGACACCGTCACCGACCCGATCTGATTCAAGACGAGCGCGTGGTCCACCTCAGCGGTAACGGTCCGCGTGGAGTGCTTCAAGAGGTACACGCGGGATGGGTCCAGGGGCCGCTCGTCCATCCACACCACGTCAGCCCTGAACCGCTGGCCGACCTCGACGTCGCCGGTGGCAATCAGATCCCCCCGACTGATGTCGATCTCATCCTCGAGGGTCAGCGTCACCGACATCGGAGACCGCGCTTGGTCGATGTCTCCGTCCCAGGTCACGATGCGCGCGACTCGCGTGGTGCGACCCGAGGGCCAGACTGTCACGGCGTCGCCCGCGGAGATCGTTCCCGAGACGATTTGTCCCGCGTACCCACGGAAGTTGTGGTCCGGCCGCAGCACGAGCTGGACGGGGAAGCGGAACGGCTTCCCGTGCTGGCTGCGCTCGACATCCACGGTTTCGAGATACTCGAGGAGCGATCGCCCCTCGAACCACGGCGTCCGTTCGCTGCGCGTGATCACGTTGTCGCCGTGGAGCGCGCTCATCGGAATGGGGTGCAAGCGTGCCCCGTGCAGCGCTTCCGCGAACTCATCACAGATCTGATCGAACACCCCTCGATCGAACTCCATCAGATCCATCTTGTTGACAGCCAGGACGAAGTCGGTGATACCCAACAGGCGCGCGATGCGCGCGTGGCGACGCGACTGCGGGCGAACCCCGTTGCGCGCGTCGACCAGCAGAATGGCGACGTCCGCCGTCGAGGCCCCGGTGGCCATGTTACGAGTGTATTGCTCGTGCCCGGGGGTGTCCGCCAGGATGAACTTGCGGCGTGCCGTGGCGAAGTACCGATACGCGACGTCGATGGTGATCCCCTGCTCGCGCTCCGCGCGAAGGCCGTCGGTAAACAGCGAAAAATCGATTGGTCCCGCCGTCCGGTTCTTCGATGCCTTCTGCACCGACGACACCTGATCCTCGTAGACGGATCGTGAGTCATACAGCAGGCGCCCGATGAGCGTGCTCTTCCCATCGTCCACACTGCCAGCGGTGCAGATCCGAAGCAGGCCGGACATCAAAAGTACCCTTCGCGCTTCTTGAGTTCCATCGACCCGTCCTGGTCGTGATCGATGATGCGCAGTTGGCGCTCCGAGTTCTTCGCCACGATGAGCTCTTCGATGATCTTGGGCACGGTGTCCGCCGTCGAGCGAACCGCTCCGGTGCACGGCGAGCACCCGAGGGAGCGCATGCGACACATCACCCTCTGCGCCTTCTCGCCTGGCATCATCGGCACGAACGGCTGCTCGAGCGCGATGAGCGACTCGCCGCGCACGATGACTTCACGCTCCTTGGCGAAGTACAGCGGGACCACGGGGATGTGCTCGACGTGGATGTACGACCACACGTCGATCTCGGTCCAATTCGACAACGGGAAGGCGCGGATGCTCTCCCCTTTTTGCACGCGTCCATTGAGCAGGTGCCACAGCTCAGGCCGCTGGTTCTTCGGGTCCCACTGACCGTTGGCGTCACGCAGCGACAGAATCCGCTCCTTCGCGCGAGAGCGCTCTTCGTCGCGTCTCGCTCCACCGAACGCCGCGTCGAATCCGCCGGCTGCCAGACCGTCGAGCAGCGCCTTCGTCTTGAGCGCGCCACAGCAGCGCTGCGTTCCCACCACGAACGGCTGCGTTCCTTCGGCGATCGCTTCTTCATTCGTATGCACGATCAACCGTGCGCCTACTTCCCGCGTGTAGTGATCGCGAAACTCGATCATCTCGCGAAACTTGTAGGTCGTGTCGATGTGGAGCAGCGGAAACGGGATCGGACCGGGATAGAAGGCCTTCTGCGCCAGCCGCAGCAGCACCGAGGAATCCTTGCCGATCGAGTACAGCATGACCGGTCGCTCGAACTCGGCGACCACCTCACGCATGATGTGGATGCTCTCCGCCTCGAGCGCTCTCAAATGCTCATGTGAGGTGACAGCCCCGGGAGAGCCGAGAGCCCGGCGTGACTGGTCCGACGTGGTGGCAGATGGTCTCACGGTTACTCGATGGCTGGTTTCTGGACACTGACGGCGAACGTACTGGCGGAGGCGAACACGCGCGCTTCGGCCGCACGCAACGCGGTCGCATGCGCCTCTTCTGCCGCGATGCGCGGCGCATGGATGTGGAAGAACCGATAGAGCATCCAGGCATCGATGACGATCACGGCCAGCAACACGCTGAAGGCGGCCCAGCCGTCGACGAACCGAACCTCCCGCAGAAGCGTTGAGATGCCGAACGCAACCACCCAGGCGTCAAAGCTCATGCACACGCGACGAAACGTCTCTGGGCGAATGTGCTGAATCAGGTACGCCCCAATGGGGACGCCAATCGCAATGCTCGGCAGGATCATCGGGATGAGCGCCATGCTCTCGTGCGTAAAGAGCCCCGCATAGCCGTATGCCACTGCGGTGAACGAGGACTCGGCGAGCCGGATGAACCCGAGTGACGCGCGGAAGTCCCTCTTGGTGAAGCCCTGGTTACTCAACATGACCGCCAGAGGCGGGCCGGAGATGGTGGTCACCGAATACAGCACACCTACACCGCCACCGAACAGGAACCCGATCGACCGCTCCGATCGGATGGGACGACGGAATCCGGCGGCCTGCAGGAGGATCAGGGGGAGCAACACGAAGTACGTGCCGAGTTTCAGCCATGCCGGGCTCACCTGCGTCACGATCGTCGTTCCAAGGAGGACGCCAGGCAACAAGCCGATGACGATGGGAAGCATCCGCCGCCACACATTCGGCAGCGCATCACGATTGACCCACAGCACGTAGGCATTGAGCGCCACCTCGATCGGCACGAGCGCGGGGTTCAGCACCCGGTTGGCCAGGAACAACAAGGCCAGCGGTACCGTCAGGGACGAAAATCCGTAGCCGAGTGCCCCGTTGACGATGGCCGCGCCGAATGTGATGACCGCGAGAAAGATGGCGTAGGGCTCCATGTGTCCTACCGTCCGACAGTGTCAACCCCCATAAACGACAAAAGCCCGGAAGCACGTTGCCTCCGGGCCTTCGGAACATTCAGCGTGGAACTGATGGTTGCTAAGTGACTCGCAATTTCGGATCCCACACGAAGAACGTGCCGGCGCGGAGGCATCGGGTGCCTGTACAACAACAACACGCAGCTCGGCCCAGATCCGACATCTCCCGTTGGTTGTAACCGAAACGGGTCTTTACTGTCAACGCAGGCTCCTTCCGGTCAGTCCAGTCCCGAATGGACGTGAAGATGGGATCGCCCACTGCCCTGGCTTCCGCGCACTCGATCTCATGTCTGTGGCGGTGGCTCCGCCAGCAAGCGCTCGACGGTCCCGATGATCTCGTTCTTGCCCTTCGAGAAGAACGCTCCAGACGCTGGACTTGCAAATCCGGCGTGAATGGACCGAATGCGTCCGTCGCGCCCCACGAACAGCGTGGTCGGAAACGCGTTCAGGTTCTCCGCCTGCGGCACCTTCTCGGCGAGCTGTTCCGGCAGTCCCGCCAGCAACACGGGATAGGTGATGCCGTAGGTCCGCATGAACGCCCGCAATCGAACCGGCGCCGTAAGCTGGTCCTCTTCCTCGAACGAGAAGGCCACCACCGCCAGCCCGCGCTCGCGATAGTTCCGGTCCAATTCGACCAGGAATGGCGCCTCGTCGTGGCAATTGGGACACCAGCTGCCTGTAATGCTGACCACCAGCACCTTGCCTCGGAAGTCGTCGTGCGAGACTGAATGGCCGTTCACGTTAGGGAACTGAAACGTGAACCGCGCCTGAGGATCCTTCACACGCGTGTGCGCCGCCGGGTCGCTGGGCGTTGGCAGCGCTCTGGCCTGCGCGTCGTCGGCCCGATAGGCCTTCAACTCGGTCTGCTTGTTCTGCAGTAGCGCCAGGCTTCCATCGGCCTGGGGTGTGATCTCGAGGCGCAATGGCCGGGCGCCGGAGAAGTGGCTCAACAGGAACCCGCCGTCCCGGTATCCGCCGGTGAGCGTCCCCGTGTCGCCGTCGACTCTAAGAATTGCGGCGGACACGTCGGCCCCGGCCTGCCGAACCAAAAGGCGCCAGGCCCGTTCCCCTTTCGTGCTGTCGTGTGGAATCGTCCACTCGCCGGCAATGTCGGGGACCGCGCCAGGCGGCGGCGCGGCCTTCCCGGCGTCGGCTCGTATCGCGCGGATCGGGTACGGCACACGCGTCCCGCGGTTGTACATGCCCACCAGCTGGCCGCTGCGAACGTGCGCGACGAGCTCGGCACCGTATTGCGCGAACGCCAGCCGGACCTCGTCTCCGTACCACTGACCGTCGGTTGAGGTCACCCTCAGGTCACCGTCGAAAAACGACGCCCGGATCGCCTCACCGTCCTCGACGATTTCGAACTCAAACGGCACCTCGGTCTTGTTGGCCTCGACAATGCCGGCCCACCGTCCGGTGAGCGGACCCTCGGGCCGTGCGCATGAAACCGCCAGCCCTATCAAGACGAGTGCCGAACGGGCGCCGATGAGACGCATGCGTGATGTCATCACGACAGGCTCCTGGAGCTGACGAGTGGCCGAAAAAAGCAGAGAGCCCGGTAAGCGCCACTCGCCTACCGGGCCCCGGGTGCTGCTGAGTGTCGTTCTCGGTGTCTTGTGACGCGCGCGTCACGGAGGCGATTGCGGTCGAGAACGCAGCACACCCGGTGCCAGAAGCAGAACCCAGGACAACAGGCGCACGTCGCTGCGCTTCTTCGACCCATGTTGGCACTATGCCCCTACGAGCCACCTGCGTCAAGGCGGGCGTCCCCTGAGCGGGACACTCAAGTGTGCCCAGCCGATGACCCTTCCGACAACGGGTCCGGCGTCAGGCGGGTTTCTTATGAGAGCGCACGAGTGGTCCCCTGGCACAGTGGTTGCCTCCAGAGTGACGTGCCACCTGCCAGGAGTGTCGATCGTGTCCCGCAGAATCCTGCGCTGTGTTTCGTTGGGTGTCGTTGCCGGAGGGGTCCTGCTGGGGCCGGCCGACGCGGGCGCACAAGCCCGCCGCCGTGGTCCGACGGGGGTCGTCGTCGCACGTGCGTACTACCCGCCCCCCTACCGTCCCTTCTATGGCGGCTTCTACAGTCCGTTTTACGACCCCTGGTTCGGCCCCGGATGGGGCTGGGGATCTCCCTGGGGCTGGGGAGGTTGGGCCATGGCGCCACCTCAAGCGAGCGTGCGCCTCGACATCGAGCCGCGTGATGCGCAGGTCTACGTCGACGGCTATTTCGCTGGCGATGTCGACCAGTTCGACGGAACGTTCCAGCGCCTCCGTCTCAGCCCGGGCCAGCACGAGATCGTGATCTACAAGGACGGCTATCGAAGCCACCGGGAACGGCTCTACTTGCCGGTCAACAGCTCGCGCAAGGTGACACGCGATCTTGATCGGCTGGCGCCCGGGGACCCGAACGAACCGTTGCCGGAGCCGGCCGCAGCCCCGGACCGTGGCAGAGGGTCGAACGATCAGGCGCTCCCTCCGCCGCCGCGCCGAGGCATGCGACCCGGTCGCGTCGGACCCCCGCCACGCGAGCCGACGCCATCGAGCACCTCATCTCGTCTCGGCACGGTCTCGCTCCGGGTGCAGCCTGGTGAGGCTGACATCTTCATCGATGGCGAGCGCTGGACGGGCGGCGGTGACGATGAGCGACTGATCGTGCAACTGAGCGAGGGGTCGCACCAGGTCGAGGTGCGCAAGGACGGCTACCGAACGGTCAGCACGGAAGTCCAGGTCCGCCGCGGGGAAACGGTCCCGGTGAACATTTCGCTCTCGCGCGACTAGCCCGAATCAGTCGACCCAGTCGCCACACGACCACACCACACACGCGGAACCGCCACTAATCTGCGTGGTTCCGCGCCTTCCACCCCGTCAGACGAGTCAGCACTCGAGATTCACGACTCAGCACGCCATCTGTTGAATCTCTCGGTCGGACCTATAATTCCACTATGACATTGGTGTCTCGCCCTGCCGGTGAGGTCTCGAGGCGGCTGGTCGGTGCGTTGCTGACGTTCGGTCTGATAGGGATTGCGGGACACGCTTGGATGGCACATCCCGTCGTCCAAGCGCAGGCGCAGGTCCAAGCACTGGCGTCCCCGGCATTCGCTCCGGATGAAGTCATTCCATTCGACAGCGCGGTCCGCAGCGGCAAGCTGTCGAATGGGATCACGTTCTTGATCCGGCGGAATGAGCTGCCAGCCAAGCGCGTGGCGCTGCGTCTGGCCGTGAAGGCCGGCTCGCTCGATGAGGCCGACGATCAGCAGGGGCTCGCGCACTTCCTCGAGCACATGGCATTCAACGGCAGCGCGCATTTCAAGCCGGGCGAACTCGTGTCGTACTTTGAATCCGCAGGCGCGCGCCTCGGGCCGCACGTCAATGCGTACACGAGCTTTGAAGAGACCGTCTATATGCTGGAGCTGCCGACCGACAACGCGGCGCTCCTCGAACGCGGTATCGTCGCGCTGGCGGATTTCGCCGGCGGCCTGACGCTCGATCCTGAGCAGGTGGACAAGGAGCGAGGCGTCGTCGTCGAGGAATGGCGAGGTCGACTCGGTGCCGGGACCCGCGTTCGAGACAAGCAGATCCCGGTCCTCTACAACAAGTCGCGCTACGCGGAGCGGTTGCCGATCGGCAAGCCCGAGATCCTCCGCACCGCGCCGGCGTCGCGGCTCCGCGACTTCTACGACACGTACTACCGACCGGATCGCGTCGCGGTCATCGTCGTGGGCGACATCGATCCTGCGCAGATGGAAGCGCAGATTCGGACGTCGTTCGGCCCGCTGGCCGTCCGAGCGCCCGAAGCGCCGCGAAGGGATTCGACGATGCCGCTCGGGTCCGATTTGATGGTGAGCGTGGTCACCGATCCAGAGATCACCCAGACCTCGGTTCAACTCCTGCGCAAGCGCGCCAGCGAACCCGATCGCCTCGTCCGCGACTACCGCCGAATGGTCGTCGACCGTTTGGCGGACCGCATGCTGAACGAGCGATTCGGTGAGCTGACACGAAAGCCGGATGCGCCGTTCCTTGGCGCCGGCGGGGGCGGTGGCGGGCTCACGCCGAGCGTTGACACATACACCCTCATGGCGCGTGTCCCCGAAGGTGGCCTGACGGAGGGCCTGTCGGCCGTGGTGGCCGAGGCGAAACGAGCCGAGCAGTTCGGATTCACCGCCGGAGAGCTGGACCGGGCGAAGCGCTCGACGTTGGCGTTCTACGAGCGCGCATACAACGAGCGCACCAAGACGGAGAGCGGCTCGTACGCCGGCGAGTACGTCGCCTATTTCCTGAATGGGGAGCCCAGTCCTGGCATCGAGTACGAATACGGCCTGATCAAGCAGGCGATGCCTGGGATCTCCATCGAGGAGGTCACGGCACGCTTCCGCGAGCGCATGGCGTCACCAAGCCGCGTGCTGCTCGCGACGGCACCTGAGAAACTAGGCGCGCAGCCACCATCCGAGGACGAAATCCGGCTCGCAATCCGCGCGGCCGAGGCGCGACCTGTCACCGCGTGGACCGATGCCACCGAGGTCAAGGAGATCCTGGCCAAGAAACCCACGCCAGGCACCGTCACATCGACGCGCGCGCTCGCGGATCTCGGCGTCACGATCGTCACCTTCAGCAATGGTGTCGAAGCCTGGCTGAAGCCGACCGACTTCAAGAACGATCAAGTGCTGCTGTCGATGTACGCCTCTGGCGGTGCGTCGCTGGCGAGCCAAGAGGACTTTCTCGAGGCGTCGATGGCGACCTCATACGTCGGGCTCTCGGGCGCCGGCGGCATCAAAGCGACGGACCTCGAGAAACTGCTCGCCGGCAGGCGCGCGTCGGCCTCGCCGTACATCTCGCTCTCGAGCCACGGATTCAACGGTTCGGCGGCTCCGAACGAGCTCGAGACGGCGCTGCAACTCCTCTACATCCAGTTCACGGCACCGGGCGACGACCCGCAGGCCTTTGCGCTGCTGCAGCGTCAGCTGTCGGCGATGGTGGCGAACCGCGGCCGGAACCCCGTTGAGGTGTTCGGCGAACGCCTCGAGCAGCTGAACACTTCGGACCACTACACGTCGAAGCCGCTCACGCCGGAGGCTGTGGCCGCGATCGATCGCGCGGCGATGACGTCGTTCTACAAAGCGCGCTTCAGCAACGCCGCCGACTTCACGGTGTTTCTCGTGGGCACGTTTGCACCCGACACCGCGATTCCGCTGCTCGCGCAGTACGTCGGAAGCCTGCCGTCGAGCGGGACGCGTCGCTCCACGTTCAAGGACGTAGGGATTGCGTTCCCCCCTCGCATCGAACGCGCGATCGTCGAAAAGGGGCAGGAACCACGCAGCCAGACGGTGATCAGCTTCTTCGCCGATCCCTCTGCCGATCCGGCGGAGCAAGAGCGCATCATCGCAGCCACGGCGGTGCTGCAGACGTCGTTGCGGGACATGCTGCGCGAGGATCTCGGACAAACCTATACGGTGTCAGTGGGGCTGTCGCAGCAGCTGCCGCAGAGGGGCGACGGGCACGTCCAGGCGAGCTTCGGGGCAGCCCCAGAGAACATCCAGGCCATGGCGGACCGCGTTCTCGCAGAGGTCAGACGGCTGCAGCAGGAAGGGCCGTCGGCCGACCTCACGACCCGGGCAAAGGAGTCGGCGCGACGGGGCTATGAGACCTCGTTGAAGCAGAACGCGTACTGGTTGGGCCGCTTGCAGGCGATTCACATGCTCGGGGGCAACCCCGCGGACATCCTCACGCGCAACGCGCGCATCGACGCGCTCACGCCGGCCGTGCTTCAGGAGACGTTTCGCACGCACCTGCCGCTCGACCGTTACACTATCGTCATATTGATGCCGGCCCGCACTCCGTAGCACCACACCATGAAAGGGGCAGCGCCGATCCTCGTGACCTTCCTGCTTGCCGGCACCGCGCTCGCCGCGCAGGAAGTGCTCCTGCGAGACAAGCGCCCCTTCCGGTCGAGCGTCGACCTCACGAGTGTGAACGTCACGGTGCTCGACACCAACGGCGCCCTCGTCACCGGGCTCGGACGGGACGATTTCGAGGTCTACGAGGACGGCGTCCCTCAGGTCGTGTCGCAGTTCGTCGGTGGACGCGTTCCGGTCAGCCTTGGGTTGCTGCTCGACACGAGCGACAGCATGTTCGGACCGCGCTTGGAGGAGGCACGGGGCGCGATCGACCGATTTCTCTTCGAGTTGCTGGATCGACAGGATGAGTTCTTCATCCTCGCGTTCAACCACGCTCCGCACTTGCTCACTGAGTGGACCGCAAATCCGTTCGAGGTCCGTCGTGCGCTCGATGCGATCAAGCCGAGCGGCGCCACGGCGGCGTACGACGCGGTCGTCGCGGGTTTGCCGCTGGTGGCACGCCGGAATCGTCAACGCGCCGCACTCGTGATCGTCTCGGATGGCGCCGATACGGCGTCGGATGCCTCGCCGCGCGATGTGCGCAACGCCCTGCTCCGCTCTGACGCCTTCATCTATGCAATCGCGATCGACGCCAGGCCGCAGCGCGCGATCAATGCGCGGGTGAATCCGCAGACGCTTCGCGAGATTACTGACCAAAGCGGCGGCCGCACCGAGGTGGTCCAGTCAACGGCGGAACTGGAGAGCGCCGCGGCCCGCATCGCGGACGAGTTGAGCCACCAGTACCTCCTCGGCTACACGTCGTCTCATGGAACGGACGGCAAGTTCCACAGTATCCGCGTGCGCGTCAAGGACCGCGACTACAAGATTCGCGCGCGCAGTGGCTACATCGCCCCGACCGATCCCGTCGGCCCCGCGCGACGGCCATCAGCTGAAGGCGCCTCCGAGCCCAGTGGACGTTGAAGGCTCGATCATCCGCGACGAGCAGACCTGATAGCGACCTCGGCCGGACACCGGCACGTCGGCGGGCGCGCAGCTCGACGAGTCGCGGGATCGCCTACTTGATCCGCGCGAACTTCTGAATGCGTCGACCGGAGGAGGTTTCGGCCACGTAGACGTTCTCCCTCGAGTCCACCGCAATCGTGTGCGCGAAGCGGAACTCACCAGCCATCGCGCCAGGACGACCAAGCTCCCCACTTCGCGGCCAGTCTTACGCTCGAGGATCCGCACCCTCCCACTTCCGAGGTCCATCACGAACATGTAGGCCTGCGCCGGGTCGCGTGAGAAATCGATGTCCGTCGCGCGCCAGATGGCGGCCTTCTGATCGGGCGGATCGATGCGGAAGGTCTGCTGCAACTGTCCGAGCTTGTCCGTCACGTGAATTCTCGCCTTCTCGCGGTCGCACGTGTACACGAGGCCGTCCTTCGCGATGACGACGCAGTGCGGGTGGCCGCCGCCATAGACGCTGTACTGCCCGGGACCGTCCCCTGCGGTGCCCCACTGCCGGAGATACCGTCCTCTTGCGTCGAACACCGCCACGCGGTTGTTGCCGTAGCCGTCAGCGACGTAGACCGACCCGCGTTGACCGGTCACCGGATCCGGCTCCGGATCGATGAACATGTCGGCAACGCCATTGAGTTTCGTCTGGCTCGTGTTCGTGCCCGGCTCCGCGCACGTCGGGTAGAAGCGATTGGGCCGGCCGAACCACGACTTCCCTGCCGGTGGCGGCGGCGCGGGCTCGACGCCGTCGCAGTTGCCCTTCTCGCCGATTTGCAGGAGCAACGTGCCCTCCTTCGAGTACTTTTGCAGGACACCGTCGCCGTTGCCGCCAATCCACACGTGGTCCTCGTAGTCCACGAAGCAGACATGGATCGCATTGGGAAGGGCGGTCGCGACGCCCGTGGGTCCGAGCGTCGGATCACCCCAGCTGCGGACCAGGGTGCCATCCGCGTCGAACTGGAGCACAGGTGGCGACGCCACGGACTGCGTCCCATCCGTCGTGCTCACGCCAGCCCGCTGAAACCCGCGTGTGACGATGACCATGTGATCGCGCGCGTCGACACAGTTCGCGCCCACGTCGCCGGTGATCCACTGGTGGGTCTGGCCGGACGCATCCTTCGGCGCGGGCAACGGTTTCGGCCACCCCGGATCGACCTGGTAATTGATCGGCCCTTCCTGGGCCAGCGGGTCACCCTGCCAGAAACCGACTGCCGTCAGGAGCAGCGCCATCAGGGCGACGACGTGTAGTCGCCCAAGTCGAATGAGGCCAGGCATACGTGTGCGCATCTCACTCCTCATGTCAGAAAACACCGGCTTCTCGAGACCCCTCACGGCGCGGACGGTCGGCTGATCGTGACCTGCTGGAGCTGTCGGACGTCCGGGCTCAGCTCGCGGTCGCCAGCCGGATATCGATTCGCTTCAAGCAGGAACGCGACAACGTCCGCGTACGCCTGTGCGCTCAGCGATCCGACCGCCCCTTGCGACATCGTCGAACGAGTGCGCTCGAACAGCGCCGCGACCGGCCTGCCGTCGTACAGCCGCAAGAATGTCTCGCCAGCCAGCGCCGGCGAGGTGTGCTGCCCCGTGAGGTCAGCCAGATGACACGACGCACACGCACGCTGATACTCCGCTGCGCCGCGCGCGGCGTGCGTCCGTGTGTACACGCCCTGCGACGTGCGTGCGCCGATGGTGAGCTCGGCGATGACCCACGGGTGATCTTGGCAGATTTAGGCCACCGACCCGCGCTTCGCCATCGTGACCGACGCCGAAGCACCAGGTCCGATTGGCCCGGTCGCCCACGAGCGATCCTGCGCGACGATCGTGTGTGTGAGCGTGCCAGTGTTGCGCCACGTCACCGTCGCGCCCGGCGCGACCGCCGCCCGCGTGGGATTCACCGCGTGCTCTGAGACCCACTCGTGACGACGTCCCGTGTTCGGATTGTCTTCGGAGACAAGTGCCGACAGCGCGATCTCGGTCGTCTCACGGACTGCGCCGCGAAAGGGCTCCTCAGCTGGATACGCCTCGGGCACCGCCATCGGTCCGATGGTGCCGCCAATCTTGAACGCCCAGATCGCGCGGTCGATCGCGAAGACCAGGTGCTGCTCGCCGTTGACCTGGTAGGCGATCGCCGGTCCAGTACCCGGTCCCAGCGCCGACGACCACGGTCCAAGCGATCCGGTCTGGAACTGCCAGACGAGCCGACCGGTCCGCGCGTCGTATGCCTGGAAGTGGCCACCGGGATCGCCGTGAAACAGCAATCCGCTCGCCGTCGCGAGGGTCCCGCTGCCCCCGCAGCCCGGATACGGAAGCCGATGTTCCCACACGCGCTTGCCGGTTCGACCATCGAGCGCGACCAGACTCCCGTAGGCCTACTGTCCAGGGATATGACCGACCACTGGCCCGAAGCCAAGCCACGGCCGATCGGGCCGGCGAATCCAGAATGGATAGACGCACCCGGTCCCATACAAATGTCCAGTCTGCGGGCTGTACGACATCGGCGAGAACCGCATGTTCATGTACGGCACGGCGAGGTTCGGGACGTCGGGCAGGATCGGGTCGTAGTGGCATCCGAGTAGAAACCCTTCGAGCACCGTGTCCCGCGGCACGCACTAGGGACCGACCCGATCGGCACCGACCGGAAATGGCTGCGTCCGCGAGGTCTTCAGCTGCGCGTCTTGTTTCACCGCCCGTTCTTCGACGCGCTGCAGGAACTCACCGGTCGCGCGATCCATGAGGAACAGGAAGCCGTCAGTGCGCATCGCAGCCAGGACCATCCTCGTCCTGCCGCCGATTGACGTGTCGTACAGGACGAGCGGCGTCGAGACGTCCGCCTCCCAAATGTCATGGTGAAGGAGCTGTTTGTACCAGCGGAGCTTCCCGGTCTTCAGGTCGAGCGCCAGCACGGAGCAGGTGTAGAGATTGTCGCCGGCGCGGAGCTCACCGCCCCAGGGCGGCACGGCGTTGCCCGTCTGCACGTAGACGAGGCCCAGGTCACGATCCACCACCGGGAACGTCCACACAGCTCCACCGCCGTACTTCCACACGTCGTTGTTGGGGGGCCACGTCTCTGATCCCGGCTCGCCCGGCGCGGGCACCGTGTAGAAGCTCCAGAGCTCCCGACCGGTCTTCGCGTCGAGCGCCATGACACGGCAGCGGACGAACCAGTCCCCGCCAGAGATGCCGATGATGACGAGACCGTCCGCGTGACGGGCGGACCGGTGATTCGCTGGCCGGCGTCCATCTTCTCCGCGTACGTCCAGACGCGCTGACCGGTTCTCCAATCCAGCGCGACCACCGAGGCGTCGAACTGGCCCACGAACACCAAGCCGTCGCCGACGGCGATGCCACGATTCATCTGCGTGTTGGTGGGCTGGCTCCACACGCGAGCGCCGGTTCGCGCGTCGAGAGCGTGCACACTCGTGCCGGTGACGACGTACATCAACCCGTCGCGGACGATGGGTGTCACCTTGTTTTGGGATTCGCGACCGGGCAACTCGGTGACCCACGCGCCTCGGAGTTGCGTCACCGTCGTGGCGTCGACCTGAGTGAGGGCGGAGTATCGCGTGCCGCGCCAGTCGCCGCCGGCCAAGGGCCACTCGCGCGTGGCGGGCTCGGTCCAATCCTCGCGTTGCACAGAAATGTCGACCGACGCCGAGGCGATGACCGCAGTGGCGAGGACGACCGACAGGGCGCGCCGCGAAAGGCGCTTCATCGGGTCGCGCCCACGTCGTACAATCAATGACGTAGTGATGAACAACCTCACCTCCGGTTCCCTTACGCGGCACCTCTTCTCTACCGCGGGCTTCATGCTCTTCACAATGGCCTTCCAGACCATGTACTTCCTGGCAGACCTCTACTGGATGGGCCGCCTGGGCAAGGAGGCCGTCGCCGCAGTGGGCGTCGCCGGGAACCTGACCTTCGTCGTACTCGCGCTGACGCAGATGCTCGGCGTGGGGACGACCACACTCGTGGCGCATGCAGCGGGCCGACGGGATCCCGACGCGGCACGACGTGTCTTCAATCAGGCACAAACGCTGTCGGGCGTGGCGGGCGGCGTATTTCTGATCATCGGCATCGCCCTCACCCCGTTCTATGCCCGCACGTTCAGCGCGGACGAATACACGGCCGGCCTCGCGCAACAGTTCTTGTGGTGGTTCGTGCCCGCGATGGCGCTGCAGTTCGCGTTGATCGCTGTCTCGGCGGCACTTCGCGGGATGGGCGACTTCAAGCCCGGGATGGTCGTCGGGAGCGCAACGGTGGTGCTGAACATGACGCTCGCACCGATTCTCATCTTCGGCTGGGGCACTGGTAACGCCATGGGCGTCGCGGGCGCTGCCGTCTCGACACTCGTCGCGGTCGCCGTCGGCGTCGCGTGGTTGTATGTGTACGCCGAGCGTCCCGGATCGTTTCTGCGGGTTCGGCGCGCGGAAATGGTGCCCGATCTCGCCACGTGGAAGCGGTTGCTGGGAATCGGTCTCCCGGCGGGTGTGGAGTTCGCGCTGATCGCCGTATATCTGGGCGTTGTGTATGTCGTGAGTCAACCGTTCGGCGCGGCCGCGCAGGCGGGCTTCGGTATCGGTCAACGTGTCGGCCAGGCGGGATTCATGCCGATCGTCTCGCTGGGGTTCGCCGTCGCGCCTGTCGCGGGGCAGAATTTCGGCGCACGTCGGCCCGACCGCGTCCGTGCGACCTTTCGCATCGCCGCTGGCCTCGCTGTGGCGGGGATGTTTCTCCTCTTCGTCATCTGTCAGTCGTTCGCCGAGGCCTTGGTACGCTTCTTCTCGGACGATCTGGCGGTCATCGCCGTCGGCGAGCAGTACCTGCGGATTGTCTCCTGGAGCTATCTTGCGTCCGGCCTCGTGTTCGTGACGGCGAGCATGTTCCAGGCCATGGGTCACACCATGCCCTCCCTCGCGACCTCGTTCGTGCGCATCGTGGTGGTCGCGATTCCGGCGTACGTCCTTTCGAGTTGGCCGGGCGTTCAGCTGACGTGGGTGTGGTACCTGACGGTGCTCTCGGTGGTGCTGCAGATGGCGCTCGGGCTGTGGCTGTTGAGGCGGGAGTTTCGCATCAGACTGTCGGCAGGGAGGGACGCGCTGCCGGTGCCTCCGGTGCCAATCTCGGAGCCACTCGCGTGACGGCACCTAGGGCGCATCACCGAGCCACGCGCCTCGGCGCAGCCGTGCCCGCCACGCAACGGCCGCCGGGGTCCTGCTGCGCGCCCAGTCGACGCTGTTGCTAGGGGCAGGACCGCGCCAGCCTCGCGGTATCATGATCGCAACCAAACGTTGAAGCACTCGATGCTGGCGCTGCCGTTGGTACTGGTTGCGGCGTACGTCGCACTCTGCGCCTGGATCTATGTCACGCAGCGTTCGATGGTCTATTTTCCGGTGCCACCGTCGCGGCCTGTCGTTGGCGCGATCGAACCCGTGACGGTCGACGGCGCCGTGCTCCAGAACATCGTCCTCCGGCGGCCGGGCAGGGGAGCGCTCCTGTATTTTGGCGGCAATGCGGAAGACGTGGCGCAGTCCATCGGCGCTCTCGCAGCGCTGTGTCCTCATCGCACGCTCGTGTTCGTTCGCTATCGGGGTTACGGTGGCAGCAGCGGCACACCCTCGGAAGCTGCGCTCGTTGCCGATGCGAAGGTCGTGTTCGACAGCGTGGCCGGCGACCGCGACGACATCGTCGTGGTCGGCCGCAGCCTCGGCAGCGGCGTCGCGGTGCAGCTGGCCGCGAGCCGTCCCGGGACGAAGCTCGTGCTGATCACACCCTTCAACAGTCTCGTGGCGGTCGGCCGGCGCGCGTTGCCATGGTTCCCGGTCGGGCTGTTGGCACGGGACCGATTTCGCTCCGATCGGTTTGCGGCCGACGTCAAGGCGCCGACACTCGTCATCGCGGCGGGCCAAGACGAGGTGATTCCGCCCTCCCATGCGGAGCAGCTCGCGAGAGCCTTCGGTCGCAGCGTGCGATCGGTGACGGTGCCAGACGCGGGCCACAACGATATCCACGAATGGGCGGCATACCAGACGGCACTCGCGGATTTCATCAATTCCGGTGCCTAGCGTTCCTCGATCGCCTCGCCACGTGGCGCACTCTGGCCGGCGACGGCAGGCGGCTTCCCGAGGTTCACGCCGTTCGGGTGGACGCCGCGTCCTGGAGCCCGAGTTCCTCGATTGACACTGCACGCATGTCGACCTTCCGCACCTTCCCTGTGACCGTCATCGGGAAACTGTCCGTCAGTCGGATGTACCGCGGGATCTTGAAGGTCGCGATCTGGCCTCGGCAGAACGCCTGGATTTCTTCGGCCGTGGCGGTCATCCCTTCGCGCAACTTGATCCAGGCGCACAGCTCCTCGCCGTACTTGACGTCCGGGACACCGATGACTTGGACGTCTTGAATCTTGGGGTGCCGGTACAGGAATTCCTCGACTTCCCTCGGGAAGATGTTTTCGCCACCGCGGATGACCATGTCCTTGATGCGACCGATGATGTTCACGTACCCGTCGTCCCGCATGACGGCTAGGTCACCGGTGTGCATCCACCGCGCCGAATCGATCGCGCGCGTGGTCGCTTCGGCGTCGCTCCAGTACCTCGACATCACGAGATAGCCGCGGCTCAACAGCTCGCCCGGCGTCCCTCGAGGCACGGTGTGACCGGTTTCGGGATCGACAATCTTGCATTCCACATGCGGATGCACCGCGCCGACCGTCGCGGTGCGGTGCTCCAAGTCGTCGGCTCTGGCGCTCTGGAACGACACTGGTGACGTCTCGGTCATGCCGTAGCAAATCGTCAACTCTTTCAGGTGCATGCGCTCGATGACCTGCTTCATCACCTCCACCGGACATGGCGAACCCGCCATGATGCCCGTCCGCAGGCTCTTGAGGTCATACTTCGCGAAATCAGGATGCTCAAGCTGCTCGATGAACATCGTCGGAACGCCATACAGCGACGTACAGCGTTCGGCTTGGATCGCTTCGAGCGTCGCCTGCGGATCGAACGCAGCCGAGGGGTACACGACCGCCGCACCGTGCGTCAGCGCGCCGAGATTGCCCATCACCATGCCGAAGCAGTGATACAGCGGCACGGGCACGCAGATGCGGTCGGCGTCGGTGTATCCGCATCGTTCCCCGACGAAGAAACCGTTATTGAGGATGCTGTGATGCGCCAGAGTCGCGCCCTTCGGAAAGCCTGTCGTTCCGGAGGTGTATTGGATGTTGATCGGATCGTCGAAGTCGAGGATCGACTCGCGTTGCGCAAGCGTAGCCGGTGACACCGCCGTGCCTCGCTCGACGAAATCACTCCAGGCGAGCATCCCGGACTCACCGTCGCCGAGCAGGATGACCCGCTCGAGGCGCGGGAGCCCGGGGCGCACACTCAGGATCATCTCGATGTAGTCGGTCCGCCGGAACGCACGCGCCGCGATCAAGAGCGATACCTCGCTGTGCGACAGCGCATATTCGAGCTCGTGCCGCCGGTAGGCAGGGTTGACGTTCACGAGGATGGCACCGACCCGCGCAGTGGCATATTGCACGATGAGCCACTCCGCGCAATTCCCGGCCCAGATCCCGACACGGTCGCCCTTGCCAACGCCGAGCGCCAGCAGCGCGCGGGCACAGCGCTCGGCCGCTTCGTGCAGCGCTCCGTAGCTCAGACGGAGGCTCTGATGCCGGCTGACCACCGCCAAGGCGTCGGGCGTCGCCCGCGCGACCCGATCGAGCTCCGCGCCAATCGTGCGCCCCAGCAGCGGAAGATGAGATGCCCCAGAGACGTAGGACGGCAACGGCATGTCGAGCAGCATAGATCAGGAGCGTTGACAGCGACGCCTCGGCCGGCCAGACTGTCGAGTCATGAGTCAGCCGAGTGCGACCGTGCTCGCGGGCCGTGCGCCCGCTCAAACCGATGCGTCCGCCGAACCCCGCACTCTCGAGGCCGAGCGTCCGCCGCTCATCGGTGAAGACTGGCTCGCCGTCCTGATCGGGGGAGCCATGATCGCCCTCGTGCTCGTCGGCCTCAGGCCGGCCATGCCGCGGTTCGCCTGGGGCAGCGAGACGGCACCGCTCAGCGGTCTGACCGCCCTCCCCAATCTCACGCGGATCGCGCAGATCGCACTGCTGGTCCTGGGACCCGTCCTCGTGGGCGCGTCCGTGCTTCGCGTACGCATGGTCGCCTTCCTCCCTGGACTGCTGGTCGTTTACGCGCTCGCCGTGCTGGCACAAGTGCTGGCCGGCTACACGACGGCCGCTGCGTGGGGGCTGGAGTACGTGATCTTTGCGCTCGCGATCGGATTGATCGTTAACCACACCAGCGGAGTCCCTGAGTGGCTTCGCGAGGCGGTCCGCACCGAGTTCTACATCAAGACCGGGTTGGTCGTGCTCGGCGCGACGATCCTCTTCAATGAGATCGTGCAGGCCGGCCTGCCCGGCATCCTCCAGGCCCTGGTCGTGGTCTTGACCGTCTGGACCTTCTGCTTCTGGCTGTGTCGTCGAATGCGGGTCGACGACGAGCTGAGCACCATGTTGGCCAGCGCGGTGTCCATCTGCGGCGTGTCAGCCGCCATTGCGGCGTGCGGAGCCATCCAGGGCGATCGCAAGAAGCTGTCGTACGTCACGTCGCTCGTGCTGCTCGTCGCGATGCCGATGATGGTGCTGATGCCGTGGATCGCTCGCGCCACCGACATGTCCCCCGTCGTGGCCGGGGCGTGGCTGGGAGGCACGCTCGACACGAGCGCAGCCGTGGTTGCCGCGGGTGAGATGCTCGGTGACGCTGGACGTAACGCGGCCGTAGTGGTCAAGCTCTCGCAGAACGCGCTCATCGGCCTGGTGGCCTTTGCACTGACGGTCTGGTGGGCGATCCGGAACAAGTCCCCGGAGCGACCGAGCACGAGCCTCGCGGTCATCTGGGAGCGCTTCCCCAAGTTCGTGTTCGGCTTCCTCCTCGAGTCGATCGCGTTCTCGTTCCTCGTGGCGGGACCGACAGTTGCCAGCACCAAGAGTCTGGTGACGGGGCTCCGCACCGCGCTCTTCGCGATGGCGTTTGTGTCGATTGGACTCGAGACGCACCTGGGCCGCCTTGTGACCACAGGCGGCGGTCGGCCGGCCATCGCGTTCCTCGGTGGCCAGGCGTTCAACGTCGGCGTCACGTTGATCGTCGCCTACCTCCTCTTCGGCGGGTTGCCGAACGGCTGACGCGAGCGCGGGCTCGAGCTACTCCACCTTTGACACCTGTGCGCCAAGCTTGCGCAAGCGGTCGACGAGCGTCCCGTATCCGCGCTCGATCGTTTCGAGTGGCGCCACCTGGCTCTCCCCATCGGCCGCCAACGCAGCGGCGATGAGTGCCATGCCAGAGCGAAGATCCCTGCTGTCGAGAATGCGGCCCCGCAGCTTTCTTGGACCCGTGACGATGATGCGGTGCGGGTCGCAGAGGAAGAGGTCGGCGCGCATGCCGCTCAACTGCTCGAGGGCGAACAGGCGCAGCTCGTACATCCAATCGTGCACCAAGGTGCGTCCCTCGGCCTGGGTCGCCAGGACGGTGACGAGGCTGACGAGATCGCTCGGGAACCCCGGCCACAAGCCGGTCGTGATCCGACCAGCGGCCTCCGGCCGTGAGGGCTCGACGCGAAAGACCTCACCGCTCGAATGGCACGCGATGCTCATCCGACGCAGCACGGCTTCGACGACCTCGAGGTCCTCGGGCCGCGCGCCGTGCACGTCAATCTCACCGCCCGTCACGGCCGCGACGACCGCCCAGCTCCCCGCCTCGACGTAGTCGCCCCACAGCCGATGCTCGGCGCCGTGGAGGGTGCGCGATCCTTCGACGCGGATGGTCGACGTGCCCGCTCCGGTGATGCCTGCTCCCATCTTCCTCAGGAACTCGCAGAGCTCGACGACATGGGGTTCACACGCGGCGTGCCGGATCTCCGAGATGCCGGGTGCGGCGGCGGCCGCGAGCAACGCTGTCTCTGTGCCGGTCACGGATGCCTCGTACAAGTAGATCGACGTCGGCGTGAGCCCGTTGGGGGCCTCGAGATGATGGGACGGCCCGTCGAGGATTCTCGCGCCCATCGAGACCAGCGCCTCAAGATGGGTGGAAATCGTTCGCCGCGCTGGAAAGTCGCCGCCCGGCGGCGCGAGCAGCGCCCGGCCCCGCCGCGCGAGCAGCGGTCCGAGGAGCAGAACGGACCCGCGGAGTCGCCCCACCATCGTGCCATCCGGTTCGTCCTTCAGCACCTCCGGACATCGCACGCGGACCGTCGTGGTGCCGATCCCTTCGACGCGCGCGCCGAGGTCCTGGAGGAGACGCGCCATGACTTTGACGTCGCTGATGCGAGGGACGTTGTGCAGCACGCATTCGTCCTTCGTGAGCAGACATGCCGCAAGCAGCGGTAGCGCGGCGTTCTTGTTCCCTTCGACCGCAACAGCGCCGGACAGTCGGCGGCCCCCTTCAATGAGCAGTGTGGACATAGTTGGACTCGCCGAGGAAGACGACCTCTTCGCGGAGCTCGACGCCGAACTGTCGCTGCACCTCGACGCGACACCGTTCGATAAGCGCGTGGATGTCGGCTGCGGTCGCGCCTCCCTCGTTCACGATGAAGTTGCCGTGAACGGTCGAGACCCGGGCACCACCAATCCCGACACCCTTGAGCCCTGCGCGATCGACCAGCGCGCCGGCCGACCAGCGAATCCCCTCCGGCACGCGGTCACGACCCGGCTCGGGATTGCGGAACACACAGCCGGCGCTGGGCGTGTCGAGCGGCTGCGTTCGCTTGCGGTAGGCCAGCGATTCGCGTGCCGCGGCACGCAAGACCTCGGGCTCTTCGCGCGACACCTGGAACGTCGCCCACAGCAGCACCTCGCCGCTGCCTTGCAGTCGGCTCTGGTCGTAGCCAAAGCCCATCCCGGCCGCTGGGACGTCGATTGGGTGGCCGTCGCGGTCGATGAGGCAGACGTTCGCGACGTGGTCGCTGATCAGACGGCCACCGAAGTGCGCGTTGCCGTAGATCGCGCCTCCGACGGTGCCGGGCGTTCCGGCCCAGCGTTCGAGCCCGCCCAGACCGTGCAGGATCGTCCAGCGTCCGAGACCGTTGATGGTCGCCGCCGCGTCGGCGCGCACGTACGATTCGTCCACCGCCTGAATGAGACCGCCGCGGGGACGAATCACCAGCCCGCGTATCCCAGCGTCCGCGACCAGCACGTTCGACCCGCCGCCGAGCATGGTGACCGGAACGTCGTGTTGCCGTGCCAGCGCGTGCGCGGTCACGATCTCGTCGCTGGAGCGCGTCTCGACGAGGTACTCGGCGGGTCCACCCACCCGAAACGTCGTCAGGGGTGCCAGCGGCCGCTGTTCCCACACACGGGCCGTGCCGAACGCCCGTCGAAGGGCCCCGCCAAACGCACTCATCGCGGCGCCATCAGCAGGCGCTCCTGCGCAATCAAGGCCGCCAGCGCTTCCTGGCGCGTGCACACGGTGAACGACACCGTGTCACCGGGTCCCAATTGTCCGGCCAGCCCCAGGTCTGCCGAGATCACGGTACCCAGCACAGGATATCCCCCAGTTGTCTGTCGGTCCGCCATGAGGAGAATCGGTTGGCCGTCTGGCGGCACCTGGATCGAGCCGATCGGCGACGGCTGGCTCAGCAGGGTCCCCGTGGTCTCGCTGGCCACCACGGGTCCCACGAGACGATACCCCATTCGATTGGATTCTGGGCGGAGCGTGTAGGGCTCTGACTGGAGCTGGGCAAGGGCCTCGGTCGGAAAGTGGCTGGTGTTCTCGATCGGCAGCACGCGCAACCGCGCGCGCCCGTCTGGCATTTCCACCGTAGGCGCCCGCCGCCCGGCTGAGCGCTGCGGGTGTTTCGGCCCCAGCGGCACCCGGTCGTCGGTCGTCAGCGGGCGACCGGCATGGCCGCCCATGCCGCTCGGCACGTGCGTCGACCGGCTCCCGAGGACCGACGCGACCGCCAAGCCACCTTCGACGGCCAGGTATGCGCGCGTGCCCCGGCCTCGCCGCCCGAAGCGCAGATGTCCGCCCGCCGGCACACGGAATGAGGCGGCGTGCGACGCCAAGTGGTCGCCCACCGTCACGACGAAGTCCGCCCCGCAGATCGCAACCACGCGCTCGTCATCGAAGGCCAGTTCGGGACCGACCAGCGTGATTTCAAGCGTGGCCGCTTCTGGCGGATTACCGACCAGCGCGTTGGCTAGCCGATGCGCGCGCGAATCCATGGGCCCGGATGCCGACACACCGAACGCTTGCCAGCCCCAGCGGCCGAGATCTTGGACCGTCGAGAGCAGCCCAGGTCTGAGCACCAGCAGGCTCGCCATCAGCCGGGCCCACCAGGCGAGCCGTCGCGTGATCCGTCCCGCCGTTCGCGCGCCTCCGCGGACGTGTTGGTCTGACGGCGATACGACTCCTCGTCCATCGGCGCGAATCGCACCGTATCGCCGGGCTTGAGGAGGAACGGATCCGGCCGCAGCGGCTGAAACGGACGGAACGGCGTGCGGCCGATCACACGCCACCCACCCGGTGTCTCCGAGGGATAGATGCCGGTCTGCTGGCCTGCGATGCCGACCGAGCCCGCCGGCACGCGCACACGCGGGGTCGCGTGCCGGGGCACGGCAATGCGCGAATCGACGGTCCCGAGGTACGCGAACCCCGGCGTGAAACCGATCATGTACACGCGATAGATGGGCGCTGCGTGCATGGCGATGATCTCGTCGCGGGACACGCCCGTCGAACTGATCATCCAATCGAGATCGGGACCGTGCTCACCGCCGTAGCGCACGGGCACCTCGCGTGGAGTCGCCGACGAGATCGGGGCGTCCCGGCTTGCCGCCGCAGACGCCTCGAGCGCCGCGCGCAACCGATCGGCGTCGGTCCTGAGGGGATCGAAGTACACGGCTAGCGAATGGAACGCCGGCACCACATCTCGCACGCCCGGGTATTCGGCACGGCGGACGTCGTCTGCGACCCAGACCACACGGGCATTGATTGCGGCGTCCAGCCGATCGGCGAACTCGAGGAGCCACCCCGCGTCGCCGAGGGTCGTGATGGAGAACTCGCGCATCACCTCTGCAATGCTCGCAGCAGCTTCTGATGAATGCCTCCGAAGCCGCCGTTGGACATGACGACGATCAGATCGCCCGGCTGATGCTCGCGGGCCACGATCTCGACCATCTCGTCAATCGAACGACCCTCGCGCGCCTGCCGGCCTGTGCGCTTCACGTCGGCCACCAGCTGCGCAGTCGACAGGCGCTCGTCCTCCGGGAGCGTCGATCGAAACACCGGGGCGATCAGCACCTGATCGGCGCCGGAGAACGCGCGCGCAAAGTCATCTTGAAACACCCGACGGCAGGAGGACGCGGAACGCGGTTCGAACACCGCCCAAATCCGCGCGTCCGGATTCGAGGCACGCAACCCCGCCAAGGTTTCGGCCACTGCCGTCGGGTGATGGGCGAAGTCGTCGTACAGCGTCACGTCGCCCACTGTCCCCACCGCCTCGAGCCGCCGCTTCACCCCGGCGAAGGTGTGCAGACCCTCCGCGATGCGCGCGGGGCTGATGCCGACCTCGGTCGCGACGGCGATGGTGGCCAGGGCATTACGGACGTTGTGCTGTCCAAGCAGCGGCAGCTCGAACATGCCAAATGGATTACCCTGCCACCGGACCACGAACCGCGTCGTGCGCTTATCGGCCACGAGGTCGTGCGCCTGCCAATCCGCGCCGTGGGACAGACCGAACGTTTCGACGCGGGAGACCGCCTTCCGTTGCAGCGCCGCCGCATCCGGACTATCCGAGCCGAGCAGGAGCAGACCACCACGCGGGACGAGCGTCACGAGCCGGCGGAACGCCACGCGTACCGCGTCGATGTCCGCATAGATGTCAGCATGGTCGAATTCGATGTTACTGATGACGGCGATGTCCGGGAGGTACTTCAGGAACTTGGCGGTCTTATCGAAGAACGCGCTGTCGTATTCATCGCCCTCGATGACGAACTCGCGGCCGCGCCCGAGCCGATAGCTCGACCCCTGCTCCCCGAAATTGCGCGCGATGCCGCCAACGAGCACGCTGGGGTCCACGCCCGCGTGCGCCAATACCCACCCCGTCAACGCCGTCGTCGTCGTCTTGCCATGCGTCCCCGCGAGGACGATGGACCGCGAGGCCCAAAGGAAGTGCTCCCGGATCGCTTCGGGCAACGAGCAGTAGCGGATCTTGCGATCGAGGACCTCTTCGAGCTCCGGATTCCCACGGGAGATGGCGTTCCCAACAACCACGAGATCGAGATCAGACGTGATGTGCTCTCCGCAATAGCCACTGAACGTCGTGATGCCCTCTGCCGCGAGAAAATCGCTCATGGGCGGATACACGTCCTGATCCGATCCGCGCACGTCGAATTCCTTGCGTTTGAGCAAGGCGGCCAGCGTGGCCATCGCCGTGCCGCAGACGCCAATCAAGTGCACACGAAGCAGCTGGCCAGTCATCAGTCACACGTCATCAGTCACACGTCATCAGTCACACGTCATCAGTCACACGTCATCAGTCGCACGTCTCTTGACTCACCCTGCGTGCCTGCCCACCGGCTCATGGCTCAAGCGACTGCCGCCTCCTCGATAATCACCCGCGGGCGTCCATCGGCGATGACGCGGCACGACACGCCAAGCGGCAACGTCATCGAGGGTCCGACGGTGTGCCCGGTCGGAAAGCCCAGCAGGACCGGCCCGGGAAAGTCGGCGAAGAGGTCGGCCATGACGCTACGGCCGCGCACGTCACCTGACGGTTCGTCACAATCCGGCAACTCGCCGATGATCACAGCAGACGCCCGTGCGAGCAAACCGGCTTGGCGAGCCTGTGTGACCATCCGATCCAAGCGATACGGCCGCTCGCTCACTTCCTCAAGCAGGAAGACGAAGCCGGTCGGCGGATTCCACGCGTACGGCGTACCGAGCGACGCCAGCAGCTGGGTCAATGTGCCCCCGAGGAGCACGCCGCCTGCCTCCCCTGGCCGTATCACCTCGAGCCCACTTGGCGCAAGCTCCCCGAGCGGCGCCGCGTGGCAGAGGGCACGGATGAAGGTCTCGCGATCGTATCCTCGCTCGCCCCGGCCCAGCCGTCGGTCGAGCATCGGACCATGAAACGCCACGACACCGCAGGTCAACACCTGGAAGTTCAAGAGCGCCGTGATGTCGCTATACCCGATCAGCGGCTTGCAGGCCCGCGCCGCCGTCGCAGGATCCAGCAGCGGCAGAAGCTGCGCGCTGCCGTAGCCGCCACGGACCGCGATCACGGCGGCAATCGTCGGATCGACCCACGCTCGATGGATCGCCGCCACCCGCAGCGCTGGGGGACCAGCCAGATATCGGTGGCGGGCGAACACTGAGTCGTCGTACACCGGCTCGAAGCCGAGACGGCGCAACTCCTCGATACCGCACGCGAACTGCTCTTGGTCAAAGGCGCTCGCGGGTGCGACGACGGCGATCCGATCGCCGGGCACGATCGCGCGGGGCTTCCGGATCACGAGAACCGTGCCATCTCTTCGGCCACGCGGAGGTGAGCATCCTGGCCGAGTGTCTGCTGCAGTGCTTTGAGCGACGCCGGCCGCAGTGAGGGTCGTGATGGAAGGAATCGCTCCTTCGCTCGGCGCTGCCGCTTCAGCGCCTCCTCGATCCGCGTGAGCGACAGACGTTCCTCTTCAACGGCGTAAACCAGCGCCTCCAGCGCAGCACCCTGCGCTTCCCAGTCACCGCTGCAAATGAGGACGCCATCGCAGCCAGCCTCGATGGCGAGCACGGCGGCCGGCGGCACCTGATAGTCGCGGGCAATCGCTTTCATTTCGAGGTCATCGCTGAGCACGACTCCTTCGTAGCCGAGGTCGTCCCGCAGCAGGCCCGTGACGATCCGTTTCGAGAGCGTGGCCGGACGCGCCTCGTCCAAGGCGGGCATCAGGATATGGGCGGTCATCATCGTCGCCACGTCCGCGTCGATCGCGGCCCTGAACGGCTTCAACTCGACATCCCGCAGCCGTTCCGGTGGATGTTCGACGAGCGGCAGCTCCAAGTGAGAGTCCGTGCTCGTATCACCGTGTCCCGGAAAGTGCTTGCCGCAGGCCGCGATCCCCTCGGCCTGCAACGTCCGGATGATCGCCTGACCCAGCCGCGCCACGTCTTCGGCAGTTTCGGCCAGCGCGCGGTCTCCGATGACGGGGTTCTTGGGATTGGTGTGGATATCGAGCACCGGCGCGTAGTCGAGCGAGATGCCAATGGTCTTCATCTCGGTGGCGAGGGCGCGGGCAAAACGCTCGGCGAGCGTTACGTCGCCGCTCCGGCCCAACGTCGCCATCGGCGGCCATTCGGTGAAGGGACTCTTCAAGCGAGCGACGCGCCCACCCTCCTGATCCACGCTGACCCACGCGGGCATGTCGGGCGTCAGGCGCGACGCCTCAAAGCACACCTCCGCGACCTGTTCGACCGAGGCGATATTGCGCGCGAAGAGGATGACGCCACCCAAACCGAACTCACGAGCGAGGGATTTCAGCTCGACGGGGATTGCCGTGCCATTGAAGCCGGCGATGAGCAACTGGCCGATCTGACGACGAAGGGCGGACGGCGACATTCGAAGAGATTCTACCTCGCTATAATTCGTCGGTGCGCCTCGACTCGTCCGCTCCGACCCGCATTGATCTTGCCGGCGGTACTATCGACATCTGGCCGCTCTACCTGTTTCACTGGGACGCGATGACGCTCAACGCGGCGATTAACCTGCGGGCGCACGCCACGATTGAGCCTCGAATGGACGGGCGGGTCGAGCTCGTCTCGCTCGACACCGACCGCCGATCGCACGCGGCGCACTGGTCCGAGCTCACCGCGGACAATGCGTTGCCGCTGCTCGCGCTGCTCGCGCGTCATTACCGCTTGGAGAACGCAACGCTCACGACACGGGGCGAATCGCCCGCTGGCGCAGGCATCGCCGGCTCCTCGGCGCTCACCATCGCCACGTGCGGCGCGCTGGCGCGCTACACGGCCGCCTCTGAGGCCGCGGAGGATCTGCTGCAGGTGGCGATGAACGTCGAATGCCAGACGATCAAGGTCCCAACGGGCGTGCAGGACTATCGGCCGGCCCTCTACGGCGGCATCGCCGCCATCGAGCTCCGCGTGGACGGCATCAAGCGCGTGGGGCTCCAGGTCGACCCGCACGAGCTGGAGCGGCGCATCGTCCTGGCGTACACCGGTGCGCCGCGCAATTCGGGTACGAACAACTGGGAGATCACCAAGAAGCACATCGACGGGGACCGCGAGATCTTCGAGTGCTTCGAGCGCATCCGTGACGCAGCCAGTCGGATGCGCGCGGCGCTTGTAGCCGGAGACTGGGACGAAGTGGGTCGGCAGATCGTCGATGAGTGGACGACCCGGAAGCGTCTCGCGCCAGGCGTCACCACGCCCGCGATCGAGTCGCTCATCGCACGGGCGATGCGCGCTGGGGCGACCGCCGCCAAGGTGTGTGGCGCGGGAGGCGGGGGCTGCCTCTTCTGCTTCGGTCCGCCGGCCTCGCGAGACGCCATCGCGACGTCGCTCGCTACCGGCGGCGCTCGGCTGCTAGACTACCGCATCGAGACCGAAGGGCTACGAGTTGGATAACCAGGCCATCGCGCGCGTCCTTCGCGAGATCGCCGACCTGCTCGAGATCAAAGGCGACAACCCCTTCAAGATCCGCGCGTATCGAAACGGCGCTGACATCGTCTCCAACCACCCGCACGACCTGACGACGCTCGACGCCGCGGGACTGCGGGAGATTCCCGGGATCGGCAAGGACCTCGCGGGTCGGGTCGTCGAGCTCACAACGACCGGAGACTGCGCGTATCACCGTGAGCTTGTCGGCGAGTTTCCGCCGAGCGTGCTCGACATGCTCCGATTGCAGGGCGTGGGACCCAAGACCGTAGCCACGCTCTACCGCAAGCTCGGCGTCCGGACGCTCGAGGACCTCGAAGCCGCCTGCACCGCGGGACGCGTGCGGTCCATCAAGGGGATGGGGCCAAAGAAGGAAGCTCTGATTCTCAAGGCCCTGGCCGAGCGCAAGCAGTACGCGGGGCGCCACCTCCTCTTCGATGCCGCGGCGACAGCCGAGGCCCTTGTGGAGTACCTGCGTGCGCACGCTCCAGAGGCTCGGATCACACCCGTTGAAAGCCTGCGGCGCGGTAGCGAGACCTGCGGCGACATCGACCTCCTGGTGACGGGCGCGGATGCCACCCTCCTCGACGCGTTTGCACGCTACCCGCAGGTCGAGCGTGTGCTGGGCCATGGCGGAACGAAGTCCAGCGTGCTGCTCCAAAGTGGCTTTCAAGCCGACGTGCGCCTCGTGCCTCCGGACAGCCACGGCGCGGCCCTGCAGTACTTCATGGGCTCGAAGGCACACAACATCGCGCTGCGTGAGCGCGCGATTGGGTTGGGCCTGAAGCTCAATGAGTATGGAGTGTTCCGCGTCGAGGACGACAGCCGGGTGGCAGGTGCCACGGAAGAAGAAGTGTATGCCGCTCTGGGGCTGGCGTGGGTCCCCCCGGAGCTGCGTGAGAACCGCGGTGAAGTCGAGGCTGCGCTCAGTGGGCAGCTCCCGTCCCTGCTGGAGCACGGGCAACTGCGGGGCGACCTCCACATGCATAGCACGGAGACCGACGGGAAGGATTCGATCGAAGCCATGGCTGAGGCTGCCGCCTGTGCCGGGCTCGAATACATCGCCATCACGGACCACAGCCAGTCGCTCGCGATGGCCAACGGCCTCGACGAGCGGCGAGCGTTGGAGCACGCCGCGCGCATTCGCGCCCGAGACGGTCACGCAGGCGTCCGGCTGCTGGCCGGCATCGAGTGCGACATCCTGCCGGACGGCACGCTCGATCTCGACGATGAGTGCTTGGCCGCCCTGGACGTGGTCATCGTCTCCGTGCATTCTGCGTTTGGGATGGAGCGCGCGCAGATGACCTACCGGTTGGTCCGCGCGATCGAACACCCGCACGTGGACGTGCTCGGTCACCCGAGCGGACGCCTGATCCTGCGGCGCGAGGCGTACCCATTCGAAATCGACGCGATCGTCGATGCCGCGGCGCGGACAGGGGCCGCCCTCCAGATCAATTGCCAAGTCAACCGCCTAGATCTGAGCGACGTCCACGCACGCGTCGCGCGCGAGCGAGAGGTCGCACTTGTGATCTCGACCGACGCACACTCCGCGCGCGGCTTCGCTCGTCTGCGGTGGGGAACGACCGTCGCGCGACGCGCGTGGCTCGAGCCCCGACATGTGTTGAACACGCGTCCTTTCGACGCCTTCAAGGCCGGATTGCGCCGTCACCGCGTGGTGTCATGACCAATCTGGTCATCCTGACCCCAGCGGACAAGTTGGCCGAGATCCGGCGTCTCTATTTCGGCACGACCCGCCAGACGATCGACGCGGACCTGGCGAGGGCCGTCCACCTGCTCAAGACGATGAACACGGAAGACGAGCGGGAGCGCGTTCGTGTCTACATGGACGGCCTGGCGCAGATGCGCTCGGACTGGGCTCGTTCGTCGCCGAAGCCTGGTACGCCGGGTAGGGGCAAGCCAGGTCGGGTCGCGAGTAAGGCTGGCAGGGCCGAGAGGCGGAACAAGAAGCCGCCACGGGACAGCTAGCGGGCCCCTTCAGCGCCCGTCAACCCGCCCTGCGAGTGAGCACGGTGCCCAAGCGCAGCGTCAGCGGGAGACGGAGCTCACAATCTTCTTGCGAGCCGCCACGCGGAGAGGCTCCGGGACGTTACGATCGGTCGACAGCCCTTGAAGATCGCGGTCGTTCAACCGGTTCATCAGGTTCAACGACATCCCGAGCGGCGTTTTGGCGTTCTTCACCAACGCGACCACCACGGGATAGTTCTTCATCCACGTCCGGTTCGACCCGATGTGCCGGAGCACGTCCTCCGAGACGTTGCCCATGCGCGCGAAGGCCTCGACTTCAGGTTCGGTCAGCTTCGGGCTCGTCAGCACCGCCATGGCGATCATCTTGCTCGGGTCCCGTATCAGGATCGACCGAACCTCTCGCGTCCCTTTCGACGCCGCCTTCAGGCGTTCCGAGAACGACATCCGCGTCAGCTTCTGCAGAATGCTGTCGCGATCGGCCTTCGAATCCTCGGACACGATTTCCGGATCGTCGTCTGTGGCCGTGTGACCTTCGGCCATGGGCGCGTCTGCCGTCGGAGCGGTTCCCGCCTGTGGTGCCGACGCGACCGCGGAGGCGTTATCGAAGTACGCGCGCACCTCGTCGGCCACTGAACCGGTGGCAAGAAACGCGCGAACGGCCTCGCTCGGCAACTGCCGGAGGGTCTCCGTGGCGGTCGCGCGAACGTCGGCGTCGGCGTCCCGTGTCAGGAGCACCAGAATCGCGAGCGGTTCGTTGATCGGAACCTCCGCCACGCCGCGCGCAGCCATCAAGCGGACATCCCGAACCGCCTGTCCGCGCTTCAAAAACTCCAACATCGTGGACCTGCCATGTCCTCACAACGCGGCGATGCGTCGTGCCAACTCGTGCACCGGCGCCGCACCACATCCAGGGTCGCTATCGGATGATGCGGGCGCGGCTATGAACAACCCGATCGCCGCCACACCGGCAGCCCCGAGGGCCGCCAGCAGCCGAGCGCCATCGACGGTGATTCCCCCGATCGCCACCACCGGAACCGACGCGTGTTGGATCACGCGCGCCAGCCCCTCAGGGCCGAGAAGCGGATGTCCCGGGAGCTTCGAGGCGGTCGACCACACCGAGCCCGCGATCAGGTAGTCCACGCCGCTGCCGAGGGCAGCAGCCGCGTCGGCGTCGTGCACCGAGCGACCAATCACGAACGGCGACGGCGCCAACCGGCGGACCGCGGCGGGCGGCATCGAGTCCTCGCGCAGGTGAACACCGTGAGCACGAGCCGCCAGCGCGACATCTACGCGGTCATTCACGATGATCTTCGTCCGCGACCCGGCTGCGAGGCTCACGGCGGCCTCCGTCACCGAGAAGAGCTCGCCGGCCTCGAGGTCGCGTTCCCGAATCTGGACAACATCGACCCCGGCTTCCACAGCGAACCGAACCTGCCGCAAGAGGCATCGACGCTGCTCGGTCCACGGGGTCTCCGCGCCCGCGAGACGGCGGCGATCGCTAATGAGATGCAGAATCACGGACGGACCTGTGTGTCCGCCTCGTCTCCGAACGTCACGTCGTGGCGAGCGCGGAGCGCCAAGATCGGAGCCAGATCCATGAGACCCGCGACCAGATTGATCACGCCCACCCCACTCACGGCGCCGCGCACGAAGAAGTTCATGGCGACCGCGTGGACGATGGGAACTCGCTCCATGAAGTAGTTGCGCTCCCACAGCATCGACCACGGCACGATGATGAGCAGCAGTCCGACCTCGATGAAGAAGGCGACCAGGATGAGACGACGGAACAGCGGGTTACCCTCGCATCTGGACGACGGCGAGCCGACGTACGCGATCAGCCACGTCGCGATACGCGTCGGCGTCGGCCTGAAGCTCCATGTAGACCGTCAGCGCTCGCGTATGCTCTCCGGCCGCTTCCAGCACGTCGGCCAAATCGTACAACAGAAGGCGCCCTTCGTCGGGAGTCGGGGGTGGGGCCTGCGAGGCCCGCTCCAGCCATTCGGCGGCACGCGGCGCGTCCCCTCGTTCCCGATAGATGCGACCGAGCATCGAGGCCGCACCAAAGCGCAACTGTGGCGTCTCTGCCGCCAAGGTCAGCAGCGGGATGCTCTCGTCGATCCGGCCATCCGATTGGTGCGCCATCGCCTCCGCAAGCGCAGCCTCGGCGCCGGCGAGGACCGCTTGGCGCAATTCGCTGGCCCGGAGCCTGGAGAACACGGCCTCGAGTGGACCGGCGGCCACCGGTTCCCGTTCGGGCGCGGACCGCGCCAGCGGGTCGAGACCGGCGCTACCCATCTGGAGGTCGTCTAACTCGACACTGAGATCGATCTCCGATTCGTCAGGCTCCTCGCCACTCTCGACGGCGGGTTCAGGCCCGCTGGGCGCATCGAACGTCGTCGCCTCGAACTGGAAGTTGTGGTTGTCGATTTCCCACTACACGGGTGCGGCCGGCGACGGGCCTGGCTCGGGAGCCGGAACCTCCTGGCGCACGGCTGACACGGACACGTCGGTGCTCGTGAACGGCGACTCCCCGCTCAGGCGACGCGCGATGACGGCGTCCGGATCGGGCTCGCCCAGCAGCTCGAGCGCCCGGCGAAACCGTTCGAGGTTCCCGCGTTCCCACGGCTCTCGCGCCACGAGGTCTTCGGCCAGGAAGCGAGCCTCCTCGGCTGCACCGGCCTCGATGTAGGCATCGCAGAGTTGGGCCTGCGCCGCGTGCATGGTGGCCTCCAGGCCACCATCGACGCAGATCTCGACCAGCCGCATGAGCGCCGGCAAGTACGCGGGCACGCGCGTGACCAGTTCCTACATGCCCGCGGCCGCCATGGCGAAGTCGCCTTCCGCGATGGCGGCATCGCCCGCGAGATCGAGGATGGCGAACGCAACGTCGGGTTCGGTTTCGGTGAATGAGAGCCCGAGGAGCGCCACATTCGTGCGAAGCTCGGGCGCACGCTCCAGCACGAGGCGCACGGCGGCCAGCCCATGTGTCACGTGACCGTCGCGGATGAATCGATCCGCCTGCACGAGCAGCGGCGCCGGATCGTCGTCCTCGGGCGGTGCTGGCTCGGGGGTTGCAGGCACGTCAGGCCCGGGCACGGGTTCAACGCCGGTGACCCGGGCTTGAAGCCGCACGTTCATCGGGTCGATCGCGAGCGCCTCGCGCAGCAGGGCCATCGCTTCGTCGTGATCCCCGCGCTCCTCGAGGCGCGCGGCCAGCATCTGTAGCTGCTCGGAGGTGCGGGCGTGCTCGCGGGCGCTGGCGTGATCGCCGGCCGCCACGAAGGCGTCCAGCAACTGCTGGCGGACCTCCTGATCGTCGGGCGCGAGCGTGATCGCTTCCCGCAATGCCTCGATGGCCTCGGCGTCGCGGTGTTGATGCAGCAGTTCGACGGCGATCTCGCGGAAGTCCCGAACGGCTCCGTTGAGATCCTTGACGTCGAGCCGTGCCCGCGCGCCGGCAAGCCGAGCCGCAAAATCATTCGAATCGAGCGACGCGAGGCGAATCGTGATCTGTGCCACGCCGCGCAGATCCCCTCTCGCCTGACGACGATCCGCGACCGCCTTCATATAGGTGCGGGCGTCGACCAGTACACCCTGTGTGGCCGCGATCTCGGCGCACTGCAGCAGCGCGTACTCGTGCTCGGGACGCAGCTTCAGAATCTTGCGATAGAGGGCGGCCGCCTTTGCGAAGGTGACCTCGTTGCTCAGCGAATCCGCGGCCGCGACAAACTGCTCGATGGCTTTGTCGAGTTTGCCGGCGCGAACGAAGAGATCGCCAAGGATGTTCGCGGTATTTCAGTCGTTCGGGGCGTCCTCGACGACGCGGAGGTAATCGGCGATTGCCTGATCGAGCTTCCCCTGCCGGAGGAGCTTCTCGGCGAAACGCAACGTGGCGGCGCGATCGAAGGGCACGATGCTGGTATCAGTCCAATGAGTCGAACAGCGTCAGCGGCCGGAACGACCGCCGATGCGCCTCCGAGTACCCGAACCGCGCAACCGCGTGCAAATGGTCGGCTGTCGCATATCCCTTGTGTCGGTCGAAGCCGTACCGCGGATCAGTACCGTGGAGAACCGCCATCTGCCGATCGCGGATCACTTTTGCCACAATTGACGCCGCGGCGATCGCGGCGCAGTGTCGATCCCCCTGGGGGACGCCTCGCTGCGCCATCGGCAAGTCCGGCACGCGAAACGCATCGACGAGGACGATGTCGGGGAGGGGCGTGAGAGCGAGGATGGCACGCTGGAGGGCGCGCAGCCCAGCCTGATGGATGTTGAGGCGGTCGATCTCGCGCGGATCGAGGGCCGCGACGGCCCAGGCTACGGCCTGGCGGAGAATCTGCTCGAACAGGCGCGCACGCTCGGCCGCCGGGACGGTCTTGGAGTCAGCCAGGCCCGGGATGTGCCGCTCGGGATCGAGGATCACCGCCGCACCCACCACCGGTCCCGCGAGGCAGCCACGGCCGACTTCGTCCGCGCCCGCGACGTGGCAGAAGCCCAGACGCCTCAGCGAGTTCTCGAGCGTCCGGTAGGCCGTGACCCGGGGCATCCGCCCCTCAGCTCTTCGCTTCGGCGCGCGTCGCGTCTTTCATGCGCGCAGCCTTCCCTTTCAACTCGCGTAGGTAGTAGAGCTTCGCACGACGCACTTTCGCGGACCGCGTGATTTCCACCTTTTGAATAATGGGTGAGTGCAGCGGGAAGATCCGCTCGACCCCTTGACCGAACGAGACCTTGCGGACGGTGAACGACGCGCGGGTGCCGCCGCGATGCTGCCCGATGACCACACCCTCGAACACCTGGATCCGCTCCTTGTCGCCCTCGCGCACCTTCACGTGGACGCGAACCGTGTCGCCCGACTTCATGGCCGGCCGACTCGCCAGCTGCGCTTTCTCCACCTGCTCAATGGCGCCCATCGTTCACCCCTTCAGTCCTGGAAACCCGTCAACCCTGGGTCTCTGATCACGCTTCCGTGGTGCCGGTCGTGCCTTCGTGCGCGACCAGCTCGCGCAGTATCTCGCGCTCTTCCTCGTCCAAAACGGCCGACGCCAGTAGGTCCGGCCGGCGCTCCAACGTTCGCGCCAGTGCCTGGCGCTTGCGCCAGCGCCGGATGGCGGCGTGATTCCCCGACAGCAGCACCGACGGCACCTTCAGCGTCGCGTCGGTCGCTGCTCCGCCCCCGCCACCGGCTGCCCCAGAGCCGTCCGGCCTCCCACTCGCCGGCCCGCTGAGCTCAGCGGGCCGCGTGTAGTGTGGAAAGTCCAGCAACCCCCGCGTGAACGACTCCTCCACGACGGATTGCTCATCGCCCACCACACCGGGGAGCAACCGCGCCACAGCGTCCACAATGACGAGCGCCGGCAGCTCCCCGCCACTGAGCACGTAGTCGCCGATCGAGAGCTCGTCGTCGACCCGCGTCCGCACCCGTTCGTCGATCCCTTCGTACCGGCCGCACAACATCACGAGGTGCCGCCGTACGCTCAACTCCTTTGCCACGGCCTGTGTGAAACGACGACCCTGCGGCGATGTCAACACGACATGCGGTCGCTCAGGTCCTCGCTCCGTGATCGCATCGAGCGCCCGAAACCAAGGCTCCGGCTTCATCACCATTCCGGGCCCACCACCATACGGCACATCGTCCACCACATGATGCCGATCACTGGTGAACTGCCGGAGGTCGTGGACCGTCACTGCCAACGAACCCCTCTCGATCGCGCGACCCACGACACCCACTGCGAGCGCTCCTTCGATCATCGCCGGAAAGATCGTAACGATATCGAATGTCATCGCGCTCACGACGTGCCCGGCCGACGCTGTGCCTTCGACCCGCCACGCTTCCGTCGCGGTGTCCCGCTCGCGCCCCTCCGCGCTGCGCGCGATCCTCGTGGACCAGGCGCATTCAACGTCAAGAGCCCCTCGGGCGGGACGATGGCGATACGTCGTGCCTGCGTCTCGATGGCGACGCATATCTCCGCGGCGAACGGAATCAGCAGCTCGCCATCGCCCGCGTCGACGACTAGCCGCGTGGCCCCCGCCGCCCCCTCGACGTCGCGCACGGTCCCCACTGCCGTGCCGTCCTCCGTGACTACCGTGCACCCGACGAGATCGTGCTGATAGAACACGCCGGTCGGCAGCGTCACCAGCCGATCGATGGGAATCCGAAGCTCCGCGCCGGCGTAGCCCAGCGCTGCGTTCATGTCACCAACGCCCCGCAATCCAATGACCGGGCGTTGTTGCTGAAAGCGCACGCTCGTGATTGTGACGGCCTCTACCGCGTCTCCCCGCCGAACGAAGAATGTCGCGTCGGGCACGAACCGGTCCTGCGGAAAGTCGGTGTCCGGATTCACGATCATCTGGCCCCGGATCCCGTGGGGCCGGGCGATGCGCCCGACCACCGCCATCGCGTCCCAGGCCGGCAACGTGACTGCCGGTCGGTCAGGGGCGGCCGTCGCGAATCTCCAGCGTGACGTTCTTGCCCTCCTTCTCGCCGGCCGTGACCGCGAGCGTCCGCAGGGCCGCCGCCGTCCGACCTTGCTTGCCGATGATCCGGCCGAGCTCTCCGGGAGCGACATAGAGCTCCACGAGCGTCGTCCCTCGATGTTGTGACTCGTTCACGTGCACCTGATCTGGGTGGTCGGTGAGCGCCTTCGCGAGCACCGTCACTACCTGCTTCACTACGCTGTCCGCCATGTCGACACTCCGCCCGCCTCGAGTTCGCCAGATCGCGTGGCTGGGATCAGCAGCGGCTACTGGGCCACCGGTGCCACAGGCGTCGCGGCCGCCGGCTCCGGCGTGAGGTGGCGCGCGAGCAGCGTGCGCACCGAGTCGGACGGTTGCGCGCCACACTTGATCCAGTAGTCGACCCGCTCGCGATCGATCTTGACGACGGCTGGTTTCGTGCGGGGATTGTAGTGCCCGAGAATCTCGACGAAGCTGCTGTCGCGCGCCGCGCGCGAGTCGGTGACAACGACGCGAAAGAACGGACGTTTCTTGGATCCCGCCCGCCGCATGCGGATGACGACCATCTGCGATCTCCTACGTGGTGCCCGAGGCCCGGCCCCCGCGCGCCTGTTTCGCTGTGCACCGTCCCGGGTCCGCGACGCGCGTCGGCGCCACGCCAGCACAGCTTCCTTACGTGGGGCTCCGCCCCACACCTGAGGAGCGACTACCGACTATTCCTCAACATCTCCATCGCTCGACGACGGGCGACTCTGCTGTTGCCGGTCATTCCGGCCATCCCCCCGAGCGACTTCAGCATCTTTTGCATCTGGACGAACTGCTTGAGCAGGCGATTGACCTCCACGACCGTCGTTCCACTCCCCTTGGCGATCCGCTTTCGGCGACTGCCGTTGATGATGTGCTGCTTGCGCCGCTCTTCGTGGGTCATCGAGCTGATGATCGCGTCGATGCGATTCAGCTGCTTCTCGTCGGGCTTGTTCTCCGCCAGCGCCTTGACGCTCCCCATCCCCGGCAACAGACCGAGTATCTGTTCCAACGGTCCCATCCGACGGATGGTCTTCAATTGCTCCCGGAAGTCGTCGAGCGTGAACTCATTCGAGCGGATCTTCTCCTCGAGCTTCGCCGCCTGGTCCTGGTCAATCGCCTGTTCGGCGCGCTCGATGAGCGACAGCACGTCCCCCATGCCCATCACGCGCGAGACGACGCGCTCGGGATGGAACGGCTCGAGGTCCTCGAGGCGCTCGCCGCTCCCGACAAACGCAATCGGCACGCCGACGACCGAGACCACCGACAGGGCTGCGCCGCCTCGCGCGTCACCGTCCATCTTGGTCAAGACCACGCCGGTGACGCCGACGCGCGCATTGAACTCGCCCGCGCTCTTGATGGCGTCTTGTCCGGTCATGGCGTCGGCCACGTAGAGCAGATCCGACGGGCCGGTGACGTCCTTGATGGCCACCAGCTCGGTCATCAACTCGTCGTCGATGTGCAGACGACCCGCCGAATCGATGATGATGGCGTCAAAGCCCTTGCTCGCGGCCTCGGACAGGGCACTCTTCGCGCGCGCCACCGGGTCGCGCTCGCCGCTCGGATCGTGCGCGCGGACGCCGGCCTTCTGCGCGACGACGTTCAACTGCTGGATCGCGGCTGGCCGTTTGACGTCCGTGGATACGAGCAACGGGTGGCGCCCCTGTCGGGAGAGCCATTTCGCCAGCTTGCCCGCCGTCGTGGTCTTGCCCGCGCCCTGTAGTCCCAGCAGCAGGATCACGCGCGGACGCTTGTTCGTCGTGGTCAGGCCGCCCTGGGCGTCGCCGAAGAGCGCCAGCATCTCGTCGCGGACGATCTTGACGACCTGCTGCGACGGGTTCAGGTTCTTGAGTACGTCCTGCCACATCGCCCGATCCCGAACGCGGTCGATGAACGCCTTGACGACCTTGAAGTTGACGTCCGCTTCGAGGAGGGCCAGCCGAATCTCGCGCAACGCGAACTCGATCGCCTCAGGGGTGAGGCGCGTCTGGCCACGGAGCGTCTTGAACACGTCCTGGAGACGTGTGCTCAGGGAATCAAACATGTGTCGCCACGCCTGCGGCTGCCGCTAACCTACTCGAATGCAAACTGTTATCGTAGTTGACCTGGTCTATCGCTGTCAAACCCCGGACAGCTTGTGTCCCAGCTTCTCCTTCTTCGTCTTGAGATACCGCACGGTCGTCGCCGACGCCGGGATCTCGATCGGGAGCCATTCGCTGACGGAGAGGCCATAGCCCTCAATCGCGACGAGCTTGCGAGGGTTGTTGCTCAGGAGGCACATGGATCTGATGCCGAGTGCGCGCAGGATCTGGACACCGACGCCGTAGTCACGCTGATCCGCCTTGAACCCGAGCCGTTCGTTGGCCTCAACAGTGTCGAACCCTTCGTCCTGCAGCTCGTAGGCTCGGATCTTGTTCGCCAGCCCGATGCCGCGCCCTTCCTGATTCAGATACAAGAAGACGCCCCGCCCCTCGGTGGAGATCCGCTTCAGGGCGGCATCCCGCTGTGCTCCGCAGTCGCAACGGGCGGAGTGCAAGACGTCCCCGGTCAAGCACGACGAGTGCACGCGGACGATGACGTCGTGGCCCGACGAAATATCGCCTTTGACCAGGGCCGTGTGTTCCTGCCCATCGAGCATGTTCTTGAACACGTGGACCACGAAGTCGCCGTACTGGTCGGTCGGCAGCTTCGCCGTGGCCATCCGTTTCACGAGGGACTCCGTCCGGATTCGGTACTTGATCAAGTCTGCGATGGTGATCATCAGCAGACCGTGCTTCTTCGCGAACTTGGCAAGCTGCGGCACGCGCGCCATCGTGCCGTCCTCGTTCATGATTTCGCAAATGACGCCCGCCGGATAGAGGCCGGCGGCTCGCGCCATATCCACCGCCGCCTCGGTCTGCCCCGCGCGCACGATCACGCCGCCGGGCCGGGAGCGCAGCGGAAACACATGGCCCGGTCGCGCCAGGTCCGACGGTTTGGTGGCCGGGTCGATGGCGGTCAACACGGTGGCCGCCCGATCGGCGGCTGAAATGCCGGTGGTGGTGCGGCCTTTGGCCTCGATGGCTACACAGAACGCCGTGTCGAATCGCGACGTGTTCGCAGAAACCATGAGCGGGACCTCGAGCTCGTCCAAGCGCTCCGGCGTCATGGAGAGACAGATCAGGCCTCGGCCGTGCCGAGCCATGAAGTTGATCACTTCTGGCGTCACCTTCTCGGCGGCTATCGTGAGGTCGCCCTCGTTCTCCCGATCCTCATCGTCGACCACGATGATCATGCGCCCCGCCTTGATTGCGTCGACGGCATCCTCGACGGTGGCAAACGGCCCTGGGCGCGAATTCTTGGCCAACGCCAACGCACGTTTCCGTTCGGAACGGTGTCTGGCCTTCAATGTTTCCTCTCTCCGGCGCGCACGGGCGTCAGACTCAGCCCTGCGAGCTCCGCCGCGCGCACGACGTACTTGCCGACCATATCGCACTCGATGTTCACGCGATCGCGAATCTGCGCGTGTTTCAGGTTGGTGGACGCCATCGTGTGCGGAATCACCATGATATCGAGCCGGTCCTGTCCAAGCCCTGCCACGGTGAGGCTGATGCCGTCAATCGCGATCGAGCCCTTGGGGATGATGTACGGGCGGAGACGCGATGGAAAGCTCACCGTCAGCCAGTGAAACTCGGCGTCCTGGCGCAGGTCCTCGATGTAGCCGGTCGCGTCCACGTGACCCTGCACGAGATGCCCGCCGAACCGGCCGTCGGCGCGTAGCGGCCGCTCGAGATTCACGAGGGCCCCAGGGGCCAGCCCGCCGATGGCGGTCAGTCGAAGCGTTTCCGGTCCGACGTCGGCTTGAACCTGCCCGTCCCCGGCGACGATGACCGTCAGACAGACACCGTTCAGGGCGAGGCTCTCGCCTGGCGAGAGATCGGAAGCCAGCCTCGTCCCGATGCGGACGCGCGCGCCGCCGGCTGCCGGTTTCACCTCCAGGACATTCCCCACGCTCTCAATCAATCCGGTGAACATAGCCTTCAATCATGACATCGGGCCCGAGCGGTTCGACTCGTCGCTGCCGCAGCGCGCCCGACCAGAACGAACCAGCCGGCAGAAAGGCCACACCGCCCGCGCCGATCACGTGCGGCGTGACATAGAGCCGCACGATGTCGACCACGCCTTCCTCCCAGGCAGCGGCGTGGATCGCCGCTCCGCCCTCGAGGAGCAGCGAGCCGAGCTGCCAGTCGGCCGCGAGTCGTCCGAGTGCCTCGCGGATCATCCCGGTCCGCGTGACCAAGACGCGCGCACCACGACGCTCGAGCGCTTGGCGCCCCGACTCGCGCCCCGCAAGCTGGTCCGCGGACGTCACGATGATGACAGGGCCGGCGTCGACTGTCGAGAGCACTCGAGCGGTCGGAGGGGTACGGAGGCGCCGGTCGAAGATCACCCGGACCAGCGGCTGAGCACGATACGCCCCACGCGCAGTGAGCAGCGGATCATCGGCCAGAATCGTGCCCGCGCCGACGGCGATGGCGTCCACCTCCGCCCGCACCCAGTGCGCGTGCCGATTGGCAGCTGCCGACGTCAACCGCGTGCGCTGTCCCGGGGCCGCTGCCACGCAGCCGTCCGCACTCAGTGCGGCCTTCAACGTGACCAGGGGCCGCTGCGACCGGTGGCGCGTGAAGAAAGGCAGGTTGATGCGCATCGCGGCGGCAGCCTGGAGCCCTACCTCAACCTCGACGCCGTGCGCGCGAAGAAACGCAAAGCCACGACCGCAGACGAGTGGATTCGGATCCTCGACCGCGGCCACGACCCGAGCGACACCGGCCTCCACGATCCGCACGACGCACGGCCCGGTGCGACCCACATGGCAACACGGCTCGAGCGTGCAGTAGAGCGTGCCGCCTCGCGCCGCCGCGCCCGCCTCGTCGAGCGCCCGCACTTCCGCGTGGGCTTCGCCAGCACGTGCGTGAAAGCCGGATCCCACGACCACACCCTCGGGCGAGACGATCACCGCGCCTACCAGCGGGTTCGGGCTCGTGCGTCCACGGCCTCGCTCCGCGAGAAACAATGCACGCGCCATGTAATCCGACGGGGTCATGACGTCTTGCGCGGTCACCATTTGTCTTCGAACAGTCCCGAGACGTACTCCGTGGCCGAGAATGGCACCATGTCGTCGATGCCCTCGCCGACCCCCACATAGCGAATGGGAAGCTTCAGATCATGCGCGATGCTGACGGCAACCCCGCCCTTGGCAGTACCGTCCAACTTGGTCAGGACGATGCCGTTCACGCCGGCCACGCTCGTGAACTCACGCGCCTGCTGAAGCCCGTTCTGGCCGACGGTCGCGTCGAGGACGAGCAGCACGTCGTGCGGGGCGCCTGGCACTTCGCGCGCGGCAACTCGGCGAATCTTTTCCAGCTCGTGCATCAGGTTCACGCGCGTATGCAGTCGCCCGGCGGTGTCGACCAGAATCGGATCGCGGCCCCTAGCCTTCGCGGCGCTGATCGCGTCGAAGACGACCGCGGCCGGATCGGATCCGTCGCGCGCCCGCACGATGTCCACGTGCGCGCGATGGGCCCAAATCTCCAGCTGCTCGACCGCCGCCGCGCGAAACGTGTCGGCCGCGCAGATGAGCGGGTGCTTCCCCTCCGACGCGAGCAGCTTCGCCAACTTGCCGACGGTGGTGGTCTTGCCGGTGCCGTTGACGCCGACGATCAACGTCACCGCGGGCGATACCGTGGTCGGCGACGGCTGCGGCACCTGCTCGAAGATCCGGAGGATCTCCTGTTTGACGAGCTCGCGCAGGCTCTCTCCACCCCGGGTGCGCTGCCGCACGGCCGACACGATGCGATCGGTGGCCGCCACACCGATGTCCGCCGATATCAACAGCTCCTCAAGGGCCTCGAGCGTCTCGACATCCACCGGGCGCGAGCGGCGTTCGGGCTGGTCGGCGCGGCCGACGATCTCCTCGAATCGTTCGACGATCTGCTGCTTGGTGCGGGAGAGGCTCTCCCGGATGCGGCCGAACAGTCCCACGAAGCTGATCTTATCAGCTCAGTTCCGTCGCTCGGGGCAGGTTGCGGCCGGCGTCGGCCTTACTGCGCGCCGCGGGGCTCGATTTCGGTCCGCTGCGGACGCACCATCAACGCCTCGACCGCCGATCGCGCATCCGATCGTCCGTCCAGCACGGCCGCCATCTGCGTGGCTATGGGTAGCTCGACCTGATACCGCGTGCCGAGCGCCAACGCCGCGCGGGTCGTGTTCACGCCCTCGGCCACCATCTTCATCCCGGACACGACGTCCGCCAAGGACCGCCCACGAGCGAGTTCCAGTCCCACGTGACGGTTGCGGCTGAGCGTACCGGTACACGTCAACACGAGGTCACCCAGGCCGCTCAGTCCAGCGGTGGTCTCGCGGTGTCCGCCGGCGGCGCAGGCCAGCCGCGTGATCTCCGCCAGGCCCCGCGTGATCAGCGCAGCGAGCGCGTTGTGTCCCAGTCCCAGTCCTTCGACGACGCCCGCAGCGATGGCGATGACGTTCTTCAATGCACCACCGAGCTCGACGCCAATGACGTCCGCCGACCCGTAGAGGCGTAGCGCGGAGCCCCTGAACTCCGACTGCACGAGCTCGGTCGCATCGCCGCGCGTCGAAGCGGCGACAAGAACCGTCGGCCTGAGCTGAGCGACTTCGCTGGCGAAGCTGGGACCGGACAGCACCACGACCGGTCGCTCGGGGCCGAGCTCCTGCGCGATGACTTCCGACATGCGAAGGAGCGTGACCGGCTCGAGACCCTTCGTCGCGCTGACCAAGGTCGCATGAGGACGGAGGTGAGGTGCCGCGGCGCGGAGAACCGCGCGGTAGCCGTGTGAGGGAACTGCGATCACCACGACATCGATCGCATCGAGCGCCGGCTCGAGTGCATCAGTGACGCGGACCGATGGCGGCAACGTAACGTCGGGGAGATAGACGGCGTTCGCGTGGCGCGTCTGGATCTCGGCAGCCAGTCGCGGGTCGCGCGCCCAGAGGTGCACTCGATGCCCGAGCCGCCCCAAGTGGGCGGCGATCGCCGTGCCCCAACTGCCTGCCCCCAGGATCGCGATCGACTGCACGGGCTTAGCGCTCCACGCGCCCGAAGCGTCGCTCGGTTCCGGTCAGCATCCGCCGCAGGTTCTCGCGATGACGAAAGATGATGAGCGCCGCGCAACTGATGCCGGCCGTGAACACCGGAAGCGGCTCATCGCTCGACCACGCGAGCACGGGCACCATGAGCGAGGCCACGACCGACCCGAGCGAGACGTATCGAGTCGCCCACACGCACACGACGAAGGACGCCAGCGCCGCGCCTGCCGCGATCGGCGCCAGGATCACGAAGGCGCCGCACGCGGTCGCCACGCCCTTCCCGCCGCGGAAGCCAAGCCAGACGGGATACACGTGACCGACGACCGCGGCGACTCCGGCAGCCGCGGCCGCGTTCGCGCCGCCGAACAACCGCTCGGCCAGCAACACACTGACGATTCCTTTGGAGATGTCCAGGAGCGCCACGACCAGTCCTGATTTCAGTCCCGAGGCCCGCGCCACGTTGGCGGCACCCACGTTACCGCTCCCCACGAGTCGGAGGTCGCCGGCACCCCATCGGCGCGCGAGGACCAGCGCAAAGGGAATCGAGCCCACAAGATAGCCCATCACCGCACTGAACGAGACCCAGGTGGCAGGTGGCATCATGCGCCTCCGAGCCTCGTGCGCACGAGCGCGGTGTGGGACGCACCTGCGCTCCCCAGCCGCCTGTAAAACAGCGTGACAGTGTCCACCCGCGTCGACGCTGCGACCGCCCCTGACGGTTCGCCCTGGGCGACGACTCGGCGGTGACGCGGTCTGGCGTCTCGCCACCGCCCCATGGCCAGATGGGGCGTGAACGCGCGGCCGTGCGGGTCGCTGTCGTCGCCATTGGCGGCCGGTGTCCCTGCCTGTACCAATCGGCTCAGGACTTCGGCGCGAGCCGCGATCGTCTCGGCGGCCCCTTCGACGACACCCAGCCACAGCACACGGGGGGCACCGTGTGGCGGGAACATCCCGAGGCCTCCGAGCGTCAGCGTATACGGCGCACCGGCCAACGGCGGGTCGAGAGCGTTCATGAGGGTCCGCGCGCGATCCTCCGACACTTCGCCGAGAAACACCAGCGTGAGGTGCAACTGTTCCGGTCGGACCATCCTGAGGGCCGATGCGTCGTCTCTCAGGGACCCGATCACGCGCCGCTGCAATGACACAACGCCTGCACGCGCCGTCTCATCGAGCTCGATGGCCACGAAGAGCCGCATCTTGAATCAGGTCCTCGCGTCGATCATCATGAGGCGCAGCATGTTCATGGCCGCCTGGGCGGCTTGGTATTTGATCTGCTCCCGGGATCCAAACAAGTGCAGGGTGCGGACCGACTGCCGAGAGCCCGCGACGACCGCTACGGCGACCGTTCCGACCGGCTTGTGATCCGTGCCGCCGCCAGGCCCGGCGATGCCGGTGATACCGATGCCCACCACCGTGCCCGCGCGCGTCCGAATGCCAGAGGCCATCGCCAGGGCCACCGGTTCGCTGACGGCACCCTGCTCCTCGATGAGCGCCAGCGGCACTCCGAGCAGGTCGACCTTGGCCTGGTTGCTGTAACACACGACGCCCCGATCGAAGTACTCCGAGCTGCCTGGGACATCCGTGAGGCGAGAGGCCAGGAGGCCGCCTGTACACGACTCCGCCACACTCGCCATCCAGCCAGCCTGTCGCAGCTGGTCACCCACCACGGCTTCGAGCGGGCGGCCGTCCACGCTGAACACCGATGAGCCGAGCGACGCGCACAGCGCCTCCACCGCGGGTGTGAGCGCGGCGTCGGCGGCCTCCCGAGTGGGCGCGGCAGCCGTCAAGTGCAACTCGATCTGTCCCAAGACGGCCAGAATAGTGGTGGTGATCGGGATGGGCTGCGTGCGCCACGGACTGTACACCGGATGCGCGATCGCGTCGACTTCCGACTCCGGCCGCCCGGTGATCCGGAGGACGCGTCGAAACAGACCCCCGCTGCGCGCGGGAATGTGGCCGTCGCGAATGAGCCCTTCGAGCATTGGCGTCATCTCACGCGGCGGGCCGGGCAAGAGCGCCACGATGGTGCCGGCGCGCACGGTCAGCAGGCCAGGCGCCGTCCCGTTCGCGTTCTTCACCACCGCGACCCCACGCGGCACCTGGGCTTGGCGCGCATTGTTGTCACGCATCACGATCCCGCGACGCGCGAAGCGCGCGCGCAGCTCGTCCAAAATCGCAGGATCGACCTCCAAATCGACGTCCAGCACTTGCGCCAGCGCGTCCCGCGTCAGGTCGTCTTCGGTCGGGCCAAGACCGCCAGTGCAGACCACGAGCTCGACGCGTCCGATCACCGAGCGGAGCGCGCTCACAATGTCGTCGAGACGGTCCCCCACAACGAGCTTCGTGCGTACGTCGTAGCCAAGGGCGTTCAAACGCTCGGTCACCGCCAGAGAGTTCGTGTCGGTCTTGAACGGCGTGAGCATTTCGCTGCCAACGGCAAGAATGATGGCGTTCATGCAGGTCTCTGGAGGAGAGGCGCGCGGCGCTCGCTGTCGGGTCGAGATTATAGGAGCCCCGCTGGCGCCCACAGCAACGCCAATCGGAGCACTATGTTCGCATACAGACCGGCCACGCCGTCGTCGGCCATGATGCCGAAGCCGCCATGCATGCGCTCGACCCGATTCGCGGGATACGGCTTCAGCACGTCGAAGGCGCGAAACAGCAAAAAGGCGAGCGCCGCGCCCGCCCAACCCACCGGCTGGATCGCGAGGGTGATCAACATGCCGAGCACCTCGTCGATGACCACCACACCCGGATCGGTGCTGCGATAGTGCCGTTCGGTCACGCCGGCCGACCAGACGCCCACAGCGAAGACCGCCGCGATCACGGCAGCCTGCACCATCGGGGCAGTCGGGAGCGCAATCCAGAGCAGGAGGCCGACGGCCGAGCCAAACGTTCCGGGAGCGAAGGGAACATAGCCGACCCCCAACCCTGTGGCTAGGGCGAGCCCGACAGTCGTCGTCACACGCCCCATGGCCTAGGTCGTCGCGGCGCGCACGACTCGGGTCCCCGCGATCCGATCGTGAAAGCCACGGCGATCCGGTGTGAGGAGCGCCGACAACAGTCCCAGGCCCAGCGGCAACGCCATGACCGCCCAGACAAGCGTGCGCTGCAGCGCGCGACTGAGGTCCAGCACCTGGCCCGGCTCGGAGGCCACTACTCGAGCTCCCATCACCATCTTGCCGATCGTCTGCCCGCCGGCGGTGAACGCTACCAAATACCCGCCGTTCTGCACGACGAGAAACGCGACAAGCGGCGGGAGCGGCAGCAGGTCCATCTCGCGCGGTGTGAGCCCGCAGATCTGCAAAGTCAGGTAGACCACGGCGAGGTCGATGAGGGTGAGCAGACCCAGATCAATCGTCGCTGCCGCGGCCCGCGCGCCAAGTCCGGCGGGCGCCGCGACGTCCGCCGCGGCCGGCACCCACTCCGGGTCGTGCGCGCGCACCGCAGGACTGATCAGCGCGTCGAGTGGCATCTCCATCTCTGGTTCCTGGAGCGCGTCTTGTGCAGTCGGCGTGTCGACCCTTGGCCTCATCGCATCGGGTGGGGCGCGCCGCACCGACAGCGGAGGACGTGGCGGCGAGGCCTGGGAGATCAGCGAGAGTTCATCGGTGAAGAGCGGAAGTTCGTCGATCTCGTCGAGCGCGTCCACGGTTCGGGACCTGGATGTGGACGTGCGTGGTATCGGTCGCGCTGAAGCCGCACCATCAATGAGGTCGAGATCGTCCACCGATCGCGGTTCAGTGTCGTCGCGAAGGATGCCGTCGCGATCGGTGCGACGCTCGGCGAGCGCGAATTCATAGCCGCAATTGCGGCACCGTTCGGCCTGCTCGAAGCCCAAGTACCCGCATTTGGGACATTTCATGGAGTGGACCCGACCGACGGCTCCGGGTCGAGGACGGCGGGCGCGGTGGGTGCGGCCGATCCGGTGGCGATCAGGTGCCGCTGAATGTCCGCTCGGAGGCGATCGGCAGCGGCGCGTTCCTCGTCTGTCAAGGCGATCTGATCGAGGCTCGCGAGGGCATCGCGCAACCGACCCGCCGGCGCCAGCAGCCGCGCGCGACTCAGTGCGAGCTCGCCTCGCCGTGGAAGCGGCAGCGCATCGTCAGCTTGCGCCACTGGCACGCCACCTGGCATGGGCTGCGGCTGCCCCCACCGCACCTGAATCGACAGCACGCCTGAGGCAATCAGCCCAAGGACGAGCACGCCGAGCGCCATGCCGGCCCAGGCCAGCAACATTCGCCCGCGCGAGCTCGGCTGCGTGGGCTGACGAGACGTCGGGGTGGGCACGCCATCGATCAACGGCTCGGAGCTGCTCGCCTGGGTCACGCCCACGGGCTGATCGAGCCGCTGAATGCGATCCAACACGGAGAGCGCCTCGTCGCGCGGGGCGCCACGGGTGATCGCAGCTTCGAGCAAACGGCGAGCTTCAGCACTGGAGCCGCGGTCGAATGCAGCCAGACCCCGTTGCAACAACTCTTCGGACTCACGCTGTTGCTCAGCGAGCGCCCCACGCGCGCGCTCGATGTACGCGCGCGCCCGCGCATGCCCGCGGTCGAGAAACAAGGCCCGTGTCCAGATGTGTATCGACTGATCGTATTGACCGTCGAAATAGTGATCGAGTCCGGTCAGGAGCAACTGCTCGATCTTGGCATCACGCCCCACGCCGGGCAGCGCTTCGGACGCCGGGCCCCCTTGTGATCCCTGGGGACTTGAATCGGTCGGAAGAGGATCGGACATGTTGCCGTTACGCGGACCCGAGCGCGATTATATCATTCACCCATGGCCATTTCCGCGGCCGAGTGTCATCGGTCGAGCGTGATCGAGTCCATTCCCAACGTGAGCGAGGGGCAACGTCCCGAGATCATCGCAGCACTGACTGCTGTGCTGCGCCACGTCCCACGACTACGGCTCCTCGACGTGTCGGCCGACCCAACCCATCACCGCTCCGTCTTCACCTACGCAGGCGATGCCGACGTCCTGGAGTCGGCGTCCCTGGCGCTGGTCGAACAGGCGATCGCCTCGATCGACCTCCGTGCGCACCGCGGCGTGCACCCGCGCATGGGTGCGGTCGACGTGATCCCATTCGTGCCGCTCGGCAATGAGACGATCGAGTCCTGTATCGCGCTCGCCCGGCGGGTCGGTGCCCGAATTGGGCGCGAGTTCAGGATCCCAGTGTTCCTCTACGAGGCCGCGGCGTCGGCCCCCGCGCGCCGCCCGCTCGAAGCAGTGCGCCGAGGTCAATTCGAGGGCTTGTCCCCCCGACTTCGCGATCCCGACTGGGCTCCAGACTTCGGGCCCTCAACGCCGCATCCGACGGCTGGTGCTATCGCCATCGGCGCTCGACGTCCGCTCATTGCGTTCAACGTGAATCTCGAGACCGACAATCTCGAAGTGGCTCGACGCGTCGCGGCCGCAGTCCGCGAACGCGACGGCGGCCTCCCGGCCGTGAAGGCACTTGGCCTGGCACTGCCGGACCGGGGCTACGTGCAGGTGTCGATGAACCTCACCGACTACGTACACACACCGCCGGTGGTCGCGTTCGACGCCGTCCGACGCGAGGCTGCCGCCCGAGGCGTGGCGATTCGCGACAGCGAGCTCGTCGGCTTGATCCCGCGTGCGGCGCTGGCCGGCACCACGTCCGAAGCCATCCGGCTGACTGGATTTCGCGGCGATTGGATTCTCGAGGAACGGCTCGCGCGCACACCACCGAACCCGTGACGAGCCCGGCGCCGCGCCATGGCTCGCGACCGACCGGCTCGGAGAACGGGGCGCAGCCTGGGCCTAGACGTTGTCGTCCTCGGGCCGTCGCGACGGCGCGATCCCAAACGTGCGCATCTTTCGATACAGATTGCTCCGCTCGACCCCCAGCACCTCCGCCGTGCGTGACATGTTGCCTTGCTGCTCGGCCAACGTCCTGAGGATGAGATCTCGCTCGAACCGCTCGCGCGCTTCATGCAACGTCGGTCGCGGACCCGATGGCTCCGCGAGCGTCAGGCGCGGCAGCCCGCTCTGGTCCAAGAAGCCGAGGTCAGATGCCTGGATGACGTCGCCCGGCACCATGATGATGAGCCGCTCGATCACGCTGCGCAGCTCTCGCACGTTGCCGGGCCACTCGTACTCCTGCAGCACACCGAGCGCTTCCGGATCGAACTGTTTCGGACGGCGACCGTACTCGCGAGCGAACTCGGCCATGAAGTGGTCGGCGAGGAGTGGCACGTCCTCGGGACGTTCGCGGAGCGGCGGGACGAAAATCGGGATCACGTTCAAGCGGAAGTACAGATCCTCGCGAAACTGACCCTGGCGGATCTCCGTCGGCAGGTCCTTGTTGGTCGCCGCCAGCACGCGTGCATCGACGCGCATCCGGGCCGTGCCACCGACGGGTTCCATCGTCTGCTCCTGAAGCACGCGAAGAACCTTGGCCTGCGTCTTCAGACTCATGTCACCAATCTCGTCGAGGAAGATCGTGCCGCCGTCGGCCACCTCGAACTTGCCCCGGCGGTCGGACACGGCACCGGTGAACGCACCCCGGACGTGGCCGAACAGTTCGCTTTCGATGAGCTCATCGGGAATAGCCGCGCAGTTGACCTCGACGAACGACGCTGACCGCCGATGGCTCAACGCGTGCACGGTGCGCGCGACCAGTTCCTTGCCAGTGCCGTCCTCGCCGTAGATCAACACGCGACCGTTGGTCGGCGCGGCCATCGCCACCTACTCGCGCAGGCGGCTCATCGCCTCGCTCTGCCCGACCATCGCCGGTGTGCGGTCGACGCGGGCACGCAGGGCGCGATTCTCGGCTTCAAGCCGCCGCTGCCGGAGCGCATTGCGGACAACGAGGATCGTCTTGTCGAGGGACAGCGGCTTCTCGACGAAGTCGAAGGCTCCCATCTTGATCGCGCGGACGGCAGATTCGATATTGCCGTGACCCGAGATGAGAATCACCTGGGCGTCGACCTGACGTTCTCTCAGGCGCGAGAGCGTCGCCAAGCCGTCTAGCCCCGGCAGCCACACATCGAGCAGGATGAGATCGACCGCGCCCTGCGTGACGCGCTCGAGACACGCCTCGCCGCTCGGCACCGCTTCGACTCGGTACCACTCGTCCCGTAAGACGCCAGAGAGGGCCGAACGCACGCCCGGCTCATCGTCGACGATGAGGATGGCGGGCTTCACGGGTGACGCCCCATCAACACGGCAGTTCGATGGTAAACCGGGTGCCTCGCGGCTGGTTGTCGCTCACGTCGATGCTGCCGCCGTGCTCGGCAATAATGCGGCGCACGATGGCGAGGCCCAACCCGCTGCCGCGCCGCTTGGTCGAGTAGTACGGCAGGAAGAGCTTCTCGCGTTCGGCCGCTGAGATACCTGGGCCGTTATCCGCGACGACGACGCGCACCACGTTGTCGGCCGGGTCGTGACCGGTTTCGACGATGATGTCGCCCGATCGCTCCATGGCTTCGACGGCATTGTCCACGAGATTGATGATCACCCGCCGGATCTGCTCGGGATCGCGGCGCACCAGCGGCAACTCGGCGGCGAACGCGGGCATGATGCGCACGCCCGTGAACAGTCCGTCGTACAGCGCGAGCGTATCCAGAATGAGCCGGTGCAAGTCGGTCGGCACGACCCGCGGGGCCGGCATCCGTGCAAATTGCGAGAACTCGTCCACGAGCCCCTTGAGCGACTCCACTTCGCCAACGATCGTGCTCGTGCACTCGTCCACCAGGGCCTGCGCGCCGGCCGGTCCACCAGAGAAGGTCCGTCGCAACCGTTCCGCCGACAGCTGGATCGGCGTGAGCGGATTCTTGATCTCATGCGCGAGCCGGCGCGCAACCTCTCGCCACGCCGCGACCTTCTGCGTCCGAATGAGCGGTGTCACATCGTCCAGGACGAGGACGCTGCCTTCGGGTGCACCGTGCTCGCCGACGAGCGGGGTCACCGCCGCCGTGAGATGCAACGCCAGGCCGTCACGCATGACCGTCACTTCGGCAGAGGCCGGGTCCGGCGTGAGCCGGCCTGGACCGGCGACGAGTCGCGCCAACGGCTGTAAGTCCGGTCGCGCGAAGACGGCGCGCACCGGCAGACCGACCAGGTCGCGATCCAGGCTCAGCAGCCGGGCCGCGGATCCGTTGACGGTGGTCACCGCGCCAGCAGCGCCGAAGGCCACCACTCCGGCTGCGATGCGCTCGAGGATCGTCTCGACGTAGCGCCGCCGACGCTCCACCTCGCCGTGGCGACGCTTGAGCTCCTCGGTGGACTGCGTGACGTCGCGACGCGTGCGAGCCAGCTCGCCGGCCATCGCGTTAAACTCCTCCGCCAGCTCGCCGAGCTCGTCGTCGCTCTCGGGTTAAATCCGCTGATCCAGGTGGCCAGCGCCGATCTCGCGAGCCGCCGCCGCCAGGAGCTGCACTGGCCGCGTGATGCGTTTCGCCAGATACACCCCCATCCACAGCGCGCCGACGAGAATCATGAGCGTGACCATCAAGAAGAACGACAGATACACCCCAGTCAGCGGACGCTTGAGCACTCGCAATTGGCTGTACTGCTCGTAGGCCGACGTCATCTGGCGGGATCGAGCCACGATCGCGCCGGTGACCACGTCGGTGGCGACGACCACGCCGACCGGGCGACCGTCCTCAACATTGACGGTCGCTGCCGCGTGCAACAGCGCCGTGTCATCGGCCAATCGTTGTTCGACCCGCAGCTCATCGGCACCGGTGAGGGCCTTGGCCGCCAATCGGTCGGCGGTATCTCGGGAGTAGCCGACGGGCAGCGTGTTGCCCGCGACGTCGAACACGGGCACGAGCTCTGACTCGCTGCCAGACAGCGGCGCGACTCGGTACACCTGGAGGGTAATGTCACGCGATAGCGCGAGGTCCGATAGTAGGCGGTCGCGCAGCGCCCGCTGATCCTGAGCCGTCAGGTCCACGGAGACCAGCCCACGTGCGACGCGCTCCGCATGTCGATTCACCTGCGCCTGCCGCTCGCGGCGATAGTCGCCGACGAGCTCGTTGGCCGCAGCGAGGACCTCGTCCATCGGCGCCGTGAACCACCGGTCCATGTTGGTGCGGATGATCTCGCTGCCAACGGCCAGGACGAGCACCGCAGGCGCCAGCGTCATGCCAAGGAGGAGCGCCACGAGTTTGCCGCGGAGGCTCGCAAACGGACGCCCGCGTCGCCTCTCGACGACCAGCTTGACGATGTGGCGCGCGAGCACGAACAGCAGCGCCACCAGCATCGTGAGGTCGGCGGCCAAGAGCGCGTAGAGGACGAACTCGGAGAGAAAGTCGGGTGAGGCGGCGCTACGGCTCGCGACCGTCAGGATGCCCGCCAGCGCACCGGCCAGCAGCGCGATGCCGACCAGCAGCCGCCGCGGGCTGTCCCACAGCGGACGGTGCTCCGCCGGCGTGGGCCGCGTCGGCGCACCGCTCGACGGGCGGGGCACGAAAGGCGAGATAGACGCCGGCATGCTCGCCTTACCCTTCCTTCACGTTCAGCAGATCCTTGAGCTCGTTCATGAACTCGCCGATGTCGCGGAAGTGACGGTACACAGAGGCGAATCGGACGTAGGCGACTTTGTCGAGCTTCTTGAGCTCCTCCATGACGAACGCACCGATGTCGTGCGTGGAGATCTCGCGGTCGGGCCGTTCTTGGAGCGTCGCCTCGACGCGATCGGCAATCGCCTCGAGGGAGGCGACCGTCACCGGTCGCTTCTCACACGCCTTCAGCAAACCGGCGATGAGCTTGTGCCGATCGAAGCGTTCACGGCTGCCGTCCTTCTTGACGACCATGTACGGAATCTCATCGATCCGCTCGTAACTGGTGAACCGCTTGGCGCACTCCAGACATTCACGCCGACGCCGGATGACCTCGCCTTCCTTGCTCTCGCGCGAGTCGACGACTTTGTCACCGAGGTGGCCGCAGTATGGGCACTTCATGACGCGCAGCGATGCGAGAGTCTCATGCGAGGGCCACCCCGTCTCAGGCGGTCCGCCCGGGTTCGACTTCGCTCGCGAGCTGCCGCATCCGGGAGAAGTTGATTCCTTCTTGAGCCGCGAACATCAAGCCCAGGAGCAGCGACGGCACGATGCTGAAGGCGTGCAGCACGATCGCCGCGCCGACGGCTGCGTCGTTCCGCGCTCCAAAGAACAGCGTGAGGCCAATGCGCACGGCCTCATGAAACCCGCCGACGGCGCCCGGTGTGGGCACGGCCACGCCGATCACGAGCATCGAGTTCAGCAGAAACGAGCCGGTGAAGGGCACGGGGAGGTGAAAGGCTCGGACGACCGACCAAATGCCCAAACTGATACACAGCCACAGCGGGAACGAGAGCGCCAGCGACATGATCAACCGATCCGGTCGGCGCACGGTGCCGAGGCCGGTGGCAAACTTCTCCGCGACCTGCGCGAGCGAGCCTGCAAGCTTGGACGGCACGACACGGGCCAGGCGGCCGAGTGCCTGACCGATCGCGGCTGGGTCCCGCGCCAAATAGAAGAGCACCGCCAGCGCGACCAGTGACGCGCCTCCGGCCACCGCCCCAATCCCTTTCATGGCGGCAAACGCGACCGGGTTTGCGGATCCGAGCTCTCGGCCGAACACGAACACGTAGGAGGCCAGAATGAGCAGAACCGTCAGGGTGTCGAGGACGCGCTCGAGAACGATCGTGGCGAAGGCACCCGTGGCGCTCAAGCGCTCGCGCCGCGCGAGGAAATACGGTCGAATGACCTCACCCGCGCGCGCCGGCAGCACGCTACTGGCGGCGAATCCGACCGCCGTCGCCTGGAAGGAGTTGCTGAAGCTCACGCTCCCTAGTGGTTCCAACAAGTACTGCCAGCGCCACGCGCGTATCGAGAGGCTGACGAACATCGTCGCCACCGAGAGAAGAAGCCACTCGGGCCGCGCGCGCACGATCTCGCCGAGGACGCCGCGCAGATCGACGTTCCAGAGAAACAGCGCGAGCAGGGACACGGCGAGCGCCAGGACCGCGATCGTTCGAACATGAGTGCGCATGCGCTGGGCTTGTACTATAGCGCCGGTGTCGGCCTGTGAACCGCGTCGACGCTATATCTTGTTGTTGTCAGTGCGCACAGGCGGACGGTAAAATTTACGGTTTCGCGCGCGCATGGCTATCTCGTTTCCGCCGCCAGTTCTGCAAACGACGCTCGGGCAGCGCACTCCGGACCGGCGCGGCAAAGTGCGCGATATCTACGACTTCGGCAACGCCTTGATCGTGGTCGCCACTGATCGGATTTCGGCCTTCGACTCCGTCCTGGCCTCGGGCATTCCTGATAAGGGCAAGGTGCTGACCCAGCTCTCGGCGTTTTGGTTCGAGCGCCTGCGCGCGATCGTCCCGAATCACCTCGTGTCGTTGGATCCGGCGACGTATCCGAGCGGCGCGCGCGAGCACGTCGACGTGCTTGCCGGCCGATCGATGCTCGTCCGCAAAGCGGAGCCGCTGCCGATCGAATGCGTGGCGCGCGGTTACCTTTCAGGCTCGGGATGGAAGGACTATCTCGCCAGCGGATCAGTGTGCGGCATCCCGCTGGCGACGGGGCTGCGTGAATCCGATCGACTCCCCGCGCCCCTCTTCACCCCCGCGACGAAGGCGCAGAGCGGTCACGACATCAACATCTCGGAGGCGCAGGCCGCCACGATGGTCGGTGCCGAGGTGTTGGCGCGCGCGCGCGATCTGACGCTGAGCTTGTACATCGCGGGTGCGATGCATGCCGAGTCGTGCGGCATCATCGTGGCCGACACGAAGTTCGAGTTCGGTCTCTTGCCGCCGACTGCTGCCCCCGGTGCGACCGATGCCGAGCGGCTGATCTTGATCGACGAGGTGCTCACCCCAGATTCATCGCGCTTCTGGCCACGCGACCACTGGCGGCCGGGCGGCCCACAACCCAGCTTCGACAAGCAATACGTCCGTGACTATCTCGAAGAGATCCGCTGGAACAAGCAGCCGCCGGTCCCCTCATTGCCAGACGCAGTGATCGTGCGGACACGCGAGAAGTACATCGACGCGTTTCGCCGGCTCACAGGTCGCGAGCTCGCGTGAACGCGCACCTGTCGCCCATCGAGTCGATCCGGGTCTGCGATCTGCGCGGAGCCGCGAACCGGCGCGACGGCGTCCCGACGCTGGGGCCGGGGCGGCGGTACCTATGATTAGCGAACGACTGGAACGACTGGTCGAGGAGATGGTCGAGCGAGGCGTGAACTTCGAAGACGCCGTTCGGGAATTCGAGAAGCGCTTTATCAGCCGGGTTTTGACCAACTGCGACGGCAGCCTGACCAAAACGTCGGACGCGCTGGGGATTCACCGCAACACACTGACCCGAAAACTGTCGGCCTACAAACTCAAGCGTCGGTAACCTCAACCATTCAATCCAACCCGCCACAAGCGGCCATTTAGCACTCACCCCTTGACGCTGCTAGTCCGCGGACTATAATTGGCAATCGCCTGGGACGAGTGCTAACCCTCCCCGGCTGCAGATTCCCGCGCGCGGTCCCCCCGAAGGGCTGCCGCTTTTCACGACAGACGGAGAGAATGTATGAACGTGAGACCGCTGCATGACCGCATCATTGTTCAGCGCATCGAGGAAGGCGAACAGAAGATCGGCGGCATCATCATCCCCGATACGGCCAAAGAGAAGCCGCAGCAGGGCAAAGTGATCGCCGCTGGCGCCGGCAAGGTGAAGGATGACGGCCAGCGGACCCCGCTCGACGTCAAGGCGGGCGACCTGATTCTGTTCGGCAAGTACTCCGGTCAGGAGATCAAGCTGGACGGCGAAGAGTACCTCATCATGCGGGAGGACGAAGTCCTCGCCGTCCTCGAATCGAAGAAGTAGACGCGGACCGGCTGGTCCTGCTTTCACGCACACAGGAGACAACGTACATGGCAAAGCAGATAGTGTACGGCGAGCAGTCACGGCAAGCCGTGCTGCGCGGCGTCAACCAGTTGGCCGACGCGGTCAAGGTCACCCTCGGCCCCAAGGGCCGGAACGTGGTGCTCGACAAGAAGTTCGGCTCGCCGACCATCACCAAGGACGGCGTCACCGTCGCCAAAGAGATCGACCTCAAGGATCCGCTCGAGAACATGGGCGCCCAAATGGTCCGCGAGGTCGCGAGCAAGACCTCGGACATTGCGGGTGACGGTACCACCACGGCGACCGTGCTCGCGCAGGCGATCTATCGCGAAGGCGCGAAGAACGTCGTCGCCGGGGCGAACCCGATGGAAGTGAAGCGCGGCATCGAGAAGGCCGTGAGCGCGGTGACCGAAGAGCTGAAGAAGATGAAGAAGGACGTGAGCGGCAACATGGTCGCTCAAGTCGGCACCATCTCGGCCAACAACGACGAGACCATCGGCAAGATCATCGCCGAAGCGATGGACAAGGTCGGCAAGGACGGCGTCATCACCGTCGAGGAAGCCAAGACCCTCGAGACCTCGCTCGACGTGGTCGAGGGCATGCAGTTCGACCGCGGCTACCTCTCTCCGTATTTCGTGACCGATCCGGAGCGCATGGAAGTCGTGCTCGAGAATCCGGTCATCCTCATCCACGAGAAGAAGATCAGCTCGATGAAAGACCTCTTGCCCGTGCTCGAGCAGGTGGCCCGACTCAGCCGTCCGCTGCTCATCGTGGCCGAGGATATCGAGGGTGAGGCGCTCGCGACGCTCGTGGTCAACAAGCTGCGCGGCACGCTGCAGGCAGCCGCCGTCAAGGCACCAGGGTTCGGCGATCGCCGCAAGGCGATGCTCGAGGACATCGCGATCCTGACCAACGGCCGCGCGATCACCGAAGACCTCGGCATCAAGCTCGAATCGATCAAGCTGGAGGATTTGGGCAAGGCGAAGAAGATCACCATTGACAAGGACAACACGACCATCGTCGAGGGCGCGGGCACGTCCGCGGCCATCGAGGGTCGCGTGCGTCAGATCCGCGCCCAGGTCGAAGACACGACGTCCGACTACGACCGTGAGAAGCTCCAGGAGCGCCTCGCGAAGCTCGTGGGTGGCGTCGCGGTCATCAAGGTCGGCGCGGCGACCGAGACCGAGATGAAGGAGAAGAAAGCGCGCGTCGAAGACGCGATGCATGCGACCAAGGCTGCCGTCGAGGAGGGCATCGTCGCGGGCGGCGGCGTGGCCCTCATCCGCGCGGGGCACGTCCTGAGCAAAATGAAGCTTGGCGGCGATCAGCAGATCGGCGTGAACATCGTGGCTCGGGCGATCGAAGAGCCGATGCGCCACATCGCGGCCAACGCGGGTCACGAGGGCTCCATTGTGGTTCAGAAGGTCAAGGACATGACGGGTGATCAGGGCTTCAACGCCCAAACCGACACCTACGAGGACTTGGTCAAGGCCGGCGTCATCGATCCAGTAAAGGTGGTTCGGTCGGCTCTGCAGAACGCTTCCTCGATTGCCTCGCTCCTGCTGACCACCGAAGCGCTCATCTGCGAGATCCCGGAAGAGAAGAAGGAAGCCCCGGCCGCGCCGGGCGGCGGCATGGGCGGGATGTACTGACGCAGACAGAAAGCGGAGTGCGGGCAGCGTAGGGCTGTCCGCCGAGCGAACCACTGGACTCTCAGCTCTCGCCAAGGGCCGGCAGGTCGTCAGACCGCCGGCCCTTGGCGTTTTTCCCCAAGCCCCTTCTCCCCCCTGCCCTCCTACCAAGCCCAACCTGGCCGACCAGGCCCGAAGAGACAACAGCCCGAAAGACAACAGCTATTGACAGCAAACGAGAATCCCGCGACGATGCCCGCGATGAAGGAATCTGCGCTCACACGCCTCGCACGTTTCCGGCCGCGAGGATTGTTCCTGCTCTTCGCATCGGCCACCTTGGCGCTCGCCGCCGGATGGGGCGCTATCGGCGGCGCACAGGCGCCTGGAGCTCGAGCTGCTGGGTCCGGCCTGCCCCGCACGGCGGACGGGAAACCGAACCTCGGCGGAATCTGGCAGGTGATGAACACGGCCCACGTCAACCTCGAACCCCACTCGGCCGAAGCCGGCATGCCGGGCGGGATCGGTGTGGTCGAGGGCGACGAGATTCCCTATCGGCCTGAGGCCAGGGCGCGGCGTCAACAGAACTACGAGAAGCGCGCGCAGCTCGATCCGGTCGGGAAGTGCTTCCTGCCCGGCGTGCCGCGAGCGACCTATATGCCTTTCCCGTTCCAAATCGCGCAGACTGCCTCACACATCGCGATCGCGTACGAATTCGCGCACACGGGCCGGATCATCTATACCGACGGCACGCCCCATCCTGGACCGCTCGATTTCTGGATGGGCGATTCGCGCGGGAAGTGGGAGGGAGACACGTTAGTCGTCGATTCGACGCATTTCAACGATCGCACCTGGTTCGACATGGCCGGCAACTACCATAGTGACGCGCTCCACGTCGTGGAACGGTACACACTGACCGACGGCGGGCGGCGCATCGACTACCAAGCCACCATCGAGGACCCCAAGGTTTTCACACGGCCTTGGACCATCCGTATGCCGATCTACAAGCGGGTCGAGACGAATCTGCAGCTTGTCGACTACGATTGCGTGGACTTCTTCTGGTCGGACTACCTCAGGCAGAAGAAATAAGGGATTGGTCGTTGGTCGAACGGAGGTGTGATGTGAAGGTGCGGCAACGAGCGACGATTCGCGCCCTGGTCGCGGCCGCCATCGCGACGGCAATCGGCATCGGCGTCGCGGCTCAGGAAACCAGGCCAGCGTCGACCACAAAGACCGCCGGGGCCGAGACGAAAGCCGCTGATGCGCGGGCCAAAGCGACGCCGCGGCCGGCCAGGACACCGGATGGGCAGCCGAACATCTCCGGCATGTGGTTGCCCGACCCGAGCGGGCGCCCGATGGAGGTGCCGAGCGGCGCGCCGTGGAAGCCGCCTGCGGGTTTTGACCCTGGCACGAACGCCGCCTACACGTTCTTCGCACCCGACGAGGGACGGAGATCGGTCGAACGAGACCGGCGGCCGATGGTCGTTGATCCGCCTGACGGCAAGATCCCGTTTCAGCCCTGGGCCGCCAAGAAGCGCGACGAAATCGTCGCCGGGCAGGAGAAGGCCGAGCTCCTCGACCCACGCGTACGCTGCCTGCAGTCGGGGTTACCGCGCGCGAATCTGCCGGTCTTCTACAACTCGTACCAGATCATGCAGACGCCTGGGTACGTCATCATCCTCTACGAGTGGAACCACATGACACGGTTCATCCCACTCGACGGGCGCCCACACGTCAGTCCGAAGATTCGCTTGCCGATGGGCGATTCGCGGGGTCGTTGGGAGGGCAACACGCTCGTCGTGGACGTGACCAACTTCACTGATCGGACATGGACGGTCGGACACGGCGCGCCACCGGAGGGCGCACCCGGCAGCAGCATCACAACCGGCCACGGCGTCTTCAACACCGAGGCGCTGCACGTCGTCGAGCGCTTCACGCCGATGGGCGACAAGATCCACTACGAGGCAACCATCGAGGATCCCAAGGTGTTCACTCGTCCGTGGAAGATCGCGTTCGATGCGTTTCACCGCGCGCCGCCGGACCATCAGCTCTTCGAGTACGCGTGCCACGAGGGCAACGCTCGCAATGTGAAGCTGCTGACCGGCGTCGACATCGAGAATTGATTTCTCTCGTTGCTTACGGAGCGAGGTCGTATGCGTGCATTACTCGTCGGGCCAATACTGGGCGCTTGTTTGCTTCTCCAAGGGAGCGCAGCGTCCGCGCACCACGCGTTCTCGTCGGAGTTCGATGCGTCCAAGCCCATCATCCTGAAGGGCAAGGTGGTGAAGACCGAATGGGTGAACCCGCACTCCTGGGTGCACATCGAAGTCGTCACGGACGGGAAGACCGAGACGTGGGCCATCGAGTGTGGCGCGCCAAACGCCTTGCTGCGCCGCGGCTGGACCAAGGCCTCGCTCCCGATCGGGTCCGAGATTGTCGTGGACGGTTACCGGGCGAAGAACGGCTCTCCCACCGCCAACGCCAAGGACATCACGACCACCGAGGGGAAGAAGATGTTCGTCGGATCGTCGGGCATCGGCGCCCCATACGAAAAACAAGAGAGCAAGTGAGTCTCTCCTCCTCGATCTGATGCGCGCGTGGCTCGCCTGCTCCGCCGCCGCGGTGGCCTTCGTCGCCGCGGCCGTTCTTCCGTTTAGCCTTCACGCGCAGAGGCCGTCTCGCGCCGGTGACTGGCCCGTGTACTTCGGCCAGACGCAGGGTACCAAGTACTCCCCGCTCGACCACATCAACGCAGACAACGTGCGACGCCTACAGATCACGTGGCGCTGGGCATCCGCCGATCGGTCCCTTCAGCAGTCCAACCCGCTGTGGCGCGCCGCCCGCAACGAGGAAACGCCCCTCGTCATCAATGGCACGCTCTACACCGTGACCGGCCTTGGCGTCGTGGCCGCCCTCGACCCTGGAACCGGTGCGACGCGATGGACCTACGATCCAGAGAGCTACAAGGCGGGCGTCCCGAACAACGGTGGGTTCCTGCAACGGGGGCTCGCGTACTGGTCTGATGGCACGGCAGAGCGGCTCCTGGTGGGAACGGCAGACGCCTATCTGCTCTCGGTGGATGCACGAACCGGGAGGCCCGACCCGAAGTTTGGCGTGGGCGGTAAAGTTGATCTGACGATCGGCATCCGCGATGCCGTACGGGCGGCGAATTTCACGGCTCGTCGTCCTCTCGTCGCGGGCAACGTCGTCGTCGTTGGCAGCTCGATTGCCGATCACGTGTTCAACCGAGAGGCGCCGCCCGGCTACGTCCATGCCTTCGACGTCCGATCCGGCAGGCGCGTCTGGACCTTCAACACGATTCCCAAGCCTGGCGAGTTCGGATACGACACCTGGCTGGAGAACTCCGCTGAATACAGCGGCAGCACCAACGTGTGGTCGAGCGGCGTGTACGACCCCGAACTCGACTACGTCTACCTGCCCACGTCAACGGCAACGAACAACTACTACGGGGGTCACCGCCCTGGTCACAACCTCTTCGCTGAGAGCCTGATCTGCGTCGAGGCCAAGACCGGCAAGCGCGTGTGGCACTTCCAGGCCGTGCATCACGGCATCTGGGACTACGACTTCCCCACGCACCCGATCCTTGGCGATATCACTGTCGACGGTCGCCGGATCAAGGCGGTGATCCAGATCAGCAAGCAGGGCTTCACCTATGTCTTCGATCGCCGAACCGGCAGGCCCTTATGGCCGATCGAGGAACGGCCGGTGCCGGCATCGACAGTGCCTGGCGAGCGGACGTCACCCACGCAGCCGTATCCGACCAAGCCACCACCGTTCGAGATGCAGGGCTCGATCGAGGACAACTTGATCGATTTCACACCGGAGCTGCGCAAGCGCGCCCTCGATCAACTGAACACGTTCGCCCATGGACCGCTGTTCACGCCGCTGACGCTGGAGCGGCCGAACCTGCTCGTGCCTGGCATTGCGGGTGGTGCCAACTGGGGCGGAGCGGCATTCGATCCGGACACTGGCATGCTGTACGTCCCGTCGCGCAACGCACCGACGGTCATCACCCTCACGACAGCTGCCGGCACACGGGGCAACATGCGCTACGTACGCGCCGATCTCGGCACGGGCGCCGGTAACGAGCTCATCGAGGGGCTCTCGATCTTCAAGCCGCCCTACTCGCGCGTCACGGCGTTCGATCTCAACACCGGCGAGCAGCGCTGGCTAGCGGCGATCGGCGACGGCCCACGGGATCACCCGCTGCTTCGCGGGTTGAACGTCCCGCCACTTGGGGAACGGCTACAGATGATCGGTGTGTTGCTGACGAAGACGCTGCTCTTCGTCAACGTCATCCCGTTCGCCACGCCTGGGTCTCAGGCTGGTTCGACCGCACCGCGTAGATTAGTGTACGTCTTCGACAAAGAGACGGGCGCTGCGCTTCACGCGATCGAGATCGACGCCTTCTCGGCCGCCACGCCAATGACGTACCTTCACGGCGGAAAGCAGTATCTCGTCGTCGCCACGGGATCCGGTCCGAGCTCAGAGCTCGTCACGCTAGCGCTGCCAAACACCCTGGACCGTTAGCGGAACGGGGCTTCAGGTTGGACAGCCATGGTGAGGCGCGGCCACCGACACGGCCAGGCGCTGACATCAGATCGGACACAGCTCCGTCTCGCCGCAATGCACGCGGGCATGCCCCTGCGTGAGTCGCGCTCGCGCCTCAGCGAATACTGAACGTGATCTCGACTTCGACCCGGACCGCGACCGGCTCGCCGCGCAGCGTTGACGGACGGAAGCGCCATGCGGAGAGGGTCTTGATGGCCTCATCGTCCAGGCCGAAGGCGCGATCGAGTGAACGGATGACCTGAATGTCGGTTACAGTGCCGTCGGACCGGACGACGCACGACAGGAACACGCTACCCTGGATTCGCGCACGCATCGCTTCGGCCGTGTACTTCGGCTGCGCCTGATAGACCAGAATCGGCTTGGTGACGCCACTCCCAAGCTGATACACGCCACCGCCTGTGCCGCCACCGCGGCCTTCTCCGAGGCCCGATCCAGTGCCTGAGCCGATACCTATGCCGGCGCCTGTGCCACCGCCTCCACCCGACCCCGCGCCTTGCGACGGCGTCGGAGGTGCCGGGGGCGCGTCGATCACGCCCGCCAGCGACTCGAGGCCGTTGGCCATGTTCTTCGCGTGTATGTTCATCGGCTCGATCGGCGGTGGCTCGACTTCAACTTGCTGCCGCAGCTGCTCAACGACCGGCGGCTTCGCGACCGGCACGGTGATCTTTTCCTTGCCTGGCAACTCGGGTTTCCTGGGTGGCTCAGGCATCTTGTTGCCGCCACCACCGCCGCCACCACCGCGTCCCGGGATATCCAAGAAAACAAGGCTCGTGTTCGTACGGTCCGGGATACGTGCCTCGACGAATGTGCTCGGCGGCCCGTGGGTGACCGCCCAGAGGATGAACCCGAGAAACGCCAGGTGACACAAGAAGGCGACGACGAGAGATGGCCCGATGCGCTTCCCCTGTTGCTCGAATAGGAAAGGCACCTCGTCCGGATGCTGGCCCTCCACATGGACCGAGAGATGCCCGGCGGAGCTGTTATAGGGCGTGCCGCCCGTCGCGGAAGTCTCGGGCATTGTCACCGGTGAGTCATCCGTCAACCTATTGTGTGGCGCCAGACTGGACCGCTGCAACTGCAAAAGAAATGCCCCAGCAGAGTGGACTATCGGGCTCAAAGGCTTGCAGGAACATCCGATCGGTGCCCTCAAAACCGTCCAGTTTCTTAGACGCCGCCAGGACATCTTCAGTCGCGTGAATCCCATGAACCCGCTGTGCGTGTGAACCCGAGAACCTCGATAGAATCAGACCGTGTTCGACGTCGGTGTTGTCGGAGCGGGTCCGAGCGGTGCGTGGGCCGCTGCTCAGCTGGCCAGACGCGGCCTGCGCGTGGCGCTCTTCGATGGATCGCATCCCCGCGAGAAACGCTGCGGCGGAGGGCTGACGGCTCGAGCGCTCTCAATCGTCGCGGATGGTGTTCGGGCAGCGGCGGAGGAGATCCCGCGGGTCACGATTGACACCGTCCGGTTCGCGACCGCCGAGCAGCACCTCGACATAGCGGTCCCGGTCGGCGTCGGCCAGTCTCGCGCGTCGGCGCCGGCCGAACCTTCTCGCCCGCCAGGGCTTGCTGTGTTCACGAGGCGGCAGTTCGATGGGCGATTACTCGAGCACGCCGTCGCCGCCGGAGCGGCGTTCATCGCAACCCGCGTGAGTCGTATCGCGCGATACGGGTCCGTCTTCCTCCTCAGAACAGCCGCCGGCGTCTATCGGTGCCGCCATGTGGTCGGCGCCGACGGCGCGAATAGCCTGGTACGTCGAACCTTCGGTCGCCCGTTCGACCGGAGCCAACTCTCGATCGCCACCGGCTTCTACGCGCACGGCGTGACGACCCCGGAGATCGTGCTCGAGCTCGTGTCTGATCCACCTGGCTACATCTGGAGCTTCCCTCGGACGGACCATCTGTCCATCGGGATCTGCGCGCAAGCTGACGCGGGCGTAACCGCCGAAAACCTGCGGGCACACGTGCGCCGATGGGTGGAGGTGACGGGCGTGGGAGCCGGTAGCCACCTCGAGCCCTACGCCTGGCCGATTCCGTCCTTGAGCGCGGCTGACATCGCGAAAGCGGAGGTGGGCGGTCCCGGGTGGCTGCTCGTGGGGGACGCGGCGGGCCTCGTCGACCCGATCACGCGCGATGGGATCCTGTACGCTTTGCTGTCGGGACACCACGCCGCGGACGCCATACACGCGGCGGCCAACTCGCCAGCCTCCGTGCCGGGAAGTCAGGGCCTGGCGTTGACCGGTTACCGCCGACTCCTGCGTTCGCACATCCTGCCCGAGCTTGCGCGCGCGGCGGAGCTGAAGGCCACCTTCTTCCACCCTCGCTTCATCAACCTGATATCCGGGGCGCTCAAGCACAGACCCGCCGTACGTCACGTCATGGCAGACCTCCTCGCGGGCACGCAGCCATACCGCGGACTACGCCGACGTTTGATGCGCACCATGGAGTTCGGCCTCGCGTGGGGCCTGGTTATCGACCGGTGGGGTGGGTGGAATCGGTGGGAACGCTCGGCGCAATCGCACCACCCGCGAAGTACCCATCACGCGCACGCACCCGCAGCTGCGGCCGATTCCCCCGATTGAGCTTGACGCGAATCGAGCGCCACCCCGCGCGGCCGTCGGACGCCGGCGCGTGGCCAAGCAGGTACTGATGGCGGAGTTCCTCGGCGATGGCTGACAAGGTCGGTCCAATTTCTCGGAAGTCGCGAAGGGCAAATGACCGTCCGCCGCTCACCGTGGCGACCTCGGCCCAGACCGACGGCCGTGTGTTCCCGAGCGCAATCGGGTAGGTCAACACGTCGTGCTGGCGAGCGTAGCTCACGACGTCGGTGGCCGTGGCGCGGCTGTAGCGATCCTCGCCGTCGGACAGCACAATCAGTGCGCGCCGACCAGAGGCAGGCTGGACGGCGTCGATCGCCTGAATCACGGCGTCGTAGAGCGGGGTCGTGCCCCATCGAGCGAGCCGCTCCAGCGCCCGTCGAGCCGCAACTCGATCGGCCGAGAGCGATGCCAGTACCTCGGTCTCGCTCCCGATCCCGATCACCATGATCTGGTCCTCCGACCTGAGCTGATCCGCGAATGACCGCGCGGCGGTGACGGCCGCAGCCAGCGCGCGGTCGCTCATGCTGAAGCTGCGGTCGATGCCGACCGCGACCGACAGGGGGAAAGATCCAGCGGCGAACGCTTGCACGGTCTGGCGTACGCCATCCTCCTCGACCGCGAAGTCCTCCTGTCGGAGGTTCGTCACCAGCCGGCCCGCGCTATCTGTGACAGTGGCATACACTTCCACAAGGCTGACGCGCGAAGAGAACTGGGCCGCCAGGGGACGAAGAACGGCCGGTTCGAGCCCCAGCAAGGCGGCAAGCACGGCCACAGACGCGGTCCACCGAGGAGCGACACCCCGGCCGGCGATTGGTGGTACAATCCTCCAGAGGAGTTTCACCATGCGACTCGGACTGCCGGAAATGCTGGTCATCCTGGCGATTGTGATTATCATCTTCGGGGCGAACCGGTTGCCGCAGCTGGGGCGCGGCATCGGCAGCGCGATCAAGAACTTCAAGGACGGCCTCAAGGACGAGACGGCGGATCACAAGTCCTGAGCACCGCCACCACGTCGGCTCGGCGACGCCACCTCACTTTCGTCGCCGATGAGACGCACGCTCACGCCGGCCTGGGCGGCCTTCGCTTTTGCCCAACGGCCGTCTGGAGCCAGGTCGCTCGGCTTTGGGCCGTGCCGTATGAGGTCGGCCTCGCCTCGGCCCTCGTTCTCCTTCGCGAACGCGCTCCAAAATCTCCACAAGCCCGAGATCGATCCTCCGCTCGTCCATGTTGACACGAACCACCCGCACCCGGACCTTGTCGCCCAGTCGATAGATCTTCTGCGTGTTCTCGCCGCGCAGCAAGTGCGCACCGTCCACGAACCGGTAGTAGTCGTCGGCCATCGTCGAGATGTGCACCAGACCTTCGACGTAGTGCTCCACGAGCTCGATGAAGAGCCCAAAGGCGGCCACGCCGATGACGTACCCCTCGAACTCATCGCCGACCTTGTCGGCCATGAACTTCACTTTCTTCCACTGCACGAGGTCACGTTCCGCATCGTCGGCTCGACGCTCCATCTCCGACGTGTGCCTGGCGACCTCGGGCATGACCTCGGCCGCCGCTTCTTGGACCTCGGCAGACAGCGCGCCGTGCCGCGCCGCGCGCAGCGCCCGGTGCACCACCAAGTCGGGGTACCGCCGAATCGGTGACGTGAAATGCGCATAGCTCGAAGCGGCCAGGCCGAAGTGGCCCACATTGACCGGCGCATATCGAGCCTTCTGCATCGTTCGCAACATCAAGAAGGCGATCGGCCGCTCTTCCGGCTTCTCGTGGATCCGTTCGAGGAGCTTCTGGAAATGCCGCGGTCGAAGCGCCGTCAGCGGCGCGCCGAGGCTGTAGCCGAACCCGGCGATGAACTCCTCGAACTTCGCGACCTTCAATACATCCGGCTCTTCGTGAATGCGGTACAGCGTGGGCGCCTCTTGCTGCTCGAGAAACGTCGCCACGGTCTCGTTGGCGAGCAGCATGAACTCCTCGATGAGCCGGTGTGCGACGTTGCGCTGGAGCGCGGTAATCGCCTCCACTATGCCGCCGGCGTCCATGATCACCTCGGCCTCGCTCAGGTCGAAGTCGACCGAACCACGGCGACGCCGGGCGTCATTCAGGGTGCGAAACAGCTCACCCATCAGCTCGAAGGTCGGCACGAGCGTGGCGTAGCGCTCGAGCGCGTCGGGGTCCCGATTCGTCAGAATCGCGTTCACCGCCGTATAGGTCATCCGAGCGTTGCTGTTGATGACGCCGTCGTGGAACTCGTATCGGACCACGGCGCCCCGATGGTCGATCTCCATCAGGCACGATTGGACGAGCCGATCGACTTGAGGGTTTAGGCTACAGATCCCGGTGGCCAGCTCGGATGGAAACATGTGCACGGCACGCTCTGGGAAGTACACCGAGGTGCCGCGGGCGTACGCCTCGCGATCGAGCGCACTCCCCTCCGCGACGTAGTGCGATACGTCCGCGATGTGCACACCGAGCCAGTAGTTGCCGTTGGGCAGTTTCTCGATCGTGATCGCGTCATCGAAGTCCCGGGCGTGCTCACCGTCGATTGTCACCGTCACCACTGGCCGAAAGTCCGTTCGACCACGTAGGTCCTTCTCTGACACCGCCACGCCGATCGCCTTCGCCTCTCGAACAGCCTCTGCGGAATGCGCATCGGGAATGCCGTACTTGCGGATGATGATCTCCGTGTCGACACCTGGCGCATCGATGTCGCCGAGGACCTCGGCGACGCGTCCAATGGCCCCACGCGTCGAAGTCGGCCATCGCGTCAACTCGAGCGAGACCATCTCGCCGGGCGACGCTCCTCCCTCCTGACCGGGCGGAACGACGATGTCCATCAAGACGCGCCGGTCGAAGGGGACCACGTATCCCATGCCGTTCTCGTCGCGATCGTAGCGGCCGACGAGCCACGTGTTCGCGCGCTCCAGGATCCGGATGACGCGTCCTTCGGCGCGTCCGCCCTCCTTCAGGCGCTCGATGCGGACGATCACGCGGTCGCTGTGCATCGCGTCGTTGAGATGTGGACCGGCGATGTAGATGTCGCCACCACTCTCGAGCGGCCGCTCCGGCTCGACGAATCCGTATCCTCCCGGATGGGCCTGCAACCTGCCGGCGAAGAGATCCATCTTCTCTGGCAAGCCGAACCGCTGACCACGGATTTGAATGAGATCGCCGGTTTCGACAAGCGCCTTCAGATGACGGCGAAAGGTCGCGCGTTCCTCGCGTGGGACCCTCAGGAGCTGGAGCAGTTCCTTGGTAGCCGCCGGGTGATGCACCCGGGCGCGCATCAGAGCCAGGATCTGGTCGCGAGACAGCATGGCCGTTCGAGCAACTATATCCCGCGGTCAGCCGACTAGGCAGACCTGGAGGTCACCCACGTTGGTCCCACTCGGACCAGTGCGGATCAAATCGCCCAACGGGTCGAAGAAACGGTAGGCGTCGTTGTGATCGAGAAAGACGGTCGGCGGCGGCAGTCGCGCCTCGACCCCACGCGCGCGCGTGTCGGATCGGACGATGGCCCCTGCGGCATCGGTCGGGCCGTCGACGCCGTCGGTCCCGACGCTCGCCACGACCACGGGACGCGTCCACGACGACAACGGCTCGACCAGCGCCAGCGCGAACTCCTGATTGCGACCCCCGTGGCCCTGCCCGCGCACGTGCACAGTTGTTTCGCCGCTTGAAATCACACACACCGGCCCGGGCCGCGACTGCACTGCCTCGACCCACGTCGCGAACTGACCGGCTGCTGTGCGTGCTTCGCCAATCACCGGTTCTTCTCGCACCTCTACGGTGTATCCGAGCTGACGTGCCGATTGGGCAGCGGCCTGCATGGCATCGTGTCGGCCCCCGATGAGACGCCACTCTGCGGTCCTGAGAGACGGGTCCCCGGGCTTGGGCGTCTCCAACGCGTCCGCCTCCCCACGAGCCCCGCGCTCGAGATGTCCCACAACCGCCACCGGATACGCATCGCGCCCCCCGGTCCGTTCGAGAATCGCCAGCGCATCGCCGAACGTACTCGCGTCGGCGACCGTCGGACCCGAACCGATCACGGCCGGGTCGTCACCGACGACGTCCGAGATCGCCAGGGCGAGGACCGGGATGGGCGATGCGGCCGCGAGCCGTCCGCCTTTCACCGCGGAGAGGTGTTTGCGCACGGTATTGAGCTCATGGATGGTCACGCCGGCACGGAGGAGACGCTCGGTCGTCCGTTGCTTGTCGTAAAGGGCCAAGCCCGAGGCGGGAACGGCCATCAAGGCGGAGGCGCCGCCAGAAACCAGCACGAGCAGGGCATGGGCCTGGGTTGGAGTTGTCGCCAGCGCGAGCGCCGCTCGTCCAGCCAGTTCGCTGTCGTGCGAGGGCATGGGATGGTCGGCACGCGCGAACGTGAGTGGCGCAGGTACCGATGCCGCCACGGGACCAATGACGAGGCCTCGGACGATGCGATCGCCGAGCGCCCCTCGGGCACCAGCAGCCATCGCAATCGACGCCTTTCCCACAGCGAGTAGCTGCAGGCGATCAGCGGGAGGTGGTTCAGCGCGAAGCGCGCGTTCCACCAGACGGCCGGGCTCGACGCCAGCTATCGCCGCACGGACGATGGCTAGCGCGTGCTCGTTCAACCGTGGCAACGCGTTGGGCCGAGCGGTCAGTGTATCTGCTTGGGATCAGACCAGGCGGATAGCCCGGTCAGGACATCGAATTTCCTGAGGAGGGAGCTCACAACCTGGTCGGCGTCGGCGCAGGAACAAAGGTCGTCCAACTGCCCCATGATGCGCGTCAGAGCCGCCTCGACGTCAGTGATCGCACCTTCCGAGAAGTACGGACGCTGCTGTTGCAGGCATCGGTGGTGCTTGAGGAATTCCTCCCTGTAGAACTCTTGAATCGGGTGCAGCGCGCTAATCGGCCTCGAGTCGGTCACGAAGCGTGGCATGCAGATCCTCGGGATAAGTTGTCGATGGGTGCGACCCGAAACCAGTGTAGTGCCGGCCGAAAACAGGAGTCAAGATTCTCCGTGCAGAATACTTGATCTTCGGGCCCGGTCGGCTCCGTCCCTCGGACCGCGTCGCCAGTATGCCACCGAGGCAGCCCACGAACATCCCCCCCCAACATCAGGTAGACGCACGTCGCTGGCGCAAGGAACCTCACTGCCGAAACGTTGAGCGCCGTGGCCAGCGGCAGCAGATACGGGCCGCGGACCGCGACGAAGGCGCCGAACAGCGCCACGAGCGCACCAGCGCGCCCAGGCCACCTTGCAGGACTCCTTCGGTCACGAACGGACCCTTCACGTACGCACGCGGCGCCCCCACGAGTTCCATGATGTCAACCTCGTCGTGGCGCGCGTACAGGGCGAGGCGCACGACGTTCCCGACGGTCAATGCCGCCGCGACGGTCAACAGGGTCCCCAGAACCAGTCCGACACGGCGAACCAGCGCCGCGGCGGCAACGAGGCGATCGAGCCATTCGCGGTCGTACCGGACGTCGGACACTCCGGGTGTGGCCCGCAGTCGCGTCACAAGGGCCTCCATCGCCTGCGTGGGGGCGTCGGCTCGGACGCGCACTTCGAACGACGCGGGAATCGGGTTCGATTCAAGAGTACCGGCTGCGGCCGCAAGCTCACCGAACATCTGCTTGAACCGCGCGAGCGCATCCGCTTTCGACACGAACTCGTGACTGGTCACGACCGGCCCCGGCGCGAACAGCGCTTCGATGGCGCGCCGCTCTTCCTCGGTCAGCTCATCGTCCAGAAACACCGACAGCTCGGCAGCCTGCCGCCATTCGTCGGCCATGTGCTCGAGGTTGACGGTCACAAGCAAGAAGGTGCCGAGGACGAACACAGCGACCGCGATGGTCCCGATCGACAGCCACGCGGTCCGTCTGCCGCGCCAAAGGCTGGCCGATGCTTCCTCGACCGCATAGCGAAGAGCTGCCAGCATCGCGGGGGTCAGCTCACTTCGGCGATCCGCCCGTGGTCGAGCGTCACGGCGCGCCGGCCCACGCGCCGGATCAACTCGCGGTCGTGCGTCGCCACGACGACCGTCGTCCCTCGGGCGTTGATCTCGCGCAGCAGATTCATGATCTCGAGCGACAGATCAGGATCGAGATTTCCGGTCGGCTCGTCGGCCAGCACCAACTGCGGCTCGTTCACGAGCGCGCGTGCGATGACGATCCGTTGTTGCTCCCCGCCCGACAGCTCCTCGGGCAGAGCGTTCATGCGGTGTTGCAGCCCCACCCACTTGAGCACCTGGAACGTGCGCCGCTGCTGGATCGAGAGCGGCGTTCCCAGGACGCGCATCACGAACGCCACGTTCTGAAACACCGTGAGCCTGGGAATGAGCCGAAAATCCTGGAACACGAAGCCCAGCGAGCGACGGTACGTCTGCACCTCGGATCTAGACAAGGCGGCAAGACTGCGGCCGGCTACGGAGACATCGCCTTCCGACGGCAGCTCCTCTCGCAGCAGCAGGCGCAACAGCGTAGACTTCCCCGCACCGCTCGGCCCGGTCAAGAACAGGAACTCGCCTTTGTCGATCGTGAGATTCAAGTCGCGCAGTGCGTAGACCCCACGCCGATACACCTTGGACAGGCGATGAGCTTCAATCACGCGAGGGCCTGTTTCAGCAGCTCGGTTACCCGCTTCGGATTCGCTTTCCCTCCGGCCGCCTTCATCACTTGACCCACGAGGAAGCCGAACGTCGCCGTCTTTCCGGCTCGATAGCCCGCGACGGCGTCGGTGTTCCGCGTGAGCACATCCGCGATCAGTGCGATGATAGCCCCTTCATCGTCGATCTGCGTGAGGCCGTCCCGCCGCACGATCGCCTCTGCCGAGTCGGCCGACACCACCATCTTCTCGAAGACGGTCTTCGCAATCGCGCCACTAATCGTGCCCGCCTCAACGAGCCTCAGCAGCTCCGCCAGCCGAGTCGGTGACACCGGCGGATCCGCCATCGACCGGCCGGTGTCGTTGAGGACGCGCGCGAGCTCGCCCCTGATCCAGTTACTGGCCGTCTTGGCCGGTGCGCCGGCGGTGACGGTGGCCTCGAAGAAATCGGCGCTATGACGCGATTGGGTCAACTGGGCGGCGTCGTACTCGGGCAGCCCGAAGGCGGCCACGAATCGTTGGCGCCGCGCGTCGGGCAGTTCGATCATCCGCTCACGAACGGCGGCGAGCCGCTCGGCGCTCACACGAACAGGCGGGAGGTCTGGCTCGGGGAAGTATCGGTAGTCGTGGGCCTCTTCCTTGCTCCGCATCGACACGGTCGTCCCAGTCGATACGTCGAACAGCCGGGTCTCCTGCACCACACGAATCCCGTCGCCGACTAGCGCGCGCTGCCGCTCGATCTCGAACTCGAGCGCCTTCTGCAGAAAGCGGAACGAATTGAGATTCTTCACCTCGGCCTTGGTCCCGAGCGCGGCCGTGCCGGCCGGCCGCACGGACACGTTGGCATCGCAGCGAAGGCTGCCCTCGTCCATGTTGCCGTCGTTGACATCGAGCCACACGAGAATCGCCCGCAGGCGGCTGAAGAACTCCGCCGCATCGGCTGCCGATCGCAAGTCTGGCTCGGTGACGATCTCGATGAGTGGCACGCCCGCGCGATTGAAGTCGACGTACGTCGTGCGATCCGAGTCGGGAAAGCCCTCGTGGAGCGACTTCCCCGCGTCTTCTTCCAGGTGCACGCGCGTGATACCGACGCGGCGCGGTCCGTCTGGCATCGCGAACGAAACTGATCCGGCGCTGGCCAGTGGCTGCTCGTACTGGGAGATCTGATAGCCTTTTGGGAGGTCGGGATAGAAGTAGTTCTTGCGAGCGAAGATCGATGTCTCGTTGATCCGGCACCCGAGAGCCAATGCGGCACGGATGCCCAAGTCCACGGCCGAGCGATTCAGCACCGGAAGCACGCCAGGGAACCCGAGGCACACGGGACAGACGTGCGTATTCGGGGGCGCGCCGAACACCGTGCTGCAGCCGCAGAAGATTTTCGTGCCCGCCTGAAGCTGCGCGTGGATCTCCAGGCCGATTACCGCTTCGTACGTCATGAACGGGTCGGGCCCGCGGCCCGCACGTCGGCGGACACGTCGGCGTCGAACTTCGCGAAGTTCTCGACGAACATCGAAGCGAGCTTGGCGGCCTGTGCGTCGTAATCCGCCCCGTGCTTCCAAGTCCGGCGCGGCTGGAGCACCTCGACTGGCACATCCGGACACGCCACGGGAATATCCAGGTTGAAGCGAGGATCGCGCTCGTACTGCACCGTGTCCAGGGCCCCGGACAGGGCGGCGCGGATCATGGCGCGCGTAAACGCAATCTTCATGCGGGACCCGGTACCATAGCCGCCGCCCGTCCAACCCGTGTTGATCAACCAGACGCGGGCTCGATGCCGCGCGATCTTCTGACCAAGCAGCGTCGCGTACCGACCGGCGGCCAGTGGCAGGAACGGCGCACCGAAGCAGGTGCTGAACGTGGCCTTCGGCTCGGTCACGCCCTTCTCCGTGCCGGCCACCTTGGCCGTGTAGCCGGACAGGAAATGGTACATCGCTCCGGGCGGATCGAGGCGCGCAATCGGTGGCAACACGCCGAACGCATCGGCCGTCAACATGACGATGTTGGCGGGATGCGCGCCCTGCCCTTCTGGCACCGAGTTGCCAATGAAGGAGATCGGGTAGGCGGCGCGCGTATTCTCGGTGAACCGGTCGTCGTCGAGGTTCAGCACACGCGTGTGGTCATCGAGCACAACGTTCTCGAGGACGGTTCCGAATCGCCGCGTCGTCGCGTATATCTGCGGCTCGGCCGCGAGTGACAAGCGAATCGTCTTCGCGTAGCACCCACCTTCGAAGTTGAACACGCCCCGATCACTCCACCCGTGCTCATCGTCCCCGATCAGACGCCGCTCGGCATCGCTCGACAGCGTCGTCTTGCCCGTGCCCGACAGGCCGAAGAACAACGCCACGTCCCCGGCTGCGCCGACGTTCGCGGAACAGTGCATCGACAGCACGCCCTTCAGCGGCAGGAGGTAGTTCAAGATGCTGAACACCGACTTCTTGATCTCGCCGGCGTAGCTCGTGCCGGCGATGAGCACCAGCCGACGCGCGAAGTTCACGGCGATGACGACCTCGGACGCCGTCCCGTGACGCGCAGGGTCCGCCTTGAAGCTTGGGGCGTCGATGATCGTGAACGCGTGGTCCGTGTCACCGGATGTCCAGCGCTCGCCGTGGTTGACGATGAAGAGGTTGCTGGCAAAAAGGCTATGCCAGGCATACTCGGTCACCACGCGAATGGGCAACCGGTACTGCGGGTCGGCGCCCGCATGACACTGCTGGACGAAGAGCTCGCGTCCGGCCAGGGCCGCGACCACGTCGTGGTACAGGAGATCGAAGTGCCGAGGACCCAGCGGGCGGTTTACGACGCCCCAGGCGATCTCCCGATCGCTCGAAGGCTCGCGCACGAGGAACTTGTCGTTCGGGGATCGTCCCGTGTGTTGCCCGGTGCGGCACACGAGCGGACCGTCGACCGCGATGACGCCCTCTCCCCGGCGGACCGCCTCCTCATAGAGGCTTGGTACGGAGAGATTCCAAAACACGCGCGCCGCGGCGATGCCCTCCACGTCAACCGGCGAGTCAGACTCAGCAGGTCCAATCATCAACAGCCCTCCAGAGTCAACGCGGTGATCTAGTCCGCGGCGGCCCAACGACGGGCAGGCGAGTTGGCTTCGTCTCTTCCCCCGTCGCGCCAAGGCCCGCGGGTCCCGCCGGCCCTCTGTCGGCTAAACGGTGGAGGAAAAGTCACATGCGATGACCGCGGAATCGTACCACAACGTGACCATTGGTCGTTGGGCATTGGTCGGGGGAACCACCAACGACCAATACCCAATGACCAGCGGCGAATACGGTAGACTGTAAACACTGAGACGCTCCGACCGTAATGCTGTATGAGTGAGCACGTCACCGCGCGTCAGAACGCTCTCGTCGTGTCGGTTTCGCCAGCAGAAGCCCGGACGCGACGTGAACTCCCAGTGGGGCTGCCGTCGGGCGACGCCTCCCACCTGGCCGTGGACGTCCGGACACTGGTTCAGGAGGACCGGCTCGACCTCGCGAGGGAGCGCTTCAGCCTCCTCGTCGCGGCTCATCAGCGGCGGGCACTTCGGGTCGCCTACCGCTACCTCGGTGACGCCGGTGAGGCCGACGAAGCGGTCCAAGATGCTTTTCTCAAAGCGTTTAGCCGGATTGCGACGTACCGCGAGGCCTGGCCCTTCGAGGCCTGGCTCACGCGAATCCTCATCAACGGCTGCCTGGATCGTCGGCAGGCCATGGCTCGACGCCAACGATGGAGCGCGCCGTTCGAGTCGACCGAGGAGGCCGGCATGCTGCCAGCATTCGGCGGCTCCGTCCCCGAGAATCCGGAAGCACGCCTGCTTTCGCGAGAGCGGCGGGCCCGCTTGGCAGCGGCCATCGATCGGCTGGAGGGTCGCCAGCGCACGGTCTTCATGCTGTGTCATTGTGGCGACTGGAGCACGCGCGACGTCAGCGCCATGACGGGCCTCAACGAGTCGACGGTTCGGGTACACCTCTTTCGGGCCGTCCGAAAGCTTCGGGCGCTTCTGGGGGCACGCTCGTGATCGGCGCCATGACCTCACACCTTCGAGAGGACCGGCTGTTCGACTGCTATCTCTCGAACCGGCTCGGCGAGGCTCTCGACCACCGAGCCGCCGACCATTTAGCCAGTTGCCCGACCTGCGCCAGCCGCTACGACGATCTCTCCCGCTTCCTCGACGGCCTCCGTGTGGCTGAGGAGGCCGAGTTCGAGGCGGTGTTCTCCGCGGATCATCTGCGCGAACAACAGCGACAGATCGCCAAGCGACTGGAGCTGGTCGGACGGGCGGCGCGCGTCCTGAGCTTTCCGCACGCGGCAACCGCGCGGCGCAGGCCTTCGACGCGTTGGGTATTCCCTCGCTGGGTGGCTACAACAGCGGCCGCCGGAGTGGTCGCGGGCGTGGCCGCCGGCATGTTCTTCGAGCGCGCTGGCCGGTGGGATCGTCGCGCCAGGATCTCGAGCTTCGCGAACGTGGGCGTCACACAGCTCGCGCCGCCCTCGCCTACTCCAGACGATTCCACCGACGTCGAGCAGGACGCGATCTTTCTCTCCGAGCTGGAGCTCGCGGCCGACGGCCCCCGGACCCAGGAACTCGCCGCTTACGACGAGCTCACACCGCAGGTCCGCGAAGTCAGTTTCACGGTGCCGGATCGTTGACGGGTGTGACCACTCCCGGGGTGTCCTCGCTCATCTTTCGCAAGGGGCTCGACATGAAGGCCGCAGTGGCTGGCTTGTTGGCCGACAGCTATCACAGCGAGCTCATCAATCGAATCAAAGCCGACGACTACGTGTACCGTCACGGTCGACTGACGCTCCACCTCGCGCGTGAGTTCGGGTTCTGTTACGGCGTCGATCGGGCGGTCGACTACGCCTATCAGACTCGCAAACGGTTCCCAGACGCCGAGGTGTACCTCACCGGCGAAATCATCCACAACCCGCACGTCAACGATCGGTTGCGCGGCATGGGCATCCGGCTCCTGACCGACGACCCAGAGCGCCTGGACCAGTTGGGACCCGGCGACGTGGTGATCCTCCCGGCATTCGGCGTCACGACGGAGCTCCTTCGCCGACTCGATCAACGCGGGTGTACGCTGGTGGACACCACGTGCGGCTCGGTGCTCAATGTCTGGAAGAACGTGCGGCGGTACGCCGAGAGCGGCTTCACGTCGGTGATTCACGGCAAAGTCTGGCACGAAGAGACGCAGGCCACGGCGTCGCAGGCGGTGGTGCGCAAGGGGCACTTCCTGGTCGTTCTCGACGAAGCGGAAGCGGCGCTTGCCTGTGAGCACATCAGACGGGGCGCTAACCGAGACGCGTTCCTCGCGCGCTTCGCCAAGGCTGCGTCACCTGGCTTTGACCCCGACCGCGACTTGCAGCGGGTGGGGCTCGCCAATCAGACCACGATGCTGATGTCGGAGTCCTTGCGGGTGGCTGATCTGTTCAAGGCCGCCCTGCTCGATCGCTGGGGCGCTGATGCGCTAGCTGAGCATTTTCAGGCCTTCGACACGATCTGTACCGCCACCCAGGACCGGCAGGACGCAGTCGTCGCGCTTCTCGACCGCGCGCCGCTCGAGCTGATGATCGTGATTGGCGGCTACAACAGCAGTAACACGTGCAACCTCGCTCGTATCTGTGCGGACCGTTGTCCGACCTACCACATCGCGGACCCTGCTTGCCTCGTCTCACCGACGGAGATTCGTCATCGCCCGGTGGGAACGAAAGTGGACGTGGTGACGCGGGGCTGGCTCCCCGGGCCCGGTCCGGTCACGATCGGCCTGACTTCCGGCGCCTCGACCCCGGACAACCTGATGGGCGAGGCCGTCGCACGGCTGACGGCGTGCTGCACCGCCACGCCGGCTTAGGCCGTTCATGCCCTAGGCCCGGCCCTCACCCTCTCCTCCGCACCTCGATAAACGGAATCGGTCCCCGCACCGTATGCACTTCAAGACGCCTTCTTTCAAGAGGTTTGCCCAATGAGAGTCGCGCGGCGGCATCGCGTCAATCGAGTGTGGGCCCCCGCCCTGCTGTGGCTGTTGGTCGCGCTGTTGGCAACGCCGGCGCACGGGCAGCGCCCTACGCCCTGGTGGCAATCCACCCAGTTTCAGAAGGACCTCGGCATCACCAGCGATCAGGTGGCCAAGGTCGAAGCAGTCTTCCAGGCGACTCTGCCGGAATTGCGCGCCAGGCTAGATGAGCTGAAGAAGCTTGAGACAAAGCTCTCCCACTTGATCGAGGCCGACGCGGATAAGGCAGCCGTCGCGCGATTTGTCGACAAAACCGAAGCGGCGCGGGGCGCCCTCAACAAGGTTCGCACGCTGATGTTGGTGCGGATGCGCCAGGTATTAACACCCGAACAGCGCGCGCGCTTCAGCGAGCTGCACGCGGCGCGCGACCGCCATCGGCACGGCCGCGGTCCGGACCGTTCACCTTCGGCACCGACCGCACCAACGAAATAGGGGTACTCGGTCATGGCAGCAACTGGCAGGGTTCGGACGACACGTTGCCGCGTCTCGCGCACGGCGTGGCACATCGCCTCGCGAGCATCCCTTCGCGCGGCGGCGCGGCAGGCGGCAGGCGGCATGGCCGTCTCGCTCTTGGCGGTGTCCACCGCGTCAGCACAGCTCGTCACCGAGGCGCGGATCCAGGAACTCATTCGTGCCGCCGCGCAGCGGGCCGGCGTCGATGCGTCCACTGGCCCAACGGCGGGTACCGACCACGCGTCCGCGTCCGGAGGCTCGCAGCCGACGGTGTCCCTTACGCTTGACGACGCCATCAAGCTGGCGCTGGAGCGAAACCTCGATATCGCCGTGCAGCGGTTGAATCCGCAGACGTTCGACTTCTCGCTGGCTGGACTGCGCTCCACGTATCGACCGACGCTGTCATCGACCGTGTCGCAGCAGGCCATCACAACCCCCTCGACTCAAACCATCTCGGGCGCCGCGGCCGGTACGGGCATCGAGACGAGCACGACGTCATGGAACGGAGGCATCGCCCAGAACATGCCATGGGGGGGCGGCACGTTTCAGGTGAACCTGAACAACAACCGGCAGACCTCGACCGCGCTGACGGCACTGTTCAACCCGGTCTTCAACCCGAATTGGGCCGCGCAGTTCACACAGCCGCTCCTCCGCAACCTCAAGGTCGACAACACGCGCCAGCAGTTGGTCGTCACGAAACTCAATCAAGAAACATCGGAGATTCAGCTGCAGGCGTCCATCATCAACACGATCTCGAACGTCCGCAACGCCTACTGGGACTACGTCTTCGCCGTCCAATCTGTGGAGGTCGCGCAGCGCTCGGTCGCCCTCGCCGAGCAGCTGGTCGCCGACAATAAGACCCGCGTCGAGATCGGGACCATGGCACCGATTGATGTCGTGCAGGCGCAGTCGCAAGCGGCGACACAGCGCCAGAACCTGGCGCAGGCCACGGGCGCACGTCGGACCGCGGAGCTCACGCTCAAACGGCTGATCGTCTCGGGCACACAGGATCCCAACTGGAGCGTGGGCCTCGAGCCCGTGGACCGTCCGGAGTTCGCGCCCCAGCCGATCGATATCGAAGGAGCGGTTCGGCGGGCATTGGACGTCCGCACCGACTTGGCCCAGGCCCGCAAGACCTTGGCGATGAACGATGCCTCGTTGAAGTTCCTCCACAACCAGACGCTGCCACAAGCGGACCTCACCGCCCGATACGGCCTCATCGGCCAGGGCGGCATGCAGTACCTCTCCAGCGGCCAGGGCATCAACCGCGTCGTCACCGGAACGCTCCCGGGCGGCTACGGTGACGCCTTGAACACGCTGCTGAGAAACTCGTTTCCGACTTGGAACGTCGCGCTGACGGTGTCCTATCCCATTGGGACGAGCGCGCAGGACGCCGCAGTGGCGCGGGCGCGCGTGCAGTTGAGCCAAGTCGAAGCACAGATGCGTCAGATCGAGCTCCAGATCGCGACCGATGTCACCAACGCGGGGACCCAGGTGCAGAACAACGTGGAGCGCGTGGAGGCGGCGCAGGCGGCGCGGGAGTTCGCCCAGCGGCAGCTCGAGGCCGAACAGAGCAAGTTCGAGGTCGGCATGTCGACCAACTACTTCGTCGTCCAGGCCCAACGCGATCTCGCGACGGCGCAGAACAATGGATTGCAGGCGGTGCTCGCGTACCGAAAGTCGCTCGTGGAGCTCGAGCGGCTGCAGCAGACGACGCTGCAGAACGCGAACATCACCATCCTGAACACGAATACCCCCGGGGCCGGCGGCGCGGCCATCGCCAATACGGCAGGTGGCGGAGGCTTCGGTGGTGGCGGGTTCGCACGCTGACCAGCGCGCACACGGAACACGGAGCGGAACCGGAGATCATGAAACGTTCGATCATTGTGGTGGCGATCGTTGCGGCAGTAGGCGCCGGTGGGTATTGGTACGCGGGGCGCGCCGCCGACGGCGGCACGGCGGGAACCGAAAACCCATCGGGCGCCGGCGCCTTCGGGCGTGGTGGCGGGGGACCAGGTGGAGGCGGCGGACGCGGAGGCTTTGGCGGACCTCGCCTGCCGATGACCGTTGAAGTCGGCCAGGCGAAGCGCGCCAACATGACCGCGAAGCTCACCGTGGTCGGCAACCTGGTCGCTGCCGCGACCGTGGAGGCCACGCCCAAGGTGGGCGGACGGCTCGAGTCGGTCGCGGTCCGGCTCGGCGATCGCGTCGGGCGTGGACAGCGGCTCGCGAAGATCGAAGATCAGGAGCTTCTCGAGCAGATCAAGCAAGCGGAAGCGTCGTACGAAGTGGCGGCAGCCACCATCCGCCAGCGCGAAGCCGACCTCCGCCTGGCGCAGACCAACCTGGACCGGTCGCGCAATCTCTACGAGCGTCAGTTGATTCCTCGTCAAACCTTCGACGACACCGACGCGCGCTTCCAATCGGCGGCCGCCCAGCTCGATCTGGCTCGGGCGCAGTTCAGCCAGGCGCAAGCGCGGCTCGATGAGTTGAAGATCAATCTGGCGAACTCTGTGATCGTGTCGCCGGTGAGCGGTTTCATCGGCCGCCGCATCCTGGACCCCGGCGCGTGGGTAACGCCCAACTCCTCGTTCTTGTCTGTCGTCGATATCAGCACCGTTCGCCTCGTCGCGCCGATCGTGGAGAGGGACCTGGCCAAGATCTCCTCCCGCATGCCAGCGAACGTCGAAGTCGACGCGTTTCCCGGTGAGACCTTTGCGGGGCGTATTGCGCACGTCGCACCGGTGCTCGATCCCGCCACAAGAACGGCTCCCATCGAGATCGACATCCCCAACCCGCAGTTCCGACTCAAGCCGGGGATGTACGCCACGGTCGACTTCACCACCGACCGACGGGACAACACGTTGGTCGTCCCAACCAAGTCGGTCGTGGATTTCCAAGGGAACCGCGGCGTGTTTCTTCCAACCGAAGGAGACGTCGCCAAGTTCAAGCCTGTCGAGCTCGGAATGATCGACGGCGATCTGGCCGAGGTGACATCCGGGCTGACCGAAGGCGATCGCATTGTCACCACCGGTGCGGCCGCACTCCGAGAGGGCGACAAGATCGTGCTCGCCGGACAGAACGCTGGGGGACGCGGCGGGCCGGGCGGACGCGGAGGTCGGGGCGGACCTGCCGGACCGGGCGAAGGACCACCGGGACGCTCGCCGAGCGCGGGAGGACCCGGCGGAGCCGGCGAGCCCGAACGACGGCTCGATGGGCGCGGCAGTGGCGATGGTCGCAGCGGTTGGGGCGGCGGCGACGGGTCGGGACGCGGCGGCGGCATGGGCCGTGGCGACGCAAGCGGCTCCACGACCTCGGATGGCATCGGGGCCGGTGGCACGAGCGGTGAGCGCCGCGGCGACGTACGGTAGCCCGGCAGGGAGTGACTAGGCGATGAGTATCCCTCGATTTGCGATTCAGCGGCCCGTGATGATGACGATGATCGGCTCGATCGTCATCCTGATCGGGACCGTCTCCCTGACACGGCTGCCGGTCGACCTGCTACCGGACATCACGCAGCCGACCGTCAACGTCCGCGTGAACTACGCGGGCGTCGGTCCACTCGAGACGGAAGAGCTCATCACGCGACCGCTCGAGCAGCAGCTCAGCGCCGTGTCGGGCCTCGAGCAAATCAACTCCACGTCGAGCGAAGGCAACTCGAATATTCAGCTGAACTTCACCTGGGGCCATGACCTCAACGAGGCCATGGACGACATTCGCACGCGCATCGATCGTGTGAAGGGCCGGCTCCCGGAGGACGCGGACCCACCGGTCATCATGAAGTTCGACTCGAACGCGATGCCGATCATGCAGGTGGCCGTGGAGAGCACGGACGGCAGTCTGGACCGCGTCAAGCTGCGCGAGCTCGCGGAGAACGTCCTGTCGCGGCGCATGGAGCGCGTGCCGGGCGTCGCGGCGGTCAACATCAACGGCGGGCTGCGCCGACAAATCCACGTCGACCTCTCTCGTGCGAAGACTCACGCCCTCGATCTCTCGGTCGATCGCATTGTCAACATCCTCCGCACGGAGAACCAGAACATCCCGATCGGTGAGGTCTACCAGGGCGACCGCGCCTTGCTGCTCAGGAGCGAAGGACAGTTCGCCTCGCTCGAACAGATTGAGAACCTTGTCGTCATGACCAAGGGCGGTGTCCCCGTATACCTCCGCGACATCGCCGAGGTGAGCGATTCCACGGAGGACTTCCGATCGCTGCTCCGCATCAACGGCCAGCCCGGCGTGCGGATGATGATCACCAAGCAGTCCGGCACCAACACCGTGCAGGTCGCGGAAGGCGTGCGCCGAGAGGTCGAGCGAGCGAATCGCGAAGTGCCAGGCGTGCGATTGATGCTCGTCGAGGACAGCGCGAAGTTCATCGAGCGGTCGATCGGCGCCGTGACGGATCACGTCTTGATCGGATCGGGGCTGGTCGTCCTCATCATTTTTATCTTTCTCCGGAACTTCCGCTCCACGCTGATCGTGGCGACCGCCATCCCGATTTCGATCGTCGGGACGTTCGCTCTGCTCTACTTCTCGGGCCTGACGCTGAACACCATGACCTTCGGCGGGCTGGCGCTCGGCGTGGGCATGGTCGTCGACGCGGCGATCGTCGTGCTCGAGAACTCCTTCCGCCACATGGAGGAGCACGGCAAGGATCGCCTGACGGCCTCGATCGAGGGCAGCGAGGAAGTGTGGTCTGCCATCCTCGCGTCGATTCTCACGCACATCGCGGTATTCGTGCCGCTACTGTTCCTCGAGGGCATCTCGAGCATCATGTTCAAGCAGCTCTCGATTGTCGTCGTCTTCTCTCTGCTGATGTCCCTCTTCGTCGCGGTGACGCTGGTGCCTGTGCTCTGCTCCAAGCTGCTCGTCCTGCCACCGCCTCCGGATCAACGGCGGGGCCTGGGCGGCGCGCTGTACAACCTTAGCGAGCGCATTCTGAACGGCATGGACGAGGGGTATCGGCGATTGATCCACGTTGCGTTGAACCACCGGCCGACGGTCGTCGCGTTGGCCGCGGCCTCCATCGTCGGAGCGGTCGTCATCTTCCCGAAGTTGAACACCGAGCTGGCGACGCAGGCGGACGAAGGACAGGTTCGCGTCGACGTCGAGCTGCCGCTCGGGACGCGCCTGGAGGTCACCGACCCTGTGCTCCAGCGCATCGAGGCCTCACTCAACCAGCTGGTCCCAGAGGCCGTCGACGTGATCGTGAACGCCGGCGGCGGCGGAGGGTTCGGCCCCACGGGCAGCGGGCGCCTGAATCGCGGCAACATCCAGATCCTGCTCACGCCGAAAGACGAACGGACACGGTCGAGCGAGCAGATCGCGCGTGAACTGCGACGCCAGCTCTCGCAGATTCCGGGCGTGATCGTCCGCGCCAACGCGTCTGGTGGCAACTACGCGATGAACCGCTTCTTCTCGGGCGGCGGTGGTGGTGGGGGCGGCATGGGCGGATACGGTGGAGGTGGACGCCTCTCGCTCGAGATCCGCGGTGAAAGCATCGACGATTCGCGGAAGCTGGCTCGGGCAGCCAAGGATCTGATGGACGGTGTTTCTGAAGTCGCGGATGCGCGCCTTGGTCGCGACGAGGGTCGGCCGGAGCTGGCCGTGCGCGTCGATCGGTCGAAGGCTGCGTTGTTCGGACTCTCGGGCACGGCCGTGGCCGAAACGATTCGCACCAACGTCGCCGGTCGCCAGGCCGCGATGTACCGACAAGAGGGCCAGGAGTATCCGATCATCGTGCGGCTGAAAGAAGACGAGCGTCAGGCGCCGAGCGACGTCGAGGACGTGCTCATCGGCGTGCAGAGCGGCCAAGTGGTGCCGGCGAAGAACCTGATGAGTCTCGAGAACTCCGTCGGGCCGACGGAGATCGAGCGGAAGAACCAGCAGCGGATCGCGTACGTGAGAGCCGAGCCCGAAGTGAGTCTGAGCCAGGCCGTGGAGGCCGTCCAAACGCAGCTGCCCCGCTTGTTCCCGATGATGCCGCAGGATTTTACGATCGGATTCGGATCGGAGGTAGAGGAACAAGCGCGCGCGTTCAATCAACTCCGAACCGTTCTACTGCTGGCGCTGGTCCTGGTCTACGCGGTGATGGCGTCGCAGTACGAGTCACTGCGGGATCCGTTCATCATCATGTTCTCGGTGCCAACAGCCGCGCTAGGCGTCGTGTTGTCGTTGTACCTCACCGACACATCGTTCAACATGCAGGCCTACATCGGCATCATCATGTTGGCGGGCATCGTCGTCAGCAACGGCATCCTGCTCGTCGACTACACCAACGTCCTGAGGCGACGGGATGGGCTCCCCCTGCGGGAGGCCGTTGAGGTCGCGGGTCGCACGCGGCTGCGCCCGATTCTGATGACGTCGATCGCCACCGCGCTGGGGCTCGTGCCGATGTCACTCGGCATCGGCGAGGGCAGCGAGCTCCAGGCTCCCCTCGCCCGCGTCGTCATCGGCGGCCTAACGACCTCGCTCGTGATCACCCTCGTCCTCGTGCCGGTCGTATACACATTGTTCGAGGAAGGGCTCTTCAAGAAGACGGGCCGGGAGGCCGAGGCGGGGCAATGAGCGGCGGAGAGGGCCGACAAGCGAGAGCTGAGAGCCGATGTTGGCAGTGCGCATCGGCTCGCGAGGGAACCTTCGACGGTGATCGGGTGTCGTGAAGAGAGTTCTGCTGACGCTGGCTGTCCTGTCTGCCCTCGGAGGCAGCGGATACGCCTATTACCGCTACCGGCAGCGGCCGGTACCCCCGACCGTTACCACCGCACCGGTCACCTGGGGAGACCTGGTCGATCGTGTGGGCGCGACCGGAACGCTCCAGGCAGTGACCACGGTGCAGGTGGGCACTCAGGTGTCCGGCACCATTCAGTCGCTCTACGCGGACTTCAACTCTCTCGTGCGGAAGGGCCAAGTGCTCGCGCGCCTGGACCCGTCGCTCTTTGAAACCCAAGTCGAACAAGCCCGGGCGAATCTCACGCGTGCCCAAGCTGACGTCGAACGCCTGCGGGTCGCGCTCGACGACGCGAGGACGAAGCTGGCGAGGGCCCGCGAGCTCTCCGGGCGTCAGCTCTTGTCCCGCAGCGAGCTGGACGCGGCGGAAGTGGCGGCACGCTCGAACGAGGCGCAGTTGCGATCCACCGAGGCACAGGTCACGCAAGCGCAGGCAGCGCTGAACCAGGCGCAGGTCAATCTGGCACACACCGTCATCGCCTCGCCCATCGATGGCCTCGTGATTTCACGCAACGTCGACGTCGGTCAGACCGTCGCCGCCAGCATGCAGGCGCCGACGCTGTACGTGCTCGCAGCAGATCTCACCAAGATGCAAGTCCTGGCAAACCTCGACGAATCCGATGTCGGACGCATCCGTCCGGGCCAGACGGTCGTCTTCCGCGTCGACGCGTATCCCAGCGAGGAGTTCACCGGCAAGGTGGCTCAGGTGCGGCTCCAACCGATCGTGCAACAGAACGTCGTGACGTATGCAACGGTCATCGACGTGCCCAATCCGGACCTCAAGCTGAAACCGGGCATGACAGCCAACGTGAACGTGGAGATCGCGCGGCGCGCAAACGTGCTGCGCGTGCCGAACACGGCGCTGCGATTCCGGCCGTCGAACGAGGTACTCGCGGCGCTCGGCCAGACGCCACCCGCCGCCGGGGGTCACGGGAGCGGCGACACCGGTCGAGCATACGGCGTAACCGAGGACCAGACGGCTATCAGCTCGACCCTGCCGGTGTCGGCACCCGTTCAACCGCCGGTCGGGCCCTCGCGGAGAGGTGATACCCCGGCGAAATCGGGCTCCACCCCCGTGATGCCCGAACGCGACACGGCTGCCGGGGGCTACGATTCGGCCAGGCGGGACACGACAGTCGCGCCACCGGCCCGGGACTCAGGGGAACGTCGTGGCCGATTGCTCGCGCGGCTCCAGACGCTGCCACCCGAAGAACGCGATCGGGCAGTCGAGCGAATGCTCGCACGCGGATTCGATCCCACCGCGCGAGGCGGGCGCGACAACGCCGTGGATGCGGCACCGTCCGATCGGAACGATACGCGCGATCGGGGACGCGGCGGCACGAACGAGCGAGGAGGCGCTGACTCGAGCGGTCGGGGCGTATCACCTCTCAAGTCCCCGCTCGCGACTCGAAATCCGGAGGCGACCACCATCGACGCACTCTTCGGTCCGCTCCCCACGGTTGAAACGGTCGGACGCGTCTGGCTCTTCAACGACGGGCGACTCTCCCAGGTACGGGTCCGGCTGGGGATCACCGATGGCCAGACCACGGAACTGCTCGAGGGTCCAGACATCGAGGAAGGCACAGCCCTCGTCACCAACGTGACCCTTGGCAATGCCACCACGCGGCCCGCGCTCTCGGCGTTTCCGCCCTTCATCGGCGGACAGCCCGTCCGGTTCGGCGGTCCTGGGGGCGGCGTCGGACGTGGTGGTGGAGGTGGGCGTTAAGTGTCTCCGACCATGACCTTTCGCATCGCGTTCAAGGCGCTCGGGCGCAACAAGATGCGCACGGGCCTGACGATGCTCGGCATGATCATCGGGGTGGCGGCCGTGATCACGCTCGTGGCGATGGGCAACGGCGCTCAAACCGTGATCGAGGATCAGATCAAGGGCGCCGGCACCAACATGATCACCGTCAACGCTGGCAACTTCACGAGCGGTGGGGTGCGAATGGGTGTCGGCGCGTCGAGCTCACTCACTCCCGAGGACGCCGACGCGATCCGCAGTCAAGTCCCTGGCGTCCAGTTCGTCGCGCCCGGGGCCAATCTTCGGTCCCAGGTCGTCGCGGGCAATCAGAACTGGTACACGCGCGTCCAAGGCACTGATGTCGATCTCCCCCTGATCCGCTCGTGGGCCACGCGGCATGGCTCGTTCTTCGACACGCGAGACGTCGCGAGCGCCGCCAAGGTGGCCGTCCTCGGGACGACCGTCAACACGCAGTTGTTCGGAGAGGGCGTCGACTCAGTCGGACACGTCATCCGAATCCGCAGTCAGCCGTTCAGGGTGGTCGGTGTGATGGTCAGCAAGGGTCAAGGGATGGGTGAGGACATGGACGACCAAATCCTCGTCCCGTACACCACCGTCCAAAAGAAGCTGCTCGGCATCACGTTCATCCACAACATCACCGTGTCGGCGTCCTCGGCGAGCCAGACCGGCTCCACCGCGGACGCGATTGCCATCCTGCTGCGCGCTCGCCACAAGATCGTGCCTGGCCAGGACGACGATTTCATGATTCGCACGCTCGAGGAGATGGCGGACATTCGCACGCAGGCCATGGGCACGATGACAACGCTCCTCGCCGGCATCGCCGGCGTTTCGCTCATCGTGGGCGGCATCGGCATCATGAACATCATGCTCGTGTCGGTCACCGAGCGGACGCGGGAGATTGGGCTGCGCATGGCCATTGGCGCGAAGGCTCGAGACGTACTGCTGCAGTTTCTCGTTGAAGCCGTGGCCCTCAGCCTCATCGGCGGCGTCATCGGCATCGCCCTCGGCTTCTTCATCGCGCAGGGGATGGAACGGTGGATGTCGTGGCCTGCGAAGATCCCACCCAACGCTGTGGCGATCGCGTTCGGGTTTGCGGCCGCTGTCGGGGTGTTCTTTGGGTTCTACCCGGCCCGCAAGGCGGCTCGGCTGGACCCGATCGAGGCGCTCCGGTACGAGTAACCAGCCCTCTCGAGCGCGTCCGATGCCACCGGTCATCGACATCTCGCATCTCGTGAAGACCTTCGTGGTGGGCGAGGTGGAGGTGCGCGCGCTGCGGGGCGTGTCGCTCGCGGTGTCACCCGGTGAGTTCATCGCCATTACCGGGCCATCCGGCTCGGGCAAGTCGACGCTGATGCACATCTTGGGATGCTTGGACCGACCGACCTCTGGCACGTACTTGCTCGACGGCCGTGACGTGTCCCGAATGAACAAGGACGAGCTCGCCGACATCCGGAACCAGAAGATCGGATTCGTCTTTCAGGGGTTCAACCTCCTGGCGCGTACGACGGCCCTTGACAACGTCGAGCTTCCCCTCCTCTATCGAAGCGGCCGGCTGCGGACCCATGAGCGGCAGATGCGTGCCCTGGAGGCGCTCAAGACCGTGGGACTGAGCGACCGAGCCGACCACAAGCCCAACCAGCTGTCCGGCGGTCAGCAGCAGCGCGTCGCGATCGCTCGCGCGCTCATTACGTCACCGTCCCTCCTGCTGGCCGACGAACCCACCGGCAATCTCGATACGCGCACGAGCGTCGAGATCATGGGGATCTTCCAGCGGCTGAACCGCGAACGCGGTCTGACCGTTCTGGTCATCACCCATGAGCATGACATCGCCGAGTACGCCACTCGTGTCATCAGCTGTCGGGACGGTCTGATCGTCGCGGATCGGCCAGTGGCGCATCGCCGCGACGCCGATGAGGACCTTCGCAAACTGCCCCTCGAGGAAACGGTGGCGTGACGCGGTTCTAATCTCCAACTCTCGCCTCTCCGCTCTCCGCTCTCATCAGCTTCTCGTGCAACGCCGCCACCGTGAGCCCCGTGACCGGGTCCACGAGCTCCGGCGCAATCTCGGCCAGCGGATCGAGCACGAAGCGCCGTTCTCGGAAACGCGGGTGCGGCACGACGAGACCCGGCTCGTTCACGATGACGTCGTCGTAGAGGATGAGGTCCAAGTCGAGCGTGCGAGGGGCGTTGCGTATCGTCCGCTCGCGTCCGCGTTCGTGCTCGATGGCATGCAACGTCGTCAGCAGGTCGCGCGCCGAGAGTGCTGTCGTGCCAACAACGGCTGCGTTCAGGAAAGGCGTCTGCTCGCCCACGACACCGACCGGCTGGGTTTTGATGATGCTGGAGACGCGATAGTCGGCAAGGAGTCGGGCCAAGCGCTCCTGCGCGTAGGCGAGATGGGTCGTGCGATCGCCGAGGCTGGATCCGAGCGCGACCGCGACAGTTACTCGAGCCATCGGGTCGGCAACACCGCCCCGACGAGCTTGCCGGCCTTCTCGGTCCGGACACCCAGCAGGTCGGTCTGTCCCGCCCGTGCCTGCTCGAAGAACCGCTGCTGCTCGATGGTCTCGCCGAGGATGACCTGCAGCATGCCCTTGTGGCGCGCGTGCTTGAGCACCTCGACGCGCGGCTGCCACTTGTCGAGGAACGCCCGAGCAGCGCTTGCGTCCTCGTCGAAGACCGAGTTGGCGTTACCCGATCGCGTCGATTCCGGAATGTCGGGCGGCACGGGCCCGCCAAGGTCCATGATGGCGCTTCGGAGCCACGCCAGCTGCGTCTCCTCGCGATTCACGATGTATTGATACGTGTTGTTGGCGTCGTACGACGGGACGAGCCGTGCACCCGCGATGTGCCGCACGACCGCCTCGAGCTTGTCTCGGTAGAATTCGAGCAGAAGTGGCACGGTCTCCGTGTCGGTCACGACTGCTGTTTTTCCTTACAACTGATGCAGACGCGCGTCCACGGGATTGCTTGGAGGCGTGCTTCCGCGATCGGATTTCCACAGTCGCGGCAGACGCCGTAGGTGCCCTTTTTGATCCGCTGCAGCGCTTCTTCGATGGCCGTCAGAATCTTCGCGTCGGTCTGCTTCAGCTTGAGCGCAATGTGGACCTCGTTACTGCCGTTCGCTTGGTCCGCCATGTCGCCCTGGCGGGTGTTGTTCTCCATCGACGCTTGTAGAGGTTTGACGCCACCCGCTTCGATGATTTCGTCGCGCTTCTTGACGAGCGCGTCCCGGTAGGTCTGCACGTTCATCCCGCTAACACTCCGCGCTGGACGAGTTGACGCGTGATCCCGAAGCATAAATCATAGCATTTCACCGCCGGCCCCATCGCCCGCCAGTCCCCGTCACCAGTGGTTCCGGTCCAGATCCTATTCCGCGCGGAGCGTCATGAGCGGCTTGTGCCGTAGGACGTCGTAACTCGAGAGCACGCCAATCGCGGCCACGAGGATCGCGGTCAGTGCGACACCCGCGAGGTGTTCGCCGGCGAAGACCCGCCAGGGGATGTCCAGCGCGAACCGGCTGACGCCCCAGGTCAAGGCCACCGCGCCGAGCGATCCCACGAGTCCTGCCAAGGCACCCAGGACGCCGTACTCGAACAGCAACATGCGCGCAATGGTTCCCGTGCTCGCCCCAAGGGTCTTGAACACAGCGGCCTCGTACACCCGCTGGAACTTGGTCATCGCAACGGCCCCAATGAGGATCAGACCGCCGCTGAAGAGCACCAGCGCACCGACGACGCTGATGGCAAGCGTCACCTTCGACATCGCGTCGCGGATGGTCAAGAGAATGTCCCGAAAGTCGATGACCGACACGTTGCCGAACCGGGCGACCAGATCGTGTTGAAAGCGCGCCCGCGCCTGGACGTCCGGAGGGCCTTTCAAGGGCGCGATGTACCATTGCGGCAGCTGGTCGAGCACGCCGGGCCGAAAGACGAACATGAAGCCGCCCGCTCGCGAGTCACGCCAGTCCACCTCGCGCAGGCTCGTGATGCGCGCGATGATGGTCCGACCGAGAAGGTCGAATCGGACGAGGTCGCCTACGTTGAGGTTGAAGCGCTCCGCGAGATCTTGTTCCACCGAGATTTCGGGCTCCGTGGCGGGACCTGACCAGAACCGCCCCTCCACCACGGTCTCGTTGGCCTCGAGCTGGTCGCGATAGGTGACGGTGTACTCGCGCGCCAGCGAGCCGCGCGCGCGGACGTCCTCGAAACTCTCGAGCTGCGTCTCGCGCCCTTCCACCCCAGTGACGCGTGCGCGGAGCACCGGGATGAGCTTGGCGGGCCCGGCCCCACGGGCCGGGTCGGCGAGGAACGCGCGGACCCCGTCCGCCTGCTCGCGCTGAATGTCCATCAAGAACATGTCCGGCGAGTCCTCCGACATTTGCATCGACAGCTCTTCGAGCAGGCTCCCTTGCAGCGAGCGGACGCCCACGATGAAGAACGCTCCGAGGCCGACGGCCAGCAAGATGACGCGTGTCTGATTGCCGGGTCTCGATAAATGCAGCACCGCATGTCGCAGCGGGAACGAGCGCGCGTTCGACAGCGGGGCCACCACCGAGACGAGCAGACGGCCGACAAAGACCAAAATGACGGCGAGACCGGCGAATCCCGCGCACACGGCGAGACCGACCGTCCACGACGCCGCCTGCCAGGCGGTCAGGGCCACGAGCGCCGCGCCGACCAGGGTCACGGCGACCGCTCTCGTCCAGTCGAATCCAGCCGTCGATGTCTCGTCGCGGAGGAGCAAGGACGGTTTGATGAACCGGACCTGCAGCAGCGGCACGATCGAGAAGAGCAGCGACACGAGCGCCCCGATGCCGAGTCCCTGCGCCGCCGCGCTCCAGGTCACCCCGTAGTTCACCTCGGACAAGAGCGTGCCGGCAGAAGACGTGTCGATTGGAGGGACGAAGTACGGAATCGACGCCACCGCTCCACGCGCTAGGAGGAGGCCCAGCAGGCTCCCGGCCAGACCGAGCGTCAACACCTGGAGGAGATACACCGCGATGATCTGCCCGCTGCGTGCGCCCACGCACTTCAGGACGGCGATTGGGCGTATCTTCTGGAGCACGAACACGCGCGTCACGCTCGACACCGCGATTCCGCCGAGGATCACGATGACCAGACCCACGAGGCTCAGGTAGTTCTCCGCACGATCGAAATCACGGCCGATCTCGTCATCGTCCGATCGAAACGACCGCGCGTTGACGAACTGATTCTTGAAGTCGTCTCGGAGTTGTCGCACCAGCGGTCGGACTTCCCGCTCGGGCACGCGGACCAACAACACGCGGCGCACTCGGCTCCCGGCTGCGAGGAGCCCGGTGGTCTCGACGTCCGCGATGTCGATCATGATGCGCGGCCCCAGGCTGAAGTCACCGACGCGGCGCCCCGGCTCGTTGGCGATGACGCCGCGAATCGTAAACGGCAGCTGTCCAATGACAATCGCATCGCCCACTTTGACGTCGAGGGCCGTCAAGAGCTCGGGACGCACAAGCGCACCCCGGTCCTTCAACATCTCGTGCCGGTACGTCTGTCCGTCCTCGAGGGTCATCGTGCCGTAGAGCGGGAACTCAGGGCCGATCGCACGGAGCTCGGCCATCCGGGTCTTCGTCTTCGCCGTATCTTGGGGACGCACCATCGTCGGCGTTTCGACCGTGTCGGTTCGCGCGTCGGCGTTTGCCGCCGCAAGCCGGCGCTCGATGGTGGCGCGCGCCTCCGGCGTCCAGTTGCGTGTCGTCGAAATCAGAACATCGGCGGCCACGAGGTTCCGCGCTTCCTGGCCGAACACCTCGCGCACGCTCTGGATCACCGATCGCAGCGTCACGATGGCCGCGACGCCGACGGCGATGCAAATGAAGAAGAAGAGCAACCGTCGCCAGGACGCCCGTGTCTCGCGCACCGCCATCCGAATGACGAACATCACGAGGCACCTGCCACGGCTTGACCGCCTGAACCGGCCACGCTTCGACTGGCGACAACATCGACGCCCACGTGTTCCACGACGTGACCGTCGCGTAGCACGAGCCGCGCATCGGCCAGAGCCGCCAACTCGCGGTCGTGCGTCACGAGCGCGAGCGTCGTGCGCCGCGCCGAGTGGATGTTCTGCAGCAGATCCATGATGTGGCGTCCGTTCGCGCTGTCGAGGTTCCCCGTAGGCTCATCCGCCAGGAGAATGGGCGGATTGTTGGCCAGCGCGCGCGCCAGCGCGACGCGCTGCTGCTCACCGCCGGACAGCTGCGACGGATAGTGATGTGCGCGCCCGGTCAGGCCGACCTCTTGGAGGAGACCTCTGGCTCGGTCTGTCGCGTCCGCCGCGCCCGCGATCTCGAGCGGCACCGACACGTTCTCCAGAGCGGTCAGCGACGGAATGAGGTGGAAGAATTGGAAGACGAACCCGATCTTTTCGCCACGCAGTTTGGCGAGCCCGTCCTCATCGAGCTTGGTGATATCGGTCCCATCGATTGCCACAGACCCGGAGGTCGGTGCGTCGAGGCCGGCGATGAGCCCAAGGAGCGTCGACTTGCCGCTCCCCGACGGGCCGACGACGGCGATGAACGTGCCGGCGGGAATCGTGACGGTGAGCGGATGCAGAATCGTCAGCGGCTGCGAACCGCTCGTCACGGTCTTCGAGACGTTGGTCAGCGCGATCATCCGCGAGGTGCCCCTCGTGCGCCGGACGGCTTTCGTGCGGTTGCGACGCGGGCCAATGGCTCGATGATCGGCCAGACGTGATCCGCAATGACGCGCGCGCCCTCTGCCGTCGGGTGGATGCCGTCAGGCTGATTCAATCGGTCCACGCCTGCGACACCGTGAAGGAGGAACGGGACGAACGGCACCTTGTACTGCTCCGCCAGTGACATGTACACCTCACGAAACGCCGCGGTGTAGTCCTGTCCGAAATTGGGCGGCGCTTCCATGCCGGCCAGGATGACGGTCACACCACGCGCCTGTGCGCGTTCGATGATCGTGCTCAGATTCCGGCGCAGCTCCTCGACAGGCAACGCGCGCAACGCGTCGTTACCACCCAGGGCCAAGAGCATGAGGCGCACGTCCCCTTCGAGCGCGAGATCGACTCGGCTCAGCCCGCCGGCTGAGGTGTCGCCCGAGATCCCGGCATTGACTACCCGCAGATCGATGCCTGCCGCATGCAGCTTCTGCTGCAACAGCGTCGGGTAAGCGTCCTTCACGTCCAAACCCAGGCCCGCTGTCAGGCTGTCGCCGAGAACAACCAAGCGGGGCCTGTGATCGGGCGCGGACTTGACGGGAGGGCTCAACATCGATCTCGGCGGCGAGACATCGTCGGAGCCAGCCGATCCGCATGCCGCCGACAAGAGGCTCAGCCCGTACGTCCATCGAAGGGCCGTCCGAACGACGCGCCTGTACGTCATCGGCGTGAATCCGGCGTCACGCCAAGCTGCGTCTCGAGGTCCACCACGGCGCGAGACAAGGCGTCGCGCCGTACAGAAGACCTCGTTCGCGCGAGCTCCGCGCGTGCCTGAAACAGCGCCAGTTCGACCGTGCGCCGAGCCGCCTCCCGGGTGCCTTCCTCCGCGGATACAGGCCCGCGCGCCGGCTCGCGGCGCTCGGCCTCCGCCTGTTGGAACTCAACGTCCTTGCTTTCGAAACCTCGGGCCATGCTCCGGTCGCGCGGCGTCTCGACCGCCCGCGCGTCAGTATCTTTCAGTATTCTACCTGTCATGTCCTCCGCTCACGACTGCATCACTCGCTGGCCCGCGCTGGATATTGCGCGTCGACGCGACCGTCTTCAACGAGGATACCGCCCGTCTGCGGGTCGGCTGACGCCGGCCTTGGCGACATACGACGCGGCCGCTCGCCGCACGACGGCCGGCCTCTGGCGACGCGACGTGAGCGTCTGGTCATCCGATCCGGGCGTACAGGCCACGATCGCGCGGCGCCTTGGTTGGCTCGATTCGCCCGGCCTGATGGCCGACAACCTCGCCCGCCTGACGACCTTCGCCGATGACGTGCGCCGCGCCGGATTCACGGACGTGGTCCTGCTGGGCATGGGCGGGTCGAGCCTCGCGCCTGAGGTGCTCCGGGCGATCATCGGTACAGCGCCTGGTTGGCTCCGGCTCCACATGCTCGATTCGACCGACCCGGCCTCCGTGCTCGCGGTCAAGACCGACCCCCGCGCCACCCTCTACATCTTCGCGAGCAAGTCAGGCACCACCATCGAGCCGAACTCGCTCGCGGCGTACTTCCGCCAGGAGCTCGAGCACGCCGGTGCGTCGCCCTGGGCGAGCCACTTCATCGCGATCACAGACGAGGGAACGGAACTCGAGGCTCAAGCGCGTCGGCGTCAGTTTCGCGAGGTGTTCATCAACCCGACCGACATCGGTGGCCGATATTCTGCGCTGTCGTACTTCGGCCTCGTGCCAGCCGCGCTCATGGGCCAGGACGTGGCGGCCCTGGTTGGGTATGGCCTGGCGATGTTCGCAGCGACCGAGCCGGGCGAAGAGACCGCGACGCCGGATGCCGTCGCCTTGGGGGTCGCGCTCGCCGCCGGAGCGCAGCAGCGTCATGACAAGCTCACCTTGCTCGTGCCGGCGGCCCTCGAACCGTTCGGACTGTGGATCGAGCAACTCGTCGCTGAAAGCACGGGCAAGCACAGTGTCGGAGTGATCCCAATCACCGGTGAGACGCCAGGACCGGTCGACGTCTACGGCGACGACAGGCTGTACGTCAGGATGCGATTGGCCTTTCCCGACACACCGGGTGAGAGCGAGGCCCGGCTCGATGCCCTGATCGACACGTTGCAGACCCGCCAAGCACCCGTCGTCGACATCACGATGCCTGAGCCTGCGGCACTCGGCGCGGAGTTCGTCCGTTGGGAGGTCGCCACTGCGGTGGCTGGCGCGCTCCTGGGTATCAATCCGTTCGATGAACCGAACGTGTCGCAGGCCAAGGAGGCCACGCGGGTCCTCCTCACGCGCTTCAAACAAGACGGTCAATTGACCTTTCCGCCCGCGGCGCGGAGAGACGATGACATCCGGTTTGCGATCACCGAGGCGGCCCGAGTCGCGCTGGGGGATCGAGATCCGCGGGCGCTTTTCACCCTCCTCGAGCCGTCCGACTACGTCTCGTTGTTGGCGTACCTCGGTCCCGACCCGGCGCTGGCAGCTCCGCTCCACGCGCTTCGCATGGCCGTACGCGACCGCACGAGACACGCCACGATGTTCGGCTACGGACCGAGGTATCTGCACTCGACCGGCCAGTTGCACAAGGGCGGTCCGAACACCGGTGTGTTCGTCCTGGTCTCGTCGTTACCGCATGTCGACTTCCCGATTCCGGGAGAGGCATTCTCGTTTGGCACGTTGGAGCTGGCGCAGGCGATCGGCGACTTCCTGTCGCTCGATGCCACCGGGCGACGCGCGTTGCACGTCCACCTGCCCGATCCAACGCCCGCGCTCGTCGAGCGTGCGCTGCAGCCACTCCTCGCCTCGCTCGACGAGGTCCGAAACAGCTGAAATCCCTGAGCTATACTCCCGACCGTGCCGTCGTCTTCACTTCAGCCGCTGCTGGCACGAGCTCAGGCGTTGCTCGAGGGCGGACGCGGGGTCGACGCCGTTTCCATCCTCGCCCCCGCGCTGCGCTCGTCGGTGCTCACCCGAGATGATGAGCTGGCGCTGTGCGCGCTGCTGGCGGAAGCGTGGCTCCAGCAGGACGACCTGGATGAGGCGGGTCAGGCGCTCGGCCGGACACCGGACGCACTGCGTGAGACCGTCTCAGCCGGTCGCGTCTCGACGCTCTAGCGGCTCCACGGTCGGCTCGCCTCGGCGCGCGGCGATCAGTCGCGCGCCATCGCCATGCACGGGCGCGCGCTCAAACATGCGGAGCTCTCGCACGACACCCGGCTCATCGGTCTCGCGCACTACGAGCTCGCGCAGTGCTATCGGCAGGTCGGCGATGTCGCCATCGTCCGCGAGCACATCACCAAGGCGGCATCCACACTGAACGCGGCCGGCGACCGGCGCAGTCTGGCCCTCGTGCACAATGTGTCCGGCGTCTCCCTGGCCCACTCGGGCCGCTTCGACGACGCGATGAGCGCGCTCCGCCATGCCGATCGGCTGGCTGCGCTCGTTCACGCCAACGACGTCGTCGCCACGGTCTGTGGCAACCAGGCGAATGTCGCGATGATCGAGCACGGTCACGAACAGGCGTTGGCGGTAGCCGAGCGAAGCGTCTCGCTCCACGAAGCCGAGGGATCCGGGCATGGGCTGGCGGTCGCCTTGGCGACCTTGGGCCAGATCTGTGTGCGACTCGGCGAGCTCGAACGGGCCGAGCAATCGCTGCACCGCGCGCTCGACGTGCGCAGCCCGATCCAGTTCCACGAAACCACGGGCGCCGTTTTCGATACACTCGCGTAGATTCATTTGATCCGCGGTCGGTACGACGCGGCCGCCGAATTCTTGACGCGCGCGAGCGACGCCTACGGCGCTTACGGGAGCCAGACCAGCCGCTGGTACGAATGGAACGTGCGTGCGCTGTCCGCGAGGCTCGCTCTGCGACGTGGCGCGCACGCCGAGGCGCTCGTGGGAGCCGACGAGATGATCGCGGCCGGTGCCCCGATGAGCGACGTCTTGCAGGCCTCGTTGATTGGCGCTGACGCGCTGATGGCGGACAGCCGTCTCGCGGAGGCAGGCCAGCGGCTCGCGACCGCCGCCGAGAAGCTGGATCCGGCGTCCGCGCCAGCGATGTGGGGCGAGTTCCTGCGCCTGAGGGGGGACGCTGCATGCGCTCCAAGGTGCCCCTGCGGACGCGTACCACGACTTCGCGCAGAGCGTGACGCTGCTCGAGCTGATTGGCGAGCGCTATCAGGCGGCGCTCAGCCAGCTGGCGCTCGGCCGACTCGTGGCGAGGGCCGGCGCGCGATCGGCGGCTGACCGTCATCTGTCGAATGCGGCGGCCACCTTCACGAAGCTGGGCGCCGAACGCGACTTGGTGGACACACAAGCGGCACGGGCACTGCTCGGCCAAGTCGGCACAGGCGAGAACGTCATCTCTCCGGCGGACGCGGATGACGCCGTCGTAAGGCGGATCGTTGACGCGGCTGCATTGCCGGATCTGCTGGCACGAGAGACGTCCGCCGCCATGCTGGAGGCTGCGGCGGCCGAGGCTGTGGTGTTGTTCGTCGAGCACGGCAACGAGGTGCGCGTGCTCGCATGCACAGGCTGTGACGGGGAGGGCGCTCAGGAACTCGTCCGATCATTTCGGACGAGCAGCTTCAGCCGGCAGACGTTCATGGCCGAGTCGCTCGGCCGCTAGGACGATCGACCGCTGACAGCGCTCGTCGCCTCACCGCGTCCGATCGGCCACGCGATGGCGCGTCGCGTCCGGATGATCGCCAGTGTGGCTCGCCAAGGCTTCGCGCTCTGCGCGGCACGCGATCGATCGGCCCGGACCCCTGATGTGGTCACCGAGCCATCACTTGAGCCGCTGGTGCCAGGCTTCCTCGCGGTGAGTGCCGCCATGACCCGTCTGGTCGAGCAGATTCAACGCCTGCACGCGAACGATCTCACCGTGCTCATTACCGGCGAGAGCGGCACCGGCAAGGAGCTCGTCGCCCGCGCGATCCATGTCGGATCACATCGGAGCGGGTCGAACGTCCTGCCCTACAACTGCACGACCACGGGGCGCGATCTCGCCGACAGCCAGCTCTTCGGGCATCGACGCGGCGCCTTTACGGGAGCCGTGTCGGATCAGGTTGGGCTCGTGAAGGCCGCCTCGGGCGGCACGCTGTTCCTCGACGAGATCGGCGATCCGCCACTCGACGTACAGCCAAAGCTCTTGCGGTTCCTCGAGCAGTCCGAGATCATGCCGATCGGCGATACGCGGCCACAACGCGTGGACGTCCGCGTGTTGGCGGCGACCAATGCGGACCTCGAGCAGCGGGTAGCCGAGGGGAAGTTCCGCGAAGACCTCTACTACCGCTTGAGTGTGATTCGCGTCCACGTGCCGCCTCTTCGTGAGCGCCGGGACGACATTCCGCATTTGACGCAGTACTTCCTCCGGGAAGCATGGGAGCGGCTGGGCAAGCCCGACGTTCGCATTTCGTCGGAAGCGCTCGACGTGTTCGCGATGTACTGGTGGCCCGGCAATGTCCGGCAGCTGCGCAATGAAGTGCAACGCGCCGTCGCGCTCGCGGGCCCAGGCGACACCATCGAGCCGGTGCACTTCTCACAAGACATCGTCGCCATGCGACTGCCGACCGGCATGACTGTCGCGGCCACGCCTGGGCGCCGCTCCGTCCCCACCGGTATCACGTTGGGCGCAGCCGTGGAGCAGGTCGAGCGCGAGATGATTCAGAACGCCATCGACCGGAGCAGCGGCAACCTGTCCGAGACGGCGCGGGTGCTCGGACTCACACGTCGCGGCCTCTATTTGAAGCTACGACGTCTGGGGATCGGCACCTTGGATCCGGTGTGATACTGGATACTGGGTATCCAGTTCCCACCTGCTCTGGATACCAAGTATGCAGTCGCCCCTCAGCGTCAGACGGGGCGCTTTCGGCTAATACAAGCAATAAGAGGCACTTGCAGTCAGCCTTCTGCGAAGGCCTACACAACCTTGCACGCGGATCCGAACTTGGATCAGTAGGGGCACATGATGCGCGCCCCCGGGAGGCAACCCTGATGCACAGACAAGTTGTGGAGCCGCCCTATCGTTCAGCCAATGCGAATCGAGCCGCCGAGCGCGTCGCTGTCGCGCTGCCCGCCCGCCTGACATGGAAGGATCAACAGGGAGCGGTTCGCTTTGCAACCGTGATGACCCGCAACGTGAGCGAGCTCGGCGCCTACGTGGAATGCTCGTGCCCGGTCTCCCTGTCGTTGTATCGCCTCGTCCAGTTCCAGTTGGAACGAGAGGTCAAGGGGGACGCTCACCTGCCCGAGACATTGAAGCAGGGCCGTTTGACGGCGGCCGTCTACCGCGTGCAGCCTCCGGATGCCCGTGGCCGCGGTCAGGGGTTCGCGCTTCGTCTGATGGTCGATCCGAAGCGCCGCGCCACGATCACCGAGCCATCTCTTCCATTGCGCGTCCGCGCGACGGCCTGAGACATCCGTCGGTACGTCGCGCTCGCCGCGTCGTCGCTGGCGCCCGGGTTCTGTTGCTTCGGGCAGTCACGAAGAGCGCTTTTTCCAGTAGCGCGCCAGCCCACGGTAACTGAGGTCCGATCGGCCCGCGGTCTCGTATGTGTGCGCCTCGTCGATCCCAAGTCGTCGGGTCAGCACCAGCCTGAACTGTTCGACCGCCCAGCGTTCGCGGTCTTCGTCTGTCCCCTCGCGACCCAGCGATTGCTTCACCAGATCCGCCATGGAAGTCAGGTTCGCGCGGAACCCCGCGAGGTGCGCGCCGATGAACCGGCTCGGCCCGAAATGGGTCAAGAACAGGGTCTCCGGCCGCCACGACTCGTACAGCGCCAGACTACGGTCCCAGGCCTCGAGATCGATGTCGGGAGGAGGCGTGGGCGGCAACACGTAGTTGCACGGAGCCAGGCACACACCGGCGGTGTCGCCGACGAAGGCCAAGCCGGCGTCGGCACCAAAGTAGCTCACGTGATGTGACGCGTGGCCCGGGGTGTACGCCACGTCCAGCGACCGGCCGCCGGCGGTGATTCGCTCCCCACCACGCAGGATGCTGAGCGCGCCTTGCGGCACGGGGAGCACCTCGCCCCACAACCGATCCATGTCAGCTCCATAGAGGCGGGTGGCGCTCGACAAGAGCTTCGACGGATCGACCACGTGCGGCGCCCCGGCTTCGTGCACGAAGACGCGAATATGCGGGTGCGCACGCACGAGGCTCCCTGTCACGCCGGCGTGGTCGAGGTGGATGTGCGTGAGGAGGATGGCCGTGACGTCTGCGAGACGAATGCCGCTGGCCTCGAGCCGCTTCGTCAACGTCGACACGGTGGTCGAAGGACCGGGGTCGATCAGCGCGACGCCGCTGACATCGTGCAACACACCCGTCGCAATGACGCGCGGAACGTTCAGGAACTCCAGATCGATGTACGCGACGCCGGGCGCAAGTGTGTGCATCCCGACATTATGTCGCGGCCCTGATGGGCCGACCCGCGCTATTTGAAAGGTGTGGCCGTGGAGGGAATCGGATTCGTCAGCGGACCGTTGATGTCCTCGTACACCGTTCCGCGCCTGTCGGTCGCGAAATAGCGTGCGCCTGAAAAACCGATCACGTCGGCGCTGGCGTGGTAGCTCGACACCGGCGTCGATCCCCCATTACGCCGGGGCGTCGGACTGTCGGTCGTGCCGGCCTCTCCGCTGCGGGCGAGCGAGAACGAGTAGCCCCCCTTGCGAATCCCATTCGAGGAGAGGTCTGGACTGATGAAGGCTGACACCGACCCTGGTGGCGGCAGCGCGAGGTCTGCCAGGTCGGCGGCGTAGTGGTCGCCGCCGCAGGTCGACGCGAAGCTCGCCTGGCTCGAGTTGATATTGCGGAGCGCCGTGACGGCCGACGCCTCTTCGGCAGACATCTTCGCACGCATCATCCGGTTCCCCGCGATTGCCGCTAGCACGCCCAAGATTGCGACAACGATCAGGAGCTCGATGAGGGTGAACCCGGCCTCACGGGTAAGGTTGGGACGCACAGCAGACGGGCGAGCGGCAAGGCGTGTGCCGCTCCTCGCGGGTGTGCCCGTGTGCAGCTGTACGAATCGCGCTCAGGGAGCGCTGACGATTTTCGTCGGCCCTGACTGACATCGACTGTCAGCGCTCAGCCCGGCGCGTGGCCGCTGTTGAACGCCGGGCGACCGGACTGGGGCAGCGCAGCGCCGGCGGGCGCTGAACGCGCGGACGGACTGTCCTATACTCGCCGGACGAGCGGAGGGTGTGTATGCGTGGCTTTGCCGCCGTGGTTGTCGCAGCATGCCTGGTGGTCGGCGCGTGCGGATCGAGCCAGGGCACGTCCCAACAGGTCATTGAACAGGCCGCAGCGGCCCTCGGCGGCCTCGACCGACTTCGCTCGCTCAAGTCCATCGCCATGGAGGGGGAGGGGACGAATGGCAACCTCGGACAAGACCTGACGCCCGAGGCGACCAGTCAGACGTTCACGATCACCGGGTACCGACGCGTCATCAGCTTCTCCGCCAACACCCTGCGCACCGAACAGACCCGCACGCCAGGCTTTCTGTACTTTCAAGGCCAAGAACCACAGAAGCAGGTCATGGGCGTCGACGGCGACATCGGCTACAACACCTCCCCGCTCGGCGCCGCCGTGCGCATGTCTGAGGCCGTCACACGTCAGCGGCGTGTGGAGATGCTGCATCACCCCGTATCGGCGGTTCGGGCGGCGCTCGACCCTGGAGCGCGATTGGCCCCGGCCCGCAGCGAAGGGCAGGAAACCGCCATCGACGTCACGACGGCCAGCGGTGTCGCCATAACGCTCGCGATCGACGCAACGACCCACCTTCCGACGCGCGTCAGCTCACCGTCCTACGACCCGAACCTCGGCGATGTGACGGTCGAGACGCAGTTTTCGGACTATCGCGACGTAAGCGGGACCAAGCTTCCCGCCCATATCATCGCGAAGACGGATCGGTTCGTCACGGCCGATCTCAGGATGACGAACCTGGAGGTCGATGGAGTCGTTGGCGACATGGCCGCTCCCGAGGATGCGGTCGCGTCCCGGCCGGCTCCGTCGGTGCCTCAACCAGTCCTTGACGACATGGAGATCGCGCCAGGCGTGTGGCTCATCGCCGGGCAGTCGCATCACAGCGCGGTGGTCGAGCTCCCGGAGGAGCTCCTGCTCATCGAAGCACCGCAACACGAGGCGCGCACGCTGGCAGTCATCCGACGGGCCCGCGAGCTCAGACCCGGCAAGCCGCTCAAGCGGGTGGTCAACACGCACCATCACTTCGATCACGCGGCCGGTTTACGCGCCGCCGTCGCCGAGGGGCTGGCGGTCGTCACGCATGTGGGCAACGAAGCGTTCGTGAAGGAGATCGTCGCGCGTGCCCACTCCAGACACCCTGACACGTTGGCTCGACAACCCAGACCGCTCACGGTCGAGACCGTGAGCGACGCCCACGACTTGGCCGGAGACGTCCGGCTGTTCCACGTCGCGGGCAGCCCACACAGCTCGACGATGTTGATGGCGTACGTGCCGAAACATCGTCTGTTGATCGAGGCGGACGCGTTCACGCCAAACGCACTGGCCCCATTTGCCACGAACTTGTTGGAGAACGTCGAACGCCGGGGTCTGGTCGTCGACCATGTCGTGCCGCTGCACGGCAGCGTGGTGCCGTTCGAGGAGCTGAGAAGAGCGGTGCACCGGTAGTTACAGGTACAGCGGCGGGGCATGCCGTGCACCCGTGTGCGAGGGCGTGGGCCTCTTGTTGGGGGGCCCCAGTGCCGAAACTCCTGGTGGATGCTCTCCTTTCAGACCGCCTCACCCTTCCGGATGGACAAGCGGCGTGTCGAAGCCGCGCTGACGCTGACAACGGGTCAAAGCGTGCGGGGATCTCTCTTTCTGGCCGACAGCACCATCGTGGGTGACGGCCCGGAGCGAGTGGACGACCTGCTGAACCAGACTAGGGGGTTCTTCCCGTTCGAACGGATGGAGGATGGCCAGCGGCGGGTCGTGCTCTACAGCGTCGACCACGTCACGCTCGCCAGGCTGTTCCACGATGGGGCCCGCGAAGTGCCGGGCTACGAAGTCGCTCGTGTTCGCGCCGTCTCACTCGTCCTGACGGGTGGCGAGCGTGTTTCCGGCCGCATCCGGGTCTATCAGCCCGATGGTCGGAACCGGGTCAGTGACTGGTCGCAGGAACCAGCGGTGTTCCGCTATCTCGAGACCGAGCAGGGCACGTTGCTCATCAACATCAACCATGTGGTCGAAATCATCGAACTGGAGCGTCCGCGAGCCAGCCGGCCCCAATTGACCAACTGTTCCAACAGATGTGCGCCGTGGGCGCATCGGATCTCCACATCTGCGTCGGGGCGCCGCCGATTGTTCGAAAGGACGGGCACATGCAGCCCTTGTCGCCCACCTTTCCGGCCCTAGACGCTGCCGCCGTGCAGGCGCTCCTGATGCCTGTCATGCCGGAGACGAACCGGCAGGAGTTCGAGGCGCGGCATGACACCGACTTCGGCTACGAGATTGCGGGTCTCGCACGGTTCCGCGCGAACGTCTACGTCGATCGGCGAGGGCCCGGCGCGGTGTTTCGTGTCATCCCTGCGAAGATCCTGACCGCCGAGCAGCTGGGGCTGTCGCCGCATATTTTGCAGCTGTGCCAATTGAACAAGGTCCTGGTGCTCGTCACCGGCCCCACGGGCTCTGGCAAGTCGACCACACTGTGCGCGATGGTGGACTACATCAATCGGACGCGCAACGATCACGTCATCACGATCGAAGACCCGATCGAGTTCGTGCATCAGAACCAGAAGTGCCTGATTAATCAGCGCGAGGTGCGCACGCACACGGAGTCGTTCAAGGACGCGCTACGTGCCGCACTCCGTGAGGATCCGGACATCGTGCTCGTGGGCGAGCTTCGGGATCTCGAAACCGTGGCGATCGCCATCGAGACGGCCGAAACGGGCCACTTGGTGCTGGGCACACTGCACACCACGACCGCCTCGGCGACCGTGGATCGGCTCATCGATCAGTTCCCCTCGGATCGGCAGGCACAAATCCGCGTCATGCTGTCGGAATCGCTGAAGGGAGTGATCGCGCAGAACCTGTGTCGCAAGGTCGGTGGCGGGCGTGCGGCGGCGTTGGAAGTGCTGCTGGTGAATCAAGCGATCGCGAACCTGATCCGCGATGGCAAGACGTTCCAGATCAACTCGATGATGCAGGTCGGCAAGGCGGTCGGCAAGGCGGCCGGCATGGTGTGCCTGAACGATGCGCTGATGGACCTCGTCGCGAAGAAGATCGTTGCGCCCGAAGAGGCCTATGCGAAAGCCGTGGACAAGGGCGGCATGGACACGCTCCTGAAGCGCGTCGGCTTCGACCCGAAGGCGGCCAAGCCAGCCGCGTAGTCGTGGGTATCGGTCTCACCATCGCTTGAACCCTTGAACCCTGGAACAGTAGCCTGTGCGGGATGGCTTCCTCCCCCCACACGCTGCGCCGCTGGGAGCGGTATCGTAATCTCGCGATTGTCGTGGTCTTGGCGCTCGGCTTCGCGCTGACGCTCGCCATCTTCGTCGAAGGCAATCTCGCCCGACCACGGTGTGCGGCGTATGGCCGCGAACGCCGCCTCACCTATGCCGCGCTCGAGTATCCGTCGGCGCCGATCGGCACACCGGGACGCCGAGCGCCCACGTGCCTCTTCGTGAACGACCAGCAACAGCTAGTGACCATCCCGTTTGCCGACGTGGCACCGGGCCGTGGGCTGTCTACCGTGGTCGATTTGGCCACCACGCCGCTCCTCACCACCCCTGCGCTGCTGGCACTTTTCACGTTCGTGCTGTACCAGGTCTACGGCGCGCTGGGAATCCGGTGATTCAGTCATCGTTGATTGGTCTCGTGCTAGCGACTTCGCTTCGTCGAAGCTTGGGAGCTGTGGGGCGCGGCGAGCACACGATCGATTGTCTTGGGGTCGATCTTCAGGAACGTCAGTCCCGCGCGATACTGCAGCTCACCACCTCCGTGGGTCGGCGGCTCGAGCCGAGACCAGACAATCTTGGCCTTGGCCGTCGCCAGCGGACCGGCCGTCGGGAATGCCAGGCGAACCTGACGACCTGGTTTCAGCATCGACGACGTGATGACCTGAGCTCCTTTAGCAGAGAGATCAACCAGGTGTCCCGGCTCCTGATCGAGGGTCACCTCGATTCGGCGCGAGGCGAGATCGTGCCGAGCGGACTTCCGCACAACATCGTACTGGGGCACCTCGGTTCGAGGTCGATCGGCGATATCGCCGTGGGCTGAGGACACCGGGCTCACCGCCGATGGATCTGACGAGAGCGCGCCCTCTCCGGGCGCGACGGTTTCGATGGTCCAGGCGCGCAACGCGTCCGCCACGCTCGAGAACACACCGGTCGAATCTGGGGACGGGGACACGGGCCGATCGTCGACCGGGGCATCCGCGAGCCCTTCGGTCGACGCGACCACACCGTCGATGTCGGCGGCCGCTCCGGCCCTGGCCGGCGCGTGAAGCGAGTGCGGCCACTCCAGGGCCTCGGGGCGAGCCTGCTGAACAGTCTCCTCGCAAGGCGAGGTGGTCGCCATGAGCGGCGTCGCGGCATCTTCGGGCGCGGTCGAAGGCGGGGTCGGCGTTGCTGAGGCCGCGCGCGGCTCTGGGGCTTCGATACCCACAGCGTGACCAAGGTCGTCTGAAACGGGCGATTGGGTGGGGATGGCCTGGACGCCCGGCGTCGGCGCCGAAAACGGCTTGCAGGCGGCCGCCTCGGCTGCCGTACGCATCTCAGCCTGCTGTGCCTGCCGCAAGCTCTCGATGAGGCGGTCGCGATTCTCGAGGTCCTGCTCGAGCGACGAGGTTCGCGCGGCATCGGCCCCCAACTGAGACCGGAGGCTGTCGAGCTCTCGCGTCACTCGGGTCAGTTCGTGCTTCGCGTCTCGCTCACCCGCCGCCGCGGCGGCCAGAGCCGAGGCATCCGCGACCTCCCGCTCCAGTCTGACCCGGTCCGCGTCCTGCGCGCGCGATCGTTCCTCCGCGTCGTGTACGGCCTGCTCCAGCCGACGACGGAAGGATTGCATCTCACGACTGCGCTCCTCCGCTTCCTTTGTCGCCTCCGCCAGCTCCTCCTGCACACCGGTCCACTGAGCAACGGCCTCCCGAGCTTCGGCCCGCGCTTCTTGAAGCTGTTCTTGAAGCTGGGTCTGGATGCCGGCGAGCTCCCGCCGTTCCTCATCGGCCTGTTTGGCCTGACTGTTCGCGTCGGCCGCGAGCCGTCGCGCCTCGGCCGCCTCTCGATGGGCATTCTGAAGGGCACGCTGCGTCTCGTCCAGCGGGTGGACGACGTGATCGTGCGCGCGACGCGTTTCCTCATGGGCTCGGCGTGTAGCGTCGAGCGCTTGGCGTGCGTCGTGGTGCTGCCGACGCGCGTCGGCAAGATCGGCGAGCGCCTCGTCCAGCGCCTGGCGATCAGCGGCCGTAAGCTGGACGTCCTGCCGTGCGCTCGCCTGCGCATCGAGCGTCGCCTGACGGGCTGCCGCCTCGGCTTCCTCCCCGGCCACGCGTGTGAAATCGACGATGAGCGCGGTGAGATCGCTGGCGTGAGTTGGCTCCCGAAGCGCGCGCTCGAGGGCCCCGAGCCGCTCGTCGAAAGCCGCGCGCCACTGTGTCAAGGCGTGCTGACCCGAGGCACGGAGAGGACCCTCCGGATCGACGTCTGACACCGGCGCCGCCCGATCGAATGGACTCATCGCGAACAGAGCGACGAGCAAGGCCGGCGCCAGCGGCCATGACATGGTTTGCCCGAGCGCTGCACACCATCGCCAGCAGGCGTGACAGGTGGGTGACGATTGCGTGATCGGACTCCCAGTCTTGATCGGCTGTCGCACACGAACCATCGAAGGCCCGACGGTCTCGTGCGCCGCGCGACGAGGACGTATGCGGTTTCGTGTCTTGTCGACCCAGCGTGTCGTTTGCCACACCGAACACGAGACGCACGGACTCGACCGCGATGACCGAGCCCCGACCAGAGCACTTTGTCGCCGCGCGCCTGCTTGTGCAGTGGGGGCGCACACGCCAAGCGGCGTGGCACGACCCTTCGCGCGACCTGCTGGCCGCATTGGGCGATCGACACGCGTGGCTCAATGGCTTCAGCGAGCCCCGGACGGACGGGCCGCTGCCGGACCACAGCGCCACGCCGTCGCCCGGTATTGCCGACGAGCCGCACGCGCCGACAGCATCTGGCGCGACACCTCTTCCCTCCAGCTCGCCATCGGTCGCGCCGGCATCCATCAAGGCCACGCCGGCCGTCGTCGCCTCGGTGCGGGTCTCGCCACGGACGGATTCACTGTGGATTCCCCCTCGCACGGAAACGACGACCGGGACGCCACCCGTCGCCCTGACCTCGCGAAAGCGTCGCTTGGGACCGGTCGTTGCGGCTCTTGCTGCGGCGGTCGTACTCGGGGCTGTCGCGGTGCCGTCGGTGTGGCGCGCGTATCAGTCCGGCCGCGCGCCCGTCGCGCCGCAGCCGCGCCGTGTGGCGATCGACTCGAAGCCGCCAGGCTCCATCGTCGTGGTCGATGCGATCGAGCGCGGTAAGACGCCGCTCGTCATCGAGCTTCCCCCTGGAGTCCACCGGGTGGAGCTGCGTTATCGCAGAAACGTCCGAGCCTTCGATCTCGAGGTCGTCGCGGGCATGCCGGCGGAGGCCACAGTGGACTAGACGAAGAAGCCAGTCATCAAGCGGAAGGTCGCACCGGTAAAGAACGCCAACACGAAGACCGCGGATGCGACCGCGCAGCCGATCACTACGGCGAAGGCGACGCCCGAGGCCCAGGTGCCACCGGCGGCCACCGAGGAAGTAACGCCGACTGACGCGACCGCGCCCGAACCCGCGGCGTCCCCAGACGTCCCGACCGAGGTGAAGGACGGGCGATAGCGAAGTCGCAAGTCAGCCAGTCGGCCTGGAATCATCGCCGCGACGGCTCGGGGGCGGCGCTCAGCACGTACTCGACGACGCGGCGGAACTGGACCGGGAACTCTCGCTTGAACGCGGGTTGATACAACCAATGCCTCGTGGCCCGGAGTACGAGGTCGTCATAGATTGTGTACGAGGGCTGGAGAATCTCCGCTGATACAACGCGTCCGTCGATGCCCACGACGATCTCCACTCGGCCGGTAAAGCGGCGATTGCGGAGGAGCTCGTGGGGCGGGAACCACGGCGGTAGCCTTTGCTTGAGGACCACGGGCGGCTTCACGTCGGTATCCGAGGCGTCGAACACTCGGGGCACGGGGTTGAACGGCGCACTGCCGCTCGGGCGAGCCGCGTGCGGATCGGAACCGCCAATCACATCGGCTTCGGACGTTGTGGACATGGCCCCCCAGCGGGTGGTCGTGCGACTTGCGTGGTCGCTGGTGTCGACCTCGCGGCCGGAGGCGCTTCTGCGGTCGCCGCCAGCAGCGACGACGGGAGAGAGGCAGGTTGCACCCGCACCTCTGGCTCCTTTGGCACCGCCGCCTTCCGCGCCTCAGCGAGCCGGCTTTCTGCCAGCGACAAGAATCCGGTTGCCAGGGTCTCGTAATCCGTTGCTGGGGCCGTCTCATCGCGCTCGTGGTCGGCAGCGCGCAGAAGGACGAGCGCCTCGCGGAACTGTCGCGTCGACGCAGCGAAATCGCCTGCCTCGAAGGTCGTCTTCGCCGCCGTGTACGCGCTTGTGGCCAAGCCGGGCAGCAGCCGGGCGCGAACTTTCTTGTAAAGCGCAACGAGCTTCGAAGGTCGGTTGGCCAGGTCGTCCGGCACCTGAGGACGCCGACGAACCCACGCGGCGACGGCTTCTTCGGCCGCCGCTTCCCGGTTCAGCGCCAGGAGACACAGCGCTCGATACTCATCCGCGACGTCCTGCTGGACGGGATCGTCAACCTTGGCCAGGAGAGCCAACGAGTCCTCGTACGCGGCCGAGGCGTACAACGCCCGAACCTCAGCCAGGTGATCTGCTGCCCACACGGCTCGCGCTGACAGGGCGAGCGTTAGCGCGAGGACACTCGAGAGTCTCAGCATGCGGCAACTCCGTGAAGTCACGGTGTCGGCACCTCCGACCCTCATAGTGCGGCACACCTCAGCGGCGTTACATGGGGCAGTCGGGGCTCCGCCCCGAACCCCGGCTTGGGGGCTGCGCCGGAGCCCACACGCCCCACTCAGCCGCATCGCGGGCGCGCCGTGCGCGCGGTTCTCGCTTCGTGTCCCCCACAATGCGCGGCCGGTCCCTAGTCCCCTACCTCCCTGGCTGAGGCAGTTCGTAGTCCAAGGGCACGAATTCGAGCGCCACGGCCTCGGCGTCTCGATCGGCCAGTCCGCGGAAGGTCGCGACGACGCGCAGCGCTTCGGCCGGTGCACCGCAGCCGACTGGAGAAACCGGCTCGTCCCGGTAATTGATGAGATCAACGTCCTCGAGCCGATTCGCTCGCAGCCGGATCAGCCGATCGCTCGTCCGAACATGGAGCACCGTGCCCTGCGGACCACACTCGACGCGCTCAAACGTCCCGATAAATCGAGACTCATCGGCTTCCAGGGGCCGGAGCGCCTGCGCCCCACGCATCGCGGCGATTGCCTCAGGGGTCGAGCTCGAGTCGGCTGCGGCGCGCGCCAACAAGGTCCGGGCCTGCTCGCGGATCCGCGCCTGTGCACCGCTCGCGACGAGTGGCCCCAGCAGTGCCTGCGCGCCTGCCAGATTGCGCTGAGCGATGAGCACCTGCGCAAGCAAGAGATGGTACTCCTGGCGGGCAGGCGAGAGACGGACGGCACGCGCCAGCAGCTCGCGGGCTCGCCCGAAGTCGGCGCCTTCCAGCAGCGCGACGAACCCCTGCATCGCCACGACATACACGTCGTCCGGATCCAACCGATGCGCGACAGCGAGCGCTCGACCCGCGCGATCGAGTCCGTCGCGATCGTTCGCCGCCGCCTCCGTGCCTTGCGCCCGGAGCTGCTCCACCAGCGCGCGCGCGTAGGTCGATGCCACCGCGGCATCGTCGGGCAGCTTTTCGGCGGCTGCGCGCAGGAGCGGCAAGCCTTCCTCGCCGCGGCCAGCGCGGACGTGCAGCCGGCCAAGTTCCGCCAAACCGCGCGGAAGTCCGGGACTCGCCTGCAGGATCTGATCGATGGCGCGCCGCGCCTCGTCTGGTCGGCTCTGGCGTGCCAGGAGCTCAACCGTGTACGTCTGTGCGTCCTCGAGCGGAATGCGTTCCGCGGTCAAGGTCCACTGGCGGCGCCGATTCGGATCGAGCGTCACGTCGAATCCCTTCAAGGAGAACAGGCGACCGTAGCCCTTGAACTCGCTCTCGAGTGCTTCCGGCTCGCACCCGAACGCGCCGCGAATCGCGTCACCGACACTCTTGCCTTCGTCGCGGAGCCGGAGATACTCGGGTACTTGCGCGCGTCTCGCCTCGTTGCCGAGCAGCAGATAGTGCGTCAGTGCCCACGCCTGGGCGTAGAACATGCCGCGGCGCTCGCCCTCGTTGTACACGGCGGCCGTCGCGTCTGCGGCCATGACGACCTCGATGGGCAGCGGAACACCACTCCGAAGCTCGCGCAGATGCATCTGGGGGACCGCACCGATGAGCGCCGATCGGCCATCTGCGCGCTCGGTGTAGGTACTGTAGATCTCGGCCAGCCCCTCATGCAGCCACATCGGGGCGGACGGGAGCGTTTCCGAAAGCAGCGCGTGCGTGTACTCGTGAAGGATCGTCGGATAGGCCGCCTCACCGTGCGCGAGCGTCATAGCGATGTAGTTGGCGTCCTCACCTGCCATGAAGTATCCGGCGATTCGTTCCATCGGCTGGCCCTCGACCAACGGCTTGAACGGCGTGAAACCGCCGTCGGTCGCAAACACCACGATCGTCACGGGGACCGGCATCGCGACGATCGCGTGCGGCAGCGCGCGCATGAGCCCTTCGCGAAAGCCCTCGACGCGGTCCGCCACGCGGCGGAGCTCGCCCTCGCTCGCGTCCCCGACCACCACGAAGTGAGGCGAGCGCAGGCGCAGCCACTGCGCCGCATTGGCGGCGTCCACCTCGAGCGTAAAGGTCGCCAAGACAAGCGCGAAGGCTCTGACGATGGCTCGAGCGGTGACGGGTCTCATCCGTGCGCGCGTGCTTCGATTCTACCCGCGCGTTGCCGGCCGTGCGTAAATCAGCGTGTAGGTGCCGGGCAGGCTGCACGGGTGGGCGTTTCCCGGCTAGAATGCGCCGCTGAGGAGAGACGCACATGCGACTTCGGTCATCGATGTTCTTCACGACGCTCACCGTCGCCGCGGTGATGGTGGCGACCGCCGCGTTTGCGCAGCAGGGCCAGGACTTCAGCAAGGTCCAGGTTAAGGCCACCAAGCTCAGTGGCAACTTCTACACCCTCGAGGGGCAGGGCGGCCTGATTGGCGTCCTCGGGGGGCCTGACGGCGTCTTCATGGTGGACACACAGTTCGCTCCGCTGACGGAGAAGATCGTGGCCGCGGTCAAGGAGATCTCACCGGGACCGATCCGGTTCGTGGTCAACACCCACGTCCACGGCGATCACACCGGCGGCAACGAGAACTTCGGGACGCTGGGTGTCACGATCCTTGCGCGCGAACAACTTCGCGCCCGGCTGGCTGGCGGGCCGAAGCCGTCGCCTGCGGCGGCGCTACCGGTTGTCACCTACAACGCGCCGGTCACGATCAACATGAACGGCGAGGCGATTCAGCTCATCCCCATCCAGTCGGCCCATACCGACGGCGACACGATGGTCTACTTCCCGAACGCGGACGTGATCATGACCGGCGACGTCTATCGATCCGTCGGGTATCCATTCCCCGACCCGAACAACGGCTGGACCTTCAACGGGCTGATCGACGGATTGAACAAGATCATTTCGACCGCGAAGGCGACAACGAAGATCGTGCCCGGGCATGGACCGATCGTCGACAAGAACGCCGTCGCCGCGCACCGCGACATGGCGCTCGCGGTTCGCAACAAGGTCGCCGGGCTCATCAAGCAGGGCCAGACCGTCGAACAAGTGCTCGCGGCCAAACCGACCGCCGAGTTCGATGGCAAAGTCGATCCGGGCGGCAGCAGCCACGAGCGTTTCCTCCGCGCGCTCTACGGCAATCTGTCCAGCGCCAAGTAGCTCAGGAGCTGGGCCGCGCCGCGCGCTATACTCGCGTTACCGTGCGCGGCGCCTTCATCCGTCAGCGTCCAGTTCGCAGCGTTCCAACTCTCGGTTCGAGGCGCGCGTCGCTGTTCTCGCCTGCGCCGGCTGCCTGCTCTTGCCGCGTTGCCGCATGACCTTCCCTGACCTCCGTGCGTTCATCGATCAGCTGACGCGCGATCGCGATCTGGTCGTCATCGAGGCGGAGGTCGATCCGTATCTGGAGGTCGCCGAGATCCATCGTCGGGTGATTGCGGCTGCGGGTCCGGCTCTCCTCTTCCGACGCGTCAAGGGCGCCGATTTCCCGCTCGTCACGAATCTCTTCGGCACGGCGAAACGCGCCGAGCTTGCGTTCGGCAATAGACCGCTCCGCCTGATCAAGCGCCTCGTGCACATCGTCGAGACCCTGCTGCCACCAACGCCTGGCAAACTCTGGGGCGCGAGAGACGTCGGCCTCGAAGCACTGAAGATCGGACTGAAGCGCCGTTCAGGCGGCCCCATCACCGAGGTCGTCACGGAAGACGTTCGCCTGGATCGGCTGCCCGCGCTGACCACGTGGCCCGAAGATGGCGGACCGTTCGTCACGCTGCCACTCGTGTACACGCAGCATCCCGATGGACGAGGCTCGAACCTTGGGATGTACCGCTTGCACATCCACGATGCCCGAACAACCGGGATGCACTGGCAGATCGGCAAAGGCGGAGGGTTCCACTATCAGATCGCGGAGTCACGCAATCAGGCGTTGCCGGCCACCGTGTTCCTCGGGGGACCACCGGCGCTGATCCTGTCGGCCGTCGCTCCTCTGCCGGAGAACGTGCCGGAGCTCCTGCTGGCGTCGCTCATCGCGGGCGAGCGCCTGGCGATGTCGAACGGACCGTGGCCCCACCCGCTCGTGGCGAACGCCGAGTTCGCGCTGATCGGCGACGTGGCGCCGCACGTGCGCAAGCCGGAGGGCCCGTTCGGTGATCACTACGGGTACTACTCGCTGCAACACGACTACCCGGTGTTCACCGTGCGCCATCTCGCACGACGACGCGACGCCATCTACCCGGCAACCGTCGTCGGCAAACCGCGGCAGGAGGACTTCTACATCGGCGATCTCTTGCAGGAGCTCCTCTCGCCGCTCTTCCCGCTCGTCATGCCCGCCGTCGAGCAGCTCTGGTCGTACGGAGAGACCGGCTATCACTCGCTCGCCAGTGCCATCGTCAAACAGCGGTATGCGAGGGAGGCGATGGTGAGCGCCTTCCGGATCCTCGGCGAGGGGCAATTGTCACTCACGAAATTCCTGCTCGTCACGGACCAGCCAGTGAATCTGCAGGACTTCCGGGCAACGCTCGAGCACGTGCTCGCCCGCACACACCCCGAAACGGACCTGTATGTCTTTTCCAACCTGTCGATGGATACGCTCGACTACAGCGGACCTGAGGTGAACAAGGGATCGAAAGGCATCTGGCTCGGTCTGGGTCCGCCAGTTCGCGATCTGCCGCGCTCGTTCTCTGCCTCTGAGCTCCCCGTCGGGGTGCGCGATGTGCGTGCGTTCTGCGGCGGATGTCTGGTCGTCGAAGCCCCTGCGTATCAGCAGGAACCCGATGTCGCCCCTCGCATCGCGGCGCATCCGGCCTTCACGGGCTGGACGCTCCTGGTCGTAACCGACGATGCTCAGAGAGCGACCCGAAGCGCGATGAATTTCCTATGGACGACGTTCACACGATTCGAGCCGTCGGCTGATATCGCTGCGGCGGATCGGCGGGTGATCCGCAATCACGTCTCCTACGTGGCGCCGGTGGTCATCGACGCGCGGATGAAGCCGTGGTATCCGAAGGAGCTTACCTGTCGACCAGCGGTCGCCGAGACCGTGAGCCGGCGCTGGACGGAGTACTTTCCCGGCGGCGGTGTCGAGATGGGAGACGCCGAGCGAGGACACCTCGATTGAACGGAGGTGCGAGAACCGGGAGCCGCACGTCCTTCCGTGCGGTGCCGTGTGGGTCCTGGGTCGCAAGGAATCACGTGGGAAAGCCGACTGGGCGGACTAAAGTCCTCTTCGAAGTGGTGGTGCTGACCGATGGTTACGACGAACGGAGCGAACAGACGGAAACCGACACGCTCGAAGTCCTCAAGCAATGCGCCACGACGACGTCCGTCGTCGGGATCGGCGGCGTTGCTGGCGTCTCCATCAAGGGCGAGCGATTCCTGCGCCGGCTTGCGCGCCAGAGCGGCGGGCGAGCCTTCTTCCCGTATCGGGATACCGAGCTTCCGGCCGTCTACGACCACATCGCGACGGATGTTCGTCAGCGATATCTACTTGGGTACACGCCGAGTAACCAGCGACGCGACGGAGCTTGGCGGGCTATCTCCGTCAGCGCCGGCGAGGGACGCGTCGTACGCACGCGCACCGGCTATTTTGCGCCTGACGCCTCACCCGTCCGTCCGATGTTGGAGTTCACCGTCAGCGACGCCACGAACCGCAACCTCGAGATTTCGCGCGATGACCTCGTCGTCACGGAAGACGGCGTCGAGCAGTTCGTGGACAGCTTCCAGGAAGCCACGGCTCCCGTTTCACTGGTGCTCGTGCTCGACCAGAGCGGCAGCATGAAACGCGTGGGTGATGCAGTCAAGGAGGCTGCCTATCGCTTCGTGGGAGCTATCAGAAAGGAAGACAGCCTGGGCGTCGCGCTGTTCGCCGACCGCCCGGAGCTCGTGCAAGACCTCACCAAGGATCGAGAGGACGCCGGCGCCGCGATCGACCAGTATGTCCCCAAGGGCGGAACCGCCCTGTATGACGCGCTGGCACTCGGAATGGAGCGTCTGCAGCGTGTCCAGGGTCGACGCGCGCTGGTGGCGCTGACGGATGGGCGAGACGAGAACGATGCCGGCACGGCGCCGGGAAGCGTTCGACCCTTTCCCGAGATCCAAAGATTGGCGTTCGAGATCGACGCGACGATCTTCGCCATTGGGATGGGGCCGAATGTCGATCGCGAGCGGCTCACAGCGCTGGCGAACGCCACCGGAGGGCTTGCGCTGTTCCCATCGGACGTGTCGACGCTTGGCGTCGAGTACCAGCGCATCGTGGAGAACCTGCGCAGGCGATACGTCTTGTCGTACTCCTCTACCAACACGGATCGGGACGGCAAGTGGCGTAAGGTGGCGATCAAGAGCGTGGCGCCAGACACCGTCGTCCGGTCGCGTGGCGGGTACTATGCGCCGGAGGACGCCGTGGGAAAGGGTCCATAGATGCGTACGTCCGGCGTCGAATCCGATCTGCTGCTGTTCATGATCCCCGTGCTCGTCTTGACCGTGCTGGCCGTGGCGTTCATGGGCGGTCCGGCGCGGGCACTCGACATCCTCGACTCCTCAGTGCTGGATACCCTGCACTGGCTCCGCCATCAATGGTCGCTTCGACTGCTTTGAGGTCATTGCTCACCATGGATGGCTGACTTCGAGTCTCCCACTCGATCTCCGACCTGCCGCCCTCTCCGCCTCGCGCCCGACTGCGGTATTCTGTCGTCCGTTGCTCACGACAACCAGCGCGGCATGATCACCAGGTTCGCAGCGCATGTGACGTTTCGGCGATTCGTCTACCTGCTCCTGGCCGTCATCGCCTGGCTTCCCTTTCCACTTCACGCCCAAGATGTCGCCGACGCACCTGTGCCACCGGAAGTCGTCACGAGAGGCGACGACGGGGCGGTGATCGTCCGAGCGACGCGGGTCGCGCGCGCGCCAGTCATCGATGGCCGCCTGGACGACGAGACGTATCTCGACGTCCAACCGATTGGAGGCTTCATCCAGCAGGAACCCGTTGAAGGCGCTCCCGCAACCGAGCCGACCGAGGTCTGGCTGCTGTACGACGATCGCAATCTCTACGTGTCGGCCCGCTGTTACGACAGTCGACCGGATCTCGACGTTCTGACCGAGCTCCGCCGCGATCACAACAACATCATTCAGAATGAGAACTTCACCGTCGTCTTCGACACCTTCTACGATCATCGAAACGGCTTCTTCTTTCAGACCAACGCCCTCGGCGCCTTCCGCGACCAGAGCATCGTCGACGATCAGCTTAGCACGAGCTGGAACGGCGTGTGGAACGTCCGGACCGGACGGTTCGACAGGGGCTGGACGCTGGAAATGGTGATTCCGTTCAAGACACTCCGCTACCTGGGCTCCGGCCCGCAGGTGTGGGGCATCAACTTCCGTCGCATCGTGAAGTGGAAGAACGAGTTCTCGTACCTGACGGCGATGCCTCGCGCGTTCGGCACGGGGAACGCGATTGGCCGGATGAACAACGCGGGTACGCTCGTCGGACTCGAGACGCCGCGGCAGTCGAAGAACCTCGAGTTCAAGCCGTATGGCGTCTCCACCCTAACGACCGACAACACCGCCCGGCCCCGCTTCAGCAATCGATTCACGCCGAATGCGGGGATGGACTTCAAGTACGGCCTGACGCGGAGCCTGATCGCCGACGTCACGGTGAACACGGACTTTGCACAGGTGGAGGAAGACGTCCAGCAAGTGAACTTGACGCGTTTCAATCTCTTCTTTCCGGAGAAGCGCGACTTCTTCCTCGAGGGCCAAGGGATCTTTGCGTTCGGTGGTGCGTCGTTCGGCAGCGGCTCGCCCGGCGACGTGCCCATCATGTTCTTCAGCCGTCGTATCGGCCTTACGAATGGCCAAGCCGTTCCGGTGCTGGGAGGCGGGCGCGTGACCGGCCGATCTGGACGCTACAGCATGGGCGGCGTCAACATCCAGACTGGGGACAAGGCCTACGCCGCCGCCGTGACCACGAACTTCACTGCGGTCCGGATCAAGCGCGATGTGCTGCGTCGCAGCAACATCGGTTTTGTCGGCACACATCGCCACCCGCTCTCAGGTGAGCAGAGCACGCTGGCCGGCGTCGATTCGAATCTCTTCCTCTTCGCGAACGTCACCGCCAACATGTACTACGCGAGAACGGATACCTCGGGAACGCCGAGCGAGGGCAGCGCCAGCTACCGCGGACGATTCGAGTACGCCGGAGACCGATTCGGATGGACCACCGACCATCTGCTCGTCGGACCACAATTCGATCCGCAGCTCGGGTTCGCTCGTCGGCTGGACTTCCGCAAGACCACGCTCGAAGCACGCTACAGTCCTCGTCCCAGACGCCGGAATCTCGTGCGGAAGTTCTACTACACGGCATCGCTCGACTACATCACGAACGCGCAGGCCACGCAGTTACAGAATCGCACTTACAGCGGACAGTTCCAGACGGACTTCCAGAACAGCGACCAGGTGACCGTCGAGTACACACGGGACTACGAGCTCATTCCCCAGGCGTTCACCATCTCGACCGGAGTCAGTATCCCAGCACGGAGCTACGACTACCAGGGGCTGCGGACGTCGTACGCCCTGGGGCAGCAAAGGCGCGTATCTGGTCGCGTCACCGTCGCGCGGGGATCCTTCTACGACGGCACGAAGACGGACGCCATCTACACCGGACGCGTCGCCGTCAGCCGACACGTGGCGATCGAGCCTGGCGTCACCATCAATTGGGTCCGACTCCCGTTTGGCGACTTCACCACACGGCTCATCAACTCGCGCCTCGTCGTCACGCCCTCACCTCGCCTTTCGGTCAGCAGCCTGCTCCAATACAACGCCGTTCCCCACGCCCTGAGCTCGAGCGTGCGCCTCCGCTGGGAATACCTTCCCGCCAGCGAGCTCTTCGTCGTCTACAGCGACGTCCGCAACACGCTGCCGACGCCGATCTCCCCTGCGCTGCAGAACCGATCCGTCGCTGTCAAGGTCACGCGGTTGCTGCGGTTCTAGTCATGGGCCGGGTAAGACTGGCAGGCCGGGTGGGGCTGGTTGGGATCGCAGCGCTCCTTCTCACTGGGTGCTCAACCGAGCGGTCTTCACCGCACGCTGGTGCACCGCCCGTCGAACGCGTCGGGTTGGCGATGGGGTCGCAGCTCAGGGTTCGGGTGTTTTCGTCGGATCCGGAGTCGGCCCGCTCGGCGTTCGATGCTGTCTTCGCGGAGTTCGATCGGCTCGATCGGCTGTTGAGCGTGTGGAAGGACGGGAGCGACGTTCAACGGATCAACGGCGCGGCCGGCGTCGATGGGGTGACGGTCAGCGAGGACACGATTGCGGTCCTCAACACTGCGCGACGGATTAGCGAGTGGACCGAAGGAGCGTTCGACGTCACGTTCGGCGCGCTGTCTGATGTGTGGCGCTTCGACCACGACCAGGACAATCGCGTGCCGACGCGCGAGCAAATCGAGGCGCGGCACCCGCTCGTGAACTACCGGGCAGTGCGGATCGACGAACCCGGGCACACGGTGCTGCTCGAGAAGGCAGGCATGCGGATTCATTTGGGTGGGATCGGCAAGGGATACGCCGTCGAGCGATCGGCGGCGTTGCTGCGCGATCGCGGCTATCGCGACTTCATGATTCAATCCGGCGGCGATCTGTATGTCGCTGGCTTCTCACAAGGTCAGCCCTGGCGACTCGGCGTCGCCGATCCACGTAAGCCGACGCAAAGCTTTGGCACACTGGACCTCAGCGACGGCACATTCAGCACCTCGGGTGACTACGAGCGGAGCTTCGTCAAGGACGGCATCCGCTACCACCACCTGATCGATCCGTCGACCGGCTACCCTGCGAAAGGCACCCGTAGCGTCACGGTCGTGACGAACCGACCGGTGTTGGCCGATGGCCTCTCCACGGGTGTCTTCATCCTGGGTCCAGCTCGCGGGATGGCACTCGTCGAACGCCTTCCCGATGTCGAAGCGGTCATAGTCACAGACTCGAATCAGGTTCTGGTGTCCAGTGGGCTTCAGGGGAGGTTCACGCAGATCGGGCCGCCGACTGATACGCCTTGAGAGGTTCGGTGTGGGAGTGCATGCCATCTGCCGCTCTCAAGAGAGCGCGAATCCGACGGCGCCCACGGCAACCCCGGTGATCGCATCAAACGCGTAGTGGTATCGACCGGTGACGCTGGCGATCGCGATGAGGGCAGTGAGGACGCCCAGCGCAATGCCGGCGGCGGGCCAGACGCTCCACACGGCCAAAGTGGCGGCCACGGCGGTCGCCACGTGTCCACTGGGACACGTGTTCAACTGCACGCTCGCGCGGCCGAGAACGAACAGGTTAAGCCGTCTGATCGTTGAATTCGTCGCGTTGCTTGACCTTGGCTCCAACACTCGAGGCGGCCGAGACACGGCAAACGCCAGCGGGCCATAGGAGAGTGCCGCCGCCCATATCAGCGCGGTCCAGTACCGGTCGCTTGCAGACTCGTACCCTCCTACCAGCGGCAGGACCATCCCGCCGGGAATCATGGGATAGCAGCACAGGTATGCCGCCTCCGCGAGCTCGACCAGGAGTCTGGGGGCTCGCTCGGCACGGCGCAACAGCCCGCCGATCCACCGATGATCGCTGTCGAGCAGCCATCGCTCGAAGCCAAGGTGAACCCCCTTCAGGAGTTGCGCAGGCATCCAATAGCCGAGGAGCACGAAGACCGGAGGCGCCCAGTCGCGGATCCACCCGAGATGAACGGCTGAGATCTGGCCGAACCACTCCGGCACCCGTGCGACCACCACCACCGTGAACGCTGCGAGCGCACTCCCAACAAGCGCACGCGGCCGCTTGCGGCTCAGGGCGATGAGCGCAAGGACGGCGAAATAGCCCAATGCGACCCACTCCGGCGACCGAAGCCCCACACCAGGATCATGCGCGGACGACGGCAAGAAGAGCTCAGATTGGTCGCTGGAACCCATGAACCCCACTCATCCCGGGTGCATGTAACTGACGAGCCACGCCGCGAGGCGGGATGCATCGGGCGGCCAAGATGCCGCACGTATTTCCTGACGGGCCCCCACGAAGCCGCGCCTCAAACCGCCGAGGCAGAGCGACGAGGGTGCTGGTGCAGAGTCGCTTGTTAGTCGACCTGAGGAATGAACTGGGGAATGGGACGGCCCGCGGCTTGCGCCTCGGCGATCTTGCGGCTGCGGATGACAGGGATCAGCCAGTGGGGGCACTTCTGCTGGTCCGCGTAGACCCGCTCGCAGTCGTCGCAGCGCACACACTCCGTCTTGATGATCCGCGGCCCCTCGATGGCACCCCACTCACAGGTCTTCTCGCAGATCTTGCAGGCCTTGCACTCCGACCAGCGCTTGATCCCGAAGACCGTCGCCAGCGAGATGATACCGAGCGTGGCGCCCACGGGACAGAGGAAGCGACAGTACATGTTCCGAACAAACACCGTAGCGAGGAGCAACGTCCCGAGCATGCTCCACAGCACCACATCGGCGGTGCGCGCATACATCCAGAACGGCTCAACATAGCGGTAGATGGCGAAGTGCTTCGTGACTAGGTAGTACGTGACGGTCGAGGCGAGCAACCCGTACTTGATCCAGGAGGCTCGACGCTCCAGCCATCTTGGCGGCTCAAGGCGCAGCTTCTTCGGCAGGATTGCATCCATGAGCTGCGTGAACGCGCCGAACGCGCAGATGCGCCCGCAATACACGCGACCCCAGAGCACGGTCGAAACGACCGCGAACCCCGTGAACACATACCACGTGACGCCGTCTCGAAATGTCGGAACATTGAGGTCGGCCAAGCGGAAGATATCGGTGATCGACACCATCTGGCTCTTGACGATTCCTAAGTAGCCGACCGAGAGCGCTAGCGTCACGTATTTCAGCGCGCGACTCTTGCGAAAGAAGCTGACGAGCGCGATCGTCAAGAACGCTACCGTGAGCGAGACGTCGAGCAGCTGCGGTCGCAGAAGATCGACCCACGTCTCCGCCTGTTGTTCCGCCTCCTCGTCTTCGAATCCCCACGCGTCATCCCCGGCTGATCCCGGCGGCTGTGCGGCGGGCGCGGGCTCGGCGTGGCTGCTCGGCGGCCGGGCGGGATCGGCCGGCTCGACGGAAGTGGTCGGCGGCTGTTCGAGTCGCGCGAGGCGCGCTGTCAATTCCTGAGCCGCCACTGGTGCAGCGCCGAACCGCCCGTCCGTGGCGACGCCGGTCACGAGCCACGCCAGAAGCGTCAGCCCGGCCACACGATGACGAGGTACCCGGCTCACCGCTTCACCGCAGCAGGATCGAGGTGGACGCGGGCAGCGATTCGCGACGAGTCGCGCACGGCCCGAGCGGCACTATTGATGGTGATCGACGCCCGCGATATCGCGGCGATGTCGGTGCCCGCCTTGAACGGATCACGTACGCTCTTGCCCGCGAACTGCGCCGCGAACTCCGGCAGGTCCACGGAGAAGTACCCGTAAGGCTCCGAGTTGTAGTCGACGATGACACCAGTGAGGATGCCGGTGAGATCCATGCCGACGATCATGTGAATCGGTCCGTGGTAGCCGTGCTCATTCGGCACCAATTCCGGCGTCCAGAACGCATAGCCGATCGGCGTGGCGTGCGGGTCTTTCTTGGGATCGGCCGCATACGCCTTGAACACGGGTGGCTCGCCGGTCTTCGGTGAGAACGCAACCGCTTCTGGGAACAACGCCTTCAGGTGCTCTTCGGGATGGGGGTTCACAAAGATCTTCTGGGCGAGGACGACGGCTGGACCCGCCGCGCACACGACGATCGCCAGCGACGCCGCCCGCTTCAACACGTTGGTAATTATATGATGTTGGAAGCAGGTCGGCAGGTAGCAGGTGAAGGGACGGTAGGTGGCCCACCAGCGCGTATTCTGGCATCGAGAACTGCCTCCATTCGACGGGGAGGTTGTCGCTGAGCACTTCATCGACGCACAAAGCGATCGCGTGCCAGGGGGATTGGCGCATCGCGACGAGCTCTGGGCGCAGTGTCACGAAACGCTCATGGCCCACGCCAAGGCTCGGCTCGACCAGGAGATCGGTCGTCTCGGCGGCGACTACGCGCACGTCCTCGACGAATCGATCGACAGCCACTACGGTCCGGTCACGGACACCGCTTGGCTTCAGGGGCGGTTTACGTACGTGCTTCTCAGGCAGGCGGGTCAGCGGGTTGAAGACAGGTCGTCAACGGAACACCTACCCGCCTCCCTGCTTACCCGCCTAGAATATCAGTGAGATGCAGCTCGCCGGCACCTACACCTTCAATGCCCCTGTCGACCACGTGTGGGCCCTGCTGAACGATCCCGAAGTCATCGCGTCCTGCTTGCCAGGCTGCGAGAAGCTCGAGCCGCTGGGCGAAGACCGCTATCGCGCGAGCCTGTCGATGGCGATCGCCGCCATCAGCGGACAGTACTCGGGCACGGTCGCCTTGCTCGACAAACAGCCGCCGCGCTCATATCGGCTCCTGGTCGACGGATCCGGCAAGGCGGGTTTTGTCAAGGGCGAGGCCGTGGTCCGGCTCACCGAGTCCGCAGCCAACCCGGAGGCCACCGACGTCACGGTGCAGGGCGAGGGTCAGGTCGGTGGGCTGATCGCGCGCGTCGGCCAGCGTCTCCTGGGCTCGGTCTCACAGATGATGCTGGACCGCTTCGTCGCAGCCCTCCGCGAGAAGGCGGAAGCGCGTTCAACGTAGCCGCTAGACGCTCAAGGCTCGCGAGGTTGTGAACCGGCAGGAAGTCGTCTACATACGGCAACGCCGCCTGCATCCCGCGCGTCAGCGGCTGATAGTCGGGGGAACCGAGCAGCGGATTCAGCCACATGAGTCGATGGGCCGCCCTCGAGAGCCGCACGATCTCATGGATCAGCGCCTCCGGCTCCCCGCGGTCCCATCCATCGGAGATCAACAACACGACCGGCGCGCGGCCAGTCACCCGACGCGCCCACTCGACGTTGAACGTCCGCAGTGCCTCGCCGATCCGCGTACCACCGCCCCAATCCGTCAGACCGCGGACCACCTGCGCGACCGCTTCGTCGGCGCCTCGCTGTCGCATCTCGCGCGTAATCCGCGTGAGTCGGGTGGCGAACAGGAATGCTTCGACCCGAGCGAGATGACCGGTGAGCCCGTGGACGAAGTGCAGGAGCATGCGCGAGTAGCGCTCCATTGATCCGCTGACGTCGCACAACACGATCAGTGATCGCTGGCGCCAGCGTCGGTCGCGCGTTGGGAGGACCACGAGCTCGCCACCGAACCGGACGTTGTGCGCCAGAAGGAGCCGCCAGTCGGGAACACCGGCCGGACCCGCCACCCACCGGCGGGTGCGACGAAGGTCCGGCGCCCACTCGAGTTGATCGAGCATGACCCGTGCCTCTCGGATCTCGTCCTCGGTGAAAACCGCGAAGTCTTTCGTTCGCAGCGCCTCGCGGCTGCTGTAGCTCATCGGCATCACGCGCGCGACCGACTCGGCGCGTTCACTCATCTGGACGCCTCTCGCCGCGCTCGGCTCGGGCACTTCACGCTCGGGAGGGCCCACGCGACGCCGCTCGCCCATCGAACGCAGATCAGTCGTCGACGTCGGGTTCGCCGGAGGTCGCCAGAACATTCGAAAGGCTTCGTCGAAGATCGGCAGGTCGGTGTGCCGACGGACCAGGAGCGCGCGGAGCGTGAAGTACACGTCCGACTGGCGGCCGATGTCGACGTGCCCGAGCGCCGTCGCCACCTGCATCGTCGCGCCGGCTGGGACGTCGAGTCCGACCCGGCGCAGGAGCTGCGTGAAACGCAGCAGGTTGCCGACCAGCGCCGTCACACGCGGAGCACCTGCGCGCGGGCGAGGATATCGGCCGCGCGATCCCCCCGGACCGCGGCGATATCCTCCTGATTCTTCAAGAGCACCCCGAGCGTCCGATCGACCGTCTCGGCGTCGAGCTCGACCTTGTCCAGGGCGACCAACGCGGCCACCCAGTCCAACGTCTCGGATACTCCAGCCGACTTGTAGAGATCGACGTGCCGCAGTTCCTGGACGAACCGCGTGACCTGAGCAGCCAACCTGGCCGACGTCTCCGGCACCTTCGTCATCACAATCCGCAGCTCTTTGTCGTAGCTCGGATAGTCGATCCAGCAGTAGAGGCATCGTCGTTTCAGCGCGTCGTGCAGCTCCCGCGTCCGATTCGACGTAATGATCACCACCGGAGGGTGCTCGGCTTTGACCGTCCCGAGCTCGGGAATCGTCACTTGGTAGTCCGCCAACATCTCGAGCAGGAAACCCTCGAACTCCTGGTCGGCGCGATCGAGCTCGTCGATGAGCAACACGGGTGGCATGGGTCCCGCCTGCGTCAGCGCCTGGAGGATCGGCCGTTTGATGAGAAACCCGTCGCTGAACAGGTCTCGAGCCGTCACCTCACGATCGACCTTGCCGGCCGCCTCCCGCAAGCGGATCTCGAGCAGCTGCCTCGAGTAGTTCCATTCGTACACGGCGTGGCTGATATCGAGCCCCTCGTAACACTGCAGTCGGATTAGTGGGGTCCCGAATGCCGAGGCGAGTACTTTCGCGACCTCGGTCTTGCCGACTCCGGCCTCGCCTTCCAGCAACAGCGGGCGCTGCAGCTTCAGCGATAGGTACATCGCCGTCGCCAACCCGCGATCGGCGATGTACTGGTGTCGCTCGAGGCTCGCGATCAGCGCGTCGATAGACGCGACATCTGCTGGCAGCACGTCGGAGGCCAGCTTCAACGGGCGCGCGACGCGGCGGCTTCGACAGCGCGTCTGACGTAGACAGGCGCGACCGCCGCACGGTACTCGGCGGAGGCGAAGATGTCGCCCAACACGTCGCTGCCAAGGTCCGTCCCGACTTTGCCGGCAGCCGCGGCTATCGTTTCTCTGGTCAGCGCCTGACCCACGAGCGCCTGCTCGCCGGACTTGGCTCGCGCGGGCGTCGACGTCAACCCGCAGAGCACGATCGACGCCGCGACGCAGGTGCCGCCGTTGACGATGACGCACGCCGCGACGCCGACGACGGCGTACCGTGACGCCGGGTGCTCGAACTTCGCGTAGGCACTCCCCTGCCCAGCAGCCCTCGCCGGCACCTCAATGGTCGTGAGGATGTCGTGTTCGCCAACGGCGGTGTTCATCATGCCTTTGAAGAAATCAGACGCTTGAACGCTGCGACGCCCGCCCGGTCCCGTGATGTGGAACGTCGCCCCGAGCGCCGTCAGCACCGCCGGGAGATCGGATGCGGGATCCGCGTGTGCGACGTTGCCGCCGATTGTCCCGCGATTGCGAACTGCCGGGTCGCCTACGTGGCCAGCCGCCTCGGACAACGCCTGCGCGGCGTCCTGGACCGCCGCAGACGCCGCCAGCTCGGCATGTGTCGTCAGCGCGCCGATCGTGAGGGCGCCACCAGACAGCGAAATCCCTCGCAGCTCCGGCACGCGTCCGATGTCGATCACGACGGTGGGAGACGCGAGCCGCAGCTTCATCAACGGAATCAGGCTGTGGCCGCCGGCCAGGACCTTCGCACCGGGGTTCTTCTGAAGGAGCGCGGACGCTTCAGCCAGCGTACCCGCCCGAAGATAGTTGAAGTTCGACGCGTACATGATCCGCCCCCTTCAGTTTCCGCCCGACTTGCCGCCCGCGTGGATCGCTCGCCACACACGCTCCGGCGTGAACGGCATCCGTAACGTCTTGACGCCCATCGGCGCGAGCGCATCCATGACCGCGTTGTAGACGGTGGCGGTCGAGGCGATTGTTCCGGCCTCGCCAATGCCTTTCAATCCCAGCGGATGATGAGGCGACGGTGTCACGGTGCTCAGCACTTCGATATTGGGCAGGCGATCCGCGCGCGGCAGCGCGTAGTCGAGCATCGAGCCGGTCACGAGCTGACCGTTCGCGTCGTACACGGCTTCCTCCCAGAGCGCCTGCCCGATGCCCTGCACGACGCCACCATGAACTTGTCCTTCGACGATGATGGGGTTGATCTGCGGCCCGCAGTCATCGATCGCGACGTAGCGCTTGAGCGTCACGTCACCCGTGTCCCCGTCGATTTCGACAACAGCGAGGTGGGCACCAAAGGGGTACGTGAAGTTCGGCGGGTCGTAGAACATCGACGCTTCGAGGCCACCCTCCATGCCGGGCGGCATGTTCCAGGACAGGTTCGCCATCAGCGCGATGTCCTGAATCGTCTTCGCCTTGTCTGGCGAACCCTTCACGAAGAACTTCCCGTCGTCGTAGTCCATGTCTTCGACCGCTGCCTCGAGGAGATGGGCTGCAAGGAGCTTCGCTTTCTCCTTCACCTTCCGCGTGGCGAGCACCAATGCCGCACCGCCGACGGCCGTCGTGCGGCTGCCGTACGTGCCCCACCCCATCGGCGTCGTCTCGGTATCGCCGTGCACCACTTTCACGTCGTCCACAGCGACACCGATTTCAGCGGCCACCAGCTGCGCGAACGTCGTCTCTTCGCCTTGACCGTGCGGAGAGGCGCCGATGAACACATTGACCTTGCCGGTCGGGTGAACGCGGACGATGGCGCTCTCCCAGAGTCCACCCTGGAAACCGACCGCGGACGCCACCTGCGACGGCCCCAGACCGCAGATCTCGACGTATGTGCCAACGCCGATGCCCATGATCTTGCCCGCCGTGCGCGCAGCCGCCTGCTCCTTCCGGAGCGCCTCGTAATTGACGTGGTCGAGCAGCTTCTTGAGGATGCCCGGGTAGTCGCCGCTGTCGTAGGTGAGACCGGTCGCAACGCTGTGGCCGTTCTCGAACTTCGGGATGAGGTTCTTCTGCCGAACGGCGACTGGATCCATCGTCAGCTCGGCCGCCAGCTTGTCGACCATTCGCTCGATGATGAAGGTCGCCTCAGGACGACCCGCGCCTCGATAGGCCTCGACCGGTGTGGCGTTCGTATACACGCCGTACACGTCCTCCTTGATCGCCGGCACGTTGTACACGCCCGAAAGCATCAACCCGTGCAGGATCGTCGGGATGCCCGGTGCGGCGGTAGAGAGGTACGCGCCCATCGCCGACCACGACCTGGCACGGATGCCGAGGATCGTCCCGTCCTTCGTGGCGGCGAGCTCAACCTCCTGCACGTGGTCGCGGCCGTGCGTCGTCGCCTGATAGTTTTCGCTGCGCGTCTCGGTCCACTTCACCGGGCGATTCAATTTGCGCGATGCGAAGATCGCGAGGAACTCGCCAGGATAGGCCGGGATCTTGCACCCGAACCCGCCGCCGACTTCGGGCGCAATGACCCGCAACTTGTCCTCCGCGATCCCAGTCACGACTGACGTGAGGTACCGCAGGATGTGCGGATTCTGCGTCGTGTTCCAGAGCGTCAGCTCGCCCGACGCCCCCGCCCACTTCGCGAGCGCGGCGCGCGGCTCCATCGCGTTCGGAATGAGCCGCTGCTGGACAATCCGCTCCTTGACCACGACGTCGGCGTTCTTGAAGGCCGCGTCGACGTCCCCGCCAGAGACCGTCCACTGGAACGCGAGGTTGCTCGGGACGTCCTCGTGCAGCTGTGGCGCACCAGGCGCGCACGACTTCTGCGGGTCGAGACTTGCGTTCAAGGGACGGTACTCGACGTCGATCAGCTCGAGCGCGTCGTAGCCCTGCTCGGGAGTCTCGGCAACGACCACGGCGACGATGTCGCCAACGTAACGGACAGTGTCGACCGCCACGGTCGGATACTTGGCAATCTTCAGCGAGGAGTTCGGTGGCAGCCAGGCGCACGGCATCGCGTTGAGGTTGACGTCGGCGCCCGTGTACGAGGCGATGACGCCGGGCGCCTGCCTCGCACGGCTCGTGTCGATTCGCGTGATCTTTGCGTAGGCATGCGGGCTGCGCAGCATCACGGCATGCAGCATGCCCGGCATGGTCAGGTCATCGGTGTAGGTCGCGGCGCCGGTGATGAGGCGCGGGTCTTCGCGTCGACGGATGCCGGATCCAAAGATTCTCGAGCTCATGGCCAGCCTCCTACTTCGCCATCGCCGTCGCAGCTTCGCGGACAGCGCGCACGATGTTCTGATAACCCGTACAGCGGCACAGGTTGCCGGCGAGTCCGTGGCGGATCGCGTCATCGGTCGGTTTCGGATTCGTGCGGAGCAGCTCGTGCGACGCCATGATCATTCCTGGCGTGCAGAACCCACACTGGAGCCCGTGCTTGTTCCAGAACGCCTCCTGCAACGGGTGCAGCTGGCCCTCCTTCGCAAGCCCTTCGATCGTGATCACCTCAGAGCCATCTGCCTGCACGGCCAGGCAGGTGCACGACTTCATGGCGACTCCATCGAGGAGCACCGTGCAGGATCCGCACTGGCTCGTGTCGCAGCCGATCTTCGTCCCGGTGAAGCCCCCGAGATCGCGGATGAAGTGTACGAGAAGCTGCCGTGGTTCGACGTCGCGGTCGAACCGACGGCCATTGACAGTGATGCTGATGCGAACGGTCACGGGGTCACCTCCGACTCCGGGTCGCGCTGAGCATACACAACGCACGCGTCCTCGTCACTATGTGAGGCTCCGCCCAGGCCTACCGCTTTCGCCTCTCAACCGTGCGGGGGGACCTTGAGCCGGGGGGCCGCGACGCATCGGCCCGCAGGCCGACCCGTCATCGGATAGGATCAGGAGTCCACAGACCTTCGGAGATCTGCATGCGCGCCATCAGAGTTCATCAGCACGGCGGCCCAGAATCCCTGGCGCTGGTCGACGTGCCCCGGCCCGAGCCCGGTGACGGGCAAGTGCTCGTCAAGTTGCAGACGGCGGGCGTCAACTACATCGACGTGTACTTCCGCACGGGCGCCTACAAGGCCGAGCAGCCGACGGCTCTGGGCAATGAAGGCGCTGGTATCGTGGAAGCCATCGGCTCCGGCGTCACCGACGTGGCGAAAGGGGACCGAGTCGCGTATGCGATGACGCGCGGGTCGTATGCGGAGTACGCCGTCGTTCCGGCCGCGCAGCTCGTCAAGCTGCCCGACGCGATCTCGTTCGAGCAGGCCGCGGCGGCGATCCTGCAAGGCATGACGGCGCACTACCTCGTTCGGTCCACCTACCCGCTCAAGTCTGGCGAGACGTGCCTCGTGCATGCGGCCGCAGGTGGCGCGGGGCTGCTCATCGTGCAGATGGCCAAGGCGCTGGGCGCACGCGTCATCGGCACTGTTTCAACGGCGGCCAAGGCCCAGCTCGCTCACGAAAATGGGGCCGACGAAACCATCCGTTACACGGAGCAGGACTTCGAACTGGAAGTGAAACGGCTCACCAACGGGCGCGGCGTGGACGTCGTGTACGACTCGGTCGGCAAGACCACCTTCGACAAGAGCCTGAACTGCCTCCGCCCCCGCGGCATGATGGTGCTGTTCGGTCAGTCGAGCGGCGCGGTGCCGCCCTTCGATCCGAACATCCTGAACGGCAAAGGCTCGCTCTATCTGACACGGCCGAGCCTCGCGCACCACGTGTTGACGCGAGACGAGCTTGCGTGGCGGGCCGGCGACGTCCTGGGCGGCGTCGCCAAGGGCACGATCCGGCTCCGCATCGACCAGACCTATCCCCTAGCGCAGGTCGCCGACGCGCATCGAGCCCTCGAAAGCCGCTCCACTTCGGGCAAGCTGCTCATTCGAATAGCCCAGTGAAGCCAACACGCTGTTGACGAGTGAAGACCTTCGGACGCCTCGCGTCGTTGCTCGTGGCGCTCGGCACCGCCGCCGGCGCGTGGGCCCTGTATCACACGCGCGATCGCCATCCAGGCTATGCCCTTGATCTTCGCCTGCCGAACACGGCGGACGCCAGAGCGCCACACCTCGACGTAGGGTTCGGCCGTGAGAAGATCACGCCCGAGCTCGCGCGCGCGGTCTGGCTGGCGGGCTTCGCCACGGGTCGTCGCGCGACCGCCGTTCACGACGACCTGTGGGCCGTCGCCATGGTCATCGACGACGGACACCATCGGCTCGGAGTCGTCGCGCTCGACAGCATCGGCCTCTTCCACGATGACGTGATCGCCATCCGCCGGCGAGTCGAGGCGCGGACCCGTCTCGACTATCTAATCGTCACCACGACCCACAATCATTCGACGCCCGATCTCATGGGCCTCTGGGGTCCGCGCACCGGCTTCAGCGGCGTCGACGATCAGTATCGAGCCTTCGTGGTAGACCGAGCGGCGATAGCGGTTGCCACGGGCGCGAACCGCCTCGCGCCGGCGCGGGTATCTCTCTACGAGATCCCAATCGAGACTGCCGGACTGGTGACCGACAGCCGTGATCCACAGGTCTTCGATAGCACGCTGCGGATGCTGCACGTGACGAGCGCGCTCGACGGGTCGACACGTGGCAGCTTGGTGAACTGGGCGAACCACCCGGAGACGCTGTGGTCAGTGAACACCGAGATCACGGCCGACTTCCCCGGCTATCTGCGCGACGGGCTCGAGCACGGCGCGAACGAATCGGTCGGGGACGGCGGAGGTCCGACCGTCCGAGGTCTGGGTGGCATCCACCTCTACGTGAACGGCGCGATCGGCGGCCTGATGACGACGAGCCCCGAGACGACCGTGACCGATCCCTACTCCGGCAGGGCCTACTCGGCGCCCTCACACGAAAAGGCGCGTGCTGTTGGTCGCATCCTGGGGCGCTCCATCCTGTCGACCGTGGCGGAGCGTCCGTCGATGCCGGAGCTCAATCCGCGCCTTTCGGTCGCCGCGCAGACCATCGAGCTCCCCGTCGACAACACGCTGTTCAGGCTCGCGCTGGCAGCAGGGGTGATCGATCGCGGTCAACCACGCTTGAATCGGATCCGCAGCGAAGTGGCCTTCATCACTCTGGGCAGCGCCAGCATCGCGACCGTGCCTGGCGAGATCTATCCGGAGATCGCCAACGGCGGTATCGTCCGACCGCCGGGCGCCGACTTCCCTATCGACGCCATCGAGATCCCGCCGCTGCGCGAGCTGATGCCGGGCCGCTTCAAGTTCCTCTTCGGACTCGCGAACGACGCGATCGGCTACATCATTCCAAAGTCGGAATGGGATGACCAATCGCCGTGGCTCTACGGCGCCAGCACGCGTCATTACGGTGAGCAAGTGTCACTCGGGCCCGACACCGGGCCGCTCGTCCACGACGCAATCAGGCGACTGATACAAGAGCGGTGAGCGTGAGGCTATGTGTCGAGGGTTCTTAGGTTCCCCCGCACCCTTGAACCCTCGAAACCCGTTGAATTCAACGCCGTCACTTTTCCGGATTCAGCAACGCCTGGTACACCAGATTCCTCGAGAGGTTCCTCACCTCGGCAGCGGCGGGACCCTGGTGCTGAATCATGCCGATGAACGAGAGATCGTTCACGGGATCGATCCAGAACCACGTACCGAAAATACCAAACCATGAGTAGGTGCCGGTTGGCGTCGCTTCACCTGCGGCCGCAGCGTCGGTCACGACCTGAAAGTCCATCCCCCAGCCGGTCCCTGGCGGCATCGTCTTCAGCGCCTCCGGCAACACATGGTTCGTGCGCATCATCTCCACGGTGCGGGGCGCGAGCAGCCGCGCGCCATTGAATTCGCCTTCGTTCAGCAGCATCTGTGTGAACCGCGCGTAGTCATCGGCCGTCGAGAAGAGGCCGCCACCACCGGAGGGCCCGGCCGGCTTGACGGTGGCGTCGGACCGGACCGGTGCCGGCGCCAGACCGGCCGGTGATTCACCATGCACGCGGGCGAGGCGCCCCACGTTGTTCGGAGGTACGTAGAAGCCGGTGTCCCTCATGCCGAGCGGAGCGAAGATGCGGGACTGGAGAAAGTCGGCGAACGGCTGGCCCGACAGTTTCTCGACGAGGTAACCCTGCACGTCGACCGAGATGCTGTAGTACCACCGTGACCCTGGGTGCACCAGCAGGGGCATCGTGCCCAGGCCGTCGATCATCGCCTGCAAGGGCTTGCTGGCGTCGAGCACCCCGCGCTGGCGATAGAGCTTATCCACCGGATTGCTGTTGTTGATGATGTAGCCCAGTCCCGCGGTGTGCGTCATCAGCTCGCGCATGGTCATCGGACTGCGCGCGTCCTCGAGCTTCGGCGTGCCGTCCGCGTTCTCGCCAACGTGTACCTGAAGCTTGGCGAACTGCGGGATATGGCGTGCCACGGGATCGTTCAACCGCCACTTTCCTTCCTCGTACAACATCATCATGGCGACGCCGGTAACCGGCTTGGTCATCGAGGCGATACGGAAGATCGCGTCTCTCCGCATCGAGGCTGACTGGCTCGCGTCCGGCCTGCCGTGCGCCGAGACGTGGACCATCTTGCCGTGGCGTGTCAGCAGGGTGACGACCCCAGCGAGACGTTTCTCCTCCACGATCCGCGTCATCATCCCATCGAGACGCTTCAAGCGTTCCGGAGAGAAGCCCACGGACTCCGGCGTCGCCGCCGCCAAATCACGCGGAACGTCAGCCGCCGCCTTCGCGCGGAGCGATTCGCCACCCGCGAACACCACGATGCCGGCGAGGATCAGAATCGGCATCACGAACAGGCCGATTCGACGCGATGATGATGGCATAGGCCCTCCAGCCAAGAGCGCGTTTGCTACTGTCGCCTCACGACGCCGATGCAAGCCTCACAACGTACCGCCCCCGGGCCTGACCCGTGAGGAGGGTCTCGAATGCCTGAGGAAGCTCGCCCAATGTAATCTCGCGCACCATCGATTTCAAGTGTGCGGGCTTCATCTCCAGCGCGAGGTGTCGCCACACCTCTTTCCGCCTTTCGATGGGACACGCGGCCGAGTCGATCCCCAGCAGTTTGACGCCACGAAGGATGAAGGGCATCACCGTCGTGTGCAGCTCGACGCCTGCGGTCAATCCCGAGGCGGCAATGCAGCCGCTCGGGAGCATCGTCCGCGTGAGCCACGCCAGGATGTCCCCGCCCACACAGTCGATCGCCCCGGCCCACTGCGCCTTCTCGAGCGGCTTGGTGCCAAGGACGAGAGCGCCGCGGGCCAGGATGCTCTTGACGCCAAGTAATCGAAGAAACTCGCGCTCGCGATCCTTCCCCGTCAACGCGGTCACCTGATAGCCTCGTGCGACCAGGCACGCGACACCCATACTGCCGACGCCCCCTGTCGCTCCGGTCACGATCACCGGGCCCATGGCGGGCGTCAATCCGTTGCGCTCCATCTCGACGAGCGACAACGCCGCCGTGAACCCGGCCGTGCCCAACGTCATCGCCTCGAGCGCCGTCAGTCCTGGCGGCATCGGCACGACCCACTCGGCCGGCACCCGCGCATACTCCGCGTACCCTCCGTCGTGCGTCACGCTCAGGTTGTAGCCGGTGACAATGACCGGGTCCCTCTTCCGAAACCGCGGATCGGTGCTCGATTCGACGACGCCTGCGAGATCGATGCCGCCCACCAACGGAAACCGTCGGGCGATCTTCCCACCGGTCGCGGCCAATGCATCCTTGTAGTTCACGCTGGAGTACGCAACCTTGACGACCACATCCCCTGGATTGAGATCGTCGAGCGCCACGTCCACCACGCGACCCTGGACCCGACCGCCATCTTCGAACAAGCGAAACGCTCGAAACGGAGTCTGCACGCACGGGATATTACAGCAGTTCTGGGTCGGCAATCGCCCCGTCTGACCTAGTACGTGACGCGGACGCGATAGGTGAGCATCGCCTCGACATCCACGGCGACCGGTACCTCGAAGTGCGAGGCCCAGGCGTCGGTCTTCGTCCACCGATGCGACGAGCGCACCATGCGCCACGTGCCGCCGATAGGTTCGTTGACCTCGACGGTGACCGGAACCGCCTCGTGATTCCGCAGGGTCACCCCTACTTCGATCTCGTACGTGCTGTCGCCCACCTTCCTGAAACCCGTCTGCTTGCGCTCGGCGACGACGTCGAAGGCATGGCCGATCTTGACCTTGAGCGTCTCGTCTTTTGGCGTGTGGCGGATGTTGTCTTCGCCGACGCACTGGACGCCCCCCTTCGAGTCCGCTTGGTACACGCGCACTGTGCCGGACGGCATCGGCATCCCGAGGCCGGCACGCTCCTCGTTCTTCCACTCGTAGAACACCTGGACATCGTCCTTGACGGGCGACCCCGGGTGCTGCGCGTTGCGATAGTAGAAGGCCCGGCCGTCGACGACGTAGCGCTTACGGATGGGGAACCCGGTGGCGCCGAGCATGCTGACCTGCTTCGTCTCGCGGTTGTTGATCGTGGTCTTTCGACCAAGGGTGTAGAGGTGGTAGTCGGAGAACGCCTCCTGAGCCATAGCGGCGTCGACCATCTGCGCATCTGCGCAAGAGTCGGCCTCCGCACGCATATCGCCCAGCATCTGGCGCACACGATTGAGCTCGCCGGCCACCAACTGCAACGATGCATTCCTGAACGACGTCCCGCTGTTGTTGGTGAGCGTCACCCATCCGTCGATGTCGGCCGCTTCGTCGCGGCCGACCGTCAAGACGTAGTCAGCCTTCCACGCGAGCTTCGTGGCGAGATACGACGCTTCGATCTGATGCAGGACGGTCCCCGTGTTCTGCAGCGTCCAGATCAGAGTCGGACGCGCAAAGAGATTGGCTGGCAGCTGAGGAAATCGCATGTGGTCGGCGTGAAGGCCTGTGACGATTTCGTCGCCAATTCGCCATACCGGAGCACCGTTGTAGCTCAGGAGCCGAGCGCTCACGGTCTCTTCCGGCGTCGTGCCGTTGGCGGCGCGCAACACCAGCGTCACGTCCCGACCGACGTACTTGCGCAGCAGCTTGTCGGGCTCGAGCAGGTCGTACTCGTAGTTCTGCTCCAGTACCTTGACCCGACCCGTCTCGGTGAGAGACCGGAAGTGCACCGTGGCCGGATTGACCGTGGCCGCGATATCCTGAAAGCGCAGGTCGAACGCGCCCTTACCAAGACGCACCTTGCGTCTGTCTCGAATCAGCGCGAGGTCCGAGTTGTAAACGGTCATCGCCAGCTCGGTCTGGTCGTCCAGTGTGGAGTCAAGCGGAGCATCGTCGGGCGGTGCCGCTTCAACGGGCAGCGCGAGCAGGTCACGCGCGGCGGGAACGGCGGGAGTGATGGACGCGGCCATCGCCATGGCGGTGGCGGCCGCGAGCGCAAGCGTCGAGCGACGAGCAGTCATGAGCAGAATCCTTTCGGGCCCCGCGACGTGCGAAGGCGTCTCTGCTCGTAGAACGGGACAGGTTCAAGGTTCTTGCGGGTTTCTGAGGTTCGAGGGTTCGGATCGAGGGTTCTTGGGGTGCGTGAACCCCGTGAACCCGTGAACCCGTGAGCCTCCGTGCGCTAGCGGGCCGTCCAACGCGTGCCGCCATCGGCCGTCGAGTACTCCCGCCCGTCGCTCGTGAGCACTGTCGCAGTCCGCGCGTCCTCGGCGGTGACCAGACGCAAGTCAGCCGACGAAGGGCCTGGAACGCGCGTGAACGGTCCGCCCTCCGGGGCATGGAGCACGAGTCCTCCGCGTCCGACCATCCAAATCGTCCGACCGGACACGGTGCCGCTGGTGATGTCTCCCGCAGACACTCCCGCCGGCAGAGGCACGAGGCTCCAGGCATCACCGGACGTGCTCCGATCGAGGCGACCGGCGTCGACGCGGAATCGAAGGCTGCTAGATCCCCCGGACAGTGGCACGACGCGAGCCGCGCGATCGCGGACAGCGCCGATGGCTTGCTCGTTCGGCTCCCCTACGCGCTCACGTCGCGGGGCGCCCGGGGCCCGTTCCAGCACCGGGGCGTCCACAAGCCCCGGCGCGGCGGCCGATGGGCCCGGACGCGGCGGGACCTCGCTCGGCGGGACCCGCGCCGCCAGTGGCGGTAAGGCCTCTTCGGCCGTGTCTCGCTCGGCCCGAGGCGGCAAAGGCGCAACAACTGGCGGCGGCTCCGCCGATCTCGGCTCTGCAGGTACCGGGGCGAACGGCGAAAAAGCCCCAGCAGGAGGCGGGGCCGTCGCCGCCGGCGCGGGCGGCATCTGTATCAAGGGCGCGGCGGCTTTCTGGTCGTTGCTTGCGTCGGCATAGCCCTGATTGCGTCGGTCGACCGTGTCTGCTCGGTTCTCGACAGTCGCCGAACCTGGGGCCGGCGGTTCCACAGCACGGTACTCACCCGTCGCGGAGGGTTCAGTCGAATCGTCGCGCGGCTTCTCGGGCGGCGTTGGAAGCTCGTTCAACCGCAACCCGTCAAGTATCTCCGGAGTTCCGGCCGCGCTCCGATCGTCGGAGGGGCCAGGCGCGGCGACGTACAGCGCCAGTGCGGTCGCGGTTGCGGCGACTGGGACCAGCCAGTTGAGGCGCCAGCGTCGCCAAAACGGCGAGGAGCCGACCACGCCTTCACCCGCTTCCGCGCCCAACCCGTCAAGGTCCGCTCGCACGAACGCCGCCAGCATCGCGCGGCAGCGCGCACACTCGGCCGCATGGTGCTCGAAGGCCGCCATCTCGGCGGCCGGCAGCGTCCGCTCGTGCCAGGCAGCCAACGTCTCGGCATCTGGGCATGCGGACGCCGCCACTCCGGACGAGGTCCGCAGCATGAGCTTCAGCGCTGGCTTAATGTCTCCTTTTGGGTCGATGTGGCCTGGCATTGATCACTCCAGCTGACGTTGTTACTCCAGGGTCTCTCCCCCTGGTCTCACGCGTCGGGGCTCCTACCCCTAGAACGCGGCGCCGCCTCGATCTTGCCCAAGCGGTCTGTCGAGCCTACGCCGCGCACCCCTATCCCGTCTCAGGGGCTCCTGGGCCTGCCGCTCTCGCCATTCCAGCTCTCGCTGGAGGCGCGTTGATGAGCGCACCCAGGTCGAGCGGACCGGCGTCCCTGCTGACCGAAGCGAAGCACTCAGCCATCTCCTCGTTCGTCATTCCGTGACGTTCGTGGAGTTGCTGCTCTACCTCAGTCCGCAATCGTCGGCGAATCCTGGACAGGTGCCGCGACACCGTCGCCTCGTGCTCGCCGAGCACGCGGCCGATCTCCGCCAGCGTCCGCGATTCGACGTAGTAACAGCTCAACCGCAAGCGGTCCTTCGCATCGAGCGCTGCAACCGCGACGGACAACGTGCGGTGGACCAGCGACACCCACCGATCTCGCTCCACCGACGCGGGAGCTGATGCCGAAGCGGGCGACGACAAGGAGCGGGAGACACCAGGACTGACATCTTCATCGGGCAGCGGCTCATGCCGGGGTGTCGGTTCTCAAAATGTAGGGACCCCTTTCTGACGAGTTTTTCAAAACCTTTCCCCCCTCTGGAGTGAGGTTTTTCAAAGCCTTTCCCCCCTTTCGCCTGACCGCGCGATAGAGAGGTCTCCGGTCCCGGGCTGTGTCCCGGGATCAGGAGGCGTGCATGTATCGCGAGGTCACGATGATCGAAGTCAAAGAGGTCCTGCGGCTCCGCGGCGAGGGCTTGCCGAAGAAGAGCATCGCCGCCCAGCTGGGACTCGATCCGAAAACCATGCGGCGCTATCTCGGAGCCGCGGCGACCGCCGGCGTCCGCGTGCGGGCGACGATCAGCGATGAGGAAGTCCGGCAGGTCCTGCTCGCGCTGCATCCTGGCGGCGGTCGGCCCCGGGGCGACGGTTGGGCGCGTTGCGTTGAGCAGCGCACGGCGATTGAGCGCTGGCTCGGCGATGGCATCCGGCTCACCAAGATTCGGAAGCTGCTCATTCGCCATGGCGTCGAGATCGCCTATCCCACGCTCCACCGCTTCGCAGTCCTCGAGCTGCAGTTTGGCAAGACCGCGACGACGATCCCGGTACTCGACGGCGAGCCCGGTCAGGAGCTGCAGCTCGATACGGGCTGGGTCGGGTGGCTCACGCTCCCCGAGCGGAAGAAGCGCCGCTTTCGCGCCTTCATCTTTACCGCGGTGCGCTCCCGCCACCGCTTCGTCTATCCCAGCTTCGAAGAAACGACCGCGCGGGCGATCGAAGCGTGTGAAGCGGCCTGGGAGTTTTTCGGAGGTGTCTTCAAGGTCATTATTCCGGACAACACCAAGGCCCTCATCAAGCAGGCCGACCCACTTGAGCCGCGGATCACGGCCGGGGTTCTCGAGTACGCGCAGGCTCGGCATTTTCACATTGACCCCGCGAGGGTGCGGCATGCTCGCGACAAGGGGCGCGTCGAACGGACCGTACCCGGCGTCCGCGATGACTGCTTCGCCGGCGAAGTGCTCATCAGACTCGAGGACGCACGCGCGCATGCGCGACACTGGTGCCTGAATGACTACGGCCTGCGGCGGCACAGTCGCACGCAGCGCCGGCCGCTCGAGCACTTTCAGACCGAAGAGCACGGGCTGCTGCTGCCGGCGCCCACCACCCCGTACGACATTCCGCTCTGGGCCGAGCCGAAGGTCGGGCGCGATCAGCTTGCCGCCGTCGACAAAGCGGTCTACTCGATCCCGCATACGCACGTGGGCCAGTGGCTCTCGGCCCGCGCGGATGCGTACACTGTCCGCTTCTATGCGCGCGGGCTGCTGATCAAGCCGCACCCGCGGAAGGCGCCCGGCGCCCAGTCGATCGATGCCAGCGATTACCCGGCCGAGCGCAGTGTCTACGCGATGCGCGATGTCGATGCGCTCCGCCGCCAGGCCGAGGCCGCCAGCGACGTCATCGGCCGCTACGCCGCCGCGCTGCTCGACAGCCCCCTGCCCTGGACACGGATGCGGCGGGTCTACGCGCTGCTCGGCCTCGTGCGTCGGTACGGCGCCGCGCGCGTGACGGAGGTCTGTACGATCGCGCTCGGCGCCGACATGCTGGACGTCAAGCGCCTGAAACGGATGCTCGAGCAGGGCGTCACGGCCCCGCCCGCCGCCCCGCCCGCGCGCGTGATCCCGCTCGCGCGGTATCTCCGTCCGGCCACCCAATACAAACTGCCGCTCGCTGCTGCGGCCTCTGAAGGAGAGGAGTCCCAATGACCACCACCGAGATCATCAGTCCGGATCTGAAGGCCGTGCTGCGCCGCTTGAAGCTCTCGCGCATCCTCGACATCTTGCCCGAGCGCCTCACGCTCGCACGCCAGCAGAAGATCCCTCATCAGGATTTCTTGCTGCAGGTCTTCAGCGACGAAGTCACCCGTCGCGAAAGCCTGGCCGTCACACTGCGCGTCCAGAAGGCCCGCTTGGATCCCCGGATGCGCTTGGAACACTGGGACACGACCGCGAAGGTCACCTTCGACCGCGCGCTCCTCAACGAGCTCGCCACGCTGCGCTTCCTGGACGCCCATGCCCACGTCACCATCGTCGGCCCCGTCGGCGTCGGCAAGACCTTCCACGCGCACGCGCTCGGCCACGTCGCCTGTCGGCGCGGCGCCACCGTGCTGGCCGTCCGCACCGACCAGATGCTCAAAGTGCTGAAGCACGCGCGGCTCGACAACAGCTATGAAGCCGAATTCCGCAAGCTGGTCGCCGTCGACCTGCTCATCCTCGATGATTTCGCCATCGACGTCCTCGATCCCGTCGAGAGCCGCGACCTCTACGACCTGCTCCTCGAGCGCTATCGTACCGGCTCGGTGATCGTGACCTCGAATCGAGGCCCGGACGAATGGCTCGCGACCTTCGCCGATCCCGTGCGCGCCCAGAGCGCCATCGATCGCTTTACCAGCAACGCCTATGATCTCGTCATCGACGGCGAATCCTATCGACCCCGGCTCAAGCCGCGGCTCGCCAAGGACACCAAGGAGCGCTCGCGATGACGGGTACACTCAGCCACCGCTCACGAGGGGGCGCTCGGCGGCAACCACCTGCCAGCACTCGGGCTCCGGCCACCGCCGCCGAGCGCCCGCAGGCTCCGCTCTCGACCAGTCGAGGAGGCGAAAGTGTGGACAGAAACCGGCTGATTACCGCACCCTGAGGACCGTCACCACGCGGTCAGGCGATGGAACACCTCAGGGGGGAAACGTTTTGAAAAGGCAGGGTCCCTTCCTGCTGAAAACCGACACCGGCGTTCCGAGCGAATCGCGTCGACGTGCCTCTGCGCGAGGATCGCGCGCAGCCACGTCGGGAGACTGCTCCGCCCGTGGAAGTACCGGAAGAGCGAGGTCCGAGCCTCTCCGCGCAGCGAGACGCCAAAGAGCTCCGCGTACAGCGAATCCGCCAGCTCACGGCCAGCGCCCGGCCGAATCGTCTCGGCCGCGCGATACAGCGACGGCCGGTATTCCAGGACGAAGTGCTCCCAGGCGGGCTCGTGACCGTCGGCGCACGCGCAGGCGAGGGCCAGGTCGCGCAAGTGGAGCGCACGCAGCGCCGACTCGGTCTCACGGGCAGAGCGACTTGAGTGCGGGTCGGCTTTGGCGCAGGTCGCCTCCAGCGCTTCGGCGAAGCGCGCGATGGACACCTGCCAGCGCGCTGCATCAGCGTCCCGATGCAGGCGGGCCGCAAGCTCTCGCGGAATGCGGGGCGAGCTCATGCCGATCTCCAGCATAGCGGAGGGTGCGCGAACCTCCGAGCCCAGATCCCCAGGCGCCTGCGCGTTTCGGCGTTCTGCTTGCCCGCCGATCCGGAGCCGATAAGTGAGATGAATCCCGGGAGTAGAATCGACCTGTGAAGCTCGACCGTCGCCTTGCTGCGAGCGTGACCAGCCTCGCCGTGCTGACCCTGCTCCCCGTGACACGCCTGAGGGCTCAGGCACCGGAGGACCGCAAGGTCCCGACGCAGACCCCGATCGCTGTCGAGTCGAAAGCGCGGTCACTGCAACCCGGTGAGCTCGTGCTCTACTCCATCACGGTGCCTCCGGGCGGAACGAACGTCACAGTGGCGGCGTTCGAACGCACAGTTCGGGCCGTCCGCCGTGAGGGCGACACGTGGGTGGCTCTGGTCGGCATCGACCTCACCACCAAGCCCGGCACGTTTCCTACGACGGTGACGGCGACGTTGCCGGCTGGCAAAGCCTCGACGACGCAGTCGCTGACGGTGGTGCCCAAGCAGTTCCCGACGCGACGGCTCACGGTCAACCCCGCAATGGTCAATCCACCGCCCGCAGCGCTCGACCGAATCAAGCGCGATACGGAAAGAATCAACAGCGTCTATCGATCGCCGGCGCTCGAGGCGCTCTGGTCGGGTCCCTTCGCGCGGCCGGTGATCGACACCGCGAACAGCCGTTTCGGCAGCCGCAGCGTGTTCAACAACACGCGCAGCTCACCGCACACCGGCGCCGACTTCTCGAGCCCGGCGGGCACGCCAATCAAGGCGCCAAACCGCGGTCGAGTGAGGCTCGCGGAGGATCTCTACTTCTCTGGCAACACCGTCATCCTCGATCATGGGTTGGGGCTTTTCTCACTCTTTGCCCACCTGTCTGCGTTCAAAGTCCAGGAGGGTGACACGGTCACCACAGGCGACATCGTGGGTCTGGTCGGCGCAACCGGCCGTGTCACCGGACCGCACCTGCACTGGGCCGTCCGCGCCACAGGCGCCCGCATCGATCCGCTCTCGCTGTTAGCCGTGTTGGGGGAGGAAGAGACGGGGCGAGATTAGAGTCAGGATGTCCGATCGGCCTGCCGTGGACATTCGGGTCATCTTGACGGCGACCGTCCGACGACCCGCGCCAGACCAGACGCGAGGAAGCTCATTCCGCGCCCTGCCCAATCGCCTCTCTCAGCCACGAGGCGTGCGGCTCCCGGGCCATGAACACATCGTCGGGATAGCGACGGTATTCGAGGATCTGCCGGTAGATGTCGCGGCCGAGGTGTTGGTTGAGCCCGAGGCCGGCGAGGTACTGCAGCCGGAGGTCGCGATCCCGCGTGACGACCGCATCGGCGAGCCACGGCTTCAGGTCAGCGGCTCGGCCCGCGTAACGGCCCAGGAGATCGACCACCGAGTAGATGCCGATCTCGCCGAGCGAGCGCCGCGCCAGCGCGTGCGCCTCCTCAAGGTGCGCCGCTTCGAGCGCGTCGACGTCTACCGATAACGGCTCCGTCGCCCCAACGAGCACCGTGTCCTCGGCACGCCCGTCGAACGTGTTGCCGAAGATGAGGCCGTGCGGAAACGCCTCGAAAAACGTCGCGATTTCCGATTTCACCGCCTCGGGGCTGCTCTCGTACAGCTGTACGAACAGCGTCATCACACCGCCTGGCTTCAAGCGAGACTTCGCGAGCTCGAAGAACTCTTTCGTGTAGAGCGCCGCGGCACCCTTGACCCAAGGGTCGAGGGGATCGGATGTGATCGCGTCGAACTGCTCGTCCGTTGTCGCCAAAAAATGGCGGGCGTCGTCTATGTGGACCCGCACCTTCGGATTGCGGAGCACGTCGTGGTTTACAGCAGCGAAGTGCCGGGACACGACCGCTGGCACCAGCGGTTCGATCTCGGCGATGGTCACGCGTTCCACCTTCGGGCTGACGCTCACCGCTCCGGCCGTGACTCCGGCGCCGCACCCGATCACCAGAACGGATCGCGCCTCTTTCGGCACGATCGTCGTGAGGTGACCAAGCATCCGCTGGAGCCGCATGTCTTGTGGAAGGCTCGACGCCTGGATCTTGCCGGCGTTGTGGTAGTTCAGTGAGCCATCCGCCTGTCGCGACACGGCGACCGACGCCTGTAACCCCTCGCCCACGAAAAACACGTCTCCGGCGTGACCGGCCCACGCGGCTGCGTGGCGCCCGTATGCCACGAGCAGCGCGGGAACGGCCGGTACGTTCAGGATCGCGAACACCGCGATGCCGCCGACGGCGGTCGCCAGGGCGGCTCGCCGTGCCACCAGACTCCGAAAGCGGCGCGGCTCTCGCTCGAGCGCTCGGCTCTCAGCTCTCCGCTCTCCCACTCGCCCAGTCTCCATCAGCGCCACAATGGCCGCGACAGCGGCTACGCCGATCATGAGCTGCTGAGTCACCTGACTACCCGCGGCGCCGATCAGGACGAGGCTGGACGCGAGCGCGCCAACGATCGCACCAAGGGCGTTCGCGGCATAGACGCGGCCCACGAGCCGGCCGCCGTCGTGGTCCGCTCCACCGGAGGATGCCAGCGCCAGGGGAAAGCTCGCACCCCAGAGGAGCGGCCCAGGCAGTACGGCAACGACAGCACGGCTCACGTCGACGGCGAAGACTTGCCAGACGGTCGTCGTGATCGAGACCGTTGGTGCCAGCGTCGGCAGCACGCGGGCGAGCATCACGCCGGAGTACCAGATGGCAGGAATTGTGAGGAGTTGCGCCACGCCGAGACCCACCGCCGGTCGGCGCAGGCGCGCCGCAAGCACCGCGCCTAGAGCGCTGCCGATCCCGAGGCCGCCGAGAAACACCGCCAGGATGATGCCGAACGAGTAGACGGTGGCGCCAAACGACAGCGCAAGATATCGGGTCCAGACCACTTCCGCCGACAGCGCGCAGTAGCCCGACAGCGGGATCGCCGCAAGCGGGGCAACCCGACGCCAGCGCTCACCGCGCCCGCCAGGTTGGGCGGCGCTGCCCGACACGACTCCACGGCGCGCAGATTCCTCGTCGCGCGCCGCCAGCGTCCACGCCACGACACTCACGACCCCGTTGACCGACGCGGCCACGATCGTTGCCACGACGACGTCATGAAGACGCAGCAGGTAGAAGCCCGCGAGAAGACACCCGATGACGGCGCCGATCGTGTTGCCCGCGTAGAAGAAACCAAGCCACGAGAGGCCGCGCGGTGTCATCTCCACCCACCGACCGATCGCGGGCAAGGTGGCCCCCATGGCCACAGTTGGCGGCAGGAGACAGGCCGCTGCCACAACGCCTCGCAGCAGGAACCCGGACGGGCCGGCGCCAGCCCACGCGGTATACAGACGACCGATGAGCGGCACGAACACGAGAAGCAAGAGCGCGCAGGCGCCGATCGCAGCTTCGAGCACGGCGTAGACGCGAAGCGGGTGGTGTCGCACCGACACCAGGCGAGCGAACCAGACGCTACCAATACAGCTGCCGCCCATGAAGGTCGCAAGCAACATGCCCATCGAGACGCTCGACGAGCCGACCACGAACTGGAGCATCTGGAACCAAACGACCTCGTACACGAGCGCGGCCACGCCGCTGCCGACAAAGAGCAGCAGCACCGAACCGCGGTGGAGGGCAGAGGAGGACGAGCCCATGGGTGCGTGCGGCACTATAGCACCCGACCGAGCGCCGCTCGGACACGTCGTTCAACCTCCTCCGGCGATCCGGTGGCCTGTACGACGGACCATCGAACGGTGCCTGCGCCACGCGCAAGTTGCCGGATCACTACCGCCGCCGTGGCATCGGACGCGTCGCCGGCGCGCCGTTCCACACGATCCGCCAGCACGTCGGCAGGGGCCTCGAGCCAGACGCTCGCGAACCGAGCCCCAGCCGCCCGTGCGTCCTTCTCGATCGCACGACGCTCGTCCTCGGTGGCAAATACCGCATCCGCAATGACCGAGTGCCCGGCCGCGAGGACCGCCCGCGCCCAACGAGAGAGCTCGGCATAGACCCGTTCGTGCGATTCGGGTGTGTAGGCATCAGCCGGCAACCGCGCCGTTTCGTCGACTCCCGCCAGACGCTTTCGCAACACGTCACTCCGAAGATGCAGAGCCCCGGGCACACGTCCCACCTCAGCGGCGACCGCACGGGACACGCTGGACTTGCCGGATCCCGAGTGGCCTCCGATCGCGACGAGGACTGGCGTTGTGGGCGCCAGCGTCTGCTCGGCCTCGATGAGATGCGCGCGCGCCGCGGTCACGAGCTCGGCGGCGTGCGCCTCGACGGGCTGCAGGCGGCTCTCGGTCACGCTCGTCTTGGCCCGCACCGCGGATCGACACGAGAGAAACAGCGGAAGCAGCGCGAGCGCATCGCACTGCGCGACATCGAATGTCGCACGCACGTAGTGGTTGAAGAGCTCGTTCGCCTGGCGACGCAGCTCCCGTCGCCAGAGGTCCATGAACCGGAACGCGATATCGTACAAGACATCGATGCAAGCAATGTCGTCGTTGAACTCGACGGCGTCGAAGAGAACCGGCGCTCCATCCCGCAAGACGATGTTGCCAAGGTGGAGGTCACCGTGACAGACGCGAATCCAACCCGCGTCGGCGCGTACGTCCAACCGAGCCGCCTGGGCGTCGAGCTCCTGTCGCGCGCGCGCCATGACCCGCTCGCGACGACTCGCGTCGAGCCGACCAGCACCCTCGTCCCGCAGACCGAGCTCGTTGCCCTCGACTACCCACCGCATCGCGCCAAGACCCGAGCGGCCCGTACACCGCGCGGCGGTCGTGTGCAGGCGGGCAATCGATTGCGCGAGGCGTGGCATCAACGTCTGAGGCAACGCACCGCGACTGGCGAGGCGATCGAGGAGTTGATCGTCGGGAAAGCGACGCATGTGGACCAACCATTCGATCGGAACACCCACGCCGCCCAAGGCCAGCCGTCCCCTCTCTTCACGCGTGACCGGTACGACACCGAGGTACAGGTGTGGTGCGGTTCGGCGATTCAACTCCACCTCCGCGTCGCAGCACTGCCGGCGACGGTCGAGTGTGGAGAAATCGAGATAGTCGTAGCGGACAGCGCGCTTCAGCTTGTACGTAGCGTCGCCGACGAGGAACACAGCCGCGCTGTGGGTGTCGATGCGCTCGACCGCAGGCGGCGCGGGCCATCGGCCTCCGGCGGCATAGGCCGCTGGGGTGGACAGAAAGGCAAGAACCTCGTGCTGACCGTCGACGACCATCGTGACGCTCGGAACCCGGTCGCACGTCGGTTGCCCAAGCTCGCTACAATCGAGTCGTGGACACCTCCGAACGTGCCTTCCTCACAGCGTATCCCGAGTATGCGGCTACAAGAGCGATCGATGAGCTGAGGGCCTCGGATTACCGGCGGCTCGATGCAGGGGGCCACGTATACCTGGACTACACGGGGGGCTGCCTGTACAGCGAAGCACACGTTCACGAGCACGCCGCGTGGCTCACCAGCTCGGTGCTGGGGAATCCCCACTCGGTGAACGAATCTTCGTCGGCCACCACGGACGTCGTGGAACGGACGCGACGTCACGTGCTCGCGTGGTTTGGGGCCGAACGCGACTACATCGCGGTCTTCACCGCCAACGCCAGTGCCGCGCTGAAGCTGGTGGGCGAAGCGTACCCCTTCGATCCCAAGGGGCGCGCGCTCTTCACCTTCGATAACCACAACTCGGTGAACGGCATTCGTGAGTTCGCGCTGGCGCGGGGGGCCCGGGTCGCCTACGCGCCGCTGCTCGTACCGCAGCTCCGTATCGACCGCGCACGGCTCACCGCGCTGCTGGCCGACCGGGCCTCAGACGCCGCGCACTTGTTCGCGTACCCGGCCCAGTCGAACTTCTCGGGCGTGCAACACCCCTTCGAGCTCGTCGACGAGTCGCATCGCGCCGGATGGGACGTCCTCTTGGACGCCGCGGCTTACGTGCCAACCAAGCGGCTCGATCTCGAGAAGGTCCAGGCGGACTTCGTCGCCTTGTCGTTCTACAAGATGTTCGGGTACCCGACCGGTGTCGGCTGCCTCCTGGTCCACCGGCGCGTGCTGTCGAAGCTCCGCCGCCCGTGGTTCGCGGGGGGCACGGTCAGCTTTGCCACCGTGCAGGGGTTCGTGCATCGCCTGACGCCTGGAGAAGCCGGGTTCGAGGATGGCACGCTCAACTACCTGAGCATTCCGGCGGTGGGCATGGGGCTGCGTCGCCTCGAGCGGATCGGGCTCCAGACCATCGAGACACGCGTACGCTGCTTGACGGGCTGGCTGCTCGAGCGACTACTCGAGTTGCGGCACTCCAACGGTCGACCGATGGTCCGGATCTACGGTCCGATCACGACCGAGTCCCGTGGCGGCACGATCACCCTGAACCTCTACGATCCAGATGGCCACCTGCTCGACTACCGCCGCATCGAGGAGCTCGCCAGCGCCGAACACATCTCGCTGCGAACCGGGTGCTTCTGTAATCCGGGCACCGGTGAGTCCGCTGAGGGCTTGACCGAAGAGGACATGCTCTCAGCCAGTCAGGAAGACAACATCGCGCTGCCTCGGTTCATGCAGATCATCCAACACCGAGGCGGGAAGAGCGCCGGCTCGATTCGCGCGTCGCTGGGTCTTGTCAGCAACTTCGCGGATGTCGACCGCTTCCTCCAGTTCGTCCGAGGCTTCCGGAATCAGACGCGCCTTGCCCTCGGTGCCGCGAGCTTCGACATCGAAAGCTGTCGCGTGATTAGGGATGGGGCGTGAGTCGTCGGCGAACAGCGCGGTACAGGAACGTCGCGGACATCGCAATGACGGTGAGGATGGCGACAGACACCAACAGGGCCAGGTACGGGTACTGGAGCGCGACGTACGAGAATCCGATCGCGAAGACATTCTCGATGATGCTGAGGGTCCAGTTGCTCACGGGCTCCGGGCTCGTGTTGGCCACGGCGCGCGTGCCGGCCTTGGACAGGTGGGTGGTCATCGCCACCGAGCCGCCCAGCAATGCGACGAGCGCCTGCATCGTGGCCGTGCTCTCGCCCAGGGCGGTGACGGCGACGAGCGCCCCGCCCAGCGGCCGAATGACGGTGTGGACCGCGTCCCACGCCGTATCGACCCACGGAATCTTGTCCGCGAAGAACTCGAGCACGAACATCGTCAAGGCGGTACCGATGATCACGGGGTGCTCGAACCCTCGAAACGCCACCGGAAGGTCCACCCAGCCGTAGCGAAACGAGAAACCTAGCACAGCCACCGTGGCGTAGAGATTGATCCCCGACGCGAGCGCGAACGGAATGGTGCGACCGAGGGCAGTGACAAGTTCCATTTGCAGGTCTATTGTAGACTGGCTGCAGTATGCAGCTGCGAAGCGCCCGACTCTGTCTGGACTGCGAAGAACTGCATGAGGACCCCCACTGTCCCGCCTGCGCCGCGGAAGCGTTCGTCTTCCTGACCCGTTGGGTTCCGGTCGATAACAAGCGCACGCGAAAACGCTCTGCTGCACGGCCCCCGGCCACCACACCACGCGTGTCCAACATCGTCAAGGGTGGCGCGGTGGGTTTGGCGGTCCTCGCGACCGCGCGCTGGCTCCTGCGCAACCCGGCCGGGTCGGCGGCGAGCAGGCCAGCACCCGCATCCCCGGACATCGGCGGACCGGAGTTGGACGACATCGACGACGGCGTAACGTCCGGAGTACCGGGCGACCACGATCCGACTGACGGCCGCTGAATGAACGAGCCGGCAATCCTCGAGCTGATGAACGCGACCGTCATCAAGAACGACGTCCGCGCGCTCGATGGCGTCACGCTGCGCATCCCGCCGCGCCAGCACACCGCGATCATGGGGCCCAACGGCGCCGGCAAGTCCGCCCTGATGCAGCTCATCACGTTCCAGGAGCGGCCGGTGCCGCACGCCGACGGGTCCCCATCGCTCCGTGTGCTGGGTCGCGACCTGTGGCACGTGTTCGAGCTGCGGCCCCGTCTCGGCGTCGTATCGAGCGATCTGCATCACCGGTTCGTCAACGGCAACAGTCACGGTCGCATCCGCGCCATCGACGCGGTGCTCTCCGGCCTCTTCGGGATGCACGGCCTGACGCCGCCGGACGCGGTGACGGCGCACATGCGAGAAGACGCACGACTTGCACTCGACCGCATGGATGCTGCACACCTCTCCTCTCGCTTCTTGGACGAGATGTCGACGGGCGAGGTTCGCCGCGTGCTCGTCGCCCGTGCGCTCGTGACCACGCCCACAGCGCTGCTGCTGGACGAACCGGCCGCCGGCCTCGACGTCGCGGCGCGCCATCGTTTGATGACGTCGATGAACCGCGTCGCCGAAGCGGGTACGACGCTGATTCTCGTGACCCATCAGGTCGAGGAGATCGTGCCGGCCATCTCACACGTCGTGTTGTTGAAGGACGGGCGCGTCGTGGCCGACGGCCAGCGGCGAGAGGTCTTGACCGACCTACAGCTCAGCAGGCTCTTCGAGATTCCCGTCACGCTCTCTGAGCATCGCGGCTACGTACAGGCGGTGCTCGCGTGATGCGTACCGATTGTCGTCGGCGTATCGGTCATGGCGCCAGACGCAGAAGCTGCCGCTCGGACGCCACGACGAGCGTCCCGTCCGGGGCGACTGTCATCGCTCGGATCGGACCATAGGTGCCGTCGAGGACGATGTCGCTCGACGTCACGGCGTCGGGGTCGGCGGGATCCAGGTCGAGGCGCAACAGCTGCTCGGACCGCAGCAGCCCGACGAGCAGGTCGCCGTCCCACAGCTTGAAGGCCTCCCCGCGATAGAGAGCGACGGCCCCAGGGACATCGCCATCGGGGAACGAGTAGCGCGCGACAACCACCCGCCGCGCCGCCCGCGGTTCGCTGCTCATGTCCAACCGGGCCACGTCGACGCTGCCGGCCTCGGCGTCTGCGCCATTGGCGATCCAGAGGCGATCGCCGACAGGCGTCCAGCCCAAGCCGCGTGGCCGACGGACGTCCGCCACGTGGATGGGTGAGTACCCTGGCTGGTCGTCAGGCACGCTTCCGTCGCGATTCAGGCGCAGGACCTTGCCGCTGAGCGAGCCGAGATCCACCCGAGCCTGCGGGTTGCCTTCGTCATCCAGCGCGACGTACAGACGACCTTCCGGGCCAAAACGGACGACCGCCGCCGTGTAGACCGAGTCGGGCTGCGTCTCGAACAGGATGGCGCGCTCGGCCCAGGTGCCCGCAAGGTCGCGATAGCGCGCCACGCGGAATCCGGTCGCCGTGGTGTAGCCGACGTAGACGTATCCTGTTCGCTCATAGTCCGGGGCCAGGGCCACGCTGAGGAGGCCCGTCCCGCGCTCGGTCACCACATCGTCGAGTGTGAGAACCGTCGTGGATTCGGCGTTCTCAGGCGACCACATCCGCACGGCCCCATGTCGCTCGGCCACGAACGCGCGCCCGTCGACTGTGGCGGCGACGTCGGTGACGTCGACCAGATCGTCGGCGATCACTGCGACTCGTGGGCCACCAGCGATCGTGTTCTCCTTCGACGCATCGGCCTCGCGCTGGATCGTCGGCGGTTCTGCCGAAGGCGCGGCCTGCGACTCGAACGTCAGACGGTTCTCTCCGATGACCGTGACCACAAGGTCCGCCGACTTGGCGCTCTACGAGCCATCCGGCCCGACGGCCGAAAGCGCCAATCGATGCTCGCCAGGCGACATCGGCCGCAAGGCGCCGACGCACGACGCCACGCCGGAGCGCAAGGGCTCGCAGGTGACACCGGTCATGTTGTCAGGGGTGTCGTCGACCCATAGCAGATAGCGAAGACCGTTCAGCTCCTGCTGATTGGGCGCCTGTTGATCCCAAGCCAGGCGCTCACGGCCCGTGATCTGATTCCCCGACCCTCCCGAGCCGCCTCCGGGGCCGGAGTCTCCTCCGCAGGCCGTGGTTACTGCGACCATGACACCAAGACGGACGTAGGTGGAGGCTCGCATGCCCGTTCCGGCGATGATACCGCAGGGCTCCACACCGCGGGCGAATCCTGCCGGTTGAGCTCACGCGGATGCTGACCCTCTGACACCTCGCGATGCCGAACCAACCAGACGCAGAGCCGGGGCCTTTCGACACTTGTCTCGATAGATCGCCGCATCCGCGCGCCCGATCAGCGCCAGCGTGTCCGCCTCTCCTGGGATCGCAGCCGACGCGCCCAGGCTGACCTCGATGGAGAACGGCCGCGCTCGTCCGGGGTGCTCGACACGCTCGATCGCACGCCGGAGATGGTCGGCAACCTGCTCGGCGCCGTCGAGCGGTGTCTCCGGCAGAATCACGATGAATTCGTCCCCGCCGTACCGACACTTGATGTCGCTCGACCGCAGCGACCGACGGAGCGTTTCGCCGATGGACGAGAGCACGGCGTCCCCGAGAAGATGGCCGTTCAGATCGTTGACCCGCTTGAAGTCGTCAACATCGATCATCACGATCGAGAGGGCCCGGCCGTTCCGGCGCGCGCGACGCAGCTCGCTGTCAATCGTCGCGAACGCATGGGCGCGGTTGAAGCAGCCAGTGAGTGCATCGGACACGCTGCTCACCTGCATCTCGTCGAACAGCTGCACGTTCTTGACGGCGATGCTGATGATCGCCGCCAGTGTCTCGATACGGCGCTGATCGGCGTCCGTCAGAGTTGGGGAATCCTCGACCGCCAGCAGTCCCAGAGGTCGTCCGGAGCTACGGAGCTGAAAGAGTGCCCAGCCCTCGTGTCGATGTTGGCCGGCTTCGGTGAGCTGCAGCAGGGTCGGCGCGAGGTCGAGGAGATGCGCCTCCTGCTCGAGGTCGGGTTCCATGATCCAGTGCCAGCTCCGTGGCTCGGTCGCTGCCACCCAGGCGGTACGGCCGCCAGTCAAGGCCGGGACGTGCCGCCACGCCTCGACACGAAGCTGGCCGTGGTCCAAGGCGTTCGCCAGCGCCTGCGAAGCATCCACCAACCGCGCCAGGTCCTTCGCGTGGCGTTTCGCAGCGTCGGTTTCACGCGCGGCAAGGCGTGCGGCGGCTGCGGCGTCGCGCTGGCGTTGATAGAAGTGAAGGGTCAGCACGAGCACCAGAATCGCCAACGCTGGCACGACGTCCACGCCGTATGCCCGAGAGATCTCCTCTGCACGACTGAGCGCGCTGCGGAGGGGTTGGCCGAACATCACGGCCGCTCCGATGACCAGGCCGAGCAGAAGTCGACCGTCTCCGTGTCTGAACACACGCATGAAGCGTCACAGAACGACCCGAGTGCCAGAACCGTGCGGTTGCGGCACAACGCCGCTGAGTGCGCGCGAAGGCGACGAAATGGTGCGAAGCCGTGCAGCGCTGCGCAAACAACGACCCGGCCCGGAGTCGACCTCCGACGGCCCCAACGATGCCACGCTGTTGCAGAATTGAGCGCGGATTACAGATTTCGTGGCCCGCACTGCGAGGTCCCAGCAACCGGCGAAGCGTGGCGCGGGGTTAGTTGCTCGATTGAGACGCTTTCGGCCGGTCGGAGCTGAGCAGTGCGTAGGCGAGCTCCACCAGGTCCTCCAGCCACAGCGGCTTGAAGTACAGGCGGGCGCCCAGCTCCGTCAACTCGCGCGTGATGCTGTCGTCGAGACAGTAGTCGCCTGTGACGATCGCGACTGGTGTCTGCTGATGGCGCGGCTCTCCGCGCAGTCGATACAGGAAACCCAAGCCATTGATGAGCGGCATCCGAAGGTCGACGATGATGGCGTCCGGGGGATTCTGTTGAGCCTCCCGAAGCCCGGATTCCGCGTCGTGGGCGGTACGGACCTCATGCCCTTCCATGCGCAGCATGCACGCAAAGGTTTCAGTGACCGCCTGGTCGTCGTCGATGATCAACACCCTGGATCGCGCGTTCGTGCTCATACACTCTGGTTCTTCAGCCGTATCAACCTTGAGCAGCTGCGAGCAAATACTCGAGCTCTCCCTGGCGCCGCAGCGCCGCCGCGGTGTCAGGAAAGTATTCGACAATCCGACCGCGCGCATGAAACACGGTCAGACGGATTGGTCCTTCGTTGCCGAGTGAGACCACTTCGGATCGAACGGGCTCGCGCCCCGGCCAGTCGCCTGCAGCCGCCATCGCACGTATCCCGCAGGCAACCCGTGTGCCGTCGGCGTCTCCCCGTCACGGTGTTCTATCGGCGCGAGCGTCCCAGATCCGTGCGGTCGGTGTCGGATCCGACGCATAATTGACCACTGTGACCGAGCCGTCCCCCGGAGCCCCATTGCCTCCTGTTCTCCTGCAGGCCTTGAGCCGTACGCTTCCGGCGGATGCGTTGCTCAGCCATCCGGTCGATCTGCTGACCTACGAATCGGACGCCTTGGTGCATCTGCGTGCAATGCCCGGCGCCGTCGTCCTTCCGCGCTCTACCGCCGAAGTCGCAGCAGTGGTCCGGCTGTGCCACGAGCACGGCGTGCCGTTCGTCGCCCGGGGGTCCGGGACAGGTCTGTCTGGCGGCGCACTCCCGCGCCGCGACGGTGTGCTCGTCTCGCTCGCCAGGATGACCCACATCCGCCACGTCGACCTAGACAATCAGTACGCGGTCGTGGAGCCAGGCGTCACGAACCTCGAGATCACCAGACGGGTGGCGCCGTTCGGCTTCTACTACGCGCCCGATCCCTCGAGCCAGAGCGTCTGCTCGATCGGCGGGAACGTGGCCGAGAACTCGGGTGGCGCCCACTGCCTAAAGTACGGTTTCACGGTGCATCACGTGCTCGGCGTCGAGGCGGTGCTGCCCACAGGGGACGTCATCCGCCTGGGCGGCCCGACACCGGATCACCCGGGTCTCGATCTCCTCGGCGTGCTGATCGGTTCCGAAGGCACACTGGCGGTGGTCACCGAAGTCACGGTCCGGCTGCTCAGAAGGCCCGAGGCGGTGCTGACGCTGCTGGCGGGATTCCCTTCGATCGATGCCGCCGGTGAAGCCGTGTCGGCTATTATCGCGTGCGGCATCGTACCGGCCGCCGTTGAGATGATGGACCGGCTGACCATCGATGCCGCCGAAGCTGCCGTCCACCCCAACTTCCCTCCTTCGAGCGCGGTGCTCATTGTGGAACTGGACGGCGTCGAGGGAGAGGTTCGAGAGCTCTTCTCGCGGGTTGAAGGCGTCTGCCAACGCAGCGGCGCCGAAACGGTCGAGGTCGCGCGCGACAACGCCGCGCGCGATCGCATCTGGAAGGGACGCAAGGCGGCGTTTGCGGCGATGGGACGCGTCTCTCCGAACTACTACGTCCAGGATGGCGTCGTGCCGCGCACGCGACTGCCAGAGGTGCTTCGGCGGATTCGTGACCTCGAACAGCGGTCCGGGCTTCGCATTGGCAACGTGTTCCACGCGGGCGACGGCAACCTGCACCCGCTCATCTGCTACGACGAATCGATTCCGGGTCAGGCTGAACGCGCGGAATGGGTCGCGTCCGAGATCCTCGAGTACTGTCTCGACGCCGGCGGCTCCTTGACGGGCGAGCACGGTGTTGGTGCGGACAAGCGGGCCTCGATGGCGAAGATGTTCACGACCGACGATCTCGACACGATGCAGCGCGTGCGTTGCGCGTTCGACCCCCGCAGCCTCTGCAACCCGGGCAAGGTATTTCCCACGCCGCGTCTATGCGGCGAAGTGCCGGGACCCTATCGCGCTCACCCGATCGAGCGCGCAGGGCTCGCCGAGCGGTTCTGATACGCATGCCGGACGCGGCCACACTCCAGCAGGTTGAACCCACCGCCGCCAGCGAGGTGGCGGACCTGTTGCGTCGCGCCGATACGCAGGGCCAGGCCGTCGTCGTGTGCGGCAATCGCACCAAAGCGAGGTGGGGCGTACCACCCCAGCGGGCCGATGTTGTGCTCTCTCTCAAGCGCCTGAACGCGCCGATCGAGCACAGCGCGGGCGATCTGATCGTCACCGCTCCGGCCGGCGCCACGCTGGCAGACATCAATGCCCTGCTTGCCGGAGAGAGACAGTGGCTTCCCCTCGACCCCTGGGCCGGCGATCACTGCACCGTTGGGGGTCTCATTGCGACCAACGACAGCGGTCCGCGCCGGCACCGCTACGGAGCGCCGCGCGACCTGCTCATCGGTGTCGAATTCGCCCTGGCGAACGGATGCCTCGCCAAGGGCGGTGGCCGCGTGGTGAAGAATGTTGCGGGCTATGACATCGGGCGCCTCTTGTGCGGGTCGTTCGGCACGTTGGCGGTGATCACCTCCGCCACGTTCAAGCTCTCACCGAAGCCACCTGCGTCGCGCACGGTGGTCGTCCGTACACGAAGCGAAGCCGAGGCTCGCGCGCTGCTCATCGCCATCACGCAGTCGCCGCTCACGCCCTCGGCCGCCGAGGTGGCGTGGCCCGACACGCGCTGCCTGCTGCGATTCGAGACCACCGTCGCCGCCGCCGAGCAGCAGGCCGCGGTTTTGACGCGCTTGGCGGCACACCACGGCGCCACCGCCGAGATTCTGACCGAGACCGAAGAGAAGCCGTGTTGGGAGCGGCATGCGACCAGCGTGCGACGACACGCCGGCACGCTCCTGCGCGTCGGGGTCCTTCCGGTCGACCTCCCGAAGCTCCTCACCGCGCTTCAATCGCTCGCATCCGAATCGGGACTCCGGGTCGTGGCGATTGGCCGGGCGCTGCTCGGGGCCGTGCTCGTTCATGTGGACGGCGACCACGCACAAACGGCCGCGCTGGTCGGCCAGCTTCGGACAAGGCTGAAATCGGCGAACGGTCACGTCAGTGTGCTCGCCACCGACCCAGAGGTCGCGCACGCCACGCCCCGCTGGGACGAGGTTGGGAACCCGGCCGTGCAGCAACTGATGCGGGCGGTGAAGGCGCAATTCGATCCGCGCGGCACGCTGTGTCCAGGAGGCGGACCCGGGGGGCTGACGTGAGCGGCGTGGCGACAGCGGAGCGCCCCGACTCGCCGCGACCGGATCCGCTCGCGCCGCTGGCGGCGCTCGAGCCGCTCATCGACAAGTGCGTGCACTGCGGCTTCTGCTTGGCGACCTGCCCGAGCTACTTAGAGGTCGGGCAGGAGATGGATTCGCCGCGGGGCCGCATCTACCTGATGAAGGCCGCGCTTCACCAACGCGCCTCCCTTTCGGCCGACATCGTCGCCCACTTCGACACCTGCCTCGGATGCCTGGCGTGCGAAACGGCCTGCCCATCGGGCGTCCAATACGGACCGCTCATCGAACAGACGCGGGCCGTGATCGAGCAACACGCGCCGCGGACGATCAGCGATCGCTGGTTCCGTCACCTGTTGTTCTGGGTGCTCCCCTACCCCGGACGCTTGCGGTTCCTGGCCCTCCCGATGAAGCTGGCCACGCTGATCAAACGGCAGCCGACGTTGTTGGCCCTGCTGCCGCAGCGGCTGCGGGCGCTGGCGCAGTTGGCGCCCGAATCCGCGCCGGCGGACGAGGTGGCCGAACGGACGCCAGCAGTCGGGCCACCTAGGGCTCGCATCGGAGTCGTGACCGGCTGTGTGCAGCGGGTATTCTTTGGCGAGGTGAACGCCGCCACCGTCCGCGTCCTCGCGGCCGAAGGGTGCGACGTCGTCGCCCCTCGTGCGCAGGGATGCTGCGGCGCCCTCGCGCTCCACGCGGGCACTCGGGAGCGGGCGAAGGAGTTCGCGCGCCAGCTGATCGCGGTCTTCGAGCAGAACCCCGTGAATCACATCGCCATCAATGCAGCCGGCTGCGGATCGACGATGAAGGAGTACGGCGAGCTGCTGCACGACGACCCGGCATGGGCTTCACGGGCCCGGGCGTTTGCGGCGAAGGTGCGCGACGTCACGGAGATCTTGGCCGACCTCGCGCCTCGAGCGCCGCGCCACCCGGTCCGCGCGCGGATTGCGTATCACGACGCTTGCCACCTCGCGCACGGCCAGGGCGTGCGGAGCCAGCCACGCCAGATCCTGGACGCGATTCCGGGCGTCGAGCTGGTCCCGATTGGGGAAAGCGACGTCTGCTGCGGCAGTGCCGGCATCTTCAATTTGGTTCAGCCGGAGATGGCCAGCTCGCTCGGACGGCGCAAGGCGGAGCAGCTCGCGGCGGCCAACGCAGACCTCGTCGTCACGTCGAATCCGGGCTGCATCCTGCAGATCCGGGCGTCGTCGCCATCGAATCAGCAGGCGCCCCCGGTGATGCACATCGTCGAGGTGATTGACGCGTCCATTCGCGGAAGTGATCTTCCGAGAACCCGATAGAATGACCCGGACCCTATGGACGCCTCGGTTCTCACCCAGCCGGTCTCACGGCTCGAGGTCCGCGCCTGACCCCGCAACGCGCGCTACTGGCGGCGGTCGTCTTGGTCGGGCTGCCGTACATGTGGAGCCCGGTCTACCGCTTTCCTGAGCCACGCGCCTTTCATGGACCGCGGTTCTACAACCCCTACGCCGACATGCAGGGCCACTGGCGACGCGCCAACCTCCACGCGCACGGGCGGGCGTGGGGCGGCTTGACGAACGGCGAACAGACCAGTGAAGAAGTCGTCGCCTCGTACAAGCGCCTCGGGTACGACGTCGCGGGCATATCGAACTATCACAGCATCGCCGCACACCAAGGCGTCGACACGCTGGCCATGTACGAGCACGGGTACAACCTCACGAAGCGGCATCAGTTAGCGATCGGTGCGCATCACGTCGTCTGGTTCGACTTCCCTTTCTGGCAGGGGCTCAGCCAGCAACAGTTCATCCTCGATCGTGTCGCACGCTCCGGGGCTCTCGTCGCGCTACCGCACCCGGACACGCGCGAAGCGTACGACGCCACCAACCTCGCCTTTCTGACCGGATACCATTTCATCGAGGTCGTCAACGGACCGTTCGAGTCGACCGCACCGTGGGACGCAGCGCTCTCCAGCGGGCATCCCGTCTGGGCGCTGGGGAACGACGATACCCACGACATCACCGACCCTCGGCGAACGGCGGCGGCGTGGACGATGATCGACGCGGCGAGCTCGTCGGCACCGGATCTGGTGAGTGCCTTGCGAGCCGGCCGCGCCTACGCCGTGGAGCGTCGGGGTGAGCGTCCAGGACAGATGGATGCGTCGGTCTCGAGCGTGACCGTCGATACCGGCGGCACCGTGTCGGTATCGGTCACCGGCGCCCCTGCCGTGATCGAGTTCTTCGGGCAGGACGGCGCGTTTCGGTCGACACATCTGGGGGGTCACTCGGCGCAGTACACCTTCACGCAGGCCGACACGTATCTGAGGACGGTGATCCGCACGCCACAGACGATCATCTTTTTGAACCCCATCTTTCGCACGACACAAGAACCTCTGCAGCCGCCCCTTGCCGCCATCGACGCGCTGCGCACGTGGCGGCTCCGCGTCGGCGTCCTGGCGGCGCTACTGGTCGCCTTCGTCATGCTGTGGCCGGTGCGCCTGCCGGCTCGCACGACCAGAACTCGCACCATGGCCGCGGCGAGCTCTGTTCAGGAACTCGACTGATGCGTCGGTTCGGAGCGCGGGCACTCGCGGCGGTTCCGCTGTGGCTGTTTCTGACGGCTGGTTGGGCGTCAGCGCAGGCCGCAGATCGACACCCCGGCACCGATGTCGGGGCCCTTCACCCGCAGACGCTGGGGTTCGACTACGACAACAGATTCCTCAGGGATCTGCCGCTCGGCGACAGCCTCTTCGCCCTCCTCGAGACCCTGCAACCGTCGCTCATCTCGGATCGGTTCGCAAACGGTGGCCTGTATCTTGGCCGACCGTCGCGCATCGGCGGATTTCAAGCGTCGTGGAGCCAGACGCGCGTGCTGATCGGTGACGTGGACATCTCCGATCCAAACGGCTCCGGGGCGCCGCTGCTCTTTCCGGATTTGAGCCCCTGGCAGCGCGTTCGTGTCGCCACCGGCCTCATCGGAAGCGACGTCAATGCGACAGGCCTGGCGGTCACGCTCGACCCGGTGGCGATCGACCCGCGCGAGCAGTCGGCACGATGGCAGCACACCGGCACCGCTTCGTTCTCACACGGAGGGCTCTCCCGCGTGGCACCGGCAACCGGGCAGCCTTCGATCGCCCGGCTCAGGGGGCGGGATCGGCTGGACTGGGTCGGCACGGGTCTGTTGAGTGATCGAGTGGCGCTCTCGCTGGCAGCCAGCTGGACGCTCGCCAGCCAGCTTGACCGGGGGGAGCGAGACGCACGCGAGGCGTCCCTCGCATCCGCGTTCGGCTCGGTGCTGCGCCTCCGCGACGGGGGCGGCGCGTGGCGCACGACGGGCTGGTTCCAGCGCACGCAGACTCCCTTCGAGTTCCGGCAGGCGTTCGGCGCGCCGCAGGCCAACACCGACGAGACGAGCGGACACGTGCAGACCGCATGGAGCACCTCGCGGAATCGGCGATGGCCGGCGCGCCTGTTCACCGCGTACACGCAGAGAGCTCGCACCCACAACGTCGCGTCGACCAGCGCCACCGTCGAACGGCTGGTCGACGGTCCGGTGTGGACCGTCGTCGCCTCGCCCCACGGGACCGTTCGGCAGTGGACCCTCGGCGCCCGCACGCAGGGCACGCCCATGTGGCGAAGCAGCACCCACGTCGTCACGGCGGGCGTGGATGCGGTGGGCGCCTCGCAGCGTACGCCCGTGTCGACCGTGACCACGGCGTTGGAGCGAACCGATACCCTACCGTCCCGCATCTGGTCCTTCCGAAATCCCACCTCGCCGTCACGGCGCGGATCCTTCCTGTTCGCCGTCCACGCGAGTGACACCGTCCGCCTCAGCGATCGGCTGACCGCGAGCGCCGGCCTACGAGTCGAAGCGGTGTCCGGATCGGCCAAAGGAGCCGGCGAGGGGATCGGATGGACCACGGTTTTGCCACGCGCGCGCCTGGATTGGCGACTCCGCGAACGGGGCCGGAGCTACGCGTTCGTCGGCTACACGAAGTCCGCTGTGCGCCTCGCGCTCGATCTGCTCGCGTTTGGCGATCCGGCGGCGCCATGGGCGGCCGTGTACCGATGGGATCCGCGCGTCGGTCCCGTTCTCGGCGTCACCCCCATCGTCGCGCGCGTGGGCCCGGGCACGGGCGGTCTCAGCGACTTCGTCCGCATCGACGCCGACCTCGCGCGTCCGACGTCGGACGAGCTCTCGTTCGGATTTGAGCTCGCTCCGAGCGCTCGGTCACGGTTGCAGATCGCGGCCGTCGGACGACGAGAGCACGGGTTCATGGCGCTGCGCAATCTGGGCGCGCCAGCCGCGGTACACGCCGTCACCCTCGTGGAGGACCCCGGCGCCAACGTCGGCTCGCCTGGAGACGACAAGATCATCCCCGTGTACGGCCGTTCACCGGCATCGTTCGGCGCGGATCGCTACCTCCTCACGAACTTGGGGCTGAAGGCGGCCTACTCGGGTAGCCTCGAGATCTCCGGGCAGTATTCAGCAGAGCGGCTGACATTTTACGGTGGCGCCACGGCAAGCATCTCGCGCGGCCCGTCCGCCGCGCTGGGTTACGGTCCGCTGGAGAACGACCAGTCGGTCGTTTCGGAGACCTACATCTCGCCCAACGCCGACCCGTTTCGGCGGGGACGGCTGTTCAACGACCGCGCGTTCACCATCAAGCTGAGCACCGTGTATCGACTGCCCTGGGACGTGCGTGTCGGTGCCATCGCGCGCTATCAGGACGGCCAGAACTTCACGCGTGTCCTCGTGTTTCCGACGCTGCCGCAGGGCACCGAAGCCGTGCGCGCTTTCGCGGCCGGCGACTCGCGATTTCGATTCATCGCCGCGCTCGACGTCCGGCTGTCGAAAGCCTTCCGCATCGGCGGTCGCCAGCTCGAAGCGATCCTGGACGGCTACAACCTTACCGGCCTGAACTACGACGTCGAAGAACGTACCGCCCAGCTCCCTGACGATCGAACACCAATCGCGTATCAACCGCCACGGCTGTTCCACGTGGGACTTCGTGTCAGCTTCTGACGGTCACGACTGCTCTGGGTTTCTCGCCTGACGGGAGCATGCTCGTGAGTCGGCTGAACGCTGTGAGGTGACGGCTGAGAGCTGACCCAGCCCCGTGACTGTCAGCCTTCAATCCTCACGAGCTCGACCTCCACGTATCCCCCATCCCGAAGGAGGTATGCGCGGACATCGGCTTCTGACGCGGTCGGGTAGCCGATGATGACGTGCAGCGCCTCGGGATAGGTCGATTCAGCAAGATCGCTTTGGGAGGGAACGGGTACGGAGTGGGGATGCGAGTGATAGAAACCGACCACGCCGACGTCGCTGCCGCGGGTTGCACGGATGGCGGCGACATGCGCCTGGGGGTCGAGCTCGAATCGGTCGGGGCTCGTCGCCAAGTTCGCCGCGGGTCTGGCCGCGATCACGTGTCCGGATCGACCGAGCAACAAGCCACAGCACTCTCGAGGTCGCGCGTCGCACGCGTGGGCCTTGAGACGTTCGAGCACCTCGCCCGTGATGGTCCAGCGCACCCGCGGCCTCGCGCCACCCGCTAGTCCGGCAGCGACTCCACGGCCATCGCGATCCCCATGCCGCCACCGATGCACAGCGATGCCACACCGTAGCGGCCCCGGCGCGTTCGCAGCGCGTGCACGAGCGTGGTGAGAACGCGCGCGCCACTGGCGCCAATCAGATGGCCGAGCGCGATGGCGCCGCCGTTCACGTTGACGCGTGAGGGATCGAGTCCGAGCTCCCGGACGACCGCCACGGACTGCGCCGCGAACGCTTCGTTGATCTCGAACAGATCAATCTCCACCGCCTTGAGGTTGGCGCGTTCGAGCACCTTGCGGACGGCCGGCACCGGCCAAATGCCCATGATCTTGGGGTCCACGCCGGTCGTGGCGTGGGCAAGGGTGCGCGCGAGGGGCTTCACGTTCCCCTGTTGCGCCCGCTCGGCTGTCGTCACGACGACCGCTGAGGCGCCGTCGTTGATGCCCGAGGCTTTGCCGGCCGTCACCGTGCCGCCCTTCTGAAAGGCCGGCTTGAGGCTCGACAGCACATAGCGCGACGAGACCTCCTCGGCGGTGATGCCCATGTGACAGCTGTGGATGGCGCAGGTCAGCCCTTCACCTACCAAGGCGTCGAGCGCCGTCGCGTTGCCCATGCGATAGCCTCAGCGTGCACCGGTCAGGAGATACGGAGCGTTGGACATGGACTCGGTGCCACCAGCCACGACCGTGTCCACGTAGCCGACTCGAATCGCTTCCAGCGCGTGAACAACGGCCTGCAACCCCGATCCGCAGACCCGGTTCACCGTCTCGGCGGGGATCTCAACCGGCATGCCCGCTTTCAGCGCCGCCTGACGGGCCACGTTCATGCCCGCCCCGGCCTGGAGCACACACCCCATCATCACGTCGCCGACCTCGGTGGGTCGGACGTCAGCGCGAGACAGGGCTTCTCTGATCACGATCGCTGCCAGGTCGGGCGCTGACAGCGACTTGAGCGTGCCGCCGAACGATCCAATCGGCGTGCGGCAGGCGCTAAGAATGACGACGTCGGAGTTACTCGCCAAACCGGCCTACTTTCTCTGGAATGATGAGCGGCGCACCGGTGGCGGCCTTCACCGTGTCGACGGTGACGCCGGCAGCCACCTCCTGCAACAGCAACCCGGCGGGCGTCACCTCGATGACGGCCAGGTCGGTGACGATGAGATTCACGACCTTGAGCCCCGTGAACGGAAGCGTGCAGCGCGTGAGGATCTTGTGGACGCCATCCTTGGTCGTGTGCTCCATCGCAATGATGACCCGTTTCGCACCCGCCACGAGATCCATCGCACCACCCATCCCCTTGACCATCTTGCCGGGAATCATCCAGTTGGCCAGATTGCCCTCCTGGTCCACCTGCAGCGCGCCGAGGACCGTGACGTCGATGTGACCGCCGCGGACCATCGCGAACGACTCGGCACTGCTCGAGTACGACGCCCCGATTCGCTCCGTCACGGTCTCCTTGCCCGCGTTGATCAGGGCGGGATCGACCTCGGCCTCGGTCGGGTAGGGCCCCACGCCCAGCAGCCCGTTCTCCGAGTGGAGGGTGATATCGACGCCGGGCGGCAGGTGGTTCGCCACCAGCGTCGGCAGGCCGATACCCAGGTTGACGTAATCCCCGTCGTGCAGCTCACGGGCGATGCGTGTGACGATCCGTTCTCGTACATCCATGTTCGGTCAGTTCTGGCGGACCACGCGCCGTTCGATGCGCTTCTCATAGGAATCGCCCTGAAGGATGTGCCGGACGTAAATGCCCGGCGTGACGACGTGATCGGGTTCGATCTGGCCGGGCTCGACCAGCGTCTCGACCTCGGCGATCGTGACCTGTGCCGCCGTGGCCATCATCGGATTGAAGTTGCGCGCGGTCTTGTAATACACGAGGTTGCCGACGTGGTCGCCCTTCCACGCGTGGACGAACGCGAAGTCAGCGCCGAGCGGCTGTTCGAAGACGTGCGGCCGCCCATTGATGACACGGGTCTCCTTGCCCTCGGCCACGACCGTGCCGTATCCGGTTGGGGTGAAGAAGCCCCCGAGGCCGGCGCCGGCGGCCCGAATCCGCTCGCCGAACGTGCCCTGTGGCACGAGCTCCACTTCGATCTCGTTCGCGAGAAACTGTCGCTCGAACTCCTTGTTCTCGCCAACATAGGTGGCAATCATCTTCCGCACCTGCCGCGCTTTGAGCAGGACGCCGATGCCGAAATCGTCCACGCCAGCGTTGTTCGAGATGACCGTCAAGTTCTTCGTCCCGCGAGCGTGCAGCGCCTTGATCAGGTTTTCAGGGATGCCGCACAGCCCAAATCCACCCATGAGGATCGACGCCCCGTCGGGAATGAGCGCCACGGCGGCGTCGGCGCTCGGCAACACTTTGCTCATAGACCAGCGATTATACTTGGCGCGTCACATCGAACTTGGGCAACGCCCGTCGCCAGCGGTTCGCGGCATCGAACACGGCATCCAAGCGATCGCCGCGTCCGAGGTCGGCGCGCAACTCCTGCAGGCAAGCGATGAGCGCGTCGAGTGCGGGCCCCACTTGATCGGCGTTGGTGGCCACGATGTCCTGCCAGATCGCGGCGGGACTTGACGCCAGCCGCGTGCTGTCGATGAGCCCCGGTCCGGAGAACGCGAGGCCTTCCTCCCGCGTGGCCGAGCCAACGACCGACATCAGGGCACTCACGGTGAGCTGCGGGAGGTGGCTCAGGAACGCCATCAGGCGATCATGGACCTCCACACGCATCACCGATGGCAACGCGCCAAGCGTCGAGACGAAGGCGATGAGCCGTTCGAGCTCGGGCGCGGACCGTTCGTCCTCCGGGGTCAACAGCCACGGGCGGCCGGCAAACAGCGTGTCGCGCGCGTGGTCGAGCCCGCCGACGGCGGCCCCTGCAAGCGGATGCCCCCCGATGAACGTCACGTGTGCGGGCAATCCGCGCGCGGCGTCCACGATTTGCCGCTTGGTGCTGCCGGTGTCTGTGATCACCGCATCCCGGCGAAGGCAGGTGCCGATCGGCTCGAGCGCGCGCAGGTTCTGCCGGACCGGGGCAGCCAAGATCAGCAGGTCGACGTCGGCGAGCCCGGCGGCATCGGACACGCCGTCGTGGATGGCGCCTAGACGTCCGGCCGCGTCCAGCACCGTGGCGTTGTCCATCCCGATGATGCGCAGCGTCGGGTTGCGCTGCCGGATGGCCAGCGCGATCGAACCACCGATCAACCCCAGACCCACGATGCCGATGCGGTCGAAGGCGCCCGTCGGTGACATGGATGGTCCGCTGGCCGCTGACACGGCTCGCTACGTGCCCCATCCGCGGCGCGGGGTCGGCTCGACGCAGATGCTCCGGCCGATGGCGGGCGCGATGATCCGCAGTTCGGCCATCAGCCGGTCGAACTGCGCAGGGAACATCGACTGCGCTCCGTCACTCAGGGCGCGGTCGGGATCGCAGTGCACTTCGATGATGAGCCCATCTGCGCCGGCAGCGACCGCTGCACGCGCCATCGGCGCGACCATATCCCTCCGGCCAGCACCGTGACTCGGGTCGCCCACGATCGGCAGGTGGCTCAGCTTCTTGACGACCGGAATCGCGGAGACGTCGAACGTGTTGCGCGTGGCCGTCTCGAAGGTGCGAATGCCACGCTCGCACAACACCACCTCCGTGTTCCCACCGCTGAGGATGTACTCCGCCGACAGCAGCCACTCCTCGATCGTCGCGGAGATGCCGCGCTTGAGCAGCACGGGTTTGCGTGCGTGCCCAAGCTCTCGCAACAACCCAAAGTTTTGCATGTTGCGCGCGCCGACCTGGAACATGTCGCAGTACTTCTCGATCAGCGGGATTTGCGCGATCTCCATCACCTCCGAGACGAGCGCCAGGTTCTCCGCCTTCGCGGCATCCTGAAGCAGCTGCAGCCCAGGCTCGCCGAGCCCCTGGAAGCTGTACGGTGAGCTGCGCGGCTTGAACGCGCCCCCTCGCAGGACCTTCGCTCCGGCACGTCTGACGGCAGCGGCCGTCGTCCGCACTTGCTTCTCGTTTTCCGCCGAGCAGGGCCCCGCGATGACGATCGCCTCATCGCCACCGATACGGACGTCGCCCACTTTCACGACCGTGCTCTCCGGCTTGAAGGTGCGCCCGGCCAGCTTGTACGGCTCGGAGATCCGCAGCACCTCGTGCACGCCGTCGAGCAACTGGATGATGCCTGCATCGGGCCGACCCTGCCAGACCACGCCTAGGACGGTCCGCGTGACACCGGTCGATCGGTGCACGTCCATTCCCATCTCGACGAGTCGAGCGACCACGTTCTCGATCTGCGCTTCGGTCGCGCGCTCATCCATCACGACAACCATATCTCACTCGCTTTCCGATCTGAGTGTTCGGCTCTCAGCTCTCGGCTCTTCACTCTCAGCTCTCGGCCCTCGTCATCGGGTTTGGCCCGCCCTCGTCGCGCTCGCCGTGCACGACGCGCCGTTCGAGCCGACGGGCCTCATCGATGATGCGCTCGAACAGGCGCGCAATGGCGTCGCCGCCAAGGGGCCCTTCGGCACCCACGCTCCTGACGTGATTGAGAACCTGCTTCTCTCGATCCGGCTGGTACACCTCGATGCCGAGCTCCTTCTTGATGCGGCCGATCTCACAAACGCACCGCGCGCGTTCGTTCAACAGCCGCACCAGCACTTCATCCACCCGATCGATGTCGCGACGCAAGTCGTCGAGAGCGCTCATGGTCATCTCACGCGCGCGGTCTCGCAGGCGCGCTTCAAGCCGCGCACGTACGCGGCAACGTCGTCTTCGAGGCGAGGCGACGAGCTGGCCTCGGCTATGCGGGACACCAACGCGCTTCCCACGACCGCGGCGTCGGCGAACGTGCCCACCTCGGCCACCTGCTCGGGCCTGGAGAGGCCAAAGCCGAGAGCGATGGGCAAATCCGTGTGCGCCCGAATGCGCCGCACCAAGGCGCTCGCATCAGCCGACACGTCGTCGCGCGCGCCTGTCACGCCCAGCCGCGAGATGCAGTACAGAAACCCGCTGCCCAACCGACCCGCACGCGCCATGCGCGCGTCCGTGGTCGTCGGACTCAGCAGGAAGATCGTGTCGACACCCACGTCCGCGAGCATCTCCCGGAACGATGCGGCTTCCTCGACCAGCAAGTCGAGCACCAGGACGCCGTCGACACCGGCCTCGCCGGCCGCCCGGGCGAAGGCCGCTTCTCCCATGCGGGCGATGGGATTGACATAACTGAAGATCACGATCGGTGCGCGCACATCGGCGCGAATCGACCGGACCAGCGCGAGCGTGTGCCGAAGGCTGCCTCCCGCCGCCAGCGCACGCTCGGTCGCGCGCTGGATAACCGGTCCGTCGGCCAGGGGATCCGTCCAGGGCACGCCCACCTCGAGCACGTCGGCACCGGCACGGTCGAGCGCTCTGAGGATCTGCCCGGATCGCGGCAAATCCGGATCACCGGCGGTTGTGTAGGTGACGAGGCCGGGCTGAGCGTCGCGGTGGAGCCGGGCGAAGGTTTCTACAAGACGGGACATCAGGGCACCCCGAGTCCGGCCCCAAGAGTCACGCCTTGAGCGGCCAGCTGCTTCGCCATCGTGTGGACGTCTTTGTCGCCGCGACCCGACAGATTCACCAGGACGATGGCGTCTGGTCCGAGCTCCCGCGCGAACGTCGTGAGGTACGCGATTGCGTGCGCGGACTCCAGCGCGGGCAGGATGCCTTCCAGGCGGGCCAGTGCTTGAAACGCGTCCACGGCCTCAGCATCCGTGGCGTACGCGTATTCGGCACGGCCGATCGCGCGGAGCCACGCATGCTCCGGTCCGACGGCGGCATAGTCGAGTCCCGCAGAGACCGAGTGCGTCACCTCGATGTTGCCGTCCTCGTCCTGGAGGACGAACGTGCGCGTGCCTTGAAGAATCCCGGTGCTGCCACCCGCGAATCGCGCGGCGTGTCGGCCTTTCGTGATGCGCTCGCCACCGGCTTCGACACCCACGAGTCGCACGGACGGGTCGTCGATGAATGCATCGAAGATACCAATGGCGTTGCTGCCGCCACCGACGCACGCGACGACGGCGTCTGGAAGCCGACCGGCAAGCTGCGCGATCTGCTGACGGGCCTCGCGTCCGATGACCGACTGGAATTCGCGCACCATGAGGGGATAGGGATGCGGGCCGAGCGCTGAACCCAATAGGTAGTACGTGTCGTGCACATGCGTGACCCAGTCACGCATCGCCTCGTTGATCGCGTCCTTGAGCGTGCGGCTCCCGGCGTCCACGCGGATGACCTCCGCGCCGAGCAGCCGCATCCGGAACACGTTGAGCGCTTGCCGATCCATGTCCTCCGCGCCCATATAGACATGGCATGTGAGACCGAGCAGCGCGCACGCGGTCGCCGTCGCGACGCCATGCTGTCCGGCCCCTGTCTCGGCCACGATCCGCCGCTTCCCCATGCGCACCGCCAGCAGCGCCTGGCCGAGCGCGTTGTTGATCTTGTGCGCGCCGGTATGAGTGAGGTCCTCGCGCTTCAAGAAGATCCGGGCGCCCCCGAGCATCGAGGTGAGCCGTCGCGCCTCGTACACGGGTGTCGGACGACCGACGTACTGACTCAGCAACCGCTGCAGCTCCGCCTGGAAGCGCTCATCGTCTCGCGCGGCCACATACGCCCGCTCGAGCGCTTCAATCGGCTCCACCAGCGTCTCGGGCACGTATCGGCCGCCGAACTCGCCGAAGTAGCCGCGGGCGTCCGGATCGCGTCGCCCGGTCCTGATCGCCCCACTCGTACCATTCGTCACCGTGACACCTCTGACCGTCTGTCCTCGGCTGACGCCGCGCGGACCTGCGCAAAGAACGCCTGCAATCGCGCTGCGTCCTTGATCCCGGGTGCCGTCTCGACTCCGGACGACACGTCCACGCCAAAGGGCCGGACGGCGGCGAGCCCAGCGGTGACGTTGTCCGGGGTCAACCCACCCGACAGCACGACTCGCCGCCGCGCGGAGAGCGCGGCCGCCACGCTCCAATCCGACGTGCGCCCGGTTCCACCGCGTTGCACGGGATCATGGGCGTCGACGAGCAGTACGACTTCATCCGACCACCGGCGCTCCTCGTCGAGCGCATCGGCGCCCACCGCGCGGATGATCGGCCGCCGAATGCCTTCCGCGTACGCAGGCGTCTCGTCCCCGTGCAGCTGCACCGCGCCGAGACCCACGAGACTGGACACGGCATTCACGTACTCGACCGGCTGATTGACGAACACGCCGACGGGAGTCACGAACGCCGGCAGCACACGCGCGACGCGCCGCGCGCGGTACGGGTCGATGAATCGTGGGCTCTTCGGCCAGAAGATGAACCCGATCGCCGACGCGCCACACGCCACCGCTGCCCGAGCGTCCACCTCGCGCGTGATGCCGCAGATCTTGACCAGCACCTGAGTCACGCGGGTGACGCCTCCGCCAAGAGACGAGAGAGCGCCTGGCCGGGATCCCGTTCGGTCATGAACCGCTCGCCGATGAGAAACGCTGAGTAGCCGAACGCACGTAATCGGATGAGATCTCCGCCCGACCGAAGACCGCTCTCGCTGACAGCCACGACCTCGCGAGGCACCTGGGCGATGACCCGTTCGGACAGCGTGACGTCGACGGCCAGCGTCCGCAGGTTGCGATTGTTGACGCCGACGAGCGTGGCACCCGCATCCAAAGCCATGCGTAGCTCGTCCTCGCTGTGCACCTCGACGAGCACATCCAGACCGAGCGCCAGGGCACGGAGGTGCAGGTGTCGGAGCTCGGCGGGCGGCAGCGCAGACACGATGAGCAGGACGGCATCCGCACCCGAGGCACGCGCCTCGAGCAACTGATACTCGGAGATGATGAAGTCCTTTCGGAGTAGGGGCAGCGACACCGCGGCGCGCACGGCTTCCAGATGAGCCAGCGATCCGTCGAAGAACGACGGCTCCGTCAGGACGGAGATCGCCGATGCGCCCGCGCGCTCGTACGCCACCGCGATCGCGACCGGATCGTAGTCCGCGCGCAACACCCCCTTAGACGGGGACCGACGCTTACATTCGGCGATGACGCTCAAGCGTGCGGCGTGGCCGAACGCGTCCCGAAAACAGCCCGGCCTTGTCGTTCGGCGGCTGGCGCGATCGGCCAGGGCCTCGATCGACTCCTCGTGCGCGCGCGTCTCGACGCTCCGGCGCGTGGCCGCCACGATCGTCGCGAGAAGATCCGCCGTCGCCTGCCCACTCATGCGCCCGCTCCGGTCGCCAGCTCCCCAGCTGTCGACAGCGACACCACTCGATCGAGTGTCCGGCGCGCGTCACCGCGGTCGATGGCCTCCGCGGCGCGCGTCATGCCGTCGTCGATCGAGGGGGACGCACCGGCAATGAACAGCGCCGAGCCAGCATTGAACAGCACGATGTCGCGCGCTGGCCCGCGCGTGCCGGCGAGCACCGTTTCGACGATGCGCGCGTTCTCGACCGCGGAGCCCCCGCGCAGGGCGTCGGGGGCGGCTTTCGACAGGCCGACGTCGGATGGGTGCAGGTAGAAGGTGTTCACGGCGCCGTCTCGACACTCCGAGACCTTGGTGTACCCGGTCGTCGAGATTTCATCGATGCCGTCCGCGCCGTGCACGACCCACGCGCGTTCCGACCCGAGCAACATCAGGGCACGGGCCAGCAACTCGGTGAACTCAGGACGCGGCACGCCCACGAGCTGTCGGCTCGCACCAGCGGGGTTCGTCAGCGGTCCGAGCAGGTTGAATGCGGTGCGCACGCCCAGTGCCTTCCGAGCACCCGCGGCGTACCGCATCGACGGGTGAAACGTCGGCGCAAAGAAGAAGCCGAGTCCCGCATCGGCGAGGCAGCGTTCGACGACGGCCGGCGACGCCGAGACACGCACACCCAGCGCCTCGAACACATCGGCGCTGCCGGACTGACTGGACACGGACCGGTTGCCGTGCTTGGCGACGGGCAAGCCGCACGACGCCACCACGATCGCGACACACGACGAGATGTTGAACGTCCCGGACCGGTCGCCGCCGGTCCCGCAGGTATCGAACACGCGGCTCGGAGGGGTGGACAGCTGCACCGCATGTGCGCGCATCGTCCGCGCCAGACCGACGAGTTCCACCGGGCGCTCGCCCTTCATGACCAGACCGACGAGGAATCCCGCGATCTGCGCATCCTGTGCACGGCCCTCCATGACCTCGGCCATGAAGCTGGCAGCTTCATCACTCGTCAGATCTTCGCGGCGCGTCAGCTTCTCCATCAAGGTCGAGAACATCGGTACGGACTCCGAGACTCAGTTCGATCGCCCTTCGAGGAAATTGCGCAACAGCCGTCGCCCCTCGCCTGTGAGGATGGACTCCGGATGAAACTGCACACCCTGGACGGGCCAGCTCCGGTGGCGCAGCCCCATGATGGCGCGGTCGTCGGTCGTGCGCGCGGTGATTTCGAGGTCCGCCGGCAGCCCCTCGTCGGCCACGATGAGGGAATGGTACCGCGAAGCCACCAGTGGGCTCTCGAGTCCGGCGAACAGGCCCCGGCCGACATGCTCGATGTTGGAGGTCTTGCCGTGCATCGGCACCTTGGCGCGAATGACCGTTCCGCCAAATACCGCTCCAATGGCCTGGTGTCCGAGGCACACGCCAAGAATCGGCGTGGTCGGCCCGAGCCGCGCGATCACGTCCATCGTCACACCGGCGTCCTCGGGGCGCCCGGGCCCCGGTGAAAGGACGATGTGCGCCGGCGCCAGGTCGGCAATCTGATCGACCGTGACCTCGTCGTTGCGCACCACCCTCACGTCCGCACCAAGCTCACCCAGGTACTGCACGAGGTTGTAGGTGAACGAGTCGTAGTTGTCGATCACGAGCACCATGGGAGTCTCAAGTATTGAAGATGTCCGCTCTCAGCTCTCGGTCTTCTGCTCTCGTCTGCGTCAGTTCAGCCCCGCCTGCGCGAGCTCGAGGGCTCGGATGAGCGCGCGGGCCTTGTCGCGCGTCTCTTCGTATTCCGCTGTGGGATTCGAGTCCATCACGATGCCGGCGCCGGCCTGCACGTAGGCCGTCCCGCCGAACATGATGATCGTGCGGATCGCGATGCAGCAGTCGAGGTTGCCCGCGAAGTCCACGTAGCCGACGGCGCCCGCATACAGGCCGCGGCCGCTCGGCTCGAGCTCGCGGATGATCTGCATCGCGCGCACCTTCGGCGCCCCGGACACGGTGCCCGCGGGAAAACACGACACGAGCGCGTCGAGCCGGTCGCGGTCGGGCGCGAGCGTGCCCTCGACGACCGACGTCAGATGCATGACGTGCGAGAAGCGTTCGAGCGCCATGAACTGCGGCACCCGTACCGACCCGTACTGGCACACGCGACCCACGTCGTTACGGCCAAGATCGACGAGCATCACGTGCTCCGCGCGTTCCTTCTCATTGCGCTTGAGCTCCTCACCGAGCCGCTGATCGTCCGCCTCAGTCCTTCCACGCGGGCGCGTGCCGGCGATCGGATGGGTTTCCACGCGCGTGCCTTCGACGCGGACCAGCATCTCTGGCGAGGAACCGACCACCGACACCCCGCCCATGCGGATGAAGTACATGTACGGCGACGGATTGACGTGCCGCAGCGCTCGGTAGACCGTGAATGGATCGGCGTCGACGGCCGCCTCGAACCGCTGCGACAAGACCACCTGATAGATGTCGCCCGCTGCGATGTGTTCTTTCCCCGCCCGAACCGCCGCTTCGTACTGTTCACGGGTGACGTTCGACGTCATCGTCAGCGGCCGTGGGCTCTCGCGACGCGTGATCGACAGGTTCCGCTCGAGCTCACGCTCGAGGAACTGAATCTTCGCGCACGCGAACTGATACAGCGACTCGAGGTCATCGTCTCCGGTGATGCGCGCGTTCGCGATGATGAGGATCCGACGCTGCACGTGGTCGAAGGCAAGCACGGTGTCGAAGAGCATCCAGCCAGCTTGATCGGCGCCGTCCGGGCCGGCCCCGAGGTCACCCAGCACCGGCTCGAACCACGAGGCCGCTCCGTAGCTAAAATACCCGACGGCTCCACCGGTGAATCGGGGCAGGCCCGGGACAAAGGGCGAGCGAAAATCCGCCATGAGCGATCGCAGCGTCTCGATGAACGGGCGCGTGCTCTCGCTCACGACCCCTGCGCGATCGATGGTCGTCTTTCCGTCGCGCGCACGCAGGATGAGGAACGGGTCCTTCCCGAGGAACGAGTAGCGCCCCACGTGTTCGCCACCCTCGACGCTCTCGAGGAGGAACGCGTAGTCGGCGTCCTCGGCGATCTTCAGGAAGGCGGACACCGGCGTCAGCAGGTCCGCCACGATCTCCTTGCAGACCGGCACGAAGGTGGCGCGTCGCGCCAGCTCGGTGAACTCTTCGAACGTCGTGATCTTCATGATTCTCGGGTTGCTCCGAACTCGGCGAGCCGCGCCAGCGCGGCCTCGCGCATCACCGCTGCTTCCGGCCGGATGCCGGTCCACAGAAGGAACTGATCGCGCGCCTGCTCCACCAACATGTCGAGCCCGCCGATGGTCGCAAGCCCCGCGCGTCGGGCGTCCTTCAGCAACTGCGTCTCGAGCGGGTTGTACACGAGGTCGTAGACCGTGCGACGCGCAAGGCCCGCCAATCCTGTGGCGGCCACCGGGGAGGCGCCGGTATCGGGGTGCATCCCGACCGGCGTGCAATTGACGAGGAGATCCCAAGAGCCCTCTGGAACCGGCCAGGCGCCAGCCACGACGTCACCACACGCCTGTGCCAGCGCACAGGCGTTCTGCGGTCGACGCGCGTGAACGGTGACACGCGCACCGACTGATCGCAGGGCGGCGACAACGGCACGAGCGGATCCACCGGCCCCGACGATCGCCACCCGCATGTCACGCAGCACCGTACCACGATCAGTGAGCGGACGCAGAAACCCCGCGACGTCGGTGTTGGTTCCCTGCCAGCGGTCACCATCCATCCGTAAGGTGTTGATCGCCCCGACGTCGCGGGCCAGCGGATCAACGCAGTCGACACGGTCTTTGAGGGCCACCTTGTACGGGATGGTGACGCTCGCGCCCGACAGCGAGAACGCGTGGGCAAACGCCACGAAGTCTTCGACGTCGACAGCGGGCAGCGAGAGGTACACGCCGTCGACGCCTGTCGCGCCGAAGGCGGCATTGTGCATCGCGGGCGAGACGGAATGCCCGACCGGTCGCCCAACGATCCCGTAGAGCCGTGTGTCCGTCGTGAGGGCGCGGAAGCGGTACCGATCGAGCAGCATTCGGGGGTCCAGTTGGCCGATGCCGGCCACAGAACCGGCGTACGACCAGACCGACCCGAATCGCGACGGACACACGCGCGACACCTCTCCACACTGACCCATCGCGATGATAATCGCGCGGCCGGGCCCGGTTTCGTCCAGCCCCTGCACCGCGCGCGCCACCTGTAAGAGTGTCGCCGAGTCGCTCAGCCGGTGCGTCATCGCCGCCAGCTTGACGACGCCGGCTCCGTGCGCGCGCATCTCACGGGCGCGTTGCGCGAAGTCATCGGGCACCCCGTCGAACGCGTGGTGTGACAGGACGATCCGCTCCCGCTGCGGTCCCCGCACCAGATCGTGGAAGCCGGCTTTCCATTCGACGTCGACGTACTCCGCGCCCCGATCGAGCGCCTGCGCCAGCACCTGGCGCCGCTCCTCCTCGGAGCCCGCGAAGTGCCCCCCCTCCCACTGGGCGCGACACGTCACGATGACCGGGGTCCGCCGTCCCTGAAGGGCGCCCGCCACGTCCAGCTCGGCGGGGGGGAGCGCGTCCAGCCGCAGCTCGACAAGGTCGGCGTCGAAAGCGGCGTCCCGCTGCCGGCGGAGGTCGTCGAGTGTCGCGGCCATGGCCACGACGCAGAGTCGCTGCGGCATCACTCCTTCCATGGGGCCCGTCCCAGGCCCCGGCTCGGTTGCTCAGCGGGAACCCGGCGCCCCGCTCCCGCTTCTCGCGGGCGCGCTCTGCGCGCCGCCGCTCTGCGTGAACGGGTGCGTCGCAGAGCGGTGCAAAAAAAAAGCCTCTTCAACCGGGGGGCTGAAGAGGCTCTTCGGAATCGGTCGCGCGGTGGTCAGGCTCGGGCCCGTGCAACAGCCTCTTCTCCCAGGCTCCAATACCACCGCCACGCAGACACAACGGCCGCGCGGACGGGACGCTCGGAACGGGCAAGAGGCAGTCGATGCACCACGGAAGTTCGCACGATAGCAGACCGCTCGCGCCAGTGTCAACGAATGGCCCGAATCCCCTTGACCCTTCTACACTTTGCCTCTATAACCGAATTGAGTCCATGTTCAGGTACTTGTTCCCCGCCTGCTGCCTTGCAGTAGCCCTGTCGGTTCTGTCGAGCTCATCGCGCGTGACGGCGCAGAGTCGACAGATGCCACCGTCCGACCTCCGGCCTGGCATGGTTGGGATCGGGCGCACCGTGTTCAACGGCACCCGGGTCGAGGAGTTCAAGGCGCACATTCTCGGGGTCATCGAGAACGTGATGGGGCCGCAGCGGAACTTGATTCTGGCGCGCCTGGAGGGCGGGCCGCTCGCCGACACCGGGGTGATCGCGGGCATGAGCGGCAGCCCAGTCTACGTGGACGGCCGTCTCATTGGCGCCGTCTCCTACTCGCTGGGCAACTTCTCCAAGGAGCCCATCGCGGGGATCACGCCGATTGCCGAGATGACCGAGGCGACGGCGCTCAGCACACCGCGCCCGATCGCCGCGCGCATTCAGATGGAGTACCCGATCAGCCGAGACAATCTGGTCGCGGCGTTCCGTCGGGCCTTGAATTGGAACCGTCCCTTCGCCGAGCGCCAGGGTGATGCCCGTCTCATCGCGGGCGAGCCCACGGTGGCAGGATTTGACGGCCGCGCGGTCGGCACCATGCTCCGCCCCATCGCCACACCCCTGGTCATGTCTGGATTCAACGGCGACGTGGCCGACATCCTCGGCGCCGCGTTTGGCGATCAGGGCTTCGTGCCGATGGCTGGCGCCGCGGCCGCCGCACCGACCGCCGGGTTGATGCCGTTCGATGGCCCGCTCAAGCCAGGCGACGCGGTCGGCGTGAACTTCGTCACGGGCGATCTCCTCCTTGGCGGCACGGGCACCGTGACGCACATCGACGGCGATCGCGTCTACGCATTCGGCCATCCGATGTACAACCTGGGCCCCACGGAATTCCCCATGACGCGGGCCTATGTCTACACGGTGTTGCCCAGCCTCTTTTCGTCTATCAAGCTCTCGACGACCGGCGACACGATTGGAACGATGCTGCAGGATCGCGCGACGGCGATCGCGGGACGCCTCGGACCTGGGCCGAAGATGGTTCCGGTCTCGATGCAGCTCACCTCCGCTCGCGGCGGCACGCGGACCTTCAGGTTCGAGGTCGTACGCGACCAGCTCTTCACGCCACTCATGACCTATTCGTCGCTGCTGCAGACGCTCACGTCGTACGAGCGGCAATTCGGGACGACCACCTACGCGGTCGAGGCCAAGGCGGCGCTTCGGAACCACGGGACGATCTCGTTCCAGAACGTCTACTCGGGCGACAACTCGGTGACGCCGGCCTCCGCATTCGTCGTGGCGCCGCTGACGGCGCTCATCACCAACGACGCCGAGCCGGTCGACATCGAGCGGCTGGACCTCGTGGTGCGCACGAGCGAGAAGGTCCAGACGGCGACCCTCGAGCGCGTGTGGCTCGACGATCCTCGGCCACGGCCGGGCAAGACGGTGCCGCTCAAGGTCCTGATCCGCACGTTTCGTGGCGAAGACCAGGTCCGGACCATTCCCATCGACATCCCAGCCAACGCGACCGGCAGCCTCTCGGTCATCGTCTCCGATGGGCAGCGGTTGCAGCAGGCTGAGCAGCGCGAGCTGCGGTTGCCGCAGCGACGCTCGGTGAACCAAATCGTCCGCGCGCTCAATCGGACGAGGCGGAACAACGCCATCTACGTGAAGCTGATGAGCGGCGACGCGGGTGCCGTCATCAACGGCGAGGCGCTGTCGTCGCTGCCGCCGTCCGTGCTGGCGGTCATGGAAGCCGACCGCGCCGGCGGCACTTTCAACGCTTTGAGCAGCGCCACGCTGGGCGAGTGGTCTCTTGCCACCGATTACACGGTGAGCGGGGTCCGAACGCTGACGCTCTCGATGGCGCATTGAACGAACGCGAGTGGACGACCGTCACCTGGCGCCCATCCTCAGCGCACGCCGCATCAGACCTATGGCACATTCCTCGGTCCGGCTCCATCGGATACCGCATCGCGTGCGTGCATGCGGGCGCTGCACGCTAGCCGTAGCGGCCGCGCTCACCGGCCTCCTCACATGGCCCATGTTCGCCTCGTCGCCCAAATTCTTTCAAGCCGCCACGCAGGCGGAGTTCCTCAAGGGCGAGCTCGACAGCCTGTCCATCGATAGCCGCGGCCAGTTGACGATTGGCGCAGCGAGCGAGCTGGTGTACGAGACAGCCGCACCCTTCCTGTGGTCCATGATTCCGGCGCCGGACAACGCCATGTGGGTCGGCACCGGCAACGAAGGCAAGGTGTTCCGCATCGACAGTGACGGGCGAGGCACGCTGTTCTTCGACGCCGAGGAGCTCGAGGCTCACGCACTCGCTCCCGCGCCGGACAGCGGGCTGTATGTGGGCACCTCGCCGGACGGGAAGGTCTACAAGGTCGATCGCCGCGGCATCGCCACGACGTTTTTCGAGCCCGAGGAAAAGTACATCTGGGCCCTGGCCTCCGACGCGCGCGGGGAGCTCTTCGTCGCGACGGGCCCGAAGGGGAACGTCTATCGCGTCGCGCCCAACGGCACCGGCGCAAAGCTCTACGCGGCCCAGGCGACCAACGTGACCGCGGTTGCCATCGAACCCGGCGGAAGGAACATCATCATCGGGACCGATTCCCCGGGACGCGTGCTCAGCGTCGACCCGCAGGGGAAGGCATTCCTCTTGTTGGATACACCGTTCGAAGAGGTCCGCTCGCTGCGCCACGACCCGAAGGGCGTGCTGTACGTCGCGGCCGTGAACGGTCGGACGGGCAGCGCGCCGCCGCCGCGCGCGGACCCCGGTCCGTCGACGTCACCGGCGCCCGCAGGCGCGGCCGAGCCATCGGGCGGCGGCACGCCGACGGTGTCGGTATCGACCGAAATCACCGGAGTGGTGGTCGACGCGGGTGCGAGCAGTGGCAGCGCCACTTCCGATCGACGGACGCTGAAAGGTGGTGTGTTCCGGATCGCACCCGATGGGCTGTGGGACAAGCTCTGGGAATCCAGAGACGATTCGCCGTACGACGTCGCGTTCGATGCACAGAACCGGCTGGTCATCGCCACCGGCAATCGAGGCAAGCTGTATCGCCTCGAGGGCGAACAGCTCGATCCGACGTTGGTGGCGACGGCGGGTGGTCAGCAGGTCACCTCGCTCTGGCGCGACACCCGCGGGCGCGTGTACTACGCCACCGCCAATCCCGGCCGCGTGTATCGCCTGTCTGCGGACCGGGCCTCGCGCGGCGCGTATGAATCCGAGCCGCGTGACGCCGGAATGGTGTCGAGCTGGGGAGCCATCAGTTGGCGCGGCAGCGTCCCATCCGGGAGCACCATCGAGGTTTCGACGCGGTCCGGGAACTCAGCTACGCCGAACGACACGTGGAGCGACTGGTCCGCACCGTATTCCGCTCTGGGCGGCTCTCCGATCGTCAGTCCCAAGGCACGTTACCTCCAGTGGCGCGTGCGGTTGTCAGGCTCCGATTCGCCGACACTGACCTCGGTGTCCGTGGCATACCTGCAGCGCAATCTGCGACCGCAGGTGCAATCCATCACGGTCCACCCGCCGGGGATCGTGTTCCAGAAGCCGTACAGCGGCGGCGACCCAGACCTCGCAGGGTTCGACAACCAGACCACGCCGGAACGAAAGCTCACCAACGCAGCGATGAACCCGGGATCCGGATCCTCGGGTCCGGCGCTCGGCCGCAAGACGTACTCGAAAGGGCTGCAGACCCTGGTCTGGCGCGCCGCCGACGAGAACGAGGACGAGCTGACGTTCGAGGTTCGCTATCGGCGCGAGGGTGAGACGACGTGGAAGGTGCTTCGACAGGGCCTCATCGAGCCGATCTTGGTGTGGGACACCACCGCCGTCCCCAACGGCACCTACATCGTCCGCGTGCTCGCGTCGGATGCGCCTTCCAATGCCGGCGAGACAGCGCTCACGGGGGAGATGGACAGCACCATCTTCGAGATCGACAATGCGCCTCCGACGATCACGACACAAGCGCCGCAGATGAACAGCGGGCGGACGACCATCGCCCTCGAGGTGCGAGATGAGCACTCACCCATTCTGAAGGTGGAGTACTCCCTGGACGGCGTGGTGTGGAGGCCGGCCTTCGCAACCGACGGGATGGCGGACTCGCGCGCCGAGCGATTCACGGTCACCGTGCAGGGTGAGCTGGGGCCGCGCGGCCTGAGCATTCGCGCGCAGGATGCCTTGAACAACGTCGCCACGGCCCACGTGGACGCGCCCGCACGACGATAGTGGCGACTCGGGGCGCGACCCCGCGGCTTAGGCGCTTCGCAGCGCGAACTCGATGGACTCGGCCAGCGAGGCGACGCGGCGTTTCTTCGCGGGCGGTGAGACGACGACGGGCGGTTCGGATGCGACAGGCGTGCCGCGGACGGTGGTATGCGCCACCATCCACACCATGTTGACCGCGACCGGCAGCCCGGCCACGCTCGCGGGCTCGAAGCGGGCGCGGGACACGGCGTCGAGCAGGTTCGCGACCCCTCTGGCCTCCTCGGCGTCCGGCGACACTTCGTCACCCAACTGATCCAAGAGCCCGAGGTTCGCGACCCGGCCCTCGCGGGTGACAGTCGCCGCTAACATGACCATCGTTTCTTCGTCGATCCCGGCCTTGGTCGCGAGAAGCTCGTCGAACGGCGTCGAGCGACCTGGGCATGAGCACGCCGGGCCGCGGTACCACCGGATTCTGATTTGAGCCCGGCGTCATGAAGTTGATGAGCGCGGCGAGGGACTCGGGCCGCGGCGTACTGGTCGCGTAGCGCATCATGCCGAGCATCACCACCGTGCACACCATGAGCGCCGCCGCGCTTGCCGCACCTGCATACATCAGATGGGCGTCCTCGAACATCAACTGGAGCCCCGCCGCCCACGAGACGTTCCGCTCCGCTCTCATGCGGCTGACCACGGCAGCCGGGAACGTCGCCTGCTCGTCGGCCGTCAGGACCGTCCGGCGTGGCAACATACTCCGCAGCACGTGGCCCACCACCCGGTCATCGTCGATCACTTCCGCGCAGTCGTCGCACCACTCGAGGTGCGCAGCGACCGCGATCTGCTCAGGCACCGGGAGCTCACGGTCGCGAAAGGCGGTGAGGCGACGTCGCGTGGCAGCACAGGTCAGGGGCTTCATACCACCCTCAATTCTCTCAGCTCGATTCGCAGCGCCTGTCGCGCCCGCGTGAGCCGAGACTTGACGGTGCCGACAGCCACGCCCAAAGAGAACGCGATCTCGTCGTAGCTCAGCCCATCGACCTCCCGCAAGATGATGGCGGTGCGTTGATCAAATGGCAGGGCGTCCAGCGCCCGCTGAAGGCGGGTCGAGAGCTCCTTCTGCGCGAAGACGCGATCGGGCCCGGTGCCGCGATCGGAGGGCAGCTCGCCGTGAGCCTCCACGTGCGCATCGAGCGACACCTGAGCGCCGCGGTACCGACGCCTCTAGAAGCGGTGGCAGTTCCGCGCCTGATTCACGGCGATGCAGTAGATCCAGGTTCGGAGCGCCGATTGTCCCCGGAATTTTCGGATGGTGCGGAACACGCGGAGGAAGACCTCTTGCGAGAGGTCGAGCGCTTCATCACGGTCCCCGAGCAAGTTCATGGCTAACTGCACCACCATCCGCTGGTGCTCGGCTATCAGCTCGGCGAACGCCGCCTCCTCGCCAGCCGCGCAACGGTTCAGGAGGGTGGCTTCTCGGTCTGCGACCTCCGCCCACCCCGCAGCGCGCGCCTGTTTCACGCGGATATTAGCGATGCCCGTGACCTCTGCGAGTGCTGATCCCACTGTACCGGCTTTAGACCCCTGGGAGACGCGAAAGTTCCGTCGCTCGTGCCTCGATTGGCAATCCAGGGAAGAGGGACGCAGCATGGCTGGGTGAAGCGCGTGGTCCTGGCCGTGGGCGTTCTCGGCCTGGTCGCCGTTGGCGTCATTGTCGGGCTACAGACCGCGGGCCGCGAGCGAAGCTACCGCGGCCTACTGGCCCGAGGCGACGTCGCGCTGACCTCGGGTGACACCTTCGGCGCGATCGAAGCGTTCAGCGGCGCCGTGGCGCTCCGGCCCGACTCGATGCTCGCCCATCTCCGGCGTGGCGAAACCTACCGCCGACGGGGCGAGTTGGACGCCGCCACGCGGGATCTGCGCGCGGCCGTGCAACTGGATCCGGCCGCGCCGTTGCCGCTCGAGCTGCTCGCCGACGTCTATGCCGCTCGGCAACGATTCGACCGGGCCGTCGACACGTACGAACAGCGGCTCCGGGTGGAGAGCCGAGTGCCGCGGGTCCACTACAAGCTCGCCCTCGCCCTCGCCCTCTACCGACTCGGCCACATAGACCGCGCCATAGCCTCACTCGCCGAGTCGATCGCCCTGGATGCCCGTCTGGCCGACGCGCACTACCTGCTCGGCTTGTGCCACCGCGATCAGCAGCACACGCAAGAAGCGGTGGAGGCCTTCGAACGTGCGGTCACGCTGGCACCGGGGCTCATCCCGGCCCGCGAGGAGCTTGCGGCGCTGTACGAGAGCGTCGGTCGCTATCCCAACCAGCTCGAGCAATTGCAGGTGCTGGCAGCGCTGGACAGCACGCACGTGGAGCGTCAGATCGCGGTGGGTGTGGCGCATGCGCGGGCCGGCCATCCGGAGGCCGCCGCCGTGACGTTCGCCAACGCGATCGAGCGATCGCCAGATAACCCCCGGGTGTACCAAGAACTGGGGCGCATGTGGCTCGATGTGGGGATCACGTATAGCGACGCCGACGCGATTCAGAAGGCCATCGAGGCGCTCGATCACCTCGGCGCCGGACCGTCTGCGTCGAGTGAAGGGTTGAGCTTGTACGGCAGAGCACTGGCTCGTAACGGCGAGCTCGACGCGGCGCGACGGATCCTGGAACAAGCCACCCGCCGGTTCCCCGTCGCGCCCACTGCGCTTGCCGCGTTCGCAGACGTCGCGGAGCAGCAGCACGAGCCCGAGGCGGCTCGCGCCGCGCTGCTCGATTACCACGCGCTCGTCGGCGAAGACTCAGATGCCGCGACGCGCGCTGGCCGACTCGGCCTGTTGTCGCTGGCCGCGAACGACGTGGCCAGCGCCCAGCGCTGGCTCCAGCGCGCGCTGGCATCCGAACCTGCGAATCCGCGATGGCTGAAGGGCCTCGCGCAAGCGGACGCGCAAGCCGGTGACGTGAGCGTCGCAAAGGCCTCGCTCGGTAAGGCGCTCGACGTCGCGCCCAACGACGAAGACCTCCTCGCGCGCGCGGCGTCTCAATCGCGGCCGCTGAGCACACGGTCGCGGGCTTCACCGGAAGCGGTGTCAATCGACGAGCTCGCGCAGGCCGTCACCCGAAGAGGTGAATCCGAGGACGACGAGCGCAATCGCGAGGCCTGAAAAGACGGTCAGGTGGGGCGCATCGAGCAGATGGACGCGGCCCCCGTTGCGCATCGAGCCCCAGCTCGGTGTCGGCGGCTGCACGCCGAGGCCGAGAAAGCTCAGGGAGGCCTCCCCGATGATGGCGCCCGCCATGCCAAGCGGCGGCAGAGCCACCGTGATGGCCAACGCGAGCGCCGCGACGGCCAACGCGAGCGTCGCCGGCACGCGTGCCAGGAGCGGATCGAGCACAGGTTCGTTCGTGCGGAGCGACACGCCCAGGTGGCCCGTCGACACGCGGCCCAAAGATCCTCACGCGATGCACGAGCCAGCGGACCACGCGGCGCCATCTTACGGCATGACGCGCCGCGCCCGAGACGGATCCGGCTCTTCACCGTGGTCCGCGATCGCCAGGCGCGACATCAGCTTCGTCAGGCCTTGCCGCGACAAACCGAGCGCTGTCGCGGCGCGCCCACGATGCCCGCCCGCCCGCACGAGCGCCGACCGGACGAACTGCGTTTCGAACGCCCGGCGTGCGGTGTCCAATCGGTCGGAGGCCGCCGCAGCATCGAGCGTCGATCCCACGCCGGCCCACGGTAAGGCCGTCGGAGAAACGACGCCACGCCTCGGTGCGCGGACCGCAAGCGCTGCCATCACGTTTTGGAGCTCCCGGACGTTTCCCGGCCAGTGGTATTGCGCGAGCACCGCAAGGGTGGCCGCGCTCAGCATCGCTCGACTGCGGACCCGCTCGGTCGCCTCGTGCCAATACCGCTCAATCAAGCACGCGAGATCCGACCTTCGCTCACGTAGCGGTGGAACGACGATCCGTACGACGTCCAGGCGATAGAGCAGATCCAGCCGGAATCGGCCCGCGGCCACTTCTGCTCGCAGCTGACGATTCGTCGCCGCGACGACTCGCACATCGACGCGCCGGGAGACGTTCTCCCCGACTCGCCGTACCTCGCCCTCTTGCAACGTCCGCAGCAGTTTGGCTTGTGCGCGTGCCGACAACTCGCCGACCTCGTCCAGAAAGAGCGTGCCTCCGTGCGCCTCCTCGAAGACGCCGGGCCGCTCGATCATCGCACCCGTAAAGGCCCCTTTCGTATGCCCGAACAGCTCGGCCTCGAGGAGGTCGTCCGGGAGGGCGGCGCAGTTGACGGCCACGAACGGTCGATCGCGGCGGGGACTGCGCCGATGCAGCGCGCGCGCGACGAGCTCCTTGCCGCTGCCGCTCTCGCCTTCCACAAGGACGGGATACGACACCGGCGCAGCCCGCTCGATCGCTGACCGGACCGCTTGAATGCTCTCGCTCACGCCCGAGAGCTCGTCGGCCAGCCCCGGTGCCTGTCCGCGTGCCGCGGCTAGGAGGGCAGGTCCCCCGAGAGCGCTACCAAGAGCCAACAGCGCGGCCACCCGCTCCGATCGCGGCGTGACGCCTGCGCTCCACCGGGCGATCAGCGCCCCGACCGTCTGCCCGCCGTGGCGAACTGGCGTACCAGCCTCGGCCCCACCGGCGTCGGGGTGGACGGTGACCAGTTGGCCGGCGGCGAGGGCGCGATCTGCGATCTCCGTGTCGAGACGTGCTCCGTCCGACGCCGCCAGGCAGCGCGTGGTCCCGTGCTCCACGAGGAAGCCGACAGCGGCTGCCCGCAGGTGCTGGCGGAGACCCGCACACAGGGCCACCAACGCGGCCCGATCGTCCTCGGCGGCTTGCAGACGCGCGACCAGATCCAACACGTCCTCGAGCTGGGGTTCGGCAAACGGCAGCAGTGTTCGTGGCGGCGCGAAGAGCGGCAGCGCGCGAAGGCCGGTCGAGGCGGCGAGACGGTCGGCGGTCAGCTCCGGCGATCCGCCTGCCAGGAGGTCGCGCAGAAGCGCGACACGCGCCTCCAGCGCAGCCGACAAGGCTCCTCGCGGCAACCGGGCAAGGTGTGCAAGGAGGCGTGTCGCCGATGAGTTGCGGCCGTCTCGTCGATCGACTTCGGCGCCCAGCAGGCGCGCATGCAGAGCGACGTGCGGATCGTGCGCCGCGCGGGCGTTGGCGACGGTCTGCCTGACGGCGTTGTGGGTGGCCGCCCCATCGCCTGCCGCGGCGTGCGCAAACGCCACGACACCGTGGGCCCTTGAGAGCCATCGCGGCTCGCCGAGGCGCTCCGCCGCCGCCAAGGCTTGGGATGCAAGCCTATGCCCTCCCCCGGCTGCAGGACACCCGACGGCGTTGCGGGCGGTGGCGATCGCCAGCGCGACGGCTTCGCGAGGGCTGCAGCGGCCCACGTCCACCCGGGCCGTCACGTCGCCAGCCTCCGCAAACCGGGCCTGCCAGAACAACGTGCGCGCAAGTGCCACCACGGCGGCGGTGTGTTGCGTGGCGTCGTCGCGCGCCGCCGCGACCGACTGCACGCTGCGCGCGACAGCCTCCGCCTCCCCGAGCGCACCGTGGTGCAAGTGCCAGTCGGCCCGGACCAGCGAGAGCGCTCCCATCGCGGCCTCGTCTTGCGCCTCTTCGGCCCAACCGATGGCGTCATCGAGCAATCGCCCGACCTCCGCAGCCTGCCCGCGCGCGAGGAGCGCGCTGCCGAGTGTCGCTGCGCCGTGCACGGCGGCCCCCCAGTCTTTCCGGCGCGCCAGGGCCAGCACGATGCTGCGGAGCGCACGCATGGCCGACGTGTGCCGACCGGTCTCGAGCCGCTGCATGGCGCTCTGCAGCTTGTGCCGGAGGGCCGCGACGTCCCCTGAAACGGGCCAGGCGCGCCGAGGTGGACGCTTGACGCTTCCAGACGCCGCCTCCCCGTAGTCGGGCGCCCGTTCGGCGACCATCGAGGCATCGCGCACCAGCCTTGGTGCGTGCCAGAGCACGGCCGCGAACCGTCCCGGCTGACCACCCGCGCGCCGAGCGGCGCTTTCGACTGCCGTCCGCCGGCCCGCCACCCATGCGAACGGGCGCACGGCTTCGGCAAGGACGTGGGTCGGCACGGGCTCGAGGCGCAGGCTCGGCACGCGTGGCATCGGCTCTGACGTCAACATGAGCAGCAGGTGTGCTCGCCCGCGTCGACTGACGACATCGAGCAACCGGCGCCAACCGCGCCCGCCCGAACGAACGTCCTTCGAGCGACCACGCTTGGAGACGGGCGTCATCCCGTGCCCAGAGAGTCCCTCGAACTGCCGATCGATCAGCAGGACCGAACGGTCGCCGATGGCGCGCCAGACGGCCGCGTCGTCGAGAGCTGCGTCCACCGGCACGAAGCCGTTCACGCGTGCGACGCGCGCCAGCGTGTGTGCGGCAACATGGCGTCCGCTGCCGGCGGCACCCCAGATCGCCACGGCCGTCGGCTCGCACCTCGTGGGGTCGCCCAAGAGCTCGGCCACACCGGCGACCGCCGACCGGCCGATCGATTCGAGGCCGCATGTCGCGAGCGCCGGCGCCACGTTCGCGCCTGGGGACGACGTGCTCGCGTCCTGGCCCGCGCTCGCGTTCGGGATGACAACGGCGCGACCGCGCCATCGCACCACGCGTGCGTCGGGGCCACAGGGCGTCAGATCGCTTGCACTCAAGTACGTCGTCGTGCGATCGCGTGCGCGCTCGGCCTCCCGCGGGTCGCCGTTCCACGGGTCGACGCCCCGCCAAGCCTCGAATCGACGCCCCTCTTCGATGAGACCGAAATCGATGAGCATCGACACGTGCGGATGGTGGATGCTGGCAAAACGACCGCAGCGCAACGACCATCGCAGCTGCTCGCTCGGTTCTCCCTCGCTGGAATGCACGAGTGTGATGAGCTCGCCGCACGACACATCGATCGCGCGTCGCATGGTCGGGCCCGGTACACCGGGCGCTGCTGGCGCCGTTCGTCGCTCCGCCTCCACGTCCGTTACGATGAATCGATCGGCAAACAGCTCCACGCGCACCTCGCGCTCCTGACCGGTGCAAGAAGCGGGACCGAGGCGATGACTCGGAAAAGGGCCGAGCGCGGACCGGAGATCGCATTTTTTTCGGATAGAATCGAGCGTCGATGCTGCGTTTTCTGACTGCTGGTGAGTCCCACGGCCCCTCGCTCGTCACCATCCTGGAAGGCATCCCCGCCGGTCTCACGATCGATTTCGCAGCGATCGATCGCGAGCTTCGGCGGCGGCAGCTGGGATACGGCCGTGGCCGACGCATGGCCATCGAGTCCGACCGCGCGCAGTTTGTGAGCGGCGTCCGTCACGGCGTGACGACGGGGGCACCCATCACGATGATGATCGCCAACAAGGACTGGGAGAATTGGCGTCGGACGATGGCGATCGAGGGCGTGGCACCGCCCGAGGTACCGGGTACTGACCGACCCGCCGTGACACGCCCTCGTCCAGGGCACGCGGACCTGGCGGGCATCGCCAAGTACGGGTCGCCCGACATCCGCAACATCCTCGAACGGGCGAGCGCACGTGAGACGGCCGCGCGAGTGGCGGTGGGAGCCGTCGCCCGCCAACTACTCCTCGCGGTCGGCACCGACATCGTCAGCCATGTCGTGACAATCGGCGCCGCGTCGATTGGCGATCCGCTCGCCGTCACCTACGAGCGGGCCCGCGCGATCGCGGAGGATTCACCGCTGCACTGCGTGGACCCTGAAGTGGAACGGGCGATGATGCGCGCCATCGACGCCGCGCGCGAAGCGGGCGACACCGTCGGCGGCTGCTTTGAGGTGATCGCTCACGGCGTACGCCCTGGCCTTGGCAGCCACGTGCAGTGGGACCGCAAGCTCGACGGTCGATTGGGCCAGGCGCTCATGTCGATTCAGGCGATCAAGGCGGTGGGCATCGGCCGCGGACCAGAAGTCGCGGGGCTCCCTGGGTCGAAGATCCACGACGAGATTCTGCCGCTCGACGCTCCTCCTGGCCCGCCCTTGGGTGTCAAGCGGCCCACGAACAACGCCGGCGGCCTCGAGGGCGGCATCACTAACGGCGAGGACCTCCGCGTGCGAGGGTACATGAAGCCGATCGCGACCCTCATGAAACCGCTCCGATCGGTCGACGTGACGACGATGCGAGAGAGTCCTGCGGCAATCGAGCGCAGCGACGTCTGTGCGGTCTCCGCCGCAGCTGTGGTCGGCGAAGCCATGGTCGCCATCGTGTTGGCCGAGGCGGCGCTCGAGAAATTCGGCGGCGATTCCCTCGAGGAGTTCGTCGCGAACTGCACGGCGTGCCAGGCACGAACCGACAGCCGCTTCCGGGTGAAGGCCTAGCGCGTCGTGATTCGTCCGATCCTCAAGTACGGCGAAGCGCCCCTGCATCAGAGGGCCGAGCCGGTCGCAGCCATCACACCAGACATCGAGCGGCTCATCGACGACATGATCGAGACGATGTACGCTGCCCCAGGCGTGGGTCTGGCGGCACCTCAGGTCGGCGTGTCAGTGCGGATCTTCGTCGTGGATCTCTCCGTCGGCCGCGAGCGCGATGGACTCATGACGTTCGTCAATCCCGAGTTCGTCGAGCGTGACGGCATGCAGCTCGAGGAAGAGGGCTGTCTGAGCGTGCCGGGCTTCAACGCCACGGTCGTGCGGCCGGCCCGTGCCGTCGTCAAAGCACTCAATCGCCACGGCGAGTCGTTCGAGAAAGAGGGAACCGAGCTGCTCGCCCGCGCTTTCCAGCACGAGATGGATCACTTGGACGGCACGCTCTTCGTCGATCGGCTGCGCGGCATCAAGCGCGATCTCATCGTGACGAAGATCCGAAAGCTCACCCGCGCGGGGAAATGGTAGCGGCCGGCCCCCTCCGGATCGTCTTCTTCGGCACGCCGGCATTCGCCGTCCCGACGCTCGAGGCGCTTCTCTCCTCTCGCCATCCCGTCGTCGGGGTCGTCACGCAACCGGATCGGCCACGCGGCCGCGGACAGAATGTCGTCGAGGGCGCTGTCAAGGCGCGCGCGCTGCAAGCGAGTCTGCATGTCCTTCAACCGACCTCGATTAAGGACCCTGCATTCCTGACTCAGCTTGCCGAGCTTCGCACGGATCTGGGGGTCGTCGCGGCGTACGGCAAGATCCTCACCGAGGCGGTGCTTTCAACTCCACGCCTCGGCATGATCAACGTTCATGCCTCACTGCTGCCGAGGTATCGGGGTGCGGCGCCGATTCAGCGTGCGGTCGCGGCCGGAGAATCTGAAACCGGCATCACGATCATGCGCGTGGTGAGAGCTCTTGATGCCGGAGCGATGTTGGCAACGGCCCATCGACCCATCGGCCCAGACGAAACGGCTGACGACGTTGAACGCGATCTAGCGCGATTGGGCGGCTTGCTCCTCGCGCAGACCGTGGACCGTCTGGCGGCCGGTCCGATTGAAGAGGTACCGCAGAACGACCATCTCGCTACCTACGCACATCGCCTGACCAAAGAGGACGGCCTCGTCGTTTGGACACAATCCGCTCACCGCGTGCATGACCTGGTTCGCGGGATGCATCCCTGGCCGCACGCGTACTCGTATCTGAACGGTCAGCGGCTGATCCTGCTCCGTTCATCGGCCGAAGATGGCGCGGAGGGCTCACCTGTCACGCCTCCCGGGACGATTCTCGAAGCCAAAGGTGACACGCTGCGTGTCTCGACGGGGGCTGGAGTCATCAACGTGCTCGAGCTTCAGGCCGAAGGGAAGCGACCGATGCGCACGCGCGAGTTCTTGTCCGGTCACCGCATCATCGCCGGTGATCGATTCACGTCGGCGCCATGATCGCGCCCGCTCGGGTGGCGGCGTTCCAGTGCTTGCGGGCGCTTTCGTCTGGCGGGGGCGACCTCGGGACCGAGATCGAGCTTGCCCGTGCGCACCTGGCCGACCCGCGAGACCGCGCGCTCACGACTGACATCGTTTCCGGCGTTCAGCGGTGGCGGGCGGCGCTGGATCACCTGATCGGCATCTTCGCCAAGCGTCCCATTGAGCGGCTCGATCCCGAAGTCCTGGAGATCCTGCGGCTCAGCGCCTACCAGCTACTCCACCTCACGCGAGTGCCGGCCGCCGCGGTCGTGGACGATGCCGTGAACCTCGTGGCGCGAGCCGGCAAGCAGAGTGCGCGCGGCTTCGTCAACGCGGTCCTGCGGACGCTGTCGAGGCGTCGACGCGCGCTGCCGCTTCCGCAGAAGCCAGCCGACCCCGCGGATCGTGAGGCGGTGCTGGCGTACCTCGCGACGACGCTGTCGCACCCACGATGGCTGGTCGAGCGTTGGCTGGATCGGATTGGATTCGAGGCGACGGAGCGGTGGCTCGCCTACAACAACACGCCGCCGGGGCTCACGATCCGGGCGAACACGATCCGAACAACGGTGACCACGCTCCAGGCACAGTTGGCCGACCTCGGCATACAGGCCGAGCGCGGTCGGTTCGGTCCCGACTGCCTGCATCTGCCTCGCGGCGATCGGGCTCAACTCGAAGCGCTCGATCGGCTCCACGGGCTCTTCGTGGTGCAGGACGAAGCCTCGCAGCTCGTGCCTCTGCTGGCCGGACCCGATCCTGGGCGCCGCGTGCTCGACACGTGCGCATCACCCGGGGGCAGGACGACCGCGCTCGCTGCAGCGCAACTGGTGACCGGTGCTGGTCTGCCGAAGCGTCGCCGTGCCGGTGACCTGCTCGTGGCATGCGACGTACGCGAGCATCGCGTCGCCCTGCTTCGTCGGACCCTGGAATCCGCTGGCGCGGACCACGTACGCGTGGTGCGGGCCGACCTGCAACGGCCACTGCCATTCGCACCCGTCTTCGAGTGCGTCGTGGTCGATGCCCCCTGCTCCGGGCTCGGCACGTTGCGTCGGGATCCGGATATCAAATGGCGACGGCAGCCGAGCGATTTGTTGGTGCTCGCCCGCGCACAGCAGACGATGCTGGCGAACGCCGCTGCCGTGGTCGCGCCGGAGGGACGGCTCGTGTACGCCACATGCTCGAGCGAGCCGGAGGAAAACGAGGAGGTGGCAGCGACGTTCGCCGCGCAGCACGCATTTGCTCGCCTGGACGCCCGCGCGGCGCACAGCGCGCTGGCTCCCGTGCTGTTCGATGCCGACGGCGCGCTGCGCACATCACCGCCGCGTCATGGGCTCGACGCGTTCTTTGGGATCATCTTTCGACGTCCCTCCGCGCCTGAACTCGCGTCGATCGGCGCGGAGTTGGGGGTCGGGCAGCGCCCCGCTTAGTGTAGTACGCTTCTGTGCACATGGCCTTCACGACCCGTGTCTGGAGCGCGGGCAAGTTCTTCGTCCTGCTGGGTGCGTTGGCCGCGACCTTCGTGCTGTTCACGCTCATCTCGATGCGGGTGGCGATCCGCGCCCGTGAAGTCGAGGTCCCGGATCTCCTGAATCGACTGCCGAACCAGGCCACCGCGTTGGCGAACCAACGAGGCCTCACTGTCCGGGTCGACGACCAGCGGCGTCCGGACGCCAAGGTTCCAGCGGGACACGTGTTGGGCCAGGAGCCAGCGCCGGGGGTCACCACGCGTCGACAACGGAGCGTGCGGGTGTGGCTGAGCGCCGGTCCCCGTTCGGCGACCGTTCCGTTGCTCGAGGGCGAAACCGAACGCGCCGCCCAGGCGCGGCTCGTCGAAGAGGGGCTCGAGTTGAGCGGGGTGGCCGAAATTCGCTCGGCGGCGTATGCGTCAGACGTCGTGGTCGCGCAGGATCCGGCGGCCAAGGCCGGCGCCTCGAATGTGAGGCTGCTCGTCAATCGCGGCCAACAGGGTATCAGCTACGTGATGCCCGATCTGATCGGCGTCGACGGCGAGCGCGCAGCCGCACTCCTACGAGAGCAGGGTTTCCGCGTGACCGTCGTCGGGTCCACGCCGTATCCGGGAATTCCGGCGGGCTTCGTCGTCCGGCAGAGCCCGCAGGGTGGATTCCAGATCGACGCCGGCGAGCCCGTGTCGCTCGAGGTCAGCCGATGAGCGTGCAGATCGCGCCGTCGATCCTCTCGGCCGACTTCGCGGCGCTCGGCGCCGCCGTGGCCGCGGTCGAACGGGGTGGCGCGGACTTCATTCACGTCGACGTGATGGACGGGCACTTCGTGCCCAACATCACGATCGGACCGCCTGTCGTCAAGTCTCTGAGGAGGGTGGCGAAGGTTCCGCTCGACGTGCACCTGATGATCGCGGATCCGGACCGCTACATCGAGGCCTTCGCAAGTGCCGGCGCGTCGATGATCTCCGTGCACGTCGAGGTGCTCCCGCACCTGCACCGGACGCTTCAGGCACTCAAGGCCTTGTCCGTCAAGGCGGGCGTCGTTTTGAATCCGTCGACGCCGGTGAGCGCGTTGGAACAGGTCGCCGGGGACGTCGACTTCGTGCTCGTGATGTCCGTCAACCCTGGATTCGGCGGCCAGCAGTTCATCCCCCGCAGCACGCGCAAGGTGGCCGAGGTCCGGGCGCTGCTGGACGCGGCCGGCAACCGTGATGCGCTCATCGAGATCGACGGCGGGATTGACCTCACGACGGCGCCTCAGGTGGTGGCCGCGGGCGCGCGGATCCTGGTGGCCGGCCACGCGGTGTTCAGCGGAGGCACGCCCGAGCAGGCCACTCGGCAGCTGCGCGAGAAGGCGAACGCCGCGCTCGTCGCACCACAGTGACCGGACCTCGATCGACCTCACGCCTCCGCGTGCGTTACGCGGAAACCGACCAGATGGGTGTGGTCTACTATGCCAACTACTTCGTCTGGTTCGAGGTCGCGCGCACGGATCTGCTGCGCAGGGCCGGCTGGACGTACCGCGACATGGAAGAAGCCGGTTTCACGCTCCCCGCGATCGAAGCGCACTGCGAGTATCTCGAGTCTGCGCGCTACGATGACGAGCTCGACGTTCACGCCGCAGGCGCCTTGGTCTCGCCGATCCGCGTCCGGTTCGAGTATCGCGTGACGCGCGCCGCGGATGGTGCGGTGCTCGCCGAAGGACACACCGAACACGCAACGCTGGATGCGACGGGGCGGCCTCGCCGACTGCCGGCCCGCGCCCGGGAGATGTTCGCCGCGGCGGACGTGGAAGGGGAACCCGAGTGAAGGCGCTGGTCACCGGCGTGGCCGGTTTCATTGGGTCCACGCTCGCCGAACGGTTGGTTCGCGACGGCGTCGACGTGGTGGGCCTCGACTGCTTCACGGACTACTACTCGCGTGCCGACAAGGAACGCAACCTCGAGCGGCTCCAGGCCGAGGGCCGGTTTCGGTTCATCGAGTCGACGATCCAGGCGGCCCCGCTCGCCGACCTCCTAGCCGACCGCTCGCACGTGTTTCACCTCGCGGCGCAGGCCGGCGTTCGGAAGAGCTGGGGGCGCGACTTTCGCGTCTATACGGAGAACAACATCGAGGCCACCCTAGTGCTCCTGGAAGCGTGCGTCGGCCGGCCGATCGAACGTCTCGTGTACTCATCGAGCTCGTCGGTCTATGGAGACGATGTCCCGCTGCCGATGCGGGAGGATGCGCTGCCTCAGCCGCTCTCGCCGTATGGCGTGACGAAGCTGGCCGCCGAGCAGTTGTGCCTGCTCTACTGGCACAACTTCAAGGTGCCCACCGCCTCGTTGCGCTACTTCACGGTCTATGGGCCGCGTCAGCGTCCGGACATGGGGTTTCACAAGTTCCTCCGCGCCGTCCATCGCGGCGAGGCCATTCCGCTGTACGGGGACGGCGAGCAGACCCGCGACTTCACTTACGTAGATGACGCGGTTGAGGCAAACGTCCAGGCCGCCACGCGAGGGCTCCCCGGCGGCGTATACAATATTGGAGGGGGTTCACGGGTGACCGTGAATGAGGTCCTGCGGATGATCGGCCGTGTGACCGGACGCGAGCCGGTCATCGATCGTCAGCCACCGCAGAAGGGTGATATGCGGCACACGTTCGCCGACACGGCTCGCGCCAAAGCGGAACTGGGGTTCACCCCGACAGTGGGGCTCGAAGAAGGGTTGACCGCCGAGCATCGATGGCTTCTCAGTATCTCGTGACCGGCCGGCGTCGCGCGCCAGGATTCGAGCGATTGCTGCTGTTGGCGCTCGTCCTGATGCTCGGGGCGTGCGCAGCCAAGGGGCGAGGCGCCGTGCCCCCCGGCACGATGCAGCCCGATCAGTTCCTCTTCGAGCGGGGCAATGCCCTTCTCAAGGAGAAGAAGTGGCTGACCGCGCGTGAGTTCTTCAAGCAGCTCACCGAGACATACACCCAAAGCCCGCACCGGCCCGACGCCAAGCTGGCGATCGGCGATACCTACCTTGGCGAAGGAAATACCGAGGCCCTGGTCCTGGCGCAGAACGAGTTCCGGGAGTTCCTCTCGTTTTACCCCACGAATCCGCGCGCGGACTACGCGCAGTACAAGATCGCGATGACGTACTTCCGTCAGATGCGTGCACCCCAGCGCGACCAGACCGAGACGCGGGACACGATCCGCGAGCTGCAGATCCTGGTGGCACGGTACCCGAACAGCCAGCTGATGCCTGAAGTGAAGGCAAAGCTGCGCGAGGCCAAGGATCGGTTGAGTGAAGCTGACTACCAGGTCGGCGTGTTCTACTACCGCCAGCGGTGGTTCCCAGGCGCGATCGATCGGCTCAGCACGTTGATCAAGACCGACCCCGAATACACGACGCGCGACGGGGCGTACTTCTACCTCGGCGAAGCACTCGTGAAGGTAGGGCGGCCGGCGGAAGCGCTCCCTTACTTCGAGAGGCTCGTGGCCGAGTTCCAGCAGAGCGAGCACCTCGAGGATACGCATAAGCGGATTGAGACGCTGAAATCGGCCAATGCCGGGAACGCCAAACTGCCAGCCTCGAAACCCGCCGCCGGCGCGGCTGCGCCGGCCGTTGCCACGTCTGGGACTGCGCCAGCCCACACACCGGCGCCGCCCGCGACCCCGGCAGCCACGCCGGTCGGCGAGGGTGGCCAGAGCGCCGCCGGCACACCGGTCGTTTCCCCGCGTTGATCGATCCAGGCCGCGATCCGGCCTGGCGCACGACGCCTTCAGATCTCTGGCTTCCGCTCTCGGCTGTCAGCTCTCTTCGCCGGCTAGACAGCCCGTCGTCCGCGGCGCTGCTCGCGCGCCACGGCGATGTCGGTGACGCCGGCGCGCGCCGGTTGCGCCACGTTGAAGCGACGGAAGTAATCCGCAGCCGATAGGAGGGCCGTGACGAGCACGACCCACAGCGCGGCATGCCCGATCACGAGAAAGTTCCCGAGGTGACGGTCGCCCAAGATGAGCGCAAGGATGGCGACGACCTGCGCCACCATCTTGATCTTTCCCAGCGGTGAGGCCGGAATAGGCGTGCCTCGGGAGAAGAACAGACTCCGCAGTGCGGTGACCGCGAACTCCCGGCCGATGATCACGGCCACCATCCAGGCTGGCGCGAGGTCGCGCTGGACGAGCGAGATGAACGCGGCGGACGTGAGCAGCTTGTCGGCGAGCGGATCGATGATTTGCCCGAACGGCGTCACTTGCTTCCGACGACGCGCGACAAAGCCGTCCAGCCAATCGGTGACCGATGCAATCGCGAAGATCGCGGCGCCCACCAGTTCCTCACTCACACCAAAGATCGCGCGACCCTCGAACTTCGTCAGCAACACGACCACCAACAGCGGCACGAGGAATATGCGCGTGAGCGTCAGCGAATTCGGGAGGTTCATAAGGCATGACCGTGTCGAGCGCCATGATAACATCCTTGTTTCGTATGAAAGCGATCCTCCTCGCAGGGGGCAAAGGCACGCGCCTCAGACCGCTGACGTTGCACACACCCAAGCCCATCGTTCCGATTCTCGAACGACCGTTTCTCCACTACCAGCTCGACCTTCTCAAGCACGTACCCGAGATAGACGAGGTCATCCTCAGCCTCAATTACCAGCCCCGGCGGATCGAGGAGATCTTCGGCGACGGAAGCGAGTCGGGGATGAGCATCCGCTACGTGGTCGAACCCGCGCCGCTCGGGACCGCGGGCGCGGTTCGCTACGCCGGCGAGTCGCTGCACGATTCGATCGTCGTCTTCAACGGTGATGTCCTGACGAATATTGATCTCGCGGCGGTGATCGCGCGGCACCGCGAGCGAAGAGCCAAGGCCACCATCGTGCTCACGCCGGTCGAGAATCCGTCGGCGTACGGCCTCGTGGAAACCGACGAGGACGGGAACATCCGGCGGTTTCTCGAGAAACCGAAGCCGGAAGAGATCACGTGCGATACCATCAACGCGGGGATTTACGTTCTCGAACCGGATACCTTCGATCGCATCCCCAAGGACACGCCCTGGTCGATCGAGCGCAGCTTCTTCCCATCGCTCATCGAGCGACGTGAGACATTCATCGCGGTGATCCATCGCGGCTACTGGATCGACATCGGGACCCCAGAGAAGTACCTGCAGGTCCACCGCGACATCATGGAACAGCGGTATCGCACCCCACCCTTCGACGGCGAGGCCAATCGCCCGTATGTGTCGCGCAAGGCCAAGGTCGACGAGGGCGTGATGCTCGAGGGTCCGTGCTTCATCGATGACGGCGCCGTCGTGAAGGCTGGCGCCCGCATCGGCCGCTACAGCGTCATCGGCCGGCAGTGTCATGTGGAGGAGCGCGCGGTCATCGATCAGGCCGTCGTCTGGTCGGGCACGCGGATCGGCGCGGAGGCCGAGGTGCGGCGGTCGGTCCTCGGGCGGCAGTGCCACGTCGGTCGCAATGCCGTCGTCGACGCCGGCGTGATTCTCGGCGACAAGTCGACGATCACCGACTACAGCCGGGTGTAGGAACATTCGATGACACTGAATCCAGAGATCTTCAAGGCCTACGACGTTCGCGGCACGTATCCCGATCAAGTGCACGAGGACGGCGCGCGAGCCATCGGCGCCGCGTTCGTGACCTATCTTCAGGCGAAACGGATCGGCGTCGGACGTGATATGCGCCTATCCTCGCCCAGCCTGGCATCGGCGTTCATCGAGGGCGCGACCAGCATGGGCGCGGATGTCGTCGACTTCGGGATGATCCCGACCGATGTCCTGTACTTCGGCGTCGCGAAGGACGGACTGGATGGCGGGGTCCAGGTCACCGCGTCACACAATCCGAAGCAGTACAACGGCATGAAAATGGTGCGGCAGCACGCGTTCCCGCTGTCTGGCGACGCCGGTATCGGCGACATACGCGACATGATCGCCAATGGCGGTCTGCCGAAGGCGGCCGCGACGCGCGGTACCGTGAGCAAGAGTGACGTCGTCGAGCCGTACGTCGAGCACGTGATGTCGTTCATTGATCCGTCCGTGATTCGGCCGTTCACGGTGGTCCTCGACGCCGGCAGCGGTATGGGTGGCCTGATCGGGCCACTCCTCTTCGACCGACTGCCCTGCAAGACGACACGGCTCTGCTTCGAGATCGATGGACGGTTTCCGAACCACGAGGCGAACCCGCTCATCGAGGAGAATCGGGTTGACATCACCGAGGGCGTGCTCGCCGAGAGGGCTGATATCGGGATTGCGTGGGATGGCGACGCCGACCGCTGCTTCTTCATCGACGGCACTGGAGAGTTCGTGTCGGGCGACTTCGTGACAGCCCTCCTCGCTGAGGCGTTTCTCTTGAAGCACCCCGGCTCGACCATCATTTACGACCTGCGGGCCAGCTATGCGGTCCGCGATGTCGTCGCCCAGTACGGCGGGACGTCGCTCATGAATCGCGTCGGTCACGCGTTCTTCAAGCGACGGATGCGCGAGACCAACGCGATCTTCGGCGGCGAGGTCACCGGGCACTACTACTTCCGAGACAACTTCTACGCCGACAACGGCTTCATTCCGGCGTTGCTCATCCTCGAGTTGATGTCGAAGAAGGGCAAGAGCTTGCGCGATCTCCTCGAGCCGCTCCGCGCGAAGTACTTCATCAGCGGCGAGATCAACACGACACTGTCGAGCATGGCCGCGGTCCCGCCCAAGCTGGAGCAGATAGGGGCCGCCTACCCCGACGCCACACAATACCGACTCGACGGCCTCTCGATCGAGTATCCGGACTGGCACTTCAACGTCCGGGCGTCGAACACCGAGCCACTGCTCCGCCTCAACCTCGAGGCGACAACGCCTGAGCAAATGGCCACTAGGCGCGACGAGGTGCTCGGGCTAATCAGGAGTTGACGATTGCAGATTTGCAATTGAAGATTTCGAGCCTGGACGATACAGTCTTCAGGAGACGTCCATTCACCGAGCGGGCTTAGCATAGTGGTAATGCCCTGGCTTCCCAAGCCAGTTAGACGGGTTCGATCCCCGTAGCCCGCTCCATCAAGTCCCCTCGCTGCCACGGTAGCAGTCGCCAGTCTCGTCTCAGGACTGTCCCAAGACCCAGAACCGCCTCCTTCGCCAGTTCGCACGACGCCCAGCCGCCGAATCGCGTCTTGGGTCGCTGGGCTGCATCGCCCACATGACAGTTCCAGCTGGTCCCAACTCGTTCAGACGCCATGGAAGAGTCGGAGTAAGAATCATGGTTGCCCATGCCCCCCTCCACAGATCCGGACGAGCGGATTTCCCGCATCCGGCTCTTGCCTTAGGTAATGACGCCAAGCCGCCGCAGAGGATAGGGATGGCATACGCGAGCAGGAGGCA